>JAQBRY010000002.1 GCA_028286245.1 Candidatus Saccharimonadota bacterium | reverse complement strand
TAATGGTAAATCCACTATCTTTCTTGTGTATCTTTTGTAATTTATTAAGCATTGCAAATGCCCCCTTTGCGCTTTATTAATTAATGCTTATGGTTTGATCATACCAGTATCACCGATAAACACAAGGTTTTTGACAACATTTTGTTGTGGTATTAACCACTAAAACCGGTCTGATTTACCAGTCCGTAAATCGGTAGCATGATTGCCGCCACGATAATAATGGCCATAACGCCCATTATCACCATCATGACCGGTTCAATAATGGTGCTAATGTTCTTAATAGTGTCTTCGACTTCTTTTTCATAGTAGTCGGCAACTTTTTCAAGCATGCTTTCAAGCGCCCCGGATTGTTCGCCAATTTTAAGCATATTTGGCACCAGCTCCAAGAAGTTTGGATCCTTGGCAATGGCATCGGATAGGGCTCGGCCACCCTTCACCTTTTCGATTGCCCGCTCAATAGAGGCGGCAATGTGGACATTATCAACGGCGTCAGCCGTAATTTCTAGCACTTGTATGAGGGGCACGCCGCTAGCGACCAACGTGGTGCCCGTACGGGAAAATCGGGCCATATACATTTTCATAAAGAGCGGGCCAATGGGCCAGGCCTTCATTTTAAGCTTATCGATTACCGAACGTCCACCAAAGGTTTTTGCCCAACGCGAGCCAAAGAACACTACTAGGCCAAGCGCAATAATTATCAAATACCAGAACTTGGTAACAAAGTTAGAGACTGCCAGCAGTGCTATTGTAATAAACGGCAGATTTGCGCCCGGCATACCATCGTAAATACTCTTAACCTGCGGGAGGACCTTTACGATCATAAAGCCGACAACACAGAGCATCACCAGCAAAACGATCAAAGGATAGATCATAGCTCCCCGGACCTTAGAAATAATTTCGGCGTCCTTTTCTTGCTGGTTAGCAAGGCGTTCCAGGCCCTTATCGAGAGTACCGGAAGTTTCAGCTGCTTCGACCAAGCTAATAAAGACACGGTTAAAGACATCCGGGTGCTGGGCGAGCGCCTTACTAAAGGACATGCCGGCTTCTACGTCGGCAATCAGCTTGTTAGCAACAACTTTAAGCTTTTTACTCTGAGTTTGTTCGGTAACACTGCGCAAGCTCTGCACCAGTGGGAGACCGGCGTTAATCAGGGTTGATAGCTGACGGCTAAACAGCACTTTGTCCTTAGTTTTAACCTTACCGAATGTGCGGCGGGCAGCCTTTTCAAGTTCAATTGAGAGCGGTATGTAGCCTTGCCCGCTTATCAGCTTGGCGGCGGCCTGTTCACTCTCGGCTTCAACCTGAGCTTTAACGAGCTTTCCGGTTGATGATTCGCGTGCTTGATATTTAAAATTTAACATAGGTGTTAGTTCCGCATTAACCTATCTAGTTCTTCTACATCAACAGCGTAATTCCGGGCCTCGTCATAGGTAATAGTGCCCTCGTGAATCAAGTTGGCAAGTGTTTTGTCCATGTTCTGCATGCCAAACTCGGCACCGGTCTGGATAACTGCTTCGAGCTGGTGGCTCTTGCCTTCACGGATGATATTACGGACAGCCGCATTAGCAATCAGGATTTCGGCAGCAGCGACCCGGCCACCACCGACAGTAGGCACCAAGCGCTGGGAGACAATAGCCATTAAAATGTTTGCCAGCTGCGACCTAATTTGTGGCTGCTGGTGTGGTGGGAACACGTCGATCATACGGTCAATACTCTGCGAGGCACTGTTGGTGTGCAAGGTAGCAAACACCAAGTGGCCGGTTTCGGCGATAGTAATGGCACTGGCAATAGTTTCGAGGTCACGCATCTCTCCCAACAGGACTACATCAGGGTCTTGACGCAGTGCTGAACGAAGGGCGGCACTAAAGCTATAGGTATCGTAGTGGACTTCACGCTGTACAATGACTGATTTTTGGGATTTGTGCGTAAACTCAATCGGGTCTTCGATGGTAATAATGTGCGTAGATTTTTCGGTGTTAATCTTGTGCACCAAGGCCGCCAGCGTGGTTGATTTGCCTGATCCGGTTGGACCGGTCACCAGTACCAGGCCGCGGGGATAGTCGGCAAACTTATTTACAATCTGGGGCAGACCGAGCTGTTCAATACTTAAGATTTCGTTAGGGATTAAACGCAGCGCGGCAGCGAGGTTACCGCGCTCGTGGAAAGCGTTGACACGGAAGCGCCCAAGATCACCAAACGCAAAACTAAAGTCAAACTCTTTATCTTTGAGGAGGATTTGCTTTTGATCTTCATCTAGGATGGCAAAAATCAGTGCCTCAATAGATTCTTCGTCGAGGACTTCTGCGCCAGTCGCCGGGGCTAGTGCGCCGTCAATACGCAACATCGGTGGCAATCCAACTTGCAAGTGCAAGTCCGAGGCTTTCTTTTTAATAACCTGCTCTAGTAGTATCTCAATTCTTGGTTGGCCCTGCATTTTATTCCACCCTTCCCGTGCTTATCAGATTCATCAACTTATCTCCTCAGCAGCAACACGGTTGATCTCAGCCACAGTGGTTCGCCCATCGAGTGCCTTGAGGTAGCCGTCCTGGCGCATGGTAACCATGCCCTCGTCTTGCGCTTGCTTTTGGATAATACCGCTAGTGGCCTGTTTCATAATTAGTGCTTGGATTGATTCCGTTACTTCGAATACTTCGTATAGGCCGAGCCGACCCTTGTAGCCACCCGGAGACGAAGGACTGTCTTTTCCTCTGCTTAAAGTATAAGCGTTTTGACCGACTAAGGGCAAGTTTTTAAAGCCAAGGTCTTCTACTACCCTGTCGATGTCAGCTTCTGTCTTTGGCAAAAGGTCGGCTAGTGACGTATGGATAGCAGCCGCTTCCGGCTCGCTCGACTGATACTGCTCCGCGCCTTCCGGTGCAATCCGGCGCACCAGGCGCTGTCCAATCACGGTATGGACCGTAGAGGCAATCAGGAACGGCTCGATGCCCATGTCGAGTAAACGAGGCAAGATTCCGGCCGCCGAGTTGGTGTGCAGCGTACTAAACACTAAGTGCCCGGTGAGGGCCGCTTGAACGGCTAATTGAGCAGTTTCTCGGTCACGGATTTCTCCAACCATCACCACATCGGGGTCTTGGCGCAGAATAGAACGCAATCCGGATGCAAATGTTAGGCCGATGTCGGCATTGACCTGGATCTGATTGATACCATCCATCTTGTACTCAACCGGGTCTTCCAGCGTCACAATGTTGATGGAGTCGTTCATGATCTCCTGAATAAGAGCGTAGAGCGAGGTTGACTTACCCGAGCCGGTCGGACCACTGGTAAGGATCATGCCGTTTGACTGCTTTAGACCCTTACGGATGGTACGAAGAGCCCGTCCGGCATAGCCCATGTCTTCTAGGTGTAAGCTGGTGCCAGTCTTATCGAGAAGACGGATAACCACCTGCTCTCCCCAGACAATGGGCGCAATGGCAATACGGAGGTCAATTGGCCGGCCCTCTACACTAACGGTAAACTGGCCATCTTGAGGAATGCGGTGTTCATCAATTTTAAGGTTAGACAAAATTTTAATACGAGATATCAGTGGCGCTTCGGTGTTTTTAGGCAAGCGCATAATTTCGCGCAAGATGCCATCGATACGGCAGCGCACCTTCAGCTCATGCTCCATAGGCTCAATGTGAACATCACTGGCCCGGTTCTTGGCTGCATATTCTAAAATAGCCGAGAGCGCCTTACTAATCGGCGAGTCTTGCACGATGGTTTTTATGCTACTGTTGTCACCAGTATCGGCATTGTCTGATTCATTAACTGATTTTGTGTTGCCCAAATTAATCTTGAGCTCAGCATCCATTTGCGTATCGAGACGAGTTGAATACTGCTGTAGAACGCTTCGGATGCCCGCTTCGGAAGCAACGTAGACCTTTAGTGGGCGGCCGACCTTGTTGCTGAGGAAGTCCACGGCCTGCACGTTGTCGGCATCGAGCATGGCAACCACCAGGCGGTGCTGCATTTCACCAAGCGGCACGGCCATATAGCGCTCTGCTATATCCTGAGGGACCAAAGATAGTACCTTATCGTCCACCTTGACCCCTGTCAGATTGACATAGGGCGCCTTGGTAACCGAGGCAATGGATTTGGTTAGCTGCTCTTCGGTAATTGAACCATCTTTAACCATCAACCCAAATAGGGGTGTGGCGTCGGCATCAGCTTTTTGCTTTTCGGCCTGTAGCTTCTCGGCAGTCAACAGACCACTTGCTACA
The DNA here is from genome assembly GCA_028286245.1 of Candidatus Saccharimonadota bacterium. Classification (GTDB taxonomy): domain Bacteria; phylum Patescibacteriota; class Saccharimonadia; order Saccharimonadales; family UBA4665; genus UBA4729. Next base: position 469,960 of record JAQBRY010000002.1, on the reverse strand, counting down.
AGGTCTGCCTCAACTAATTGCTGGGTTTCGGATGAGAGTACGCTCATAGCGAAAGCCTACTGCGGAGAGCCAGTGAATGGATTTTGGTTATTGTTGCCACCGATTTCAATAAGTCGGGTTGGGTTAACTGCCGTAGAGTTGAAATATTTTTTACTGGGAGACAGGAAGTCAGCCGAGATTACATCTACTTTTTCGGCTTGATCGTTTTTGGCAGATGATTTAAAGACCACCTTAGATATACCAAATGCAAATAACGCACTTATAAAAACGATAACGGCAATAAGCACTACGTCTTTTTGTTTCATTTTATAACCTCTTTTGTTATGTTAAGGTTTTTGGCGGGCTGATAGTAGGTATGCGCGTTGACGGTGAGCTGCATATTGGTTGAAGCACCGGATAGATTGAAGGAGTCGATCTGGATAGGACGGATGGAAGCGTCGAGCGTATCCATGAGCTTTTGTACCGAATCATAACTGGCGTTAATGATCGTAAAGGTAAACGGCATGGCAACTGGTTCTGGGGTGGGACTAGATTCGTTAGCCTGCTGGGCAACCTCGTCATCGGTTCCGGTTATAGAAGTTAGCACAAAATTTTGGAGTAACTTTTCCACGCTGGAGGTCAGTGCTGGGAAGTCATAGGTACTAGGGAGCGCGTCAAGCACTAGTCGTGCATTATCACCACCATTATCAGTGGTGTTATTAGTACTGTCGCCATCAAGAACATTGGGATTAGCACGAACAAAATTTGAATACGACGAAGTAAGCGCACCGGCGGCGCTGACATTGGCCTTAAGCTGATCATTTGTTTTGGCCTTTGCGGCAATAACGCGTGCTTTATATTGGTTTTGGCTCAAAAAGCCTTGGGCTGCAATCAAGCAAAAGATCGTTAAGAATGATGCCACTGCAACTACAATGACCATTTGGGTATTAGATTTATCGAGTTCTAATTTTTTAGATGAAAATTCAAGTCGTGCCATAGTTAGTTCCCTTTCGCCGCTGCGTTAGCATCACTTTGGGTCGTCGACTTTGTAAACAAATCAGATGGCTTAGCAACTTCTGAACGTGTACTAATAATGGATGGTACCGTTAGTACCGCTGACTTTGTGGTATTAAAGATGTCTTCGTCATAGTTGAGCGTAATGGTGTAGTTATTTTTTTGTGTTGGGTCGGCGGCGTTTTCGGTAACGCCAAAGCTTGAGAGAACCACGTCATTAAAGGCTGCCCGTGCTGTTGTGTTGTCGGTTGTCGCAAATTTTGTAAATTTAAGCGTATCAACATACTTATTCACGGAGCTCAGCGCATCTGCCGTACCGGTAATAGTCATGCTGTGCAGCGTAAAGTCAACCGTGAAGTTACTGATTTTGGCCTGGGCCGGAGTAACCCGATTTAAATAATCAAACACCAGCGAAGCCCCGGGTTTTTGATCGTGCAACGCAGTTAAGCTCTGCAGCTGGTTTTGTACCGTTAAAATCTTATTGAGCTGGGGTATGTTTTCGAGCGTTCTTGCGTTTTTGGCTATCGAATCATTTAAATCGCTCAGGCGTTTGACTTGATATAGGCGAACGCTGACGGTAAGTGCCAAGAGAATAACCGAGCCAATAGTCACAAATATCGCAACGGTGGTTACCAGACGGCGGGCTTTGCGGGCCTTGATGTACTGTAACTTGATATCCGGTAAGAGGTTAAATTCAATCATGATTGGCGCTCCGCCAGGCCAATGGCCACGCTAAACTGGCTCGATAGGGCCATCAGTTCGTTTTGACGATCTCGGCTAAAGCTAACATTACGCCAGGCGTTTCCAATTTCTACATTCAGGCCAAATTTATTCGCCATAAACAGCGGGAACTCAGGGATAACCGAAGCGCCGCCGGTAACAATCAGCTGGTCAATAACTACACCTGCATAACGAGTTTGGAAGAATTTAATCGATTTCTGGATTTCTGTCGTCAAAATATCAACCGGACCGCTAATTGCTTGAAAGATTTGGCCTTCCAGCTTTTCTTTGCTGAGTCCAAACTTCATAACAAACTGTTCGGCTTGGGCTTCGTCGATGTTGAGGCCTTGCATAGCAGCCTTTACAATCGCCTCAATCCCGGTTGGAATCGAACGAGTCAGCCGCGGTGCACCGTTCAGGACAATAACCAGGTCAGTACTCTTTCGGCCAATATCAATAATAAGTTGACTGCCGGTGGCGTCGGGAGCAATCAAGGCCCGCGAAAGGGCGAGCGTATCCGGCTCAAAGGCAATTACATTCAGGCCAATTGACTCGAGTAAGTCTAGGCGGGCTTCTACAAAGCTATTAGGCACGCTGCTCAGGAGAATTTCCTGCTTGGACTTGTCTACCGGCGAGTCACCGAGCAATGCCCAATCAATTTTAGACTCTGCGAGTGGTGTTGGTATGAGGCCGTCAGCTTGGAAACGAATCGCCTTAGCCATATCGTCAGCCGAGAGGCGGCCGACGTCTGCAACCGTAGTAAAGACTCGATTAGACGGCAAGCCCACAACTACTTTTTTAGTACTGGGACGGGCTTGGGCTACCAGTGCAGATATTACCTCAACTAATTTTTGCCGGTCGGTTTTTGACTCACTCATGGCAACTTTTGGATCAACTGCCACGTAAGAATACTTCAGTAAAACCTTAGTTGGCGTGCCGCCTTTAAGTTCAACTAACCGAATTCCGGTTGTCCCGATATCAAGAGCAAAAAAGCTATCATCCCCACCAATAATTGTACTCATCTTGCCTCGATTATAGCATAAGCGCTTAGATTACAAACCTGTTTCTGGCGGTATTTGGTGTTTTTTATTGTTGCTGTGGTCATAGACGCTCCTTTGTATTTGTTTTATAAAATTGGAGAAAGACTGGTGATGTAATCGTACTTGTTCTTCCCTGGTACTGTTATATTTGGCTCAGTGAGGTACATTTCCGGTGTGGCGTTAAATATTTCCGCGGCGCAGTCAGCGCTCGAGCCACTCGAGCCGCAGCTGCGTACCACTGGCAAGAACGTTTTATTCTCGCCAGAAGTGCTATAGCGCAACGAGCCAAAGGTACGATTAAGATTGACGGTGTCGGCAATCATGCCCCCGTTGACCGTTAGCTGCTTGTTGCACACCGTAGGCAGTGGTGAGCCAAAGCCGGTAGCATACATAGTGCTGTCATTAGAACAAGTATCAATCAGGCCGTTGCCCGTCTTGCCTTGGGCTATAAATACACCATCAAGCTGCGTAACATTGGCATCAATATAAATGTTGCCTTCTGCCACAATGTAAAACGATGGTACCTTATCTAGCGGCCAAGAACTGTTAGCAAACTGAATATTATTTTTAATAATAACGTTACCCTTAACAAATAGGCTAATACGCGCGCCATCCTGGACCTTAATGTTGCTGCTAATTGTTACATCACCGGTGTGCTTATAGGCCTGCTGGGTGTTCCCGGCAGCGTAAGCAGTACTGTCGATCGCAGCAGACGGCATGACAGCAAAGTAGTTGGGTACACAGTGCTGTACGCCCAAGGCATCACCATAGCCACCGGCCACTTGGTGGGCAAAGGTCAGCCCGGTATCGCTTATCGGCGCCGTTGTGCGCAAACTGGCGCTAGCAAAGCTATCAATAGTTGAGGCGTTAAAGGCAATCGCCCCCAGCTGTACTGCCGAGCCCGTACCACGGACATCGGCACCTATTTTGCGGCTAAACGTCTGAATTGACCCATCTTTAACACACTCCGTGTCGGCGCCACTAAGCTTAAAGCCGCCGCCTGCCGAAACATCGCCATTATAGAAACGAGCATAGGGCTTGTCGGCTACGGTGTCGCATCTGCCATCATTGAGTGGTGGCCCGCCTTGTTGTGCCGTTACCCCAGCAGCGTTCACGTAGCCAATTGAGGTTGGAACATTAATACTCGGGCAGTATATTTCACCACCAGTAGGATTGGTTATTACTCGCACGAGTAACGGATGGTTCTTGACCGGGTTACCATACTTGTCATTGCTTTCCGGTCCTGGTGGCAGTGATGAGCCGTTGCGCGTTACGTCTCTAGTATAAGCCGGGGCCGTAAAGACTAAGTTAGTTGCTTTGGCGCTGTCGGCAAGGTTGCCGTAGAGTACCGAAATACCGGTACTATAGTTGTAGGCAGTAGGATTTTCATTATCAGGCACTAAGCTGCCAGCCGTCGGTAGCAGCGACAGCTTGTAGTCAACGTACGGGTCAAACTCTCCAGCACAGCTTGCAATTAGGGTACCGTCATAATACATATTCATGGGCACCACTTGATGATTAAGCGTCGAGGGAGCATTAAAGCCCCCGCTCGGCGCAAAGGTGACCACCGACGACCCTCCTCCACCCGGTGTCAGCGCTATAGCTGGGGTTGCGGTTTTACCATTATAGACGGCCTTGGCCGTTATATGGTTATCCCACGTTTTGGAACCGGTGTTTACAAAAGTTGCCGCCGTACTAAAGTGATCAATAGTAGTCCCTACCCTTACAATATTGCCACCATTAATCTGCGCGCTTCCGGGAGCACAGGCAGCGCCATAGCAAGGCGCAAAGGCTCCGCTCTGCGTTGCAGACGGTATCCAGACGCCTCCAGGACTAATATTGCTCCACGCCATCACCGAATAACTATGGGCATTTAGATCCTGAAACCCGCTCGGCACACTCCAGCTGAACCCATGGAGACCTGGCACATTCATTGGTGGCCCGTTGATATCGGACCGAGGGCTTTGGGCAGTAAAGTCTACCTGATACCAGCCATCAATAATTATTCGAATATTAACCGGTAAGCCAAAATTATCAGCATCAAATGCCCAACCACTAAACGTAGTACAGCTCGGCGGATCAAGCCCCAAAACCGGTGGCTGATCCCTGGGCGGAACACGCGGCAGCCCAGGCATATCGCCTAATGGGTTAGCACAGGCGACTTTCAAGATATAGACCGGCACGCCATTAGAGTAGAGGACGATTGTGTCAACTGCAGGTTGCTGATTCCTAAAACTCTCAAAGGCATCATCATGAACCTTAGGTCCATTGGTGTAGTAACTATTAATTTTATACCCTTGAGTGACATGGTTCATAGTTACACTAGGGTCATTGAGTCGTGTTAACCACTCGTTATAATCCGCATCACCAACATTTATATTTATATTTGCAACCGCCCCGTCACGGCCGAGCATGGTGTTAATGATGAATTCTGCACCAATTCGGTGTGCCAGATCCCCGCCTAAGCTGTTTCTAACCCTATTTATTAGGTCATCCTTGGTATAAACACCTACCATTCCATCGCCCGGAAAAACAAAGGTTCCGGGATCAAGTGCACAGCCAGCATATTCACACTGGCCCGAAAAGTACCCTTGGTAGCTCACACGTCCCTTAACTACAGCAGCACTAACTTGATGAACAATCACTAGAGATAATGAGCCTACAATCAAAAGCAAACAAAAAGCTCTAAACTTACTCATTACTGTTGTACCCTCTGTATATTCGTTTCAACTTCTTGCTTGTCGGTCTGATAGGTGGACACATCTTTTTCTAACTGGCCAAGTTCAATCTTATAGTATTTTAGAGCTGTAGCTTTATCACCAAGCATTTCTGACGCTCGGGCAATCGCATAGCTGGTTGCAGCAATCGGCTTGATAGTATCGGCTTGTTTAGCATATTGTAGCGAGCCATTATAGTCGCTTTTGTCGTAGGCCATGTTACATAGCTGCAATATGATGGCCTGCTTATCTTCTGGAGTCTTAGCTCTTTTAAGAGAATTCTGTAGTGTCAATGTGGCCGCATCGTCATTACCTGCGTGGCTCTGTGCAATCGCATTAAGCACAGCCTTATCGGCCTCAGTGGCAGACGAATTAGTAGCTTTATTACTGCCCGCATTTTTCTTATTGTCGTGCGGCCAGAGAGTAACAACGAGGGCTACAATTACCACAATGGCCGTTATAATCCCTAGTATCAGATTGAGCCGCTTACCGCGATTTCTGGGTGGACGCGCATTTTCTAGCCCCAAACTTCCCTCGCCGGTACTACCGGCTTCTATCGCTGGCGTTTTAGTTTGTGCCCCCATAATGTTTCAAGTATAGCATAACCGTCATCGGCACAAAGACGCATTTACTTCCCTGGACTGGCATTAAAATCCCGTGCACTTCGCAAACCATTGTAGTTTTATACAACTTAATTGAATTTTTATAGTATTTATGCTAATATTAGCTTCTATGTCCGAACACAAACAGCAACCAGAAGTCACCAATCTCCAACGGCTCGCCCTAGTTGCAGGGGCTGCCGGTGCCGTTGTCGCCAGCACCGTGCTTAACCCATACGCCGCCAGTCAACTTACTAGCGAGCAAGTACCCTCTCCTGCCGACACTACGGCTGAGACCCCAGCGTCTCCTGAAAACACTCCACCCACACCAGAACCCTTTGTTGCACCGACACCAGTAGATGTACAGCCGGTAGTACCTACAGAGAGTATTACACTCACCCCTCCTAAGCCCGTCACTCACCCTATAAAAAGAAGCGTCGACATTACGCCCGAAATACCTGTCAACATCGGCGACGCCAATTCAGTTACTCGCGAGCTCCTGCCGCTCCACATAGAAACCACCATTCCGGAAGCCGCCGCCTCCAACATCGAGCTCAACGCTGCTCGCTCAAGTGACGTAGGTTGTAGCAACTACGTTATTCGCGGCGATGATGGCGCGCCAATTGGCATCGTCACGGCAGCACACTGTTCACTCGACAAATTCGGCTACCGCGAAATTATCCAAGACACCAATGGCGAGCACTACGTAATTACCCCCGAACTGCCTGAATCCCTGGTTGGCCCAACCCAAGCGGAGCTCACAACCGTCGGCAAAATAGCCAAGTACTTAACTCCTGGTGCCGACACCAATCGTGACGTTGTAATCGGCGTGCTCGACGTTGAGGGTGCCACCCTTAACGAAGTAGAAGCCAAGGTTAAAGAAGCTTGGCTTTCCAATGACGAGCTCGCCAGCATCAAACCAGGCGAGGTGTTATACGACGGTGGTTGGCCAGTTAACCAGCCAAATAACGCTACGGGCGCGCCCGAGCGCCAATCAATTGCCATGACCGTACTGGGCCACGATACGCCTACCGTCCGTGGCACCGGGCAAGTTTTTAACACCATCACCGCAGCAGTTGTCCGCAATGCCGACGGCTCGTTCTGTACCCCAGGCAATAGTGGATCTGTCGCGTTCAAGCTAGTTGATGGCAAACCTCGGCTTGTTGGCGTGTCCAGTACATTTGTAGACTTTACCGGCACGGTTGACGGCGACGTAGCAGCCGGCGCGCAGCGCCGCATCTACTATGAGAACAAGTTTGGCTACGAACTTTCGCAGGCCGACGGAGTCTGCAATATTTCCTACGAACTTCCCGACACTGCTGATGGTGCCTACGTAGTGCACCCGATTACCTCAAAGGACAACTTACCTTCACTCGTCTATGCCCGCTCGCCCGAAGGCCAGATGGATGCTGCCCGCAAGGAATTTTTTGACCCCGCCTACAAACGTACGGTCATTAACGGCAATGTCGGCGTCCGCGACCCCAAAACCAATACCATCGAATGGATGAGCGATCCTGCCGTATTCTACAAGCCGGAAACCAACAGCATAATACTGGCCCGCTTTGATAAGACCGACCCAGATTACCTCAAACTCGAATACGTACCAGAATCGGGCAACGTACTAATCACTGCCCACACTAAAGCCAAGCCCGTGCCCACACTTGAGTCCTCAACCGGCAAGTTAACCCTCACAAAGAGCACCGACAGTCTAACTGAGGGCCAATTCGTCGATCCAAACGGCATAGTCATCGGCCACGAACTCGCCACCGCGCCCACCCCCGGCGCAGCCGACCTCTACTACCTCACCAACGTCATGAACGAAGGCCTAGCCCTCATTCAAGACATCAGCAAATAGCCCTTTCTATTGGCACAGTCGCGCTGTAAACCAACCTTTGATATAGCATTTCCCTTGCCCGAACCGGACAACAAAAGAACACGGCTATTCGGCAAAGCACGTAAATGCATTAAATACGAGTTAGACAACTATTCGTTATTTATGACACTTATGTTATAATATACTAATGCTTCACGTGCCAGAACGACCCTACTATTTACTCCACACCCTGGTTGGTGATATTGACCCGGCTATGCAAAAATTATGTTTTACGCCCGAGGGAGAATGGGCAGCTCCCTTCAGCGACCAGCATCCAGTTCCGCGCCGTAAAATCGACCTATTTCTTGAAGCCGTACCCGAGAATCCGCAGGGCGTTACCGAATCAATGTTACTATCGAGGCGTGAGGTTATGACCACCGTATCTAAAACTAATCCTGCCGTGACATACCATCGCCCTTACGGGCTTATACTAGACGGCGAGATTAAGGAATGTTTCGATAATGACTCAGGCAAAGTACTTCAATCCGATGGTACGTATAACAGTCATGTTTTTGATTTTACAAATCCCATCGAACCAGATGGACTATTGGGGCCATGGTACGACGAATATACGAGCGCTCGATCATTGTTATGGAACGAGGCAGTGCTCAAAAAAGGCTCGAAGGTAATTGGTGCGTTTCGTGATCCAAGATTAGACACTACACACCAGGCAATCACGGGCCGTGGTGAATCTCCAAGCGAATACGACTTATTCATGGATAAAGTACAAAAATGCGGCTTAGGCGTGTTGGACATAACAGCTAGATTTGGTATTTATCCTAATGTAAAACCAACTACCTTTTGAACTAAAATTGACTATGCCACCGAATGATAGAGGTGGACGGGGCTACTCCGACGAATATGTCGCCACGGCAGTGGAAGAGCTGCTAAAAACGTAAGGGCTTTGACATTTTATAAGGATTAGTATTTAGGTTACTTCGCTAGTATAATGGCTGCATGGCTAACCCTATTAACGTATCCTCAGTCTTCATCGGTGTTTCAGAGTGCGACCCAGTAGAACTAATGAGGTCAGGCGACGATACTAGGCGTTTGGTCTTCTTGCCTATTATTCACGACAACGCTACCAAAAATGGCTCGGTCAAGGGTAGCTTTGTCTACCAACGCAAACGAAAAGCAGATGAATGGGAGAAAATAACCAACAGTACCGAGTCCCTAAGCAAGCTAAAATCTGGCGAAGGCTACCGCCTAGACCTGTCCACTGACGCTGTGACGAGGCTAATATCGGGGCTAATGGACATCAACGAGATTGCCGACGCTGTCAAAAAAGGCCGCACCAACACCACGTTCGTCCCTAGCGCCACAGAGCTGGCACCCATACTTGAGCAACTACTTAGCAGCCTAGATGACGATACCCTGCTCGATGAGCTGTTCAAGCTCAGTAAAGACAACGCCCTACGCTTTAATGACCTCGTGCTTAACGCACGAATCAGGTCAGCACTTGCCTATTGGGAGAGCCACAAAACCGACGCCACCGAAGAGAACTGGCAGAAATTCTTTAACGGTAGACCTTGGATACTGTCGCTAATTTGCGCCGAGCCAATCATCGTATACCAGCAAAAAATGTATACAGGTGGTACGAACGCTTCGGGTAAAGGCGGTAAGATTGTTGATTTTGGCTTGATTAACAAGCAGACCAGCAATACTGCCCTGCTCGAAATCAAGACCCCGATGACACCGCTACTTGCCAGTGAGTATAGGTCTATTTACCCGCCCTCAACCGAACTCTCAGGCTCAGTGACACAGGGTCAAAATTATAAGTACAATCTGCTTAAACACCTGACTACCTTACAAGATGGCCTAGAGCCATTTGACGCAGTAAACGTCGCCACCTATGTTGTTGCTGGCAATTGTGAAACGCTGACTAAAACTACTGAGAAACGATCCCTTGAGCTTTACAGGCGTAACCTTAGCGGCACAGTAGTACTAACGTATGACGAAGTTTTTGAACGGCTCAGAATCTTATTAAACCGCTAAAGCTAAGAGGGATTTTTACGATGTAAGCTTAGGTGCTTTACGACCAGCACCAGCGTGGTTAATTCTTAACCTAGAAGCTTCTGCACTACCTTTAGGGGTTAAGTCTGGCTCCGCTGCTCTATCACCCTCTTCTCTCAAACGTATAGTACGCTTACCGAAACCTACGGGCTGAGCAAAACTATTATTGAATGATGGGGCATTACGGTAACGTCCGCTTCCATTAGCAGTTGGGCGAGTAATTGCCATACTTGTGTAGGCACCGCCGTCACATACTTGCAACATCTTACACATCTCAGTAAACCCAGTAATCTGCTCCTGAGTTACGCTTTCAGAGCCGTAGAACTGCTTCAAAGTTTTGGTAGCAAGCTCCTTCATTGCGGTCTTAGCTGGCTCACCAGCACCTCTTACTTCGATTTGGAAAGCTAACTCTTCGCCTTTACCAATAACTGCCAGCAACAAGTCTTTTAACTTATCGTCAATGCCAAGCTTACCTAAGAAATCATCAGCTTGTATTACGTTATACTCCATTTGCTTGTGCTTTTCGCCTTGTGCGGCAGCAATAGGCTTACCGACATCATGAGAAAGGATCGCCAAACGCATTGGCGCGATTAACTCAACGGGCAGATTTTCAGCAAAGCTTTCATCAAAGTTACGCAGTACTGTTTCAGTGTGTTCTGCAAGAGTAAAGCCCTCCCAGTTGCCAGCGTCACCCTCAAAAATAGCGTCATAGCCTTCAACCTCTTTGGCAGCAGCAACCAACTTATCTGGCTTAGCGTATACGTCAGTAAGCAAGTGCATTAGCGGCTGCTTAGGCTGCACTTCACCCTGATTAAACTGACTAAACGCAGTGGCCATACCACCTAAGCGTTGCCATGTATCTTTGCGTTCAGCTTCTAGTCCTTTATGGGTTATTGTCTTTTCAAGGTCGAAAAATGATACCGACGTAATGCCGCGATTAAGTGTCGCCGAGCTAATAGTCTGTTTTACGCCTACAATGTGAGCTTCTCGTAAGAAACGCTGAACATACTCAAGGTTAATTGGTACATCCTGTTTCTCACCATCAATCTCTAAGCTGGCAGCAAAAATATCAGTTGGACGCTTAATTAGTTCACTGACGAGGTATGAGGGTCTTACTTGAGCAATATGGCGAGTATTGAACGCACTCGCTAACTGTAGTGCCACACTTTCATCAACATTTGCAGCAGCAGCTAATTCCGTTACGTCGCTACTAAGTAAATACCCTGTTTTCTTAGCTTGCTGAACAGCAGCCACAAAAGGCTGTACTTTGTCACGGTCATTAAAGCTTACTGGTGAGCCTTCGGTGATTGGTAGAGCCAAAACTTTTAACGCTTTCTGATATTTGGCACGGGCTTCATCATCAAGCTTAGTTTCATCGAAGCTAAAATCAAGCACCGTAGCGTCTGTATCAGCCGTTACGATTTCATGTACTTCAGCGCGACGCTGGTCGGCATATTGCTGCTTGAAGTCTTCATAAGCTTGTTCGCCCAGAGCTTCTCGCAGGTGTTTGGCTTCAACGTGAGAATTACTTTCAAGCAACTGCTCCATAGTCCAAACCGTTGGGCTAGAATCAGCAGCAGTCTTATCGCCAGTAGCAACATCTTCGTCCCATAGTTTCTTCATAAACGCATTTTGACGCTCAAGTCTACCAATGTTTTCTTCGGGCGTGTATGCCCTAACCTTCTTGAGCAAGGACGAGTGGTAAAGTTGCGGGAATCCAGCTCTTTCATCTGCAAAGTCTTGTGCAGTCTTTTTATCACCCGTGTAGAGGGTTGGACGGCTATTTACGTTGGAATTACCACTATCGTTGCTGCCGTTCGCAAAGGATGGGTCAACCGCCCACTCAGCAACCTCTTCGGCAGTGCCTACACGACCATGAAATGTATCTAAGTCTGCTACAGGAATTAGTAATCCAACCTCTTTTAAGGTATCAATGGCACGAAACCTCTCAGCATCTTCAAGGCTGCGTGAATGTTCGGTTCGGGTTTGTAGTTCTTCTGACATATTTTTATTTTGCTTTTATGTCAATAATGTATCATGGATTTATAATTAAGTCAAGCTCTTGTGGTATGATTAACAGATGAAAACTATAAATTGGGTTATATGCTAAGCATAGGTATTGTCGGGTTGCCGAATGTTGGCAAGTCGACGCTGTTTAATGCGCTGACTGGCAGCAATATTTTGGCTGCTAACTATCCGTTTGCGACCATTGAGCCTAACACTGGCATTGTGCCCGTGCCTGACGAGCGGTTGGAAAAGTTGGCGGCGCTATATAATTGCCAGAAAATTGTGCCGGCTACGGTGACGTTTGTGGACATTGCGGGGCTTGTGGCCGGGGCCAGTGAGGGCGAGGGGCTGGGTAACCAGTTCCTGGGGCATATTCGTAGCACCAACGCCATTGTGCAGGTGGTGCGGGCCTTTGATGACAGCAATGTTATTCATGTGGACGAACAGCATGATCCCAAAAAGGATATTGACGTTATAAACACTGAGCTAGTACTGGCCGATCTGCAAACGGTGAGTAAGCGACTCCCTAAACTTGATAAAGAAGCCCGGGCCAACCCTAAGTTGCGGCCGATGGCCGAGGCTTATCAGCAAGTGCACGATCTGCTCAATGCCGGCACTCCCCTGTGGGCTGATACGGTAATTAACCGCGAGTTATTAACTGATTTGCAGCTGCTTACGGCCAAGCCGATTATTTACCTGTTTAACCTAGACGAAGACGGCCTGGGCAACGAGGCAAAACAAGCATCATTACAAGCATTGGTTGCTCCGGCGCAGGCGCTGTTTGTGTGCGCCAAGCTGGAGAGCGAGCTGAAAGACCTCGACAAGGCTGATGCCGAAGAGCTGCTGGAAAGTTATGGCCAGCATGAGTCGGGCCTGCTTAAACTTATCCATGCTGCTTACTCGACGCTGGGACTACAGAGCTATCTGACGGCTGGAGAAAAAGAAGTCCGGGCTTGGACGGTTCCCGTGGGTGCTACTGCCCCGCAAGCGGCTGGGGTAATCCACGGCGACTTTGAGCGGGGTTTTATTGCTGCTGAGGTAGTAACTAGCGCCGATTTATTGGCAGCTGGCTCTCTGAGCGCCGCCAAAGCGGTTGGCAAGGTTCGCACCGAAGGCAAAACCTACGTTATGCAACCCGATGACGTGGTTGAATTTCGCTTTAACGTCAGCAAGTAAGGTACTGGATCCTAAATTACCGATAGTTTACGGAGCGGTTTGACGCATACCGGGCAACGGCGCCTGGGTATAAGCGTGGAATGACGGCCTGCCAAAGCGCCGGTTACGCAGGGCCATTGGCAACTTGGCGTAGGCTATTCGTAATGGGTTAATTTCTATTCCGGCTAAAAAGAGCGGTTTTGCCGGTACGGTTGCGGCAGATGCTGATGCAGATTGTGCAGGAGCGCTTGGCAGATGCAGCTTAGTCTTTCCAAAAACTTCTGCTCGGGCGGCGGCAAGTATTTCCTCGGTGTCATTTTCCTGCATGGTGGCAGCCCGGGCTGGTGGCGGCAATATTGGGACTGGCTCCTCTGCAGTTTGCTTTATTGGTGAGGCATCAATCTGAGACTGGAGTCGCTGCTCATTATCCTGGTACTGCTTGAGCAGGCTCTGGGCAAACAGAAAATCTGCCAGCTCGGGGCTCGGCTTAACGGTATCATCAGCTTGTGGCTCATCCGAATTTTGCGTGTCGGACGATGTGCTTGCGCTGACACCGCCGGCATCCTTGACTCGTTGGTCGAGTTGCTTGCGAAGCTCTTCTTGCTGCTGGTGTTGCGCCAATAGGTAAGCTTGGAGCTGCTGATTAATTTTTTCGAGGTGCTGTTGCTGAGTTTCGGCGGCACTGGTCTGGTCGGTTTTTATTTCGGCCATTCGGTGCTGAATGTGGCCAATCAGCTTACGCAGACGCTGTTGGTTGTAGCTGGTAAACTTCAGGTTTTTGGAACCGGTACTAACGTTAATACGTGCACCCATTATACGGTGGCTGTAATCTATCTGGTTGATCATATCAAACCGCAAATCTTCTACTGTTAGGTACTTAAGCGGTTTTTTATCAATTAGTAAGAGACGAAGGTTGGTGGCGCATAATAGTGCAAAACCTCCTTCGTACATACCGTTAACACATTCAAATATTTCCTCGTCTTCCATTAGGATGTTGGGCAGTTCGCTAATTTCTGCTCGACCCCATAATTGCGTGTTAAAGTGAATGTTTTTTAACTGTTTGTCTACGGATTTTTGGCTAACCATTGCTTGGACCTCCCGTTTGTACTTTCAGTATAGCCCTTCTAGGCTGTAAATAGGGTGAAAATAGTCACTAAATAAATGCCATATTTATCACAAGTCCAATCAAAACTACACAGAAACCACGCTATGGACATTTATGCCCCAGCACCCCATACTATAAATATGTTGGCTACCCTCAAGCAAATGGCTGAGCTGGTGGATATTTTCCGAAAATCGGGTGTACGGCAAACGTACCGAAAAGGTGACTTTATTATTAGACCGGGCGATGTCCCGCACGGTGTTTTCTATGTGTACGACGGCCTAGTTAAGGCCTACGACATCACCAAATACAACGAGGAAAACCTCTTGATCATCCGTAAGTCCGATGAGATCTTTCCGCTTATCTGGGCCCTAACCGGTCAAGAACGACAGGTGATTTACCAGGCGCTGGCACCCACCACTACTCTTTGTATTAGCCGCGATGTCTTTTTAGAATACATCGAAAAGAATCCGGATGCCGTGGCTCCCCTGCTTGATATGACCATTGAGATGTACCGTCTGCACAGCGAACGCATTATGAATTTAGAGTATCGCACCGTTCGGGAGCGCATTATTTCGTTCCTGCTCACTATGTCGCAACGCTTTGGCAAAGAAACTCCCGAGGGCTTACTGATAGAAGCCCCACTCAGGCATCAAGATATTGCTAGCTCGGTTAATGCCACCCGAGAAACGACCAGCCGTGAGCTGTCAGCACTCGAGCGCAAGGGGCTGCTCACCAATCGCCAGTCTATGATTATCCTCAAAGACCTCGACGCCCTGCACAAATACCTAAACTAATTACTTCCAGTTGAGAATTATTTTTTCGATAGTCTCAATAACTTTTTTGTGGTCAGGTACGTCGCGCTGATCATAGTAGTGATCGGTATCGATATAGTTTTCTATTACGCTCAAACAACAGATTTCATCGGCACCAATGTGCATGCGATCAATGGCTGGAACACTCGCCAGCGGCGTGGCGACGATAATGCGCTCCACGGCTACCAGTTTTAGGAAATCGAGCGCCATATCTAGGCTAAAGCTGTTCGAAAAACCATCCGATACAATAATAATGTTGTGGCCACGCAGAAAAGATTTATCAATAGTGCCTGAGCCGCCTACCAGTGTGTTCATATTATGGAATTTGGTGAGCTTTTCCTGCTCCATGTAGCCCCTGAACTCACTGTTAATCTCTTCCATCTGGCCGCCTGACAGCTCATGGCTGTAACTAAACGTGCCGTCGGACAGCATGCCAGCCACGGTCTGATCCTCCATGGGGAGCTTGATTTCTTCGATCATGAGCATGGTGAGTATGCAGTGCAACTGCATGGCAATTTGGGCGCCCACCACCACACCGCCATCACCGATGGCCACGACGGCACAGTTTTCATAGCGATACTTGGGCGCTAACTGAGATGCGAGCATTCTGCCCGCCTGCATACGAGAGGCGAAATACATGCTCCCAGTGTAGCATTGTACTTATGCTTCTAATACACAAATTACATATTAGCGGCTATCCAGTTGGCGTACACCGACACCCCTTGGTCGGAAAATCCCTGGACAGCCACTCTGCCATGCCGATCAATACCGGCACTGGCGTGCATAATGTCTTTAGCCGCATGCTCCGGAACTACGTCTTGCGGATCAAAAAGATGCCTGTATGGGCCGGTTGTGTGCAGTAAATATGGCTCATTTACGACGGTTCGGTATGGCAACCCGATTGATGATGACTGCTCTGCTTCCTCGAGGCTAGCTCCCGATTCAAGCGCCCATAGTGCCCATTCATCGGCCAGATATAGTCGCGGCAGCTCGTCTTTGGGCGCAGTTCTAAGCAACGTAAGCTTTACGGGCTCGTCGACCACGACATCATCGGAAGTCCGTGGCCTGGGCATAGCAATTTTAGCCATAGCTACCAGTTGTTCGTGGCCGATTGCTTGATACGGCGCCCTTAGCACAATACGTTGCTGATCCAGTGGCCGTTCACCGATTAAATTAGGCATTCTCTCTCGCTCCTACAGTATTTTAAGTAAGTAAAATCGTTCCCGGTTGCCTTTGGCACCCGCCACCTCGGAATCGGCTTTGTTAATAATTCGGAAACTTTTAAGCGCCCAGTCTTCAAAGTCTTTTAATATTGTACGCCGAATTTTGTCATTTTTTATAACGCCCTTATGGCGCAGCGAGCTTTCGCGGGCCTCAAACTGCGGTTTGACCATAACGGCAATTTTCGTATCTGTTGTGCAGAGTTTTGCAATACTCGGTAGCAGCTCGCGCAGGCTTATAAAAGACACGTCAGCCACCACAATATCGATTTTTTCGGTGGTCCGGAAATTCCGTATATCGGTTTTCTCGTGCAGTTCGATTTTTTCGTGGCCGTGCAAGCTCGGGTGCAACTGGCTAGTACCAAGCTCAACGGCAAACACTTTTCTAGCGCCATGCTGCAGCGCATAATCCGTAAAACCACCGGTACTACTGCCAACGTCCAGGACTGTCTTGTTCGCAAAATCCAAATACAGTATCTTGGCAATCGATGCCAGCTTTAGCCCTGCCCGGCTTACATACTGCTCGGTGGCAGTTAGTTTAATAATATTCTCTTCGGTAACAGCGGTGCCCGGCTTAGTGGCCACCTTGCCATCGACCGTAACTTTGCCAAGTTTAATGTAGCTCTCGGCTTGAGAGCGCGTCGGAACGAGACCCAACTGCATTAATTGCTGGTCTAAACGATATTTCATAACATCGTTCCTGCAAAATTCTCAAGCTCGGCATATCCAACGCTCGCTAGCTCAGGCACGCTTAAACCCGTATACGTAGCATAGGCAGCAAAAAGATATCGCCCTACACGGTAAGGGTTACCATATTTAGTTTCGCCCCTATGAAAGTCTAGATACGCTTCGTGAGTGTCCGGTAATATTGGATCGCCGCAGATTAGCTCTACTAAAGCCTCATCGTAGGGCTTTCTCTGGGCTTCCGTTAAATTAAGGGCGCCCTCCGGGGCATAATTATCGCCCCATAGCACTGTGTATTTAACATGTTCTGCAAATCCCTCATGGACAGTTCTATGAAAGGCGTTTAACTGGTCGTCGTCGTCTCCGAGAGTCATAGCCCTAAAGGCGTGGCCAGCCTCATGCGCACCGACGGGATACACTCTATCATAAAGAAACTGCGAAGACGCTTGGGCACCAAGTCTAACATGTATGCCGTATCGACCACCGCGCGCCTGAATACCTCTAGCCCATTCAACTTTATCGAATACCTCGACTACTACATCTAGAAGGGGGTCGGCGATACCCAATAGCGTTTCGGCATCCTCAATACCACTCAATAATGAGCTCAGGATCAATGCACCTTCACGTTGGCCAAAGGCATGCGTTACCTGCTCTACTGCCTCAGGTGAGAGCCGTTCTGCCATAATTACTCTTTGACGCGTTCGCGGTAGGCGCCGGTGGCGGTATCTACGGAAATGACGTCGCCCTGCTTAATGAAGGCTGGTACCTTGATGGTAATGCCGGTTTCGAGCGTGGCATCTTTAGTAATTGAGCTGCTAGTGTCGCCTTTAACGGCGTCTTCGGCGTAGGTGACCTTGAGGGGGACGTTTTTGGGCAGTTCGGCATTAATGGCAATGCCATTAAAGAACTGCAGCTGTACTTTGTCGCCCTCTTTTAGGTAGCCTGAGCCGTCGCCAATCAGATCGGCTGGCAATTCAAACTGGTCAAAGGTCTCTTCGTTCATAAAGAAGAAGCTGGTGCCGTCAGTATACAAATACTGCACGGACTGATTAGTAACATCTGCGCGGTCGAGTTGCTCGTTGCCCTTAAAAGTTTTTTCGAGGACCTTGCCATCGAGCAAACTTTTAATACGAACGTTTACAATTGAACCACCGCGGCCCATTACCTTTTGGTTGTAATCAACAACGCGGAATGGCTCGCCTTCCCATTGGAAAAGCGTACCCTTTTTTAGGTCAGTAATACTTAAAGCCATTATGACCTCCTTAGTTGTTTGCTACGAATGGCAACAATGCGATGTGGCGAGCACGCTTAATAGCGGTGCTTAAACGACGCTGCTGGCTTTCAGTCAGGCCGGTTTTTTTGCGGGCCTCAATTTGGCCATACATGTTGACGTATCGCTGCAGGGTCTTAAAATCTTTGTAGTCAAAGTAGGCTACATCTGTTCGGTGTTTAAAAATCTTTGCCATAGAATCCTTTCGAAATTATGTGTTATTGTGGTGCTCTTTACGCCCAGAGAGCTTCTCTTGCAGCAGCACGAAGGGCTGTAGCAGTAACTGCGATCGTTAGCGAGCTTGCATAATCTTCGCCTTGAGCGCTATAGATATCTCTTTCGAGCTGATCACGGGATTCACCGAGAAGAGTTTCAACGGGTGTTTGGCTTAAAACGGTGTTAGCAAGCTTAACCGCCACGCCGCGTTGCCCTGTCGGTAAAAATGCAATTGGTTCAGTATCTTGAGTGACTCGTAGGGTTAAAGTTTCTGCCATTGGGTTATTCTCCTAGAAAGGAATGTCGTCCAGGTTGATCGGCTGATCACCGATGTCTTCTATGACAACATCGTCTTTCTTAGCTGCTTTTGCAGCGTTAGTTGGTGTGGATTTGCTGTCGCCAGCGTCTTCGCCGCCCTCACCGCGGCTATCGAGGAATGTTACGTCACTAGCAAGTACTTCTACTTTGCTGCGCTTTTGGCCTTCTTGCTCCCATGATCGGGATTGCAAGCGACCCTGTACTAAGCAACGGCGCCCCTTACTCAGGTATTGGCTGACTCGCTCGGCGAGTGGTCCCCAGGCGACGATGTCGATATAGTCTGTAGCTTCTTGCCACTGACCGCTCTGATCTTTGTAACTACGGTTGAGTGCCAAGCTAAAGCTGGTGACATTCTGACCGGTGGGTGTTTGCCGTAGTTCCGGATCCCGAGTAAGGTTCCCCATTAGTGTTACTTGGTTTAAGCTTCGTGCCATAATTTATTCCTCCGATTTACAAGACATATGTCTTTCTGTTAATTGTCCTTTTACCCTACTCCCTCATTTTACTGACCGTCAAGCACTTGGTGCCGATACGTTCAAATAGTTAAGAAAGATTTAAGCTTCGCTGTCTTCTTCCTTATCGTCACCACTGTCACCGCGCTTTGCAGCCTGTTCGGCTTTTTCGGCCTTCTGGACTTCTGCCTTGGCAATTGCCCGAAGGTCTGGGCGGGTGATGAGGAAACGAATAACCTCATCAGTGATGTTCAGGGTGCTTTCAATTTTCTGGACGCCTTCGCCCGGAATGTCGACAGTATAGAACACGTACACGCCGTGCTCATTACCCTTGATAGCGTAGGCCAGCTTGCGCTTACCCCAGTTGTCGGTAGCAGTAATTTTGCCACCGTTATCAGCAATGATCTTGCTGACGCGATCTTCTGCCTTAGTAAGGTCCACCTCTAAATCGGGGTGGTACAATACAGCAATTTCGTAGACGTTCGTCATCTGACTCCTTCATACGGTTACCGAGTCTCTCGATTCGGACAGCCCATGTGCACGAGTGGCCATGAGCTGAAGTTAATAGTGGCATAAGTATACCGTATTTTTACGTTTTACGCAACGTCCCACAGATCAGTTTCAAAGAAGTGGTCAAGTTCGGCTGCAACTAACAGCCTACCCATTTCCGTAGCACCGAGCGGCATGCGGGTTTCCGGCGCAAATGGCAGGAACGAAGCATCAACCTCTCTTAGCGCCTGCAAATGGAACAGCATGCCGCCCACTTCTCTGCCCAGAATTGACTTGATCATCGCTTCGTCGTCTTCGGTGTAACCACCGCGCCTAACGCGCTCCCTTTCGAATATCCCGGCGTAATACAGCGTCTTCTTAGTTACATTGGAAAAGTCTTTAACGGATTTTTGAGCCGCCAGAGCAGCCCGCATAGCATCCGGATCCGGCATTTCGGGAGCCCACGAAACTTTATGTGTCCAATTGTGAAGCACGCGCGACATATATTTAATGTTGAACGCCTGCGTGCGGAACACATGCGGCAAGGCCGGATTATCTAATAGCGTCTGGTTCGATGTAAGGACACCGGGCATGACGCTTTGGTAATGCTGCCGCAAGCCCATGGGCAACTCTACCGGATTAATAAGATGCGCATCTGGTATGTAAAATTCTGCTGGCCAATAAACATGATGTCCATCCCGGCGTCCAAACCACGGATAGTCTGGATCAATAGTGGCCTTGACCTCATCTATAAGTGCCGCCACATTGACCAGCCCGCGGGTATCAAAAACCGGCTTTACCTTGTCTTTGAACGGATTACCAATCCAAAAATCTCTTGGTGGTAGGCCGCCCTTGTGCGCTTCTACTAACTCGTAGAGCGAGTCGTACGGATTATCGAATTTAGATTCATCAATGAGTAGGGTGCCAAACATATCAATTGCGGCACCGCGCACCGGATCGTCTCTACTCAGTCGGGCCAAAGGGTATTGCTCTAAGTCCGGGAACGAAAAACTCCTGCCGTTGTCGGCAGGAGTTACACTTGTGGGCGAGGCGGGCTCGTGCATACGAGAGTCGATAATTACTATCTGCTCCGCTGACACTGCTTACCTCCCTTATCTAACGGTTTTTGTTCTTACGTTTATAGTAGCCCGCAAGCGAAAAGTTAACAAGTGCCAAATTAACAACGAGATTACTCCGAAAGAGGAGACGGAGGGGTGTTCTCAAGTTCGATAACATTTTCGCCGGCCCATATCATGCGTTTACGGGCCGTTTCGAGATCATTATCGGTACCAGCGGCTGCCTTAAGACGCTCTTGTTTAACATCTTTAACAGCATGCTCCAGCGCCTTAACGGCGTCCTCAACTGAGGCAGGATAACCTTCAAAGGTATCTGCAGGTATCATCCTGTGTTCTCTGTAAGGGTTAGCGGTATCTGTCACCCCTAAAGTATGCGCTTAAAACATTAAGTAAAGATTAACTATTGCAATTTTGTCTAAAAAGTCTGTTATATCTGGCGATCGGGGGCACCGAACTCATCAGTGCCGTCGTTGTCGGTAGCAGTACCGCCAAAGACTTCGTCTAGGCTGCTCACCAGCACTTCACGGGGCTTGTTACCCGTGGCTGAGCCGACAATGCCCTGTTCTTCCATAGTATCAACCAGCTTGGCGGCACGGCCGTAGCCGATGCCCAAGCGTCGCTGCAACAGGCTGGTGCTAGCTTTGCCGCCCTCTATCACTACGCGCACGGCGTCGCGGTACATAGGCTCGTCAGTGCTGCCCCCGGCGCTGTAATCGGCAACAATGCCGCCCTTACCGTTAAGCTGTACGGGCTGGCTGATAATCTCTGCGTCGTACTGTGGCGGCCTCTGATCACGCAAAAAGTCGGTAACCTTACCGGTTTCGGCATCTTCAATCAAAGCAGCTTGGACACGCTTAGGCTTAGGCATATCACTGGTTAAAAGCAACATATCGCCCCGTCCTAGCAGTTTTTCGGCACCCATTTGGTCGATAATAGTTCGAGAGTCAACCTGGCTAGCTACTGTAAAAGCAATACGAGCTGGCACATTAGCCTTAATAAGGCCGGTAATAACGTCTACGGACGGACGCTGGGTAGCCAGCACCAGGTGAATACCGGCGGCCCGAGCCTTTTGGGCGAGCCGGACAATCAACGCCTCTACATCACGAGCCGCCATCATCATCAGGTCGGCCAGCTCATCAATCACGATCACAATATAGGGCATGCCCTCTTCTTTTTTGAGGTTATTATATTCACCGATGTTACGCTTGCCTACCTCTGCCATGGTGCGCAGGCGGCGCTCCATTTCTGCGACTGCCCATTTAAGTGCGCTAATACACTTCTCCGGCTCGTTAATAACTGGGGTCAGGAGGTGCGGAATGTCATTGTACGGCGCCATTTCCACCTGCTTTGGGTCAACCAGAATGAGCTTAAGATCGGATGGTGAGTTATGGTAGAGCAAACTGGTCAGAAAAGTGTTGATCATAACCGACTTACCTGAGCCGGTTTGACCAGCCACCAAAAGGTGGGGCATTTTAGCCAGGTCGGCCACCACTGACTTGCCGGCAATATCTTTACCGATAACAAAGCCCAGCGGACTATTGCTTAGCTCGTTCCATTCACGGGAGTTAAGCAGACTTGCCACGCGAACGGTGGCAGCTTTGACATTTGGTACTTCAATACCAACAGCACGCTTGCCAGGGATCGGCGCTTCCATACGAATTGAGTGGGCTGCGAGGTCCAAAGCCAGGTTGTTTTCGAGCGCCGTTATTTTGGTAAGCTTAACACCGGTGGGAGGCTTCATGGTGTACTGCGTTACGCGCGGGCCAATGTTAGCACCCTCCATCTCAACTTCGATATTAAAGTTTGCAAAGGTGTCGTGAATTGCCTGGGCATTGCCATTCACATCGCCGGCATCGGCTTTGTCCTGTTTTTGATTAAGGAGCGTGATGTCCGGGAACTGCCAGTTCGGATCGCTGGCAATAGTAAGAGCTTCGTGGTTTTCGCTAACCGTGAGCTTTTGGGCGGTATTACGCATGGAACTCAGCTTGGTGGGAGGATCTTTTTGCTCTGCCCTGTCGCTAGCGTGCATCACTGGCACACCTTCGTTAAGCTGGAAGCTGCCGTTTTCGGCTTTTGCTTTCAGCTTGGCAAGATCATTGGTTTCGTCCTCGTCTTCGTCGCGTTCGGGGCGCTTAAATACCGCGAACAGGCCGAGCAAAACCCTTGGTGAAACGCCAAAGGCAAAAAATCCGGCTAGGAGCGCAGCAACAAAAAATAATAAGCTGGCTGGAACCATATCGAGCGCGCTTAAGACTGCGCCGCCCAGAATGCGCCCAACTGCGCCGCCATTGCCGCCGGTGACGGTCCCCACCTGGTCTTTGCTGGCGAACATAACGTGGAATAAGCTGGCAGAAAATACCAGAACGGCAACCATGCTGGCGAGTTTACCAAGAGGGATCCGGCGGTCTTCTGAGGTAAACTTGTACACCCCCCAAAAGATAAGAGCCACTGGAGTCAACCAGGCCGCCCAGCCAAAGGCAGAGTGAGCCCCGTCGAATAGTCCGGTCGGCAAACTGCCACCACTATTAAAGCCGCCGAGTACTACGAATAGCCCGAGCAAAATCAGCAGTATGGCACCGGCATAGGCCCAAAACGGTGAACGCTCGACTGCAATTGGTGCAGCGGCTTTTTTGCTTTTAGTGGATTTTTTCTTTTTGGCCATTCGTTTTGATTATTATACCCTACTAACCGCTTACGGTCTAGCGTCGGTACCCCTTATTATTCTTCATTTCTAAAAAGCTCCGCAAAGTCTGGATGGAGCGGCGTGATTCGCCTACCCGATGCCGGTTGCTCCGGTAAAGATGCGACGTCATGGGGAATCGGTGCTTCGGGCTGTAGCCCTGCTGGCCTAGCGACGGCCTGATTCTCAGCATCCATGTCAGCAATATCTCGGAGGAGACTGCCGACAGGAGGCTTTTGATCTGGTTTTGGTGTTTCGGACATACTTTAACATTAGCACTTTGTAGCTTTTTTGTCAACCTTACGCCGTCTACTCCTGTGTGGCCACGTAGCGTTGTTTATAGCCGCGCTTTAACTGATAGAGTTTGGCACGCCGGGCCATCGCTACAGGGTTCATTTTGACGAGAGAAAGTAGAAGATAACCATATACCTCAAAAGCTATCCATAAAAAGATGCATACGGCGCTGGCAACAATAGCGATACCGACTGGAATACCAATGATGAGCCCTGGCAGCCTTGGTAGTACATTTACAGCCATGAATAATAATAGTGAGCCAAAGAAAATTCCCGTAAAGAGCCCGAATAATTTACCGCTACTTGTGAGCTTCCGAGATAGTTGTCTGCTAAAACTGCCTCGGTGCACTTTTTTAAGAAGTCCGCTATCCGTACTTGATGCGACAGGCGACAGGTACGTGGCCGCTTTTACGGCGGCTTGCAATCGATAATCGACTAGGTCAGGGTCGTTGCTAGCGCGAAACACAAAATTGAGTGCATTTGCACCTGTTTCGATGTCTGCAGCCGGTATTTCCGTTAAGAGGTGCCACATTGCATTTGGGTTGAGCATAACGAGCGCATCAATTGCTTGGTCACTTTGGGCCAGCACGGTAAAATACTTTCCAAAATCACCTTCCAATTTGATCTGTTGTGTGCCCGGTATAGCCTCGGGTAGCATTGAGTCTCCAACAGTATCTAGGTGCGAGTTGATTATAGTAACTGGCCGAGCCTCGTTAATAGGTACACGAATGATGTCCACAGTGCCATCGTCTGATCGGTAATATATAGCGGGCACGCCATTGGATGCCCGTACAAATAATGGCCTACACTTAGAGCGATATCCAAAGGCATACTCCTGCGGGACTACTGCTTGCGTAGCCGTTGGTAATTGCCAACCCTTACTATCGGCATGCTGCATGAGACTTGTTTGGTCATTTTCGCGTACTACCTGCTGCTTGCCCGTAAACAGCTCGGCCAATCCATTCCTTACATAGAGAAATGCCATAGCGGTAAGCAGTAAAAGTACCCCAGCTATAATTACACCTACCGGCAACGCAAAAATAATCACGGCAATAAGCCAAATAATCCGGGCCCGCAGGCCAAAGGTATAGAATTGCTGTAAGAACTGATTGGAAGCGCTAGGTTCGATGAGGTGCGCTAGCACTCCCAAAAATAGCAGACAGACTGCTACGACATAACCGAATAAAAATAGCACAGGAGTGGCAGCTATGAGCCCAAAAATTGTGGCAATGACGCGCGAAGGACTTAAAAAAGTCGCCCTATTAAGTCGTACGCTCTTGTACTCCAGCCGTAAATACTCGGCATTTTGCTGGCTTGTAGTGTCGTTCATCAGATAATTGGTAGTTTACAGGGCAACAAGGTCGACTGCAATTTTATTGTAAAACTTATCTGCATTAGTCGGCCTAATGCTTCATGCGACTAAAGCTTTTCGAGTGTAGCACCCTGGTAGAGGCCCAAAACTCGTGTGAATTCGCTGCCGTCTTTCATTGCGTCCTGATTGCAAGCACCTTGTGCTTTTCGTAAGTAATAGTGCGTACCACTAACTACAACACCGTCACCGTACGCTTGCTTATTAGTGCTAGTGCCCGCGCCGCTATCTGGCGCATTTGGGTCGATGTAAGAGCCAACCCCTAGCGGAGCTGTTGCAGAAACGCCGGCGCCACAATGGGCTTCGTCTGTCTGCTTTAGTTTTTGCGAGGAGATGTTGGCATAGCTACTGTCGTGCACTTGGTAGTATAGGTCAGATACTGAAGCAGTAAACACTACTTTAACACCAAGCTCTTTGATAGCGAGTTCATTGGCCGAGCTGGTTGAACCGGCCGCTGCATGGTCACTGCTACTCGAGGCAGCCGGAACTGCGCTGGCACTCGTTGAGGTCTTGGCCGAGCTGTCACTATCTTTGTCTTTGTTCTTCAAGACGTATAAGCCACCACCGGCGATTAGGCCTATGATAACCAAAATTAAGATTAGTTCGACGGCACCGAAGCCTTTTTGATTTGAACGTAACTTCATACCCACCCTGTTCTCTTAGATTTATGCTTAAGCTTAGTTTAAGCATAGTACGAAACTACGCCCGCGGCAAGTATGGCTTATTTAGTCGGTGCGTGCGTCTTGTGTTAGGAGACGGGCACGCATTTCTTGGAAGCGCTTCTGCTGGTCGGCGGCTTGCTCTTCGGGTGTTCTTGGCTTAGGCTGCTCAGCCTGGCCATTCTGGCCTGTTTGGCCTGGTTGGCCTGATTGGCCTTGGTTTTTGTCGCCCTTACCACCACCGCCAGTAATGACGTTAATGACCGGGATGACAATTGGGCTACGCTGAGTTTGTTCGAACAAGTAATGGGTTACGTGGTCCTTAAGCTCTACTTTAAAGCGGTCGAGATCGACGCGTTTAAAACGCTGCTGGACTGCTCTTTTAAGCTCAACACGCAGACCGTTCATAATTTCTTCGTTGTCGCGCATGTAAATAAAGCCGCGGCTAATAATGTCCGGGCTGGTCATGAGGTTGCCAGTCTTTTTATCGATGGTCAGGATGACTGCCACCAAGCCTTCTTCGCTCAGTAGCACGCGGTCTTTGACCACGACGTTACTGACAACGGCACCGGTTTGGTCAACCAAGACAGTACCGTGGGGCACTTCGCCGCCGAGCTCCATCTTGTCTGGGGTAAAGCAGACTATCTGACCGTTTTCGGCGTTAATAGTGTTGGCACGAGGTACACCGTTTTCGACGGCTAATTCGATGTGGCGCTGCTTAACACGGAAGGCGCCATAAATTGGCACAAAGAATTTTGGCTTAGTGAACTGGATCATATCAGCGTATTCGTCACGGCTGGCGTGACCGGATACGTGCAACGGGCCAACGCCGTCAAGTTCGTGGTGGCGGTGTTCAAAAACGTGCACATTCTTGCGAACAAGGCCATCTACCATGTCGCCAATGAGGGCATCGTTGCCACTTTCTGGAATTGGCGTACTAGAAAGTACAACCGTGTCCTGCTCCTTTAGTTTGACGTGGCGGTGCTCACCGTTAGCCATGCGCTGGAGCGCACTTGATGGTTCACCCTGACTACCGGTACAGACCACAACAACGTCCTGGTCTTTCATGGTTGCCACGCTGGCAATTGGTACAAACGTACCTTTTGGCACGCGGACAAAACCGTGACGAACAGCCATTTCGAGCGTGCTTACCATGCTGCGGCCATCCATGGCGACCTTGCGGCCGTTGTGCACGGCGGCGTTGACGATCATTTGGACGCGGTTCATGTTGGTTGAGAATAGCCCTACAAAGATGCGGCCTGGTGCTTGGTTAATAATGTCCACAAAGCTTTGTTCGATGGTGCTTTCGCTAGGGGTACGGCCAGCACGCTCAACGGTTGTACTTTCACTTAGTAGTGCCAAAACGCCTTCGTTGCCGAGTTCTTTCAAACGGTCAATATCGGTGCGTTCGTGATCAAGCGGATTTGGGTCGAGACGGAAGTCACCGGTGTTAATTAAGCGGCCAACTGGTGTGTCCAGTACGACGCACGTAGAACCCGGGATAGAGTGTGTAACACGCACGAGTTCAACAAAGAACTCACCGAGCTTTAGGCGTTCGTGGGTGTTTTCGTTCATGGTAACCGTCTTGAGTTCAAAACCGTCAGGCATTGGCAGGCCAAAGTTATTAAAAATTTCTTCGACGCGACCAATAGTAAAGTTGCTACCGTAAATTGGTGCTGGGAATTTAGGCACGATGTGCGGCAAGCCACCAATATGGTCAAGGTGACCGTGGGTAATGATGTAACCACGGAGTTTGTGGTGGATTTGCTCTACGTAAGCGGTGTCAGCAATACCGTAGTTAATACCAGGTAGATCAACACCAAGGTCGTTACCACAATCTATAATGACGGCGTCGTTGATGTATTCCACTAAAATCATATTCTTGGAGCCACCACCGTCCATGCCGCCAAGTCCGATCAGTTTGAGGCGTGGCTGGTCATCGATGACGTTAGCCCGTGAGGGCTTAACAGCATCAGCTGTTTGATATTGGTTAGCGATGCGCTGGGCGTCCATTTGTGAGCGCTTTTGGGCGCGCACAGCTTGACCCCGAGAGGTATTAAGGCTGCTACTAAGGACCTGTCCGCCTTGGGACGAGCGGCCTTGACCGCCTCTTCCCTGGCCGCCACGGCTCTGACCGCCGCGGCCGCGGCCCTGGCCGCCACCATTTCTAGGAGGTCGGCTACCATCTCCGCTTGGCTTATTGCCGGGAGCTGGTGCAGCTTGTGCATCTGTGTTTGGGTTATTTGGATTCATAATTCTCCTTTTCTGAGTGAATCACTCGATATTTCCGTAAATACGGAAACTTTCTACTATTTCTTAATTTTATTCATTACTAATGGGATTACTGCAAAATCATCAATCAATGTCTGCCGCTGGAGGGGGTTATAGAGAGCGGCAGCCGGATGGTACAGTGGCAATATCACCACTTCCAACACGTCCTGCGAGTTATTTTTTAAACTCAGCTTTACTCTCTTTGGTTCCCCGTGGACTTTACTGATTTGCAGGTCCGGCAAGAAGCAATTCATACTGTGGCGGCCCAGCGTCACAACGACTTTGGGCTGAATTACTTCTAGCTGGCTCTGTAAATATGGCAGGAAGGCCTTTTTTTCGTCCGGCTTAGGGTCCCGATTGTCCGGCGGACGATATTTAACAATATTGGTAATATAAATATCCTTACGTTCCATCCCTATTGTACCAAGCATCTCGTTAAGGAACTTACCGGAAACTCCCACAAACGGTTTTCCCTGCAGATCCTCATTTTTGCCGGGCGCTTCGCCTATAAACACTACGTCGGCATCCGGGTTACCATCGCCAAGTACCAGTTGCGTCGCCGATGCGGCCAACTCCGGAGTGACTTTGTCATCAACGATCTTTTTGGCTATCGCGTCGAGCTGAGCTTGTTTACTCATGAGGTGGCACGCTCACGAATCATCAGAATTACCTTTAACGAGTCCTTTAGCATGCCTACTATTAACAGCGTGCAGAATGCGTAAACCAAATATAACTTAATGCTATGGCTGGCAGCCCGACTGTAAATCAGTACTAGTTCGTAGCTTACGAACCCAGCAATGAGCAACGTAACGATTACGCACATCGCTAATATGGCTGAGCTCGTCTTCTCGGCATCTGCCCATCCTCGGTTCGTGCCAGTTAAGAATACATATGGGAAAATCATTAGCGTTTGATTGTCATTGCGCTTCATTTGGCAGTTCTCCTAGTTACTAACACGAGGAAATTTCGGAGGCCGCCTATCAGGAAGATGGTGGTGCCAGCATACCACCAAAGGTTACCGCGGTCGACCGATAGGCAAAAGAAGCCATAGGCGGCCGCCAGTTCGACGACACCGAAGACTAAGAGTCCCGGTGCCGTCTTGTGCCAAGCGTTAAGCTTGTCCATCACTGCTGCTTCTTTCGCATCAAAATTATTTCGCGCCCGTAACTTGCCGTCAGCAAGCTGAGCACAATAACCGTCATTACGTTGAGTACACCTGGCTCACCCCAGGCCGTCAGTGCGAACACAATAGTCAGTACAAGTCCTGCCAACGCCATCCCATAAGTAAAGGTTGGGCCGTTATTAACACTAGCGAACAGTACCTTGAGGCGGTGCATTATTTTTGCTCAAGCTCCTGGGCAGCTGCCTTCATGCTGAGCTGCAAGCGGCCGCGTTCGTCGATTCCTAGGAGTTTGACGTTAACGAGGTCGCCCTCTTTCACGACGTCGCTTGGATGGCCAACGCGCTCATTGCTCATTTCGGAAACGTGGACCAGGCCGTCTTTGCCGGGCATAATCTGCACAAAGGCACCGAAGTCCATCACGGTCATAACAGGCTTGTCCTTGTAAATGGTGCCGACTTCCGGCTCGGCGGTAATGCTCAGAATCCACTGGCGAGCGGCTTCGATGCTTTCGCCGTCGGGGCTAGCAATCATAACGGTTCCATCATCTTTGATATCAATCTGGGTGTTGGTCTCGCCGGTAATGCGCTGGATCATTTCCCCGCCCTTACCGATCACTTCGCGAATTTTATCGGGGTTAATCTGGATGGATTCGACGCGCGGTGCGTATGGGCTCATTGGGGCTGGCTCGGTAATGGTGGTCTTCATGTGCTCAAGAATGTGTGCGCGGCCGTCCTTACCTTGGTCGAGTGCTTGTTTGAGCACAGAAACAGGCAAACCGTGGACCTTCATGTCCATCTGTAAGGCGGTGATGCCCTTTTCGGTCCCCGTTACCTTAAAGTCCATGTCGCCGGCAAAGTCTTCGGCGTCGGCGATGTCGCTGAGGACTATGGCGCGTTCACCATCAACCATCAGCCCCATGGCAATACCGCTCACCATGGCCTTGAGAGGCACGCCGGCGTTGAGGAGCGCTAAGACACTTGAACAGGTGGCCGCCATACTGGTAGAGCCGTTCTGGCTCATAATTTCGGTGACGGAACGAATGGCGTAGGGGAATTCTGACTCACTAGGCAATACTGCGGTAACAGCTCGCTCGGCAAGGTAGCCGTGGCCGATTTCACGGCGGCCCGGTGAACCAAGGCGACGGACTTCACCAACGGTGTAACCGGGTGCGTTGTAATGGTGAAAGTAGCGGCGTTCGCCCTCTTTTTCCATAGTATCTACAACCTGGTTAAAGCTTAATGGGGCCAAGGTAACAATATTGAGAGCCTGTGTCATACCTCTGGTAAAGAGGCTTGATCCATGGGCTCGTGGCAGTAGTCCTACTTCGCTGCTCAGGGTGCGGATTTCGGTGAGTCCACGACCGTCCGGGCGAACACCGTCTTTGATAATTCCCTCGCGCACGTCTTTGTGGACGGCAGATTGGAAAGCCTCGTCATACTCGTTCTTGATGGCCGTGTAGTCATCACCGTGCTTTTCGGCCATAGCTGCCTGCATCTCTTCACGAAGATTTTGCACCAGAACATTGCGTTCCGGGTAGGGCTTGCGGAGGTCTTCGCCGAGGCGGCCCTCAATCCAGGAGTTCACTTCGGTTTGAATAATAGTATCAGGCAGTTCGAGCGTGAACTCTTGAGGAGTGACACCTATCTTCTCGACGAGTTCTTGCTGCAAGGCGATTGCCGGCTGCATGGCTTCGAAGGCATAGGCAATTGCTTCGGCAATCTGCTCTTCGGTGACTTCGCTGGCACCAGCCTCTACCATCATAACGCCGTCTTTAGTACCAGCAACAACCAGGTCGAGGTCGCCGTCATTTAGCTGATCAGGGGTAGCAAAGGCAGTGTACTTACCGTCAACCAGACCAACTCGAAGACCGGCAACTGGGCCGTCAAACGGCGCACCGGTGAGCATAAAGGCGGCGCTGAGGGCAATCATAGCCACCATATCCGGGCGGAACGATGGATCCATGCTGAGTACGCTGGCCACGCCTTGGGCCTCGTGGCGATAACCCTTGGGCCATAGGGGCCGGATTGGGCGATCGATTAAACGGCCAATCAGAATGGCATCGTCACTGGGGCGGCCTTCTCGCTTAATAAAGCGGCTGCCGCTAATTTTACCAGCTGCATACATCTTTTCTTCGTAATCAATGCTTAGCGGAAAGTAGTCAAAGCCGACTAAACTTTTGTTGCTAACCATGGCCGTACCGAGTACAACGGTGTCGCCGTAACGCGCAATCACCGATGCTGACGTACGGAAACCGACGCGACCCACCTCAAGACTGAGCGTGCGTCCGCACAACTCTGTCTCGACTTTAATTATTTCTTTACCTAACGGGTTAATTGTTTGTCCCATGAAGGCCTCAATCTTTCTGTCTAAGCACTCTTAAGCAAAATCCAAATATACGCGCGGTCCTGTGCTGTTAAGGGCGGTGTATATCTGCTAGTCTGCCTGAGAGTTTCCTCAAACGTTAATGTGCACAAGCTTGGTTCTTCAACGTTTGAAAAACCCCTGTCTGTTCACAATCCTCATTATACCTAAAACTTATTCATATTCATTAACAATTCCTTAACTTCCCGAAACCTTCCAAAAACTTGCTCACCCCCTCTCCCGCGATTGCCTTTTACGGACCTGCAATTTTTCAGGAGGAGTGTAGTTTTCGTCAGATTCTAGAGTTGCGCATGAGCCGTACAAAAGTACGGTGAAAAGCAATTCGACGAATATGGCGGAAAATACGCCCTCCTGGAAATTGCCTAGCGGCGGATGCCTAGTTTGGCAATCAAGTCTAGGTAGCCCTGGCTATCACGCTCAGCGATGTAGCGAAGCAAACGTCGGCGTCGCCCAACCATCTGAAGCAGCCCACGGCGAGCCATGAAATCGTGCTTATTAATTTTGAGGTGCTCGGTAAGTTCCTTGATCCGTTCGGTAAGGATAGCTACCTGAGCACTTGAACCACCAGTGTCCTTAGCGTGTGCTTGTGCGCCTTTGATAGCGGCTGTTTTCTTCTCACTTGTAATCATATTCAGCTATTCTACCAGATGACCGCCAGATGCGCAACAGCCTACCTAATCACAAAAGTCTTCAGCCGAGTCGACAATAGGCTCCCACCCAAGCCTAACCTGCGTAGCATAAAGTTCACGCGTAACCTCTGCTAACTCTGGTGATACGGGTGCCCATAGTCCTTCGATCTTATCACCCATTATAGAAAACAGCCTCAGCTGTTTAGCATTAAAAGCATTGCTTCGCTCATCGACCTTCACTAGGTTGTAATAGTCGCAACTGATATACAAATCAGGCTCGACAAGATTGGAAGCTGTAATAGCGAGCGGTAATTCAGCGGCTACGAAATCATCAGCAGAGCGCACTCGCCAACTCTTTTGGCTGTCACCGTCGGTCATCGAACGCACAGATGCTTGATACGCCTTTATATAGGGCACGACCCCTGCCCCGACGAGTGATTGAGTCGCAAACTGGAGATATGCTTTTACGGCGTGAGACTCACTGAGATCGCGATTTGGGTTTAATTGTTCAGACATACTATACTACATTATATCGCTTTTACTTGAATTTGTCAATACTACATCTGATGGAGATGATCGAGGACGTCGTCAGCTTGAGCCAAAACGGCGTTGGCGACATTAAAATCGGCAATGCGGGTACGGCGCAGCTGCGTAGTATAAGCGACGGTGCCTAGGCTGAGCGCGATGTCCTCTACCAGGGTGCGGATGTAGGTGCCCGAGGAGACGTCGGCAATTAGTTTTACTTCCGGATAGGCGTATTCGATGATTTCGAGGCGGTGGACGGTGACCGGGCGGGCTGCAATAATTACTTCTTTGCCTTCCCGGGCTAGTTTGTAGGCCCGCTGGCCATCAATTTTGATGGCCGAATACATCGGTGGCACCTGTTGAATCTCGCCCTTGAACTGATCGACGGCCGCCTGCAGAGCTTCGAGGCTTGGGGGTTGGCCCGGAAGCTCAGCAATCTCGCCTTCCGGGTCGCCGGTCGTACTTTTAGACCCCAGCTGCATGGTCATTTCATAGACTTTATCAAGTTTACTGAACTCGCCGGCTCGCCGAGTGTATTCTTTGCCGACTAGTAAAATTAAAAGACCAGTGGCAAATGGATCAAGCGTGCCGGTATGCCCAACTTTGCAGTTCTTGGGCTTTTTACCCTCTGCCTTGGCAACAATACGCCGAACATAGTTAACAACATCAAATGATGTCCAACCGGCTGGTTTATCAACGAGAAGTATTCCCTGCATACAGCTAGCTAGTATGCAGATAATTAGAATCGTCAGCAAGCATTAGTAACTTATTGTTGTGGGGGTGCAGTTTTAAACTGGAAGGGTGGCGGCACGACTGGGGGTGCATTGGGATCCTGTACCTGCGGAGGGGCGGGTAAGACGGCTGGGGCTGGTGGTAGCGGCGCAGTAAAGCCCGGCAAAGCCGCTATTTCTTGGGGGATGCCATCATTGGGAGCGGGCGGAACAGACAGCGGGGACTCGGCGGGAATAACTTGTGCAAGCGTATCAACAAAACCAGCTGAGGGTTGCTCAAAACCCTCTGGTGGACGGATCGGGTCACCAAGTGGCTGCGCGCCCAAAGCTACTACGGGTTCCGGTACCGGTGGACTACTATTTAGCGCTCGCTGTACTTCATCGCGGGCATCATCAACGTTTTCGGTACCTAAATGTATGCTGTTAACGGAAGCTTCGATTTCGGTCAAGGTTTTTGTGTTGTCAGGCTCGCTGGCAGCATCATTTGACTGCTCGCTCCCAGGAAACGGTTGTTCTCCATTTGCGGGCGCGGTTGGGGGCACCCAGGCTGGAGGTGGTGGCGTAAAGCCCGTTAATAAAGGCTCGGGTTCAGACGGTTTTTCCGGTGGAGTCGGAGGCGTCCAGGATACTGCTGGTTGCGGGAGGGCTGACTTGTCTGCCGGTGCTTCTTGAGGAGTAGTACTGCTGGTAGATCGATTAAGTAGCGGCGACTGTTGGGTGTTACTAACTCCCAGCGGATCGTTGGCAGGGTCAAGCGCCTCCGGCTCAGAATTAGCCGTCAGCCGTCCACCCATAGTTGGTGGTTCGGTAATTAATTTTGAAGTTCGAGGTACTTCTTCGCCGGGTTGACTATCCGCCTGATCTTCCGGCGTACTCTCGCTATCTTCTGCCTTGTCTACATCATCGGTAGCGTCCGATTTTGCGTTCTGGTCGTTGAGGGCCGTAACCTCTGGTTCGGTCCAGACTGGTGCCGGGAGCTGGTCTGTTTCGGCATCGGCCTCTGGTTGTTCAGACAAAATTTGCTCAATGCCGGACATAGGTTGCTCATTGTCAGCCGCTGCTTCGCTAGAT
This sequence comes from Candidatus Saccharimonadota bacterium, assembly GCA_028286245.1. Taxonomy (GTDB): domain Bacteria; phylum Patescibacteriota; class Saccharimonadia; order Saccharimonadales; family UBA4665; genus UBA4729. The sequence continues at coordinate 435,468 of JAQBRY010000002.1, read as the reverse complement.
TCATGCTCAATTTCTAGCGTACCAGGCTCTTTTTTAGGCTTGGACGGCTCGGGCTTGTCTGCTTGGGCAGCCTCAGAGTTATCTGGCTCTTTTTTGGTCTCGTTCTGCGATGCGGCTTCTTTGTCTGACTCGTCTGCCGCCGCTGCTTCACTAACAGGTTCGTCGAGCTTGCTGGCTACTAGCTGCTGATTGGCACCGGCAGCCATCAGCTCGGCACTGACGCTCATGGTACGAGGTGTGGTTTTTTCGTTACTAAAGCGAGCTGTTTCAGCCACGATACCGGTTAGGAGTGCGGTAGCGATCTGGCCATCCAGCAACGAAGTGTCGAGCGTATCAGAGAGGTCCGCGACTAATTCCGACAAGCTACTGGCCTGCGGAACTGCCCAGTTAATACTGCCGAGCTCCGAATGATCACTTGTAGTGATGCTTATAACGGTTGCATCGTGCAAAATTCGGCCATGGGACATGATGGCTTCGTCAAAATCTTTCTGCTCGGCCACGCCGAGTGCCACTACGGCGTCGACGTTAAAGTCACCTTGGCTAAATACCAGATCGTCGGAGGTAATTGACGTGCGGTACGGTGTAATAAAAATGCGGACCATCTCGTCCTCTACCTTGTAACGGAGCTTGTCGGCCTTACTTTTATCGAGGGCGATAATAAAGTCGCGCAGGCTATCGGTGTTTTTTTCGATAGTATCTGTCGGCTGCAAAAATTCCAGAGTTGATGGAATGGCACCGCTAAATACCGCCGTAGCGTGCTTGCCCATTTTGTTGAGCGCCAGCGTCAAGCCAATACAAGCCGCCAACTGGTCCACCGAAGGGTCACGGCTGACCGTCACGAGGATATTCGCCGCTGAGTGGAGCTTTTCTACAATCTGGTCTTTAGCATTTTCCATAATAGTACTCTGGATTACGTTACTTTTATTTTACACTTTTTTGGTTTTAGGGATTCCCTTGAATCGTACCATAACGCTCATGCCTTGTCCACAAATAATGCGCAGTATCCGCTCCCTTTCTTTACAAAGGTGTTGTCAATCTGTATATTTAATTCCGAAGTCTATAAAAGCTTAAGCACAAAAGGAACAACATGCCAATTATTAAATCAGCAAAAAAGCGCGTCAAGACCGCGAACAAGGCTGCTATCCGCAATAGCAAGTCTAAGCGCACGCTCAAAACCGCACTTAAAAGCTTCCACTCTGCCGTTACCGGTAAGAGCAAGGACGCTGGTACTAAGCAGTCAAAAGTTCAGAGTGAACTCGATAAGTCCGTTAAAAAAGGCATTATCCACAAGAACAAAGCTGCTCGCCTCAAAAAGCAGGCCAGCGCCAAGGCTAAGGCTGCCGGCGTAAAGCCAACTGCAGTTAAAAAGGCCGCTCCTAAAGCAGCCGCCAAGAAAGCCGCTGCTCCTAAAAAAGCTGTCGCTAAGAAGCCAGCCGCCAAAAAGGCTCCTGCCAAGAAAAAATAACCTTATAGTTATTCCACGAAAGACCCCTTCGGGGGTCTTTTTTGTTAGTATTAAGCAATGAGCACATCAACCGGTCAGTCATGGGAAAATTGCGACGATGATATCAAGCAGCTTATCAATACTTTTGTCATCTTAATAGAAAACTTTTTAGGTGATTGCCTCGTTGGTATTTATCTGCACGGCTCCCTAACAATGGGAAGTTACTATCGTCCTAAGAGTGACATTGACCTGTTTATAGTCGTGCGCGAACCTCTCAAACCAGAAACCGCCAAAGCCTTAAACATAATAATCGCCAAACATTCCGAGAAACGACCGACCACCAGCACTTTTGAACTGAATGTCATTACGGCCGAGACAGCTAAAAGTCCTGCGCTGCCACTTCCGTATGAACTGCACTACAGCATTGGCTGGCACGCTAAAATCCTCAATGACCAAATCGATTACAATTCAAAGAAAAGTGACGTTGATCTGGTAGCGCAGCTAATGTATACCGTTCAGTATGGTATCTGTCTCTCGGGCAAGCCGATACAAGCTGTTTTTGGAGCCATCAGCTGGAGTGATTTTATGGCATCAGTTAAGGCTGACTGCACAAAATTCTTAATAGATGAAAACATCCTTGCTATGCCAATAAATAACATCCTAAATATCTGCCGAGTTCTGCAACTCTTACGACAAGACGACCAAGTCGTCCATAGCAAAGATGAAGGCGCTGCTTGGGGTCTCGCCAATCTACCGCCACAATTCACTCCTTTGATTCAAAAAGCACTCAGTACTTATCATTCTTCAGATCCAGTCAGTGTAGCCGACCGGAAAACTGGCGGTATACCCTGGGATAGGAAAGATCTCTTATCATTCCGTGATTATGCTCGCTCCCTAATCTAGGTCGGGGAGAGTTTTAGAAGGTAGTTTTGGAGGGCTTCGTCGACGTCTAAATTACTGCGCTTGCTCTTACTATCAATAGCCAGGAGGTCACCGATGAGCTCTTTGAGCCGGACCAGCGTGAGGTTGCGGACAATGGCGGCGCTCTTTTGGACGACGTAAGGGCTTATTTTGGCGTCTTTGGCGATGTCGGCAGGATTCCGTTGGCCGGCTGTCTTTATAAGTGCCAGAATATGAAGCTGCCAAGCCAGCATGGCAACAATTTGCTGGGGCTCTACCTTGAGTGCCCGCTGCTCCTCATACAGCGCAAACGTTTGGCGGACGTTGCCCGCAAAGGCCGTTTCTAGTAGCTGAAAGATAGTGCTTTGGGGGGTGCGGTCCGTGAGTAAATCTATGCTCTCCCGCGATACCCTGCCCTCGTACTGACTTTCGTAAAGTAGTAACTTATCAAGTTCGCCTGATAACATTTGTTGGTTTGCACCAACCCGCTCAACGAGGTAACGAGCATCATTGCTGCTAATGATGCCGCCATTTTCTTTAGCAACACGCACCAGCCAAGCGGCCAGGCCATTGCCGTCCAGCTCTGTAAATTCATGATAATTAGCCGATTTCTTGAGGAGTTTGTAATAGCTGGAGCGCTTATCAATTTTTGGTTCGACAATAATTAAGTCAGTAGTGTCATAGACTTGCTCTAAAAGTTGCTCAGCTTGCTCAACGAACTGCTTGTTGGCGCTTGGCGCCCGCAGCACTACCAGCTTTTTGTCCGACAGGAATGGCAAGCTGGTGACGGCTTCCTGGATATGCGCCAGGTCAGCTTCTTCGCCATCAATACGTTCAAGAGCAAGATTATCGTTGTTAGCCAGAAAGCCATCAACTAGCTTGCGGAGCTCATACTGCAGTAAAAAGGTATTAGTTCCGGCAAGCGTGGTAATCATTGGTTCCATTATAGCCAATCCGGGCTTTTCTGTTCAGCCCGTTTTTTGAGAATGTAAGATATTTTGTTTATCTGTTAGCGGGGTTTATGGTACAACTTAGACATACAGATTTATGCCGCAAGTTATTATTGTCTCTAACCGATTGCCCGTAACCGTCAAAAAAGTGAACGGCAAACTCAAATACGAAACCAGTATGGGGGGTGTGGCCACCGGCTTGTCATCGTATATTACTAACCGTAAAAATAAGTGGATTGGTTGGCCAGGCATACCGTCAGAGGAGCTAAGCGACGCCGAAAAGCACGCCGTTACCGTTGAGCTCGCAAAACATAACTGTGTGCCAGTGTTTTTGAGCCGGCGACAGATTGATGACTTTTACAATGGCTACAGCAACAGCCTCCTATGGCCCCTGTTTCACAACTTGCAGATGGCCGACAAGCTGGCCGACCACGAGCGATGGTGGAAAGCCTACCGCGCCGTAAATAGAGCTTTTGCCGACAGCGTGTTTGGCATCATACAGCCCAACAGTACCATCTGGGTCCACGATTATCAGCTCATGCTGCTACCAGAAATGCTCAAGGTGGAGCGGCCCAACAATCATATTGGTTTCTTTTTGCACATACCCTTCCCCGAACATCGCCTTCTCAAGAAATTACCAGAAGCTGTCCGTTTAATTAAAGGAGTGCTGGGTGCCGATTTGGTTGGCCTACACACCAAGCAGTACGTGAGCCAATTTATAGACAATGTGCAGTCACATGGCCTTGGCATTGCCAATGGCGACCAACTTTTCCTGGCCGACAGGACGGTGCGCGTTACCGACTTTCCAATGGGCATCGACTACGAAAAGTTTACTGGTGCCCACAAGCTACCAGCCGTTAAAAAAGCCGCCAAACAGTTCAGGCGTAAGTATCGCGGCAGGCGCATTATTGCCGGGGTGGACCGTTTGGATATTACCAAAGGATTTGTTGAGCGGCTAACGGCGTATAATGATTTTTTGGCCCAAAACCCTAAGCTCCATGGCAAAGTGGTATTTGTATTGGTTGGTGCTCCCTCACGCGGCGAAATTGATGCTTACAAAAAGCTCAGCGCCAAGGTAGAAAAGCAGGTAGCCGCCATTAATGCGCGCTTTGGGACCCCTAAGTGGCAACCGGTTGATTACAACAACCAAGGGCTACCTTTCGAAGAAGTAACAGCCCTGTTTCAGGTAGCCGACGTGGCCTTTATTGCACCGCTGCGTGATGGCATGAACCTGGTTGCCAAAGAATTTATTGCCAGCAAGCGAAAGGGCGGTGTGCTGGTACTAAGCGATACTGCCGGTGCCGCCCAAGAGCTCCAAGATGCTGTGCTGGTTAATCATAAAATACCGGCGACGCTTGTGGCCGGCCTTGAGCAAGCGCTACACATGAGTAAGCGTGAAATTCGTGGGCGCCTCAAACGCATGCAGAGCCAGCTAGCCACCAATAATGTCCATACATGGGCGGGCAACTTTATGCAAAACCTCCAAAAGCCCATCCTGGGAAATACTTTGCGTACCCAGACCTTAAAAGGATCATCGCTTCAAACTGTTACCGCTGCCTACGACCAGTCCAAAAAACGGCTTTTACTATTGGATTACGATGGCACTCTAAGACCCTTCGGGTCAGACTATCACGACGGGTTTCCCGGTAAAAAGTTACGTGGCCTCCTACAACTATTAGCTGATGATCCACGAAATGAAATTGTAATGATAAGCGGCCGCAGTGCACCCGACTTGGAGCGTTTTTTTGAGGGCCTGCCCCTACATTTAGTGGCCGAGCACGGTGCCATGACCAAGCGGAACGGCGGCAAAGCGTGGAAGACCCTAGAGCGCGCTGAAAGTAAGTGGAAAAAGCAGATTGCCCCCGTTTTAGAAAAATATGCCGCCCTCACGCCAAAGGCAGCCGTGGAGGCCAAGCCCCACTCGCTGGTATGGCACTATCGTCAATCGCCCTCCTACTACGCTCAAAAGAATATCGTTATCCTTAAAAAAATACTCAAGCCTCTGCTCAAATCCTATGGTCTGGCAGTATTTCAGGGTAATAAAATTCTCGAAATCAAGAACCCCTCAATTAATAAGGGCGCGGCTGTTCGCACCTGGCTTAGGGATAGTCATGACTTTGTGATGGTAGCCGGCGATGACTACACCGATGAAGACATGTTTATGATGGTCCCGGCAGATTCTGTAAGTATAAAAATTGGCTCTGGCAGGACCAGCGCGCAGTACCGCGTTAAAAACACCGAAGAAATGCTTCGTATACTCGCAAAACTTGCTAAATAATTACGCTGTGGCAGCTACCGGCAACGGCTGGCAGTATGGGCAGGTATGCGTGCCCCGGCCAGCAACCCGCGACTTAACAATCGTCGTACCGCAGCGCGGACATGGCAGCCCTTCACGGCGAAACACCCTAGCAAAGTCCATGTAGCTGCCCCGTTTACCTTCGGCATTCACATAATTTTTATTGGTCGATCCGCCCTTTTCTATCGACAGTTTTAGCACGTCTGTAAGCGCTTTATAGAGGACCTTAATCTTATCTTCAGGTATGTCTTTTACTATGGTGGCAGGATGAATTTTAGCCCCCCACAAACTCTCGTCAGCATAAATATTACCGATGCCTGCCACGACCGTCTGGTCAAGCAGCGCAGCCTTGATGTTTGTATTTTTTCGGCGCAGCAACCGCTCGTGTAATTGCTGCCAGTTAAAATCTACGCTTAGGGGCTCTGGACCAACTTTTTTAAAAAAGTCCAAATTGGGTATTTCTGTTGTAGGCATTAAACGCATCCAGCCGAATTTCCTTTGATCATTAAAATACAGGTGGCTACCATCCTCAAAGCTGAGTGTTACACGCGTTGACCGGTCCGGCAAATGGCCCACCAAAGATTCGTTGGGATGGCCGGCGCCAAATCGTAGCTCATTGAGCCCGCTCGCCTTAGCGGCTGGTTGATCGGCTACAAATACCAGTTGACCGGTCATCTTTAAATGTATAACCAGTGAGTAATTAGTGGAAAGCTCAATCATTAACACTTTAGCCCGGCGGGTAACCGCAATTACTCGAGCACCAATCAAGAATTGCTGCACATCGGCCGGCGCATTTGGAAAGCTTTTATCCGTATCGTGCACAGCATTACTAACTACCCGCTTTGGCAGTAAACGCTGTAGCCCAATTTTAACTGTTTCTACCTCTGGCAACTCTGGCATTACTTTATTGTAGCAATCGTTATTTACCTTTCATAATTTGTAGGTCATAGTAGTAGGTCATGGATTCACTGTTCAACATACTAGCTAACCGAAATTTTGATGAGCCACCCGAAGTGGCGAGTATTAAAAAGTTTGTATTCGATAACTATCAAACCGATGTTAGCGTGGCAGTGCGCGATAAGGATATCAGTATTACGGTACCCAGTGCCGCCTTGGCCAGCACGCTGCGAATGCGTTTACCCGAAATGAAGCGTCGCTGCCAAATAGATAAAAAGATACTGCTAAGAATCGGCTAAAGATTGACGCCGGATGCCTGAATGAGTGAGGCAAAGTCAGGAATTTGAGCTTCAAAAAGCTCTAGCGTAGCGCTGGCGTTGCCTAGATAGGTTCTGGTTCCCGTACAACTGGTTGACCAAAAACGCTGCAAGGTTTTACCGTTTTCTACTAACTCAAAAATGTAACGATTACCGAGCGCACAGTAGCCGCGTTCGTCAGCAAGAGTCTTTGACGTGTCACCCTTAGTAAAGCCCATCCTATCGATGGAGCGTAGGAATGAAACATAACCCTCACGAGTATTTGTATACGACTTAGCGTTGGTTACCACGCCGTCATAACCATTAATGCTCTCGAGCATTGCTTCGTTGCGGTTTACAGAAATTCGAGTTTCTTTGTACTCCTGATTAGCGACAACTGGACCAGCAATGGTCACTCGTACCGTTGCATCGGTGTTAGCGTAGGTTTGCAACGCCTTCATAGTAGAGGGTACTTTACCCGTGTTGGAATCTTTGCCGCCGCCCATTACCAATACAAAAATCAGTAAGAATAAGAGTCCGATGGTGACAAAAACACCGATGATGTAACGCATGTGCTGTCTCTCCAACATATTACAAGCTATTTAACATATATTAGCATACTTTACATTTTTTTGCAATAGCAAAAGCAGAATGGCTTCAGGGTATAATGGTGAGGATGAAACTTTACTATCAGACCGCCTCAGCTACACTCGTACAGTTTATTGCCATGTCGCTCCTGAGTGCGGTTAATAATATCATATCGGTAGTACAGGTTTGCACCGGAGACAAAGGCGGCTGCTTTAGCAATAGTACGGCATCGGTGGCGTTCTTTTTGGTTACCGCGCTCTGGTTCGGATTTATTTGGGTGCTCGGCTTTGCGGCCCAGGAAAAACGCAGTCGACTACTAGCCTATGCGCTCATAGGGGCTGAGTTCTTAGTGTTGGGTATTGCCTATATTAATTTTAAGCATGGTGGCAACGCCCTTACTACTATTACAAGCGGGCTGGATATAGTCTTGTCTATTTGGATTATGGTTTTGGCCTTCCGGCTTAGCCGATCAAAGGGTGGCCGGATTGTTAAAAGCGAGCGCGCCAGGCGCCGCAGTATCCAACGGCACCTCAAAGAATAAAGCCGGTTTAATACAGATACCAGGTCTGTGCTAACGAATAATTATTGCTCAGTAAAGCCAACTTCTGAGCCTAGGGCAGTTTGGGCGAGGTGATCAAGTTGAGGCGCTGGTGGCAGTTGATCACCTTGGAGTGGTACAAAGCGGTGCTCATGACGCTGCTGGTTGCGCAACATTGTTGCATTGTTAGCCGGCAGTTCAGCCAGCGTACGCTCCATAATGCCGTGAAGAACGGCGGCAATGTACACATCCTGCTCTTCCCCAGGTGGAAAATCTTCAATGCTAAATTGTCTTATTTCCGTCATCATAACCCCCTTGCACCCCAGTGATTAGAGTTAGCATTATCGCAGATAGGGCAATATATGGCTGTAAGAATCGCCACAGTGGTTATGGTTTTTAGAGCTCGCCCCAGTTGTCGGCAGTCGTGACGTCTACATCCAATCTGACTGCTAGTGTGTAGACATTCTCCATGACATCTTTAAGAATCTTGGCCACGCTCTCGGCGGCATCTTCCGGGCATTCAACTAGTATGGAGTCGTGAATTTGTAAAAGCATGTTGCAATTACCGTGCTCCGCCATCAACCGTTCTTCGGCTTTAATCATGGCGAGCTTCATGAGGTCGGCTTCTGTTCCCTGAATAGGCATGTTAATTGCAGCCCGCTCGGCACCCTGGCGAACCATAAAATTACTAGAAGTAATATCCGGCATGGGACGGCGGCGGCCAAAAAGCGTCTCCACATAGCCATCCTCGCGGGCAGCAACGAGCAAGCGGTCCATATAGTCGAAAAGAGGCTTACGAAGCGCCTTATAGCGCTCTATGAAGGTCACGGCCTGCTCGCGCGTCATACCGGTGGCAATGCTCAACCCGTGGGGACTCATTCCGTACAAAATACCAAAGTTTATCACCTTGGCGGCACGGCGCATTTGCTTGGTTACGTCTTCTAGTTCGCGGCCGTATACTTGGGCTGCAGTGGCAGTGTGAATGTCGGCTCCGGCGTTAAACATATCAACCAGTTCAGTGTCTCCAGCCAGTACGGCGGCTAGGCGTAGTTCAAATTGTGAATAATCTGCACTCACCAGTTTGTTGCCCGGCCCGGCTACAAAGGCGGTTCGAATGCGGCGACCCAGATCAGTACGGGTCGGAATATTCTGTAAATTCGGATCGGTGCTGCTCAAACGGCCGGTTTGGGCGATGGTGAGATTAAAAGTAGTATGGAGTCGTGAATGCTCGTCAACTTGCTTGGGTAGTGAGTCAACGTAGGTATTCTTGAGCTTGGCAACCTCACGATACTGGGTGATCAAATCAATAATTGGGTGCGAGCCGCGTAACTTATCAAGCTGCTGGGCGTCGGTAGAATAGCCAGTTTTGCCCTTTTTAATTCCCTGGGTGGGCAGTGCAAGTTTTTGGAATAAGATTTCGGCCAACTGACTAGGCGAGCCAATATTAAATTCTTGTTCGGCAAAACCATAAATTTGCTGCTCATAGTCCGACACAAAGTCATTAATTTCTTCTGAAAATTTAGCCATGTACTTTGTATCGAGTTGAATACCGGCGTGTTCCATTCGGGCGAGTACCATAATGACCGGCCACTCAATGTCTTTGGCGAGTGCAGCAATCTTAGGGATGGCCGCCATTTCTTTGGCCTGCTTTTGGTGTAAGGCCTTCATAACGGCCGTTACTTCGGCAGCGCGAGTGATAAATTCCTCTTCATCGAGGTCTTCGAAGGGTGAGCCATCATAGTCCAGCTCAGATATAGCCAGCTCCGTCAGCTGTTGCTCCCGCCGTAGGCTGTTCAGCAAAAAAGCACCGACTTGAACATCATGAGCCACCATAGGTAAGGCAACGTTGAGTTCCAATAATAGTTTTAGCGAGTTTTTTATATCATAACCAATAACGGCATGGATGGCCGCCAACATATCTGCTACCTTACCAGCGCTGAGCTTTTTAAGTTGCAGTACATAGGTATCGCTGTTGCCGGTACTGAGGGCTATTAGCTGGGGATTTTTACCGTGTTTACCGGCTGCCCGACTGTGGAGGTAGATTGGCGACTTAGCTGGTAGCACCATCTTTTCGAGAGCGGCATCGGTATCAATAACTACTGTCTTACCGACGTCCAGGGAAATCCCCTTTTGGGTTTTTACATTGCTGACAGGCACCTGCATGATGGTGGGTAACTGCCTGGCGAGCGTCCGGAACTCTAATTTTTGTAATAATTCCTGAATTTTAGCGGCATCGGCCTTACTGCCGTCGACTTCTTCCAGATTAAGCGTGATGGGCGCATCGGTCCAGATATGGGCCAGTTCCTTACTTAGATAAGCCAGGTCTTTGCCGGCTACCAGCTTTTTACGGGTCGACTCTTTGGTAAGATCAACATTCTCATAAATAGCGTCTAGGGTTTTATACTCTTTGAGTAGTTCCAGGGCCCCCTTTTCGCCGATTCCAGGCACACCCGGAATATTGTCGGAGCTATCACCCTTGAGCGACTTTAAGTCCAAAAATTGATCGACATCAATGCCGTACTTTTCGTGAAAACTTTCCGGTGAATACATTTCGATATTGCTGAGCCCGGTTTTGAGGGCATAGACGTGCACGTGTGAGTTTATGAGCTGCAGCATATCCATATCAGAGGTGATAAGCAGCGTTTCGATGTCTTTTTCTTTGGCCTGGACGGCCAGGGCACCCATAATGTCGTCGGCTTCGTAATCGTCCATTTCGTAAAGCGGCCAGCCAAAGGCGGCTAGTAGTTCCTGCAGTATAGGAATTTGTTCCTTAAAGTCGGCTGGTGCTGGCTTACGCCCAGCCTTATATTCCGGGTATAGTTCCAGGCGCCGGCGAATATTGGTTTTGGGCTTGTCCCAGGCTACCGCAACATAGTCGGGTTTAAACCGACGCACCACTTCGAGGGCCATGGTCGCAAAGCCAAAGACACCGCCCGTTGGCGTGCCATCCTGCGTACGCAGATTGGACATAGCATAGTAGCCACGGTAAAAGACACTCTTGCCGTCAATAACAACAAGTCTTTTTTTAGGGGTAGTCGGGGTTGTCGCCATTGCTAACAGTATAGCCTACTCTTAAAGAAGCTCTTTGAGATGCTCGTATTTTGGACTTCTAAGCAACCTAATAAAATCTCCCTCGATTTGACGCACTCGCTCTCTTGTTAGCCTCAGGCTTTGGCCGATCTCATCGAGTGTCATCGGTACCCCAGTATCAAGGCCGAATCGCATACGAAGAACTTTTGCACCTCTTTCGGAGTTGTACCCTCCTTCTTTGGCAAGGGAGTTAACGGCGTCGCTAAGTGCCTTCACCCTGTTCACGCTTTGAGCTGCTTGTTCTGGATCTGAACCTGCGCCATCATCGTCGACAATAAAATCTCCAAGCACCGCGTCCGACTGTTCGTTGGAACTACCAACTGGCTGCTCAAGGGAGAGCGTAGGCCGGCCATAGTCTATGGCGTTCTTGACCGCCGTAGGTTCCATATCCAATTCATTGCCGATCTCTTCATGTGTCGGCTCACGACCGAGCTCTTGCCGAAGCTCTCCTCGAACGCGGGTGACCTTTGTTATAACTTCTGACATATGCACCGGAGTACGGATAGTCTTACCCTTATCGGCAATGGCTCGCTGTAGCGCCTGCCGCACCCACCAGGTGGCGTAGGTACTAAACTTATAGCCTTTGGCATAATCAAACTTCTCGGCAGCTCGCATAAGGCCAAGGTTCGATTCCTGAAATAAGTCAAGCAAATGTAAGCCTCGTCCCTGGTATCGTTTTGCAAGATTGACACCCAGTCGTAAGTTAGCTTCAATAAGATGTTTCCGGGCTTTTTCCCCTTCCTTGGCGATGATTTCGAGATCAGCTGGTACATACTTTTTAGCCATGGCCGCATAGGTAGGATCCGTTAGCAGCTGGGCAGCCCAAAGACCGGCCTCGATCTTCATTGACAGCTCAACTTCTTCTACGGCCGTTAATAGGGGTACCCGGCCGATTTCCCGCAAGTAGGCTTTTACGCTGTCAGTGACGACCACTTGCTCTTCGTATGGGTCAACCTCAGCAGCTGCTTTTTCGAAAGCCGTCTCTTCTGCTAGGTCAGCGCTAGTAGGTTCATCTACTCCGCCCAGATGCCGACCCTGAACGTCTGACTTTGCGCGGCGGGTAGCGGTGACAGCCTGCTTGGGGATTGGCAATAGGGCGTCAAGATCAGTGGTTGGGTCATCATTATACTGCGTAAAGGCGCGGGCAATCATAGTGTCGAGAATGCCATAACGGCCGAGAGCCGTTCCAAGCCTAGTCACGCCGGCGCTGGCAGTATTAACGCTCATCGATAACTGTTCGGCGATATCCTTATTTCGAACTCCGGCCACGTACAGTGACAGAAGCTCTTTTATTCTGCCGGTACCCGGATGTGGCGACAGATCTTGGATGGCCACGCGTACTGCTATAAGATGCTCGGCAAAAGCTTGCAGGCGAACAACATCAGTGTCGGCCGGGAGCTCTATGCCTGCAGCCTTTTGAACAAGCGTCCTAGTTTGTTTAATAGCCCGCTCCGAGAACGCCGGAGCCTCAGGTTTAACAATCGCTTCCACGGTCTCAGCTACCACGTTAGCGCCCAAATGGACAGCTGTCGGCACTACGCCCAAATTGGCGCGTTCTGGCGTGGATGGTGATGACTGGTGAGCTGGTTCGGCGTCAAAATAAATCTGTGCCTCAGCACCAGCGGGTTGCATATTCATAGCTACGTTCTCCGGTTTATATCTATTGTGAAGCCCCCAAATGAAAGATGCAAGCAAAAGCAGTTTCGTTAGTATAATGCTTGTGTATGGATATATTGAAAGACACGCCCTATTATCGTCTCAGTGTTGATGAGGTTTTGGTGCAGTTACGCACCAAGGCGAGCGGCTTAACGAACAAAGAGGCCGCCAAGCGTTTACAGCAATTTGGCAGAAATCAGCTCATCACCGAACAACCGTCATCCGTACTGCGGACGCTTGCTGAGCGGGCGAGCAACCAGCTAGTGGCAACGTTAATGGCTGCCGGTATCATCGCTTGGCTTTTAGACAACAAACAGGTGAGTATTCTACTACTCGGCATTGTGCTCGTTACCACCGCCATCCACTACTGGCGTAAACGGCAGGCGCTTGGCCCGGTGGACCACTCGAGCACTGCCCTCGTGACGCTCACCAGCGTGTTACGCTCCGGTAAGCTGCAACGTATAAATACCGCTGAGCTTGTGCCGGGTGATGTGGTCTACCTGGAAAAAGATAGTGTGGTTCCTGCCGACATCCGCGTTGTGGGCGAAGAAGCCTTGCGTACGGATGATGGGGCTATAACCGGCGTTCATAAAAGTAGCAAAAAGTTCTCTCAGGCCATAAAGACCAGCAGTGTTCTAAGCAAGCGCCATAACTACGTATATATGGGCACTACCGTTACCGGAGGTACAGCCTACGGTGTAGTAATCACTACCGGGCAGCAAACAGAGCTCGGCATTATAGCCAGCCGCGCGCAGGCCGGTCCACAATCGCTGCAACTGTTACTGCAGTTATTAACTTCGAACGCTATCAAAGCCGCAATACCACTCGCTCTCCTGGCAACAATAGCTGCCCTGTGGGGTGACTACGACAGTACGACGGCTTTCCTGATAGGGCTTGCCACGCTAGTAGCTACGCTGCCGATCGGCCTGAGCGCCGAGAGTGAACTCATTAAAACCTCGCGCAAGGATATGACGCTACCCTCGCTTGAACTGGCGTATCACAATCTTAAAATTATTGCCCATCAGGCAATCACCGTCAGCGCGGCCAAACTGTCCGTACTCGTAATAGGGTTGCTACTGCTACTGACATCCCGCTTTCCCCTGGCCCTTCCCACCGTACAAATCATAGCTATTGATGTTGTACTGTTTCTGCCCATGATTGCGCTCGGTTGGGACCGGCCAGCTGCTAACGTGCTGCATAAAAAAGCAGCCGCCGGCAGCGAGCACATTATTAGCCGCAACGCTTTGGCGCACCTCGCAGCATTTGGTATTTTGAGCGGTCTGCTTAGCTACGGCACGTACTTACTGTACTTTGTGCGGCGTAATCTGAGTCCGGTTTCTATAGAAGCCGTAAACCCTATTTACTTGCAGGCTGCCACTGTTGCCTATCTGACGCTGGCGCTGTGTCTCTATGTATCGCTGTTCTTTGAGCGGGCCGATAACCACGAAAAGCTAACGCTAGATTATTTAATAAGTAACAAAAAATTACTCACGAGTTTAGCAATTGCACTAGCCATTATTATCTTGATAATATACCTGCCCGCCTGCAATAGTTTTTTTGCCACCCAACCGCTGAGCGCAGCTGATTGGCTCACGGCTATTGCCGCCGCCGGATTGTACGCTGGGCTACGTTTAAGCCACCGGCACACCCGTAAACATAGCCGTAAGGCCGTACTACAGCTGCACCGTGATATTTACGGCATTAAATAATGAACCCAAATTAGCCCACTCGGGTGCCAATCTAGTACAATAGTCTGCATGCATGCAAACAAAACTATTATATTCGTGGGCATGCCGGGCGCCGGTAAGAGCGTCTGCGTTGACCATTTAAAGTCAAAAGGTATTCCTTCCGTCTACTTTGGCGGTATTACTATCGACGAGGTAAAGGCTCGTGGCATGGAGGTAAACGAAGCCAATGAGCGCTTTGTTCGCGAAGACATTCGGGCCAAAGAAGGCAAGGGTGCCTATGCAGTCCGCATAATTACCCAGATTGAGGCGCAATTTGAGCAAGGTCACCACTACGTCGTTGCCGACGGCCTATACAGCTGGACAGAATACAAAATCTTTAAAGAGTCTTTTGAAGAAAACGCCATTATTATCGGCGTCATTGCGCCGCGCAGTTTGCGGCATATGCGCCTAACTACTCGACCGGTTCGTCCGCTCACCGAACAAGAAGCTTCCCTTCGCGACTACGCCGAAATTGAAAAGCTGGAAAAAGGTGGCCCGATAGCCAACGCCGACTACTACCTAGAGAATACTGGCTCAGCCGAAGAGCTCATGGCCAGCCTCGACGCGCTGCTAGCTCAAATTGATATCCAGTTATAAAATATGCCGCTGAAGCGGCATATTTTTTTGGCTTGTACTACTTTTATTTAATGTAGTCGTGGAGCTTCTTGGCATCACGGTGCTTGCGCAACTTGGCAAGCGCCTTAGCTTCAATTTGGCGGATACGCTCGCGGGTAACACTAAATTCCTGGCCCACTTCTTCTAGGGTGTGGCTCTTGCCATCTTCTAGGCCAAAGCGTAGCTTAAGAATCTTTTGTTCGCGCTCCGTGAGAGCACCAAGCATGTCTTTGACCTGCTCTTTTAGCAGCTGCCCGGTAGCCGATTCTTCTGGTGACACGGTGTCCTCATCTTCGATAAAGTCCGCCAGTACCGAATCCTCTTCGTCGTCACGAATTGATGCGTCCAGAGACGAAATGTCCTGCTTAATCTTCATGATGTGCTCAACTTTGTCGACTTCTATTTCCATTGCCTTAGCAATTTCTTCGTTGGACGGTTCACGGTTGAGTTCTTGGGTCAGGCGACGCTGCGTACGAAGCAACTTGTTAATTGTTTCCACCATGTGCACCGGAATACGGATAGTACGGGCCTGGTCGGCGATAGCGCGCGTAATGGCCTGGCGGATCCACCAAGTGGCGTAGGTACTAAACTTAAAGCCCTTGTCCGGGTCAAACTTTTCGACTGCTCGCAGTAATCCGGTGTTACCTTCCTGGATCAGATCCAGCAGGTCAAGACCACGGCCAACGTAACGCTTGGCAATTGAAACTACCAGACGCATGTTTGCTTCGGCCATCTTATCTTTGGCATCTTTGTCACCTTCGACAACTTTGTGCGCCAAAGCTAGCTCTTCTTCGGCGTTTAGCAGTGGGATTTTACCAATTTCACGGAGGTAGAGGCGGACTGAGTCGTCAGCGACATCATCGTCTAAGTAGACGGCAGTGTTAGTTGCTACTTCCTCTTCTTCGCTCTCTTCTTCGGCCCATTCGTCGGTAAAGGCAGCAGGGTCGGGGTCGGTAGTAGTTATTTCGATGCCGGCTTCGGCGAGTTCAGTAAAAAGTGCATCAAGCACTTCGGCATTTTCGGCTGACTCAGGAATCAGGGCTACAATGTCTTTTTGGTCGATGGTACCGTTCTTTTTGGCATCATCAAATAGGGTTTGCTTATTTTTTTGGACATCAATGACTTTATCGTCTTTTTTGGCGTTCTTGTCTTTCTTGTCCTTCTTATTCTCGGTATCTTTGGGTGTAATATCTTTTTTAGCCACGGGGAGTGCCACCTTTCGCTTGATTAAGTAATTCGTCGTAATGCTTCACTTTAACCAATAAATCGCGGATGGCGTTTTCGTCGGCATCTGCAAATTTATCAGCTAATTTTTGTTTTTCGGATTTTACAAATTGTTCTACCAGCCGTGCCTGCAATCGAGCCGCTTCATAATGAAGTTCGTTAAGCTCGAGGCCCTGGTAGAGTTCCTCATAGAGTAATGTTTGTATTTTAACATAATCCTGCAAACTTTGCACTGTCCGGCCGTCTGGATCGTCGATAGGGCTTGCCTCCTGCCACAGGGCGGACAGTTCTTCTGGCTTGCCGTAAAAATCAGGGTGACTTTTTAAAAATGTGAGTAACCGCCGGGCCGTATCGCGGCTAAACATATCTTCCGTCATCATATCCAGAAACTCGCGCAGTGTTGGCCGCAGCAGCATTAGCGACAAAAAGGCGTCTTGCGCGCGCTCACGCTCAATAGTTTGCTTATCAAGCTGCTGGGGCGTGGTCCTGATTTGCTTACGTACAGGCTGATCGGGTGCTGCCGTAATCTCAAACTTTTGCTCAAGTGCACCCCGGCTTACATCAATAACTTCGGTAATTTTATTTAAATAATGGTCACGTTCCACCGCATCGGTCAGTGCCCGGACTACGGGCAGGAGCTGGTCGCTAAACTTACGCTTGCCTTCGGCAGAAGTCACATTCAAAAGCGTTTGATAACGCTCCATCAGCCAGTCAATGGCATACTTAGGGGTATCAATTGCTTTTTGCCAGGCCGCTGGGTCCTGTCGGATCAGCTCATCAGGGTCCTTGCCACTCGGGATAGTAATAATGCTCAGCGAAACCTTAACTTTTGAGGCAATAGGGATGGCCCGCTCCGTGGCCGCCAAGCCGGCTTTGTCGGCGTCAAAGCTCAGCCGGATGTCTTCGGTAAATCGGCTCAGAGCCTTTAGATGCGGTTCGGTGAGCGCCGTTCCAGCCGTAGCAACCACCTGGCGAATCCCGGCTTGGTGGCTGGTAATGACGTCCAGGTTACCTTCGGCAATCACCGCGTAAGTGCTTTTACGGATAGCCTCTTTGGCATGGTGTAGGCCATAAATATGACGACTCTTGTCATAGAGCGGGGTCTGCGGCGTATTAATATACTTAGGAGCATCTTTATCATCAATGAGGAGCCGGGCCGTAAAGCCAATAACCCTACCCTGCGCATCCTGCAAAGGGATCATGAGCCGGCCACGGAACATATCGCCAAGGCCTCGGTAACGCTGACTGCTCAGACCGGCCAGCTTGATCTCCGATTCGCTAAAACCCTTACTTTTTGCAAACTCTACTAGAGCAGAGCCGTTATTTGGACTATAGCCCAGCCGCCATTCCAGAGCTGTATCTTTGGTGAATCCTCTCTGATTGAGGGCGTAATCCAGGGCAATTTTATTCCTACTAAACTGCACCTGGTAAAACTTTGTGCTCAGCTCCAGGAGTTCGTACAGCCGGTCTTTGTTAGGACCTTTTGTGCCCGAGTTTTGGGTGCGAAATTGCTCCAGGTCAACGCCGGCTTTGCGGGCCAGTAGATCAAGCGTCGCCTTAAAGTCCAGTCCCTCAACTTCCATAACAAAACTAAACATGTCGCCACCCCGCCCCGAGCTAAAGTCATGCCATATCTGCTTTTCCGGGCTCACTACAAAGCTAGGAGTCTTTTCGTTAGCAAACGGGCTCAGGCCCTTAAAATTGCGGCCGGTACGCTTAAGCTGGACGTACTCACCGACGACGTCCTCAATGCTCAGCCGATTTTTGACCTCTTCTACCGCATCCATATAGCTATAAGTATCGGCTATCAGATACGAAGTAGCAAGCGCTAGCAGTGAACTGCCACGGTTGGCTCGCAAGTTCTTTGTTTACTGAGTATACTATTAGTATGACAACTGCCACTCAGCCGGACGCCTACATTCCCGGGGTCTGCAATATTAATCATCAAGAAGTCGCCAAGCGCCGCAGGCTGGGCTACATTGGAACGGCCGCCTTTATTGTGCTGCTGGCACTCTTGCTGGCCATCGGGGCAAATCGCTACATTCGACTGGTGCTCTTTTTTCCGGCATCCCTAGCAATCAGCGGGTTTTTACAGGCACGCAACAAGTTTTGTGTAGGCTTTGCCGCCGCTGGCCAGCAAAATGCTGCCGAAGGCAGCGAGCAGGCCAGCGCCATCACCGATAGTGCAGCTCTAGCCTTTGATAAAGCTCGTGCTCGCAAAATGAACCTCCAAACAGCACTTTACGCTGTTATAGTCACACTGCTAACGCTCGTTATCCCCGTCCAGAATTAAGGGATTCATTGAGCTGTACGTACCTCTTATGGTTAAATAAGGGCTATGCAACCGCAATATCCCTACCAGCCGCAGCCACAACCGGTCCAACCAACCACCAACCCCTATGACTTTATTGTTAACCCTAGCAAGCCGCCTAAAAATAATCCGATTGCTAACGGCTCTATGTTTTCGAGGCTACTCGTGGTTAGTGGCGGTCTTGTGGTACTCCTCGTTCTGTTCGTAATTGTTAAAGGTTTGCTTGGCGGCGGCGATGCCGGTACCAAAAATATGATTGGAGTTGCGCAGCGGCAGCAGGAAATCGTCAGAATAACTTCTGCAGCTAGTGATAAGCCTGGCATCAGTTCCGATAATAAAAACTTTGCCATAACCACCAAGCTCAGTGTCACTAGTGCCGAATCTGACCTTAAAAAATATCTGGCCAGTCAAGGCACCAAGCTTAAACCCCAAGAATTGGCCCTAAAAAAGAGTGCCGCCACCGACGAGCAGCTCAAAGCAGCCGACGCCGCCTCTACCTATGACACGACGCTTCAACAGGTTATGAAGACGCAATTAACGCTCTATCAACAGGAGTTGCAACGTGCCTACCAAAAAACCACCGGCACAAACGGCAGAGCCCTACTCAAGAAGCAGTATGCTGACACTAGTCTATTACTCAAGCAGCTCCAGAGCTACGCTGCCGTTATTCAGTAATTACGTTTCTGTTACTAACTGGTAACTATGCTGAATAAAGCCCTTCACTTCGTCCCATTCCAGCTGGCCGGCAAGCACCAGCGTATTCCAGTGTTTTTTATTTAGATGGTAGCCGGGCATGACCTCGTCATACTTTTCACGCAACACTATGGCCAGTTGCGGATCGCACTTTAGGCTGAGCTGCAAGGGGTCTTTATTTTCGCTAATGAGCGCAAACATTTTGTCACCTGCCTTATAAACGGCTACATCAGGCCCAAAAGGATAATCGAGCCGAGCATTCGGCATGCTCAAAATATATTCTTCAACGGTTTTACGATCCATTGTTCTTGAACCACTCCAAATAATGTTCGAGCTCGGCGATTGAAGCTTGAATATCGTCAAAAGCCCGGTGCACTTCACGCTTTTCAAACGGTACGCCATACTTGCCCTGCATCACAATTTTAAAGGCGCTTACGTCTAACATGCGGTAGTGGAGCTTAAGATCAAGCTGCGGCCACCACTGTTTAATAAAATTACGGTCATTGTGAATACTATTTCCTGCCAGTACCGCTGGTTCGGTACCAAAGTGTTGCGTTACGAGTTCAATAAGATCCTGTTCAACCTGCTCGCTCGGGATACCCTGTTCTAACTTTAAAACAAATTGATCGCGATTTTCCGGGTAATCCTGCCACCAAGCGTTCTTTTGCATACGATCAACAACAATTTCTTTTGGTTGACGAACACAGGCTTCGTAGCTGGCGATAGTTTTAAAATTAAAGTCAGTAATTTCTACGGCGACCTCAAGAATGACATCGTTCTCGGCATCAAGCCCTGTCATCTCCAGGTCGACCCATAATAATTTGGTCGATACGGCGTGTTTATTAATCATTGAAGCTATTATATCCGAAAAGCCCGTCAGTGCGAGGAAAAGACGGCCAACTTACTGTTTTGTTACATAAAACCCCAACCAGTTGCCCGGTTGGGGCTACACATACGTCTCTCAAACGTGTGGTTGGGTTTGTTAGCCGCGAGCTGCGCTCAAGGCGTCGCTTGCCCACTGAAGTTCAGTGAGCGCAGTCTTAAGAGCAGTCTGCGGGCCGTAAGGATTGTTCCGTACCGCTTCGTCAGCGAGGTTACCCTCTTCGTCAAAGACACCGCCCATAACAATCATACCGGCCGTAAAAGCAACGGCACTTGGCAGGACAATGGCGCGTGACTCGCTCAAAATCTCTTTGAGGTGCATAGTCGCACGGGCGCCACCGACAGTACCGTGAGAAACAACAGTAGCTGGCTTGCGGACCATTTCGTAGGTCAAAAAGTCGATTGCGTTCTTGAGGACGCCAGGAATTGAGTGGTTGTACTCAGGTGTAACGTAGACGTAGGCGTCAGCTTCAGCAATCTTATCAATCCACTTCTGCACAGTAGGCTCGGGTACACGATCCGGATTAAAACGAGGGCTAATAGCTTCGTTAAATATCGGCATTTCGTAGTCAGCAAGATCAACAATTTCTACTTCTGCACCGGGCAGGTTCTTAGCTTCGAGGGCAACCCATTTTGCAAGCTGATCAGTCGAGCGGCCAGGTCGTGTAGCACCAACAATAATCTGTAATTTCATAATTTCTCCTTAGGTGATATACTTTATATAGTAATAGTCAGTATAAACGCATGGCTATACTTTGTAAAGTATTAAGCATGAAAACTACTTCCACCGCTACACCAGCTGTAACACCTCACAACAAGCCCTTAGAGTCGCCTCTAGAATCTAAGGTCGGTTGCATTGCGAGTGCCATGGAAATTATTGGCAACAAGTGGACGGCACTCATTCTCCGCGATTTATTTGAAGGCTCCCGACGATTCTGTGAACTCGAAAAGTCAGTCGGCAGTATCAACCCCCGTACCCTGTCACAGCGGCTTGATGATCTCGAAGCACATGGCATTATTACCCGCAAACGTTTTGCCGAAGTGCCACCACGTATTGATTACACGCTCACGCAAAAGGGCCGTGATCTTTTACCCATCCTGCAGCAAATGGCTACCTGGGGCAACAAGTACTACGACGCCAAAAGCGTCTAGCTACATCTGTTCTGGAGCCACAATGCCCAGCAACTGCAGGCCTTCAGCCAGTGTGTCGGCATATCTCTTGACTAGTGTTAATCGTAGCCCTTCCCGCTCATCACCCATGACCCGATTATTCTCATAAAAACGATTAAAAGTTTGCGATAACTCATACAAGTAAGTACACAAGTGGTGCGGCATAAGGTCTTTAACCGATTTAGTAATGGTCAAGCTATATTCACCGAGGGCACGAACCATGGTGCGCTCACCTGCCTCTAAAATCGTATCCTGCAGCGAGGTCTCTACAGGGTTTTCCGACTTGCGGAGAATACTACATGCCCGGGCATGCGCGTACTGCAGGTAGGGACCACTGTTCCCCTCAAGACGGACTGATTCATTGAGATCAAAAGCGATATCACCGCCTAATCGTTGCTTGAGGAAGGAGTACTTAATAGCGCCGAGGGTAATATTCTGCTTTGACTGGTCATCGGCGGCCTCGACAGCATCGCCAACGACCTTTAATACATCGACCGCACTAGTGACATTGCCCAGGCGTGAGCTCATTTTCTGGCCACTACCAAATTTAACTGTGCCGTTAGGGTGGTGCACCTGCTTTGCGGCCAATTCCGGATTTATGCTTTGGAGGGCGGCAAAGACTACTTTTACGTACGCCGTATCGGAGACACCTGTCATTAGGACGCGTTGATCATAGTCAAAGTCGCCGGCCTCAAGTTTGACGACGCCTAGATCCTTAGCCCCATAGGCAGGTAATCCCTTAGAAGTAATGAAAACATTGGTGAACAGGCCAACTTTTTCGCCTCTAAAGACGATGGCACCATCACTCTCTTCAAAGACACCTGGAGTGTTTGCGCGAACCATGGCAATGCCAGGCTCCATCGTCTCGCTCTCTGGATAATACTTATCGAATGGTTCAACAGCGATGCTTTCGTAGAATGACTTGAAGTATTCGTAGCTCCACTCCCTGCACTGCCAATAGATACGAGCTAAGTCACTCTCATGGTCGTTATTAGCATGAAAGCCATAGACCTGACCATTAATAGTGGCTATGGCCTGCTTTGCATCTTCGTCTTCTTCATAGGCTTTAGCCCCGGCAACATATGCCGTACTGAGATACTGCGTGCGCCTCGCCGGCTCAACATCATTAAGCTGATCATAGTGCCCAGCCTCGCCAAGAGCAGTGATGATGCCATACAGCGACTTAGCTACGTGGAGCCCGACGTCACCACCAAAGTTAGCCCGGAACACCTCAACACCGGTCGCCTCAAGGAGACGCCCGATAGAGTCACCGGCGATTGTCTGGTACAGGTGCCCAGTGTGCAGTTGTTTGAAAGCATTCGGGCAGGAATACTCCAGTAAAACTTTCCTACCCCTATTAACGGCGCTTACGTCATAGTCCAACATAGAAACGATGGCGCCATCGGTCAGCCGGATATTAATAAACCCGGGACCTGCCACCGTGACCTCACTCACTACCTCAGCCAAGTCAGCCCGGAGTGCTCCGCTCAGCTCCTCGGCGATTTCCCGGGGTGCCTTGCCGAGCTTGCCGGCAAGCTGCATGGCAATATTCGTAGAATAATCGCCAAACGACTCATCAGGGCGCGTCAGCTCGACAGTAATTTCTTCACCGAATACATTTTTGCCGGTTTCGGCGATAGTTTGTTCTAGTTGTTCCTGCATATCAATTTGGTAATTATAACAGATCACGGACAGCTTCGCGCTGCAGCAAACGGCTGCCGCGCCAGAGCACAAAGTACAGACTACTCAGTAGTGCAAAAAACGACAGCACCACTACAAACATCTGCGGATAATTCTGGGGGTGCAGCAATCTGTCAGAAACGTCAAAAATAACGCCGCCCGGGTTTAAAAACACATCCCAGCTATTCCAGCGCAGATCGCGGCCCACATAAATTGCCGTGCTACAGAGCAGCAGCGTAGCGGATACAAATAGGGCGCTCATCCGGCCGCTAAATCTACTTGTTACTTCCCGGTGTACCAAAAACATACTACTGAGCCCCAGTACAATTGCCGTAATAATAAAACAGCTGAACATAACGGCTATATACAGCACATCATCGTCTGGCGCGCTGCCGAGATGAATAAAGTCACTGATCATGTAAAAACTATTGGGCAGCAGCAGTAACCAGAGCAAACTGGTAATAATTGCCTCCCAGCTCGACCATAGCTTTCGCTGCAGTACTCCAACCAACCGAAGCGAAAAAACTAGCGGCAGCCAGGCTAAAAACAGGTTCCAAACCATAAAATCATAGGAAAAATGATGTTTGTTCAGGCCGTACAGCCCGAGCATGCCAATGCTCACCAGCGAAGAAATAAGCAGTGCAACAATAAATTGCGTCCTCGCGGCGCGAGTCTCAGCCATAATAGGTCTATTATACGTTATTTACTCGGAACGTTCGATCGCTCGTTGTTCAGGCGTTTCATTCGGTCGGGCATAATCGTCATCAAGCCGCCAGGTCGTCCCCATCTCCGGCGTAGAAGCCTCGATCACATCGCAATCAGTAATTGCTGCAATGCGATGCTTCTGGCCAACTGCCGTTCGATAGCCCTGACCGGGCAACATCTCCGTCTCAATCAATTCACCCTTATTGTTTTCCCAGATTAACTTGGCACGACCAGTCATCATAAAATAACTTTCCTGTTTTTGGTCATGCACTTGCATACTGAGCCGACCGCCGGGGTTAATATGCATGATTTTACCCATATAAGGTGCATCGGCTGGGACCCAATGGAGTTCGTAGCCCCAAGGCTTTTCAATGCGCTTCACATAAGCATCGGTGCTAAAACTGCTAGTGTCATAGGTTGGTACTTGTACGTCATCGCTCATAACTTAATCCTTTCTTAATGGCTTCCGCCCATTTAAAAGTGCAGCATATATTGTGACAAAATCACCGAGTGCACTCAACCACCGTAGTTGCTCAGTAAGCGTTACGCCTTCGGCTTCAATAGGTATAGTACCAGGTCGATCTGTCGACAATCGGTCATCGATTGCAGTAAACCACTGGCGGACCTCTGCTAAGTCTGAGCCGGTTTTTAATAGAATCGCTAAGTGTCCGGTATCGTCAGGCCGGCCCGGAAACTGCACACTGACCGCCGGTTGACCCGCGCATGCCGTAAAGTCTGTCGCCCAAGCATCGCTGACACTAGCTATTTCGAGGCTACTGTAGATAATAATGGTCTTACCGATACAATCCAGCGCCAGCCGTTTAGCTAGGTTTTTAACCGTGGGCACGGTTGGCGACCACTGTGAATAACCCAGCCGTTTCTCGGCCGCGCCTAGTGTATCGAGCGGATCGTGGTCATGGATATACTTCAGATCATCTAGCATCAGTACTCCCGTTAAAACTACCGCTTACGCTTAAAATTTGCTATCATACCTATTGTAAAGCGAAAATCGCTAATCGAATACGTTATAAAAATATGGCATGGCCATCGGGGGGTAAAATGTTTGGGCACCAAGAAAATGATCAGCAACAGGGGCAGCCATTCGGTCAGTCAACTGATGGCATCGTGAGTGCACAGCCGCCAGCTGATGACTTTAACCCAGCCCTGCCAACGCCCGGCACCGATTTTGGTAGCAGCGATACCCCTTCGCCTGCAAGCCCGAGCCCTGTTTTTGGAGTTCCCTCAACCGCTCCCCTACAGAGCGAGGGCGATCAAGCCGGTTCTAATGTCACCAATGACCTGCTCGATATTAAGCAACAGGCGCTCAGCCAACTTTCACCGCTGGTTGGCCACCTTGATCAAAGTCCCGAAGAAAAATTTCGTACAACCATGATGATGATTCAGGCCAGCGACAATCAGGATCTCGTAAAAGAAGCCTATGCCGCCGCCCAGGCAATCACCGACGAAAAGTCAAAGGCCCAGGCCCTTCTAGACATCGTGAACGAAATTAATTACTTTACGCAGCACCACCAAGCCTAGTAGGCCTCGGTTACATCATCCCGCCCATGGCACCGCTCACATCGGGAGCAGCACTCTCGGCCTTGGGAACGTCAACTACCAGTGCGCCCATCGTCATAGCCGTCCCGGCAATGCTCACCGCATTCTGCAAAGCCTCTTTGGTAACGCGAACCGGGTCAACAATACCAGCCTTTTTAAGGTCAACGACTTTTCCGTCCATAACGTTCACACCAAGCCCCGGCTTAGCCGTTATCTTTTCGATGTACCCGCTGGCGTTTAGGCCGGCGTTCTCCATCAAAATTTTGAATGGCATATTGAGCGCTTTTACTAGTAGGTCCGTGCCCGGATCACCCGTCATAGCGCCGCTGTCACTCAAAATATTGAGCGCATCCGCGGACTTACCCTTATTGGCCCGGTCGAGCAGGCCGCGGCTCAAGTTTACCAGCGTTACACCGCCGCCGGCCACAATACCCTCGTCCAGGGCAGCCTTTACGGCAGCTACGGCATCATCTACCCGGAATTTCTTTTCTTCAATTTCAGTTTCGGTTGCGCCACCTACCTTAATTACGGCAACTTTACCCTTTAGGCTGGCTCGACGCTTCACTAAACTGTCCTTGTCGTAGGAACTGGCAGACTGCTCAATCTGGACATTGATCTGATCAATGCGAGCTGCCACTTCGGTAGCGCTGGCGCCGCCTTCGATAATAGTTGTAGCGTCTTTAGTAACGATGACTTTTCGGGCTGTTCCCACGACGTCAAGGTCAACATTTTCGAACGTCATGCCGCGGTCGTCAGTAATTACCTGTGCGCCCGTTAAAATAGCGATGTCATTCAAAATATCCTTGCGCCGGTCGCCAAATGATGGTGCCTTGATGGCAATTGTATTAAATACACCCTTTAAGCGGTTCAGGATGAGTGTACCGAGTGCCTCGCCCTCAACGTCCTCGGCAATGAGCACCAAATCTTTTTTACCGGATTGAGCAAGTTTTTCGAGCAGTGGTAAAAACTCCTGAATACTGGAAATTTTCTTATCGGTTATAACGACAGCCGGCTTATTGTAAACAGCTTCCATACGGGCTGTATCGGTCACCATGTACGGGCTCACAAAGCCGCGATCAAAGGTAAAGCCCTCTACAACTTCGCTCTCGAGTAGTAGGCCTTGCCCTTCCTCTACAGTAACGATGCCCTCTTTGCCGACCTTTTCGATAACATCAGCGATCAGTGCACCGATCTCAGCATCACCGGCGCTAATGGTCGCCACTTCGGCAACACGCTTTTTGTTGCCTTCAATGTCCTCGGCAAGCGTCGAGAGCTCCACCATAACACTTTGGGCGGCCGCCTCAAGCCCCTTGCGGAGCAACATTGGATTATGACCGGCGGCTATCAGCTTATTAGCTTCATTAAGGATGTGGTAGGTCAGAACAGTCACGGTAGTCGTTCCGTCACCGGCAACGTCATTCATCTTGCTGGCAGCTTGTTTAATAAGCTCGGCACCTACTTTTTGTCCAAGCGTTTCATCATCAACGTCAGCCAGTTCTACGCCCTTAGCCACGGTGACACCATCATGAGTAACAGTCGGATTGCCATAGGTCTTGCTAATTACTACGTTACGACCTTTTGGCCCCATCGTCGTTTTAACTGCGTTATACAAAATTTCTGCACCGGCCAGGACTCGCCTGCGCGCATCGTCATCATAAAATACTTTTTTAGCCATTCGGATCTCCTTGTTTAGATATATCGGTAGTTCTACTTAATTGTCGCTAGAATGTCTTCTTCTTTTACAAGAATATAGTCAACGCCGTCTACTTTTACCTCTGTGTTGCTGTAAGTTTTATAGATAATTCGATCACCAACTTTGACATGCTTGGCGTCAGAACCAACAGCCACAACTTTTGATGTCTTAGGTTTTTCGGCAGATTTCTCCGGAATATATAGACCGCTGGCTGTCTTAGTAGCGGCTTCTTCTGCCTGGGCAACAATATAGTCGCCAAGCGGCTGCAATGGGGTGCTCATATAGTAATTCTCCTCGTGTAGATTAGTTGGAGTTAGCACTATAAGGTCGAGAGTGCTAACTATCAGCTCTCATCATAGCGGAGCCGACAAATCACTGTCAAGGCACCGGGATTATATAATAAGCTCACTAATGGGCGGCACGTTGCCTTCCATTAACCGCGCTCTAACATCCACAAGGATACGTCCCAGCCAGTTCTGGCCATTACGACTTCCCGGCGGACAGACGCCCCAAAAATTATCGCCCCAGGTGTTCCCTTCAATCAATTCTTGATCATAGGTGCCCATAAGCCGGCCAGCGATATCAGGATTGGCTACAAATTTATGTAGCGTAAAGCGGGCCATATGAGAAACCTTTACCTCATCCCAGTCAGGGCGCATTGGCACCCCTCGTTCCACTAACTCACCGGCTCGGCGTTTACTCGCCAAGCCATGCCTCGCCTGTAGTACATACTCACGGTGGTCATCGTCCAGAAACTTGTCAGCTTGATATAAATTTTCGCTCGCTGGCACCAGGATACCCTCGCGCGACATAAGCCAGTTATGCACCATAAACATACTACTCAAAAAGCGCGTGTCACCCTGGAATGTCTCGATTGCCACGTACTACTTCTTCCTGGTTCTTCGCTGTTTACGCAAGGAGGTTCTTGTTAAGCTATCAGGCGCAATTACCACCCCGGGTCTTGCGTTCTCAGCCACCACCGAAGCCAAGGCGGGGACCGCCCGTTTATCGCCCAAGAGGCTACGTGCCATAAGCTCGACGGGGTCCTGAAAGTCGATGTTGACCACTGAATGCCGGCCCGTCACATGACCTTCCTGGGCCTCAGATGCAGTGTATACCTTGTGCGATCGGTAGTATGCTCTGACTGGCAGACGCGTTTCCGGCTCGCCACTCCTGGCACTTCGGACAACCATACCTTTTCTAATCCTCTCCCTAGAAGCAACTAAAAAGTTAATCTCCACCTTACGCGCGTCCACAAATTCTTGCAAGGACGTCGTATGCCTCAACCTCTTATACGTATCCCGCAAAGCCCGTCCGCTCATTGACCAGTCATCAAGAATCACCACCTTAGCAAATTGCGGCTCAACCGACACATCGTCAGGGCTGGCTACAATCCGGCCGGAATAGCGTTGCAGTTCCTCGTCGCTAAAACTACTAAGAATAAAATCGCGGAGCTTATCGTCGCTTTTACGGATACCGAGTTTTGCATATCGATCCAATTTGCCAATATCAGCTGTCAGGCACAGCACATTACGCGGGTCGCTGCCAAGATATCCTTTCCAGTAGGCTGCTAAGCCGGCGGCGGCTTCCTGGAACTCCGGACTACCAATAAATGTCAGCCCCTCCAGCATGCCCCTGGCCTGGCGAACACGTTCCAACTCACGCACGGCCGATGGAGGAGTAGTAATACCCTTTTCGATGGCAGCCTGTAAAAAACCGTGGAGTTCTTTTAGGCCCTCGGCTTCGGTCATGTGCTCCAGCACTGGCGCTTCACCCGGACGACATTTTCGCTGGTACGCAAACGTCGCAAGGCGAGTCGGATCTTTAACCTGCTCTTTTAAGGTGGGCGCTATTTTAACAACTCCATGAGCTTTTAGGCGACGTACGACCTCAACACCATCTACCTGAGTGCTAGCTTCCACAATGCCGGCTCGCGCTTCTCTTTGCTTGGTTTGTTTAGCTACAACTGCGGCATGCAGCGCGTCAATCTCGGCTAACTTTCTATCGCCAATGCGGCTAAGCACTTCAGCATCGGCAAGCTCTTTGGCAAGCTCATCGGCAGCTTTGTCTTGCTCATATGCTACTAAGTCTACTACTTGCGAACTTACATGGCCCAGATGAGCCGCCAAGCTGGCGTCTATGGGCGCCTGTTCTGACGGTTGGCCCTCGTATATAACACGCAGGTCGTCGTGTATGATTTCTAGGTCAGCTTCACGTGAGGTTTGAGCCATAGTGGGGTCACAACTTTTTATTTAGTAAAAGATTTCCTTATTAAACTCTTTTTAGGAGGGTTGGTCAAGGCCATCGAGCATTTCATAATAAAATCCCAGTGTACTATGAGCAGCATGAACTTTCTCTAGCCAGCTCAGCCGATCGGCAACAGAAGTTAACGGCTGGGGCTTTTGCTCAAGTAAAAGCTCTTTTTCAACCGCAATACGTGCTATGCCTTCTTCGAGGGCTAGACGTAAAGCCTCAGAGCCACCTAGGTCTCCTAGGTTAGGCTCTGACGGTTCTGGAGATATTGGGGGTCCACCCTCGTGTATCATTGTCATAATTGTATTTTGATTATATACTATTATGAAATATATTTCAATTAAAAATTTGACAAAGTGCTTAATTAGGATGGCACAGCGTAAAACTATTTTTGGTATACTAAGCCCATGTCTTCTGCCAGCTCAACACCCCTCACTATTATCGGCGTGCCCCTCGACCTAGGAGCCAAGAATTTAGGCGTCGATATTGGCCCGGACGCCTTTCGTTATCAAAAAATCACCGACAAGCTCGCGCAGGCCGGTTTTACCGTGACCGATGGGGGTAACATCGCCGTGGGCGACCGCACCGATCTAGAAATTGGGGATCCGCGCCTGCACTACCTCGACGAAATCGTCAGAGTCAACCAAGCTCTAGCTGGCAAAACCGATCAAGCCCTACAAGCCGGTCAAAAAGTCGTCGTTCTAGGTGGTGATCATTCAATCAACCTCGGTGCCATGGCCGGTGCCAGCGCCGCCGTAGGCGGCGATATCGGCCTCATCTACTTTGACGCCCACGGCGACATGAACACCGACGAAACCACTCTCAGCGGCAATATTCACGGTATGCACCTCGCCAGCGTCATGGGCTACGGCACCCCGGCGCTTAAAAACGTGTACGGCGAGCAAACCAAGCTGGCCAAAGAAAATTTACTGCACATCGGCGGCAGCGATTGGGACCAAGCCGAACTCGACCTCATTGCCCGTGAAAACTTGCAGGTCTTTACTCTGTTTGACCTGCTTATCAGCGGTATGGGGCCGCTTATTAAACTTATTGATGAGCTGGCTGCCCGGGTACCCAACATTTGGATCAGCCTTGATCTAGACAGCATTGACCGCCTCTACGCTCCCGGTGCCGGCATGCCCAACGCCAAAGGCCTCACCTACCGCGAAATCGCCACCCTCGCCCAGTACATCGGCGAGCACTGCAACGTCATCGGTATCGACGTAGTCGAATACAACCCTCTACAGGACGAACAAAATAAAACTGCCGAGCTCGGCATAGAGCTCATTGCTAAGTTCCTCGGCAAAGACTACAGCTGGTACAGCAACTACATGGCCCACAACCAAGCCAGCGCCTAGTTATTAGTTACTACTTGGGGCAGCGTCAATACTATTGACGATTGTAGCCGCGTCAGTAACCTCAACTAGAACCGGGCCCCACTCGCCAAATTGAAAGCTGAGCCCACTCTCTGCCACCGCCATACTCCAACCTGCTTCCGGGTTGCTCACAGTTATACCTTGGCGACCAGCTAATTGTTCCGCCTCTCCACGAGCAATAATTGCACGCACTGTGGCAGTGCCTACTCGTTTCGATAATGCAGCAAAAAGCATCTCGGCTAGCGTGTTCCCATCTAGAGATTCAGTCATTGATATAATAACTATACCATCTTACAACAATATGGGCAAGGTATTATCGTACTTTTTGGGTCGATTGCAACGTAGCGTCAATAGCCTCGCCCGATAACTTCATAATTCCTCCCACCTTTACAATCGGGAAGGCGGATCGAACTTTTTGCGTCTGTGCATCCATGACCAAACGAATACGCATCAAAGAAGTACCATCTATCATCGGCACCGTGCTCTCAGCAACCAGGTTGCCACTTGGGTTAACAACATCTTTAGTGACATCCCTTCGGTCTCGAGCCAATCGAACTGCCTGTAAAACCGCAAGGCCATCATATTCTTTTGGGAACATACCGTTCTTAGCCCGTACCGTCTCTGTTTCGCCGCTATCAAGGTTAATCTGCACTGTCATCTTTGTTAAGCCGGCAACGACTGTTTTAGCTTTGTAGGGCTCAAATGGTGTCTCTCTTAAATCGGCTCGACCTTTGGAGTTCAGTGAGCTAATGTGCTCACGATCAACATAGGTACTACTCGGCTCTGTTATGCCAAAAGCTGCTGACGGCTCATGATGGAAACCTTCCGGTATGCGAGCGCCATCTTCGCCTTTCATGACCTCGCCGCCAAGCACATGCTGAATGCCGTCCCGGCCGGTTTCGGCATCATAATCAAATACATCGAGCAGTCCGCTGTCTAAGGCGTACTCATAGTTGGCGTAATTGTGCTCCGGGCCGTAAGGGCCGTCGAGCAAACGCTTGAGCTGCGCTTCCCTTTCCGGGCTAACCGCAAATTGGGCCGTCTCTTCGACGGCAGCGCGTGGCATGGGTGGGATAAATTCGGTCGCAAGCTGCGAGTTTGATATGTTTGGCATAGCTTTTTAGCTTTTTGTTTTAAATTACATCATAAGCTTAGCACTTTATTGTGCTTATGTCAATATTAAAGTGGGGCTGTAGAGATACTACACCAGTGTCTTGAGGGCAGCGTGGGCGGTGCCGATTTCGTCCCAAGGATACTCGACCACTCTGTCCGGATTGTGATCGTCTTGCTGCAGGTGGCGGAGCTCGGTGGCCTTGGGGCCGTTGCGTAAAATATCCTTCTCATGACCCTTGCCAAGCAGCAGCACGGTATCACCCTTGCTCGCTCGCTTAAGCGTAAAATTAATCGCTTCGGTGCGATCGTGTACCAGGAACAGGTCCTGATCGCGGATTTTGCCCTTACTGGCAGCGCCGGCAGCGATCTGTTCCATAATTTCCTGGCCATCAATGTCGCGGTCGTCCTCTTCGGTAATAATTACTTCGTCGGCGTATTCACCGGCCAGTGCACCCTGCACTGCCCGCTTAGTCTCATCACGGCGACCGGCCGAGCCAAACATCACAATCAGCTTGCCCTTGACCACTGGCCGCAGGTCCTTAAACAGCTTCTCAAAGCTGTCCGGCGTGTGCGCATAGTCCACAATCACACTAAAATCCTGGCCTTCATCAATGCGCGTCATTCGGCCCTCTACGCCCTCAAGCGCAGCAATTCCCTGCTCTATTTGCTGGCCCGTCAGGCCAAGCGCCTGGCCAACCCCCACCGCCGCCAGAGAGTTATATACGTTAAAGCTCCCCGGCAAATGGCAGGTAATGTGCAGCTGCTCGCTGCCGACGCGCACATCATAATCTACCCCATCAGGGGTCAACTGGACGTTTTCGGCTTTTAGGTCGCCTTTTTTAACGCCGTATAGCACGGGGTTCTGGACGTCGCCTGCAAACAGCTCGGCGCTGGGGTCTTCGGCGTTCACAATGCCAATCTGCAGCCCCTTACGGTTACGGTTGGCTTGCTTAAACATCATCCGTTTGGCGTCGCGATAGCGCTCAAACGTCTTGTGATAATCGAGGTGCTCATGGGTAATGTTAGTCATCACAGCTACGCTGTAGGGCACACCCCACATGCGGTGCTGCGCCAAGGCGTGACTGGTCGTCTCTAGTACCAACCATTCCACTCCCTGCTGCTTCATAAACTTCATACGTTTCATGAGCGTCGGCACATCCACGCTGGTCATATGCTCCACCTGCGGCCGAATATCATCGCCCACGCCGTAGGCCACGGTGCTCATAAGGCCAACTTTATAGCCAGCCTCGTGCAACATGCGGTGTATCAGAAAGCTGGTAGTCGTCTTGCCGTTAGTGCCCGTGACGCCAATTACCTTCATGCCCCTAGACGGAAAACCGCTCAGTGTATTAAACACTATGGATTCAGCCAGATGGCCGTAGGGCTCAATGGCCGGGAACAAGCCCTTTGGCACAATCTTTTTAACAAGGCGGCGCGGATTCATGCCCCAAGTATACGTTACCCTGCTCATTTAAGACTAGTTAAAACGCTACTAAATGGTCTTAACGAGAGCTGTCGGCGCGAGATTTTTCTACCCGCTCTTGAACACGCTTTTGGACGCCACGCTTAATGCTGGTGGCCGCCCTACGGCTAGCCTTGGCACCAGAGGCACGTAAACGGCTGCTGGCTGCACCTATCTTACCTTTTGGATGCTCGGGATCTTCTTCTGTATCAAAGCCACCAACTAAGCGTCCGTCATATGGCGCCCTGAATTGATCAGATGGTACAAATGGCATCTGCGGTTCTTCGATAGGTTCCTCGATAACCTCAGGAGCTACGGTAGCAGAAGCCTCGGCCTCGGCTTGAGCGCGAGCTTCGGCGTCTGCCTGGGCTAGGCGCTGGAAGCGAAGCTGGGCGTTGTTAGGCGACATACCAAAGCTGGAGCGTCGTCCAGCCTCGGCGATAGCGTAGCGACTGCGGCGTTGACCACGAAGGGCAATCTTGCCGGCCAGGCGAGCAGCTCGGCTCTGGCGACCCTCAGTTTCTTCCCCTGGCTCATCATCCGGCGTTTCGGGAGTTTCGGGATCACCAAAATGATCGTCATCTAGATTGTAGCGGGCTCTATCGCGGGCTCTTATTCGTTCTGTCACGCGCTTAATCCTACCGGGGCGCTTAAGCGGCGTAGGGCCTTCCTCGACCTTAACGGTTTTATCAGGTTTTTTACCGATATCAATTACAATGATTGACTGGTCAACGCCAGGGTTTTTGCCCTCAAGATTGTAGAGCAGTTCGTGCATATCTTCGGTGGCAACCAATGGTGTGAGAGCCTTTATTTGCTGGGCTTTGTCCACAAACCGTGGGAAAAGATTACGGTCGGCAATAATAATGCGGTCGCCTTCCAGGAGTTCGTCGGTAAAGGCAGCACTCCACGCGCCGGGGCTATAGTTAGGACCAATGCGGTTTTCAAACCTATAATCGGAAAGCATCGTTATTTCGCTATACGACTTACCTCTACGGACGACGGTGCGCTCACGGAACATCGTTCCGGAACCCAGCTGTGCGTAGGTGGCGTGCAGGTGCCCGTATTCATCGTTGTAAAACTGGACGCTAGCACCAGATATACCGGCGTGGGCGTGGTCTTTAATTTTGCGTATGTTGACTGCATCTTGAACCTTTGCGGCAGCCATTTCGTAGGCCTGCCTAAATTGGTCAGGCCTAAAGTAGCGATGATCGCCCTTAAAAACTGCATCGAGGACATCGCCGGCAATAGTGGCAGACTCAGTAGGGGCATCGCCACGGCCATGACCATTTATGACGCTATAGATGCGTTTGCCTTCGTTAATAACGAGCTGACTATTGCCATTCTCGGCTTCGAGGACAGTATAGCTAATTCGGTCGATAAGATGTTCGCCGCTGTTTTCGGCGGTGATGTCGTGCTCGGGCTGTTCTGGCTGCTCGGGCTGTGCTGGCTCTTGCGGTCGCTCTGGGGCTGGTGGTTGTTCGGGTGGGGTTGGGGGAGCAGGAACTTCGATTGGTGCCGGTGGAAGTGGAACGGGAAGGTTTGGCTCGGCTACAACAGGCAGCAGGTTAGAGGCATCCGCTGGGCGAGTTGCACGGCGGTTCCCTTTGCGACCTGGCTTGCTAGGCACGAGTACAGGTAAGTTTAGCTCGGGCTCGGTGGCCTGTGGGCCGGTTGCATCGGCTGGACGCTCGGCACGGCGGTTACCTTTGCGAGTCGACGCTGGTAGGCGGTCCCGTACGTTCTGGATGTTGGTGGAAGCAACACTAGCAAAGAGTTCTTCTGCCTGGCTAACCAGTTTGTCGGTGTTGGCCTGCTGAGCATAGGCGTGCTCAACAGCCTGGCGTGCCTCGGCCTGGACGGCTTCGCCGTGGCCGTTTTTTTCGGCTTCGGCAGGCTTCTGGCGGGTTTCGAGTACTAAGTGATCAATATCATTTTGGGTTTCGTACACTGAGCTCAGGTGCTCGTGCATGCTAATAGGTGCCTGGTTCCAGGGGTCGTCAGGCTGTGGAGCTTGTGGGGGTGTTTCGTGAGGCATGGGGGTATTCCTTGTAATTTGATGGGCGTGTTTATTTTTTGTTTATAACTATACTCTAGCAAATATATTGCTTTTTGTCAATATTCTGTCGAATATATAAAACTTATGGTTACGGCCTGCCAGTAGCTGATGTATTATGGTACAGATGAAGATACTTGGAATTGAGACTAGCTGCGATGAAACAGCCGCCTCTGTAGTAGAAGACGGCAAGGTCATGCTGAGTAATGTTATTGCCAGCAGCATGGACCTGCATGCCCAATATGGGGGCGTGATTCCTGAGATTGCTGCAAGGAGTCATATTGAGGTAATTTTGCCGGTCATTGAAGAGGCACTGGCTACTGCGGACTGCACTTGGGACGATATTGATGCCATTGCTGTTACTAGAGGCGCCGGGCTTGGCGGTAGCCTTTTGATTGGGGTGCTGACGGCACGCACGCTGGCCATTACGCACAATAAGCCGCTGTACGGGGTTAATCATGTGGAAGGCCATGTGTACGCCAACTTTTTAACGGCCACTCCCCTGCCCGACTACACCATGCGTACTGCGCAACCGGTTTTCCCGACATTGGCGATCATCGTATCTGGCGGGCATAGCCAGCTAGTACTATTCCGCGATCATTTTGATTACACGCTACTTGGGCGAACGCAAGACGATGCCATCGGCGAGGCTTTTGATAAGGTGGCAAAAATTGTTGGGCTCCCCTACCCTGGCGGTCCAAACATAGCCAAGGCAGCCGAGCGCGGCGATGCCTTGGCTTACGCGCTCCCAAAAGCTAAGGTTGGGAAGTACGACTTTTCGTTCTCTGGCCTTAAAACAGCCGTTTTAAGGCTGGCCCAGGCCCAAATTGGGGAAACTTACCAGTTCCCTTCTATTAAGCTCCCGGAGCGCCTTAATGAAGCTCAGAAGGCGGATATTGCTGCCAGCTTCCAACACGTCGCTATTGAAACTATCGTTGATAAAGCTAAGCTGGCGTTTGACGAGTTTGGGCCTAAGAGCGTGGTAATTGCCGGCGGCGTAGCAGCCAGTCAAGAATTACGGCGACAATTATTAAATGTTATTCCGATTCCGATTGAGTTCCCTGACCTAAAGCTTTGTACCGACAACGCTGCCATGGTGGCTACTCTAGGGTACTTTCACGCTAGTAAGGGGCAACCTGTGGCCGATCCCTATCGATTGGCGATCGAGCCTAATCTGTCAATGTAGTGGGCGGCTACGCTCTGTGAGTTAAGAATCTTTTAATCTTTCACGTGAATCAAATCTTAAATTTCGCCCTTAATTACAGAGGTGGTATGATAGTTATATATGAAATTACCAAAAGTTTATGAGCCAAGTGATTACGAAAATGACATCTACGCCCTCTGGGAGCGTAGTGAAGCCTTTCGCCCCGCCAAGAGTGGCACACCCTACTCTATTGTCATGCCACCACCTAACGCCAATGCCAACCTCCACATTGGCTATGAGCTTACCGCTGTTCTAGAGGATATTTCGGCTCGATATCACCGCTTAAAGGGTGACTCGGTGCTCCTACTGCCGGGGGCTGATCACGCTGGTTTCGAAACGCAATCCGTTTACGAGAAACGGCTGGCCAAGGAAGGGAAGAGCCGCTTTGACTTTTCTCGTGAAGAGCTTTACAGGGATATTTGGGACTTTGTGGCCGAAAATAAGGTTAATTTT
Organism: Candidatus Saccharimonadota bacterium; assembly: GCA_028286245.1. GTDB lineage: Bacteria > Patescibacteriota > Saccharimonadia > Saccharimonadales > UBA4665 > UBA4729. The sequence goes on along the minus strand of JAQBRY010000002.1, from coordinate 398,642 downwards.
GAGGCACAGATCCGCCGGATGGGCATTAGCTGCGACTGGTCAAAGTTTACCTATACACTTGATGCTCCAGTGGTTACTCGCGCCTACGCTACCTTTAAAAAGATGTGGGACGAAAGCTTAGTTTACAGGGGTGAGCGACTCGTGAACTTCTGTACGTTTCACGGCACCGGCTTTGCTGATATTGAAGTGGCGTTTAAGGACGAGCCCGGCAAACTATGGTATATTCGGTACCCGTTGGTTGATGGCAGCGGTGATATTACCGTGGCCACCACGCGCCCCGAAACGCTACTTGGGGATACGGCTGTTGCGGTAAACCCTCAAGATGAGCGCTACAGCGCACTGATTGGAAAAACCGTAAAACTGCCGCTGACTAATCGGGAACTGCCAATCATTGGTGACGATTTTGTTGATGTGCAGTTTGGTACCGGCGCCGTCAAAATCACGCCGGCGCACGATCCGAACGACTTTGAGGTGGGTAAGCGCCACGACCTACCGATGATAACTGTTATTACTACCGAAGGCCTGCTCAGCCACGAGGTTGCTGAAGCTTATCAGGGACTAACCGTAGAAGCTGGGCGACAAAAAGTTGTAGCTGACCTAGAAGAGCAGGGGTACTTGGTAAAAACCGAGGACCGGCCGCACAGCGTTGGCCACTGTTATAAGTGCGGCACCATTATTCAACCGCTGCTCCGCGAGCAGTGGTTCGTAAACATGCAGCCGCTAGCGGCCAAAGCTATCGACACTTTGCGCGCAGGATCGATACACTTTTACCCCGACAGCAAGAAAGAGCAGCTGATTCGCTACCTAGAAGGGCTCCACGATTGGAATATCAGCCGGCAAATTGCCTGGGGAATCCCGATTCCGGCCTTTCAAAACGTGGACGAACCGGATGATTGGATATATGACGACAGGGTAGGGGAAGAGTTTATAACCATCGGCGACAAGCACTATCGGCGCGATCCGGACGTGTTCGATACCTGGTTTAGCAGCGGCTCCTGGCCCTATGCCACACTTGGTGGTCCGGAGTCGGATGACTTTAAGCAGTTCTATCCGTTAAGCCTCATGGAAACGGGCGGCGAGATCCTCTATCCGTGGGTGAGCCGGATGATTATGCTCGGCCAGTACGTGACAGGGGAGATTCCGTTTAAGGAAGTGTACGTTCACGGCTACGTTATGGCAGAGGATGGCTCCAAGATGAGCAAATCGATTGGCAACGTGGTTGACCCCATACCGGTGATTGATCAGTACGGTTCCGATGCGCTACGCATGGGTATTATTAGTGGCCGGGCACCGGCTGTTAACCGGGGTTATGACCAGCGCCGCGTCGAAGAAGCCCGTAACTTTTGCAACAAGCTATGGAATGTTGCTCGCTACATCGAGGATATCCTGGGCGACAATCCCGAACGCTCTAAACCGGTAGCCTCGGCGGCGGCCGATCATTGGATATTGAGTAAATTACAACGAACTCAAGAAGAAGTTATTCAGAATCTGGACGAATATCGCTTTAGTGAAGCCTATGACACTATCTATCACTTTGTGTGGGATGATGTGGCCGATTGGTACGTAGAGGCCAGTAAGGCTGCGCCCAATAAGCCGCTGTTAGCACACCTCCTGGAGTCAATCCTCCTCCTGGCGCATCCATTTGCGCCGTTCCTGACCGAAACTATCTGGCAGACCTTGGCATGGGAAGGGGATAGTCTGTTAGCAGTCAGGCAGCTCGCTAAACCACTGGCCAGCGACCCTAAGCAAGTTGCCGCCTTTGGCGAAGTCCAGAACATTGTGACTGAAAGCCGGTTTATCCTAAACGCGCTGAAAGTTTCTGGTTCGACCCTGTATTACAGCGACGTTCAACTCATTAAAGACAATGCTGAGACCATTAAACGTATGGCTCGATTACAAGCCGTAACAGAGGTAGAAGATGGCACCGGCCTCTATCTAACCACCACAAGTGTTCGCTGCTGGCTCGATATTGACCAGAGCACTGCGCAGTCCTACCTTAAAGAGATAGCTGCCAAGCAGGAACGCCAAAAAGCGGTCATAGCGCAGCTTGAGAGCAGGCTCAGCAACGAAAACTACGTACGGAATGCTCCCCGTGAAATTGTTGAGCAAACTAAGCAGCAATTAACAGAGGCCGGTGAGCTGGCCACAAGCCTCCAGCGTGAGTTTGAGCGCTTTAGTTCTTAGGCAACAGGCTCAAGGATTTGCCTGATCTGGGCAGCCGATTCTGCGGGACGAGCGTAATCAAACCAAGCAACGTGCCAATCGAGTGATTCGGCGGCAATCAGGTTTGACTTAGTATCATCGACGAACAGTATTTGATCCGCCGGTACCCCGGCCTGCTTGACGGCGCTCTCGTAGAGGGCCAGCTCGGGTTTGATGAGTCCGATGGTTGACGAGTCAACGACAACGTCATAGGGCAGGGCAGGTACCTTACCAAGCTCCTTGAGGCTCCCCAGTAGACCCGGCATAATGTTTGTGAGTAAGCCTACCTTATAGTTATCGGCAGTCCAGCGCACGAGCTCGTGCATCTCGATGATGGATTCGGCCGCGTCGAGATAGTAGGGAGCCCAATCGAGGCCCTGAATGCCGATTCGCTCGGACATAGCTTTATTAAAATCAGCTACGCTCAGGAGCCCGCGGCAGGCGTCGTCGTTATAGTGCCAAAAGGCCATTTCCACTACATCGGCAGGGACGTCGTAATCGGCCGCAATTCGGGCAAAGGCTCGCTCGTAGAACCGTACCAGACAGCCATTAACGTCAAAATACACAAAGCTTACGCCACTTTTACTTCGGTGGAGGTTACGCTGTGGCGTGTTACTGCTGACCGCAGAGCTGCCAACAAGGGCGTCGAGGCTCAGGTTAAGGGCACCGGCAATAGACTGAATGGTAAAAATTGATGGTGATTTAATGGCACCGCGTTCGATTTTTGTGAGAGTAGAGAAGCTGAGATTGGCTTTTTGACAGAGGGACTGCTGCGTAAAGCCGGCGGCTTGCCGCGCTCCTTGTATACGTTTGCCCAAACCCCTCTCGTCCATAGCCTAATAATACCAGTTGAGGGGCATATTCTCTAATAAATTAGTATTACCCGGCTACTAATTGAGCTTGATGAGCGTGTTGAGCAGCACCATAAACACTACGAAGATGAGGGCAAACACTATGCCTACCAACATCCAAACGTTTTGACTGTTGCCGTAGCCCAGGCGCGGCCCCATCTTTGCATAGGTAAAGGCGGCCCCGCCAGCAGCTAAAAATAGAGAGATAAGCGCGTTCGACATTACTGTTAGTGTACTAGAAGGCTAGTTTTTGCGCCATAGCGCTTAAGGCAGCCTGGTCCGGCTCCTCAGTTTTATCTGGTCTATTAAGGAATTCTGCAGCAGTATTAAACGGAATGAGATGTGCGTGGGCATGCGACACGTCAACGCCGACAATTTGTTGGCCAACCCGGCTCACACCCAGCACCTCTCTCATATGGAGAGCTAGCTTTCTTGAGACCTGCATGAGAGCGCTATACGTTTCATCGTCGAGATCCCATACAAAGGGAACCTGCTTTTTGCTAATCACCAGCACATGACCAGGCTGAATTGGGTGGATATCTAAAAACGCAAGCGTGTAGGCATCCTCGTAAATCTTGTGGCAAGGAATCTCGCCTTTGATAATGCGTGTAAATACTGAATCTTCCATGTGATTAGTATAACTGAACGAGCAAGGGAGGCTAGGCTCGTTTTGCACACAGAATGTTGAGCAAGTTATTAAATACTTCTTAAAATGAGCACAATAGTCGATGCTCATGCTTTGCATAGCAGTCTACAGAATCTACTGTGGGTTTTATGACATTTGCTAAAACACTCACCTCACGGTCCCGGCTGCTACTTGTTGTAACCAGTGCTTTGATTAGCTTAGGGGCGGTGGCGCTCGCAGGGCACCATTCCACTGCGCTGTCGGCGGATGACTGGACCGCGCCCAAGGCGATGACCGTCGAAAAAACTGGCCCTTATATTAGTGACGATCCGGCACGCCTGGGCCGCATAGATAATCTGGATTGTGCTCTGTATAGCTACCTTGCACCAGATACGAATAGTAATTTGCAGGTGCTGCATGGCTGCTTTTTGGATACTGCCTTTGGCTCGGTTGACGTTCGTAATAATAGTATTGGTTTTAATGGTGCCGAAGATAGGCAGCTTAAACTGGTGCCCTTTTCGCCTAATCAAATACTGCTCCCATGGCCAGGTTCTAGCAGCGTATTGTCGCTTGAGAGCAATCCAACGGGCGGAGCCTACTTGCAACTGTACCGTGATATCCTGCCTTTTCTGAAAAGTCAGTACAATGCGCTCGGCACCCTGGTTGCCAAGCAGGTAACAGATCAGCCAGGCTACTCGGTACGCGACACTAACGGAGCTGTAATTACCGTGAATCCCGGTGTGCTGACGTTTTCGGGAAGCGGCGCTTGGCTAGTTATTGAGGTGCCGGGTGCGGGTTTTGCCCGGGTTAATGCGGCGACGCTTGACGTAGCCTACTTTGCTAGGAGCGCCTACGCCGAGGGAACGGGTGTACCGGGCCTAAACGATTCGCAGATGGCTATTAGTGATGACGGGCGGTACGTAGCGGTGGTAAACACCACACTAGAAAAATTCCGGATATACGATCTGCAAAGCTGCACGTTTACTGCTGGCAGCCAGCAGGAGTGCCCCTCGTATAATTATTGGCCCTTTATTAAAAATCGCATTCCCGACCTATCACTTGCCACCAAAATACGGTTCATAAACAACGGCCAGGTCAGCTTTGTGGGACGTACGGCGGCAGGCGAAAATAATTACCGTCTGGCACCAGCCGAGAACATTAGTTCGCTCTTGGATTACCTGGCATTGGGCGACTCATACACCTCTGGCCAGGGAGCCTACGCCTACCGAGAGGGCACCGACACTGCCAGCAATGATTGCCATCAATCTACCGTGGCTTATCCTCGCTTAGTGGGCAATCGCCTCTACTCGAGTGCCGGCAACCAGAGCGTTGCCTGCGCCGGGGCCCGAATGAATGATATTTTGCCCGCGTCACCCAATGAATACTCCGGTCAAGCCAAGAATGGTTTGGCGTATAAGGCGAGGTCGGACCAGAATATAGAGCAGCTACTGTCGTCCTTTTTGCCCGGCTACCTACCGCAAAGCCAGTTTATAAGCAAATATCAGCCAGCAGTCACCACTGTATCAATAGGGGGTAATGACATTGGCTTTGGCAAAATCCTTGAGGCCTGCGCCAGTCCACACGTGGCGCGCCACGTGAATAGTCAGAACATCTGCTACGACACCTACGAAGACCGCTTGGAATTAAGTAAGGCTATCGATAAACAGAAGGATACGCTCAAAAAGCTACTAAAACATATGCAGGAGATGGCGCCGGCGAGCCGGATTTATGTGATTGGCTATCCGCAAATTGCCGTTGATACGGGTAGCTGTGGGCTTAACGTCCTGCTGAGTACCGGTGAGCTAGCGCTGTCGATTGATATTATTACTCATTTGAATGCTGTAATGAGCCAGGCAGCACAAGAGTCGGGCGTAAGCTACGTGGATATAAGCCAGGCACTCAAAGGGCACCGGCTCTGCGAAAGCTCGTCGCTAGCAGTAAATGGGATGACCTACGGTAATGACGCCGGCGTAAATATTAACATCGGTCAGCTCTCCTTTGAAACCGATTTCTTGGCGGGGGAGAGCTACCATCCAAACTCGTACGGCCAGCAGCTCATTGCTGAAGCGATATTGCAAAAGACCAATAAGTTTACTGTCCCCGTTCAGGATACTGCGCTGGCCGTGGATAACAATGCCTTTCTAAATAAGCCCGAGAGCGGGCGGACCACGGGCGAAGCTGTTTACACTAAGACTGTAAAAACACGCAAAGCCGGTAAAGATACTGAAATAACGCTTACCTTTGACGGCAAGCAGGCTGGACTACTGCCTGACCATGACTATGACGTTTCCATAGGGCAGGGCAGTAACACCGTGAGTGCCGGAGCCATCCGCACAGATGAGAATGGCTTAATTAACGACCCCATTTGGGTGCCGCCCGGAGCGCCGTCGGGTCCGCAGCCAGTAGTTGTATCCGGCGAGGACCAGGTGGGTGAGCCAGTCCGGGTAATAGACGTTGTTTACATTATCGTGGCCAGTGATGACTATGATGGCGACGGCATATCGAACAGCCTGGATTCCTGTCCAACCATCATTAATAGCAACGTTGATAGTGATAATGATGGCGTAGACGATGCCTGCGACAACCAAATCACTATCAGTACTCCATCTGGGGATAACCCGGGCCCAAACCCTTCCGTTACTCCTGCCGGACCAACGAGCCCAGGTGATGGCGGCGCTTCAGCGCCAGGTCCGCCTAGCCAAGGTGCTCAAGGAGCCGATTCCAGCGACCCGACAGTAAGTAGCGCGAGCGGGTTACTGTCGGTTGCAGAGCCAGTACTGCGGTTTAGCGCAGGGCCGAGCAATCTGAGTGTGACCCAGAAAGCTATTAGGACTAATTTTGAGCAACTGACCGCGAGTCCAGTAAGCACTGGGCGAAATCTTATTGCAGCAACCAAAAATCCTCAGGCTTCCGGAAGTACACTACAGGGAAGCTGGCTGGCGCCCCACTCCGGCCACTGGCCGGCCCTCCGCGTAATCAACTGGTTACCCTGGGGAATTTTGCTGGTGTTTTGGCTGCTACTGTTGCTCTTACTGCGGCTGTTTACCCGGCGCTATGGTGCTCGGCCAAAGACGGTGGTGTTTTCTCAATTAAAATAACCCGCCTACAGCGGGTTATTTTAACTTGGCGGAGAGGGAGGGATTCGAACCCTCGGTACCGATAAAGGCACACTTGTTTTCGAGACAAGCCAATTCAACCACTCTTGCACCTCTCCAATAAGATACGGATGCCTCCGTGCGCCCTATTTTAACAGATTCGGGCGCAAATAGCCGCGGGCAGGTTACACTAGCAATCGAGTGCTCAATATGATAGAATTACCCCTGTCGCTTTTTATTTTTGAATAGAAACACATGTACCTGTAGCTCAGCTGGATAGAGCGTCGGCTTGCGGAGCCGAAGGTCGTAGGTTCGAATCCTGTCAGGTACACCATAAGCATTAGCACAATAGACTTCTTCGGAGGTCTATTTTTGTAGAGCAGCCTAACTGGAGTAATGTAGACCCATGGCATATGGGACTATACTATTCGACATTGACGGCACACTCTGTGACCCAGGGGATTCAATTATTGAATCTGCCCGTTTCGCTCTTGCTAAACTTGGAATTGAAGAAACAGACGAACAAGCACTGCGCCGTTTCGTAGGTCCACCACTGGAGTATGCCTTTAAGGATTATTATGATTTTGATGAAGATACCACTAAAAAAGCGGTGACACTCTTCAGGGAGAAACTTCAGAGTGACGGGATAAAACTTTATAAAGCATATGATGGAGTAACAGAGCTTTTAGACGAACTGTTGCGCGCAGGGAAGACGGTAGCTGTTGTCACCTCGAAGATTAATCATATTGCCAGAGCTGCCCTAGAGAGTACAGGGATAGCTAAATATTTTGAGGTTGTTGGCTCTCAGCAGCCAGATGAGGTCGTAAAAAAGGAAGTCGTCCTATCGAGAGTGCTCAGTGAGCTTGGCGTAACCGACAAATCATCTGTTGTTATGATAGGTGACCGAATGCATGATATCGAAGCTGCTAAGGAGTACGGGATTGACTCTATCGGTGTGCTTTGGGGCTATGGATCTCTCGAGGAGCTCCAAGAGGAAGGCGCAACTCATATCGTTAAAGATACACATGAGCTTCAGCGACTGCTTGCTTAGACGGCCTGTGGATTGGCTAGGATGGTTCTAACCTCGTGAAGTATGCTACACCAATATAAGAACCTTGGCGGAAGCTGCGTTTTTATATTGGTGCTCGATAGGGGACGGTTCTGCGACTCGACAGCTTTAGGTGGCGAGGTCGTAGGTTCGGTCATTAGTCTGCTGCCCGAGCTATGCTCGGCGCACAGATTAATGTGCGCTATCCCGTCAGGACACAGAACTTCTATAGACTTTTAATTATACTTATGTTATAATTTATATTATGAATACCGTTAGTCAGGGAGTTTTCAGCCCGGCAGCCTTAGACCACGAACTTAGTCAATTACATACTACTATGCCTAATGCACGGCTTGTTGGCTCTCTCGGCCGGTCTATTATCTACGGAAGGATTTATGGAGATCCTGAATACGAATTTAATCTTCGCTGTCAGGATCCGATAGGATCCGTAGCTACCCCACGCGATATAGACGTTGCCGGTATTCCTGCGAATACAGGGCAGGCATATCGTCCTTTTGAGATAGATACTACAGGCTTTGCCGGTCCGTTTCTAAACATTCAAGCCGAAGGTGATACTTGGTTTCTGATTGCTGATCGTCACGGTTTTGCAGAGGAACTACATCCGGCCGTCATGGAACCTCAGAGCGGTACCGCAGTACTGGGAATATCCGCCGTTACTGTTCCCGCGCAAACACTAGTAGAATTATATGGCCTTAAAGAAAGTTTGCGTCCAAAAGATATAGCGACGCGTGGCATGCTCACCGCCGCCATAGCTGACAGCGACAGGCGAGACGACTTTGATGAAGACTTCTTGAATCCCTTTGTACGTTTACGTCAGTTAAATACTACCGATGCTTATATTCGTGCGCAGAATATTTACCGGAAGTATGTTCCCGGATCTGTTCGTAAACATGCTGTACCGCATGTACAAAAACTCAAGAAAGTCTTATTTTAAGCGTGTATATTAATGCGTATGACTCATGAACATCTGCAAGCTGACTCACCCAATCCGTTTCCGTGGTTAAGAGGCGTCGAGCGACAAGTTCCACCAGGAAAGTACTTGCTAGTTGATGGGGCTGCGCCCACTATACGTTTTGACGCGCGTAACCTACTCGATCGACCGGCTGAAAATCGAGTGCTTGCCTCCATGCCCGGCATCCATCACCATGGCGTTTACGCTGCCAGTGCCGCTAAAAAAGAACCCGTTATCTCCTTTTTGTATCATAAGCTTAGTAGCGATGGGCAGCCGGAGACCACTGAACGTCTTATTATTTTCGAAGGGATAGGCTACGGTGAACACAGCGCCCATAAAGGACAACCGCCGACATGGTATTTGGTTGGGCCGCAGATAGGAACCATCACCAGTGGCACCGCCCCGGACTTTGAGCCCTCGGACAGCTACTTAGACTCCAAGCATTTCTCTATAGCCTGTATTACCGGTGGCCCCCTCGGCGAGGCAATACTAGCGAATCCAGTAGGCTAATCTTCTCTGCTAGGGAAAGCTGTTTGCTATAGTTAGTTCATGGAAGAGATAACCTATTCTGCCGTCGTAAGCGGATCAAGATATGTGCCATTTACCCAGCAGAGCTATTGCTGCGTGCCTACGTGTATTCAGATGATTATGTATCGGCATAACATACCTCTGGTACCTGCCGAGGAGATTGGCTATCATCTTGGGCTTACCGTCCCACCCGAAGATGGGCATTTATTCAACAGAGTGCGAGTGGCCGATAAGCCTCCGGTAGCGTCAGGGTATGGAACGGATATATCGTCGCCAGATTATGAGCCTAATAAGGCGTTTAGGGCTCTGAACATACCTTTAAGGTTCAGTAAAAAGCTAGCGACTGAGATTGCAAACGAAGAGGCGCTACTATCGTTACTCTTGGATGTCGAAACTAACGACGGGGATGCGCTCCTTTGCTTTAACCATGGAGTAATACGCGGCCAGTATGAGCCACATTCAGGACATGTAGTGGTGTTTGACAAGATTGTTAACGGGCAAGTACGGGTGGTGGATGCCAGCCCGCGACAGCCAAAGTGGCGATCCATCGAGCTAAGTGTACTTTTTGATGCGATTCAGCAGCATGGTGACGCTAACTCTGGTGGAATCTGGTACTTTAATCGCGAGTAGAACTGTAATAGGCTTCTTTTGATATAGTGTGGTTATGCAGTACATATACCACGGGGTTCCGGAACAAATGGTAGGAGACAGCCTTATGCCGCTTAACCAGATGGAATCGGCTTATCCGGAACTGTACGAAAAATATGTGCAGAAATATGAGGGCCGGGAAGCAATCCTGCAGAAGAGGATTCCTTTGCTTGATTGCCTTTGGAATGACGTGGTTCAGTTTTTGCCACTGCATCCTGGGAAAATATTTGAACTGCAAAAAGAGTTTGGCCTTATAAGCGAAGTGCCGCCCTATAAGTTTTTTCAAATTGATCTTAGCAGTCTGGACCCCGCCCAGACGGTGGTATATTTCAAAACCGCTCCTGGGGAAGAGAATGTATCTGTACAATGGCTGCGTGACATCGACTTTGATGCTCTTCAGGAGGTACCGCAGGCCACGGTTGAGTATTATAAATCCTTAGTGGGGACGGGCGAGCTGCCGTTTAACTATCAGTTTGTGCCGCACATTCTGTACCGTGGAGAGCTAAATATTGCTGGCGTAGCCGTGATTACTGCCTAGGCTTATCAGTTCTGGGCCAGAGAGGCGTACCATTCGTCGGGGTCCCTGGGAGCGGGGTCATGGTTGTCGTCCATATCCTGCCATTTTTCTCGGGGGATGGCCAGCGCGGTGAGCCTTTCTACGGCCCGCTGCCGCTGGCTAAAATCCATACTCATGGCCCAATCCCATGCGTCCTTGTAGTCGGCACTATTAGTACTCTGCTCGGACCTGACGCAGATTTGAGCAAGTTCAGCACCGAAAGCTCGTTCAATAACATCTTTTTGAAACAAATACGAGTGTCTGTGCTCAAACTTTTGGTAGCGTGGATCCGGAATGTCTTCATTTGGGACTAAGCCGAGCGCAACTATACCAAGGGCATTGCCCCCCAGCAAACGGTGTGCAAGCTCGTGAACAAGCGTGCAGGTCTTAAGTTCTACCGAAGAGAAATCGCCCGGAAGGATCATTGCCCTGCCGGGAAGCCCGGCATGCCCATAACTGCCTCGCGTAACACGAGCGGTGATAAGATGTTGTTGAAATTCTAAGCCAGTCAACGCACGGAACGCTTCCAGGATGGCAGTCTGGTGCTGTTCCCATATGCGTCGATACTGATTAGCCTCGAGCATCATTTCGAAAGAGCTATCGGCTGGTTTAATTACGAATTTCATTGCTGGCATTGGGTAATTAGTCCAGCAATTCTTTTAGAACTTTTTGACGGTTATCTAGGAAGTACTTGGTTAGCTGGTAGTGCTCAGTGTCTTCGTAGGTTGTGGCCCGGAGCCCGCCCTTGGTAACCAAAAAGATTGAAGCGTCCGGATAGCCCATAATTATTGGTGAATGGGTGGCAATAATAAATTGTGACCCGCTTTTAATGTGCTTGTGTAGCAAACTGAGCAGTTTGAGCTGGCGTGACGGCGAGAGGGCTGCTTCTGGCTCATCGAGAATATAGAGCCCTTTGCCGCCGAATCTATGCTCCATGAGCGTCATGAATGACTCTCCATGTGACTGCGCGTGTAGCGATTTGTTATTGTAGTACGTTTTAATAGGGGGTCCTGCCGTGGGATCTTCATCGAGACGTTCTATCTCTGAAGCTACATTATAAAAAGTTTCTGCTCTAAGAAAGTATCCGTCTTTTGGCCGGTGGAGGCCCTTTGTAAGCCGCATGAAGTCGTGCAGCCCTGAATGGCTATCCATGGTACTGAAGTGGAAATTTTTAGATCCACCTTCGGCATTAAACCCCACGCCAATGGCCAGCGCTTCCAGCAGGGTAGACTTGCCCGATCCGTTTTCTCCAACAATGAATGTAATCTTGGGGTGGAATTCCAGCGTTGTAAAGTGCTGGACTATGGGCAAATTAAAAGGATATATAGAGGCATCTGGAATATCCGCTCGATTGAGGAACGCTTCGATAAGATAATGCTCGGCATCTATGGCTTTCATACTCACAGTATAGATGATACGAGCCGCGCTTTAGCGCGGTTCTTAATCTTTGGTTTCTGGGTTTTCGCGGGAGTGCTTTTCGGCGCGGAGCCTTTGTAGCTCGGCTAAGTGGTGCAATTTTTCAAAGTACTCTTCCATGTTCATGGCTATCCTTATCCTGCAAGGGCGTTATGTTAATTACGTATGTTAGTTAGGAGTTATTAGTCTCAGGGTTAGTGTACGTAGACTGTCGTCAAGTGACAGTCATATTTTTCACTACTGGGCAGATTATAGGGCTATACTAGCTACATGAAAGTGACAGTCTTTGGGTCGGCAGGAAAATTAGGCAGCGAAATTGTAAGCCTGCTACTACACGATGGCCATGCGGTCGTTGCCTTTGTGCACCGGAACAACCCCTACGCCGCTACTGCGGGAGTCAAGGTAGTAAAGGGAAGCATTACTGATATTGCAGCCGTAGAGGATGCCATAGCCGGAAGCGACGCTGTTATAAGCGCGCTCGGCAGCTGGGGTACAAAAAATAAAAATATTGTCAGCACCGGAACTCAGCAAATCACCAAGGCGATGACTGTACGGGGCGTACGGCGAATAGTAACGGTTACCGGGGCAGGGGCCCTGGCCGCAGGCGACACGCCAGGAGCTCTCCAGAAGCTACAACACAGTCTTTTGCGCCTGGTGGCCGGTTCGATACTCATAGACGGCGAGACGCATCTTAAAACGCTAGAGAGCAGTCAACTGGCTTGGACCTGCGTGCGCTCACCGGTTATGACAAAGTTTGGAAAAGATGGCTATCGACTGCGTTCGGCGCTGCCGCCGCTCTTTGCCCTCGTACCGCGGACGGCAGTGGCCCGCTGCATGGTTGATCAGCTCACCGATGAAACTTTTTTGAGTCAAGCCCCCGTAATATACCCGGGACGTGCCTAAATGTTACAGCGAATACTCTACATCCTGGGTGCCTTATTGCTATTATTTGTGTCGATTGAGGCAGTGGCGCTCCTGCGGCTCAAGCACAGCATAAACGATAACGCCGCCTACTGGCGAGGCGTGGCCAAGAACACCAAAGATGGCAGTATAACCTATGTGGCCCTTGGTGATTCGACGGCGCAGGGAATTGGTGCATCCGAACCCGGTAACGGCTACGTTGGGCTGCTGGCTAACGACATTGCTCGGGCTACCTGCAAGAGCGTGCACACTATTAATCTGAGCGTTTCCGGAGCACGAATACACGACGTAATTGAAAAACAACTACCGCAGCTCCACAAGTACAAACCGGATGTGGTTACTATCGAAATTGGCGCTAATGATGCGACGCAGTTTGATGCCCAAAAATTTGAGCGCGAGTTTAGACAGCTCCTGCCAGCCCTGCCGCGGGGCACAATAGTTTCGAACCTACCGTACTTTGGCGGGAGAATTAAACGCTCCTCAGAGGTTACCCAAGCTAACAAAATTATCGCTAGGGCAGTGAAAGAGCAGGGTGGCCTGCGCCTTGCCGACGTTTACTCGGCAACAAAAGTTAATAATTCCGTACGTAATTATGCGGCCGACTGGTTTCACCCCAGCGACAGGGGTTATCGGAACTGGCGAGATGCTTTTTGGCGACCACTGTTAGACAAGCGAGCTAACTCCAAGCTGTATTCTGTGTAAGAAAATTAATAGTTCTTTAAGCATAGTGCCGATAAGCTTAACGGTAATAGGAACAAATACTAGGAGGCGATATGCACCGCAAAGGCACAAACTCAGGACAGACTACCCAGCGCGACAATTGGTGGCGCAACTTTATAGTGTATTAATGTAGCACCAGTTTATGAGCCTCTTGTTCACCATCATCGTAGGAATTATTGTCGGCAGTATCACCGGATACTTACTGCAAGAAGATATTGATACTTTGCTTATAAGTGCTCTGACAGGGCTGGTGGGGGCAATCATTGGGCTGGCGATCTACACATTAATGGGTGTAGCAAGCACAGCAGATGAGCTTATTAGCGTGCCGGGCCTGCTTACTACTGTTATAGGTGCTTTGATACTCACCCTACTCTTTAACGCGCTCCATAAAGCGATGCCGCATGCCTCAGGCAAACAGCCCAATAATGAGCCCGATCAATCAGACAATACTTAGTCTTTTCTAAATTTGGTGGTGATTTTTTGAACCGAAAGATACTGTCCGCTGGCTGATATACGCGTATAGGCGCGTTTGTCGGCACTGGTGAGCTTTTTATTGTCGATGGCCCGCGGCCAAAGCTTTTGTGAGCGTACGGCCGCAATTTCTATGGAGTAGTACAACACCTGTGCCTGGAGATAAAGCCAGAAGAGCAGGCCCAGGGGTACTGCGAACGAGCTATAGAGAGCATCGAGGTTGCGTAACTGGCTGCGCACAATTGCACCGCCGACAAATTGTAGCAGTACTACACCGAGGGCCGCCGTGACTGCACCAGCCTTAGTGTCACGAAAAGTAACCCGTCCCGGCAAGCTGATTTTGAGTAAAAAGGTAAAGAGTCCAAAGAGGATAATGACGTTAACCGCCAAGGCTAGGACATGAAAGACTACCCCAGTTCCGGCCGAACCGGCATAGGTAGAGCTGATAGCCGCCAGTAAGAAGCCCGAGCCACCAAGCAGTATAATGCTGAGACTCTTAAAAAGGGACTTGGGGAAGCCATCGCGCTTAACCCGAGGGATGTGCCAAATTTTGTTAACACCGTGGCGGAAGGCGTCGGCAACGCCGCGGGCACCGTAGAGCGTAAAGATAACTCCCACGACTAGGGCAATACCGCTTTTGTTAATGGTGCCAATCTTGGCCGCTAACTGGCCCCCGAGCGCCGGGAAATATTCATTGAGCCCTTTAAGCACCGTATTCTGCAGTTCTTGATTGTGGGCCGCTACAAGGCCGAGTACGGTCGTGAGTACCAATAAAAGCGGGAAGATTGCCAAGAAGGCGTAATACGTCAGCAGAGCAGCTTGATAGCCGGCCTCGTCTTCGCCGTACTTTTTAATGACGGCGTAGGGGAAACCGAGAGCCGGGTGCTTGCGCTGCAGAGCATCGATGCCGTTACGAATTCTAGATAAAATGTTCGGCTTCTTTGTTTGGGTTGTGGCCACTGTTACTCCAGCTACTTTTGTAGTTTTGACGTTACTTTTTTTAGGGCGTCCACCATGGCCGTTCCCTTATGTGCAATATCGGTCACCTTGCTAATTTTTTCTTCGATGCTAGCGTGAAAAGCCGATATCTTTTTACTAATAACGAATACACCGATAGCAACGCCAATTCCGATTAGCAGTAAGAGACTCATGAATACTATAGCAATAATGTAATACGCTGTTTCTAAACCTGTCATAGACGTCCTTTCTAAATATTCTTACTTGATTCTAGGCTACTTGGAAAAAGTTATCCACTATGTAAGATTATTTACAGCTGATACAAAGCCATAAGCTTAATAATAAAACACACTAACACACGTAAAGGGGGCAGTATGTCTAGCGAAGAAGCCGAAGAATTAATGGACAACTTTGAGCGATGGGATCGCAAAAACGCTAAACATAACTTTATTGCCCGCATGGAGCACAAGTTACACCGCAAAGAACACAGCGTCCGCGCCTAGAAACACATCTGCAATAAAAAAGAACCGCCCTCGTAAGCGGTTCTTTTTTATTAGAAGCGGATATGCTTCATAAAACGGTCGATCGGGTCTTTGCGCCGATTTTCGTAGGGGATGTGGGCGCTGAGTATGTCGGCAATCTTATCTTCGTCTTCTGGGGCGTAAAAAATAGAGATAGACGGGGCAAAACGCCTGAGCGGTATTAGGTCAATGCTAGTAAACGCAGCGTCGGTGTCGACGGTAAATGATCTAAAGCTGGCGTAGGGATAGTGCTTGGGCCCAATTGTCAGACCATCTTCGTCTAAGACATACTCGAGCTCACGGGGTTGGCGGGCACCGTACCACCCCAGAGTGAGGGCTGCAACGAGTATTACAATACTGGCGGTGATGTCCTTGGTTAATATCCAGACGATAAGCGCCGCCAAGAGGGCACAGCCTGCGAGTATGGCATACCATTTAACAGTTTTTTGATGAGCAATAAACTCTGAAGCCGTCCATCGAACGGAGTCTTGGCTGTTGGCTTTTTGACCAATTGCATCCGACCAATTAATTGCACTACCGGCGGCAATAGCGCCTATATCTTCGACTTTCGCCCTATCATCACTCTTCTCTGGCATAAGCGTTATTGTACAACAGGTTGATAGGTGAATACAAAGCGAGTGCTATTATGGGCGCTCCAAAAGCCTAGTCAACGGCCCTACAATCTGTTAAACTGATCCAAGCAAACAGCCATGGAGAGGTACCCAAGTGGCTCAAGGGGACGGTTTGCTAAATCGTTAGGGGGGAGCAATCTCCCGCGAGGGTTCGAATCCCTCCCTCTCCGCCAAATAAAAATACCCTACTTTCGTAGGGTATTTTTATTTGGCGGAGAAAGCCATCTATGGCGTACCCCGATTGTCTTAATTAATGACTGCCCTTAAAAAGGGGTTCCCGGGGAACCAGTCGGCTTATAGGGTTCGGCCTCCGCTTGATCAAATAAATACAACCAGCTTGCGCTGGTTGTATTTATTTGGCGGAGAGGGTGGGATTCGAACCCACGGTACCGTTGCCGGCACGACGGTTTTCAAGACCGTTTCCTTCGACCACTCGGACACCTCTCCACGAGGCCTGACAATATCCACATGCCGAAGCTTGCCCCATTGTACCGTATACGGTCCGCAATACTCAACTCCTGTCAGGCTTGGGCAAACACCACTGCCTCAACGCGTCGAGCTCCAGCCGCCTTAAGGGCCGCTGCAGCGGCTTGCAGGGTAGCACCCGTAGTCACAACGTCGTCAACTAGTATGACGTGAGCATCTTTGACCTTGTGCTGCTTGTTGACGCTAAAGGCCGACTGGAGCTGGGCCATACGTTGCGCGCGTGAGGCGCCGACTTGGTGTTGCTGCCCGCGGCGAACGAGACAGGGGACAAAGGGCAGTCCGGCGCGCTGGGCGTAGACTTTGGCAAGCAAAGCGGCTTGGTCATAGCCGCGACTGCGGATACGACTAGTGGCAGTGGGCACGTGCATAATGATTGCCCTCGCGCCCGAGGAGGGCGGGGGGAGTAGCTGCCCCATTTCC
Organism: Candidatus Saccharimonadota bacterium; assembly: GCA_028286245.1. GTDB lineage: Bacteria > Patescibacteriota > Saccharimonadia > Saccharimonadales > UBA4665 > UBA4729. Next base: position 381,572 of record JAQBRY010000002.1, on the reverse strand, counting down.
TTGCTGGCCGCTCGGGCACCACTGAACTTTAACTTTCGGACCAGCTGTTTAGCAATTCCTTGATAGCCGGTGGCCGCTCGGACACTGTGAACAGGGGAAGTGTTTAAACAATCCGAGCAGGTGCGGGCTGCCAGCGTAGGCCGAAGGCACAGGAAGCAGCGGTAGGATGCGCCGGGTAACCCTTCGCGGCACTGGGCGCACAATAGCAACCCTTCCGTACCGCAGCCCACGCAGTCAAAAGGGGTAAAAAACGCTAATACTTGATCGAATATGTTCATGTTGTCATTATTGTGTTGTAAATAAGGGTAAACTTCATTGCACTCTGTTTACAACCTAAGCTATACTGCTAGCAAGACAAAAATGCAAGATTCTTAAATCAAGAGTTAATCAATGGAGGGTAACAACTATGGCGCGACGTAACCGCGATGACGATCTTTTGCTGGAAGAAGACGAACTAACTGCAGCGTTTTTAGGTGATGATGATTTAATGGCTCCTGTTGACCAGGGTCAACCACAAGCTGCAGCACCTGTTGCTGACGAGTGGGAAGAAGACGAGGCCGTACCGGGCCAACTGGCAGTTGATGTCTACGAGACTCGTGAGAAACTCGTAGTAAAAGCGCGCACCGCCGGTGTTAATAAACACGATTTAGATGTCAGCATTTCTGACAACCAGCTTACTATTCGTGGCACGCTCAGTGCCGGTAGCGACGACGGGGTAGAGAACTACTTTTTGCAGGAATGCTACTGGGGAGAGTTTTCTCGAACTATTGCACTGCCTGTTCCCGTTAAAGAAGAAGAGATCGAAGCTATGCTTAAGGACGGCGTCCTGACCATCAGCTTTGGTAAAGTTAAACAAGATACTATCAAGAAAATCCAAGTCCTCTAAAGAGCGACTCGGATAATTAAAAAACCTCCTGCATGCAGGAGGTTTTTTACTATTACCGACCAGTCGCTTAGGCGGAAGGGGTAACTGCACCGGCTGCCGTATTGAATACGTAGCGGACAATAAATTGTGCCATGGCGACAATGATCAAACCAACAATGGCATAGATCAACGTGTTCTTAGCACCGGAGACATTGTTGCTGTCACCACCAGAGGTGATGTATTTGAAACCACCGTAGATGATGAAGATGACGGCAATAATACCAACGATAACAGAGAAGATGTTAACAACTCGTTTAGCAACGTTGTTAAAGGCGTTTGAATCAGCTTCAGCTGCACAGCCGTTAGAGGCAACACCGGTAGTTGCGATGTTTGTACCCTGACACAGGCTATCCTGAATATTGTTTGCTGCCGATGCCACACCGATAGGGGCGAGGACCGAGACACTAAATCCAGCCACAGTGGCGAGGATTATTAGGTGATTTTTAATTTTTTGGAGCATATTAACCTTTCGTTACTTTATATTACTTATACTATTACTCGCTCCTCAATGCAAGCGGTTTACCTCTTGCGGAGTAGGGTCAAAACCAATATTTATGGACTAGGCGTTACCCCCTGGGCCGCAGTATTAAACACATAGCGTACCAGGAACTGGGCAAACGCCACGATCACCAGGCCAACCAGGGCAAAGATGAGGGTAGTTTTAGCCGACGACACCTTATTGCCGTCACCACCCGAAGTAACGTACTTGAGTCCAGCCAGAATGATGGCAATGACCGCAATAATGCCGACTACCAGAGAGAGAAGATTTACTACTGTTTGCACAAGGGTGTTAACACTCTTGTCTGCCGTATCACCACAGCCCTGCGTAGCATCTACGGAGCTAAGCCCGGCACAGGCATCTTGCTTTAGGCTGGCAACGATAGTGCCGTTGGGTGCGCTCAGCGCGGCCACCGACATCGGCGACAGTAGTGTCATAAGCGTGAGCGCGAAAGCGGCTATAAAATTTTTTAATCTATATTTCATATATCTCCTTTAAATCCTGCTCAGGGTAAATCTGACTATTGTTTGGGCGGCAACTATTATAGCAATGCCAATAAGGCTGTACATGAGCGTGTGCTTGGCATTTTTGGCCCCAGTGGCATCACCATCCGATGTTATGTAGCGGAGCCCTGAAACAATCACCATAATAACTGCAATAATGCCACCAATTAGTGAAAGCGTATTGAGTGCGATTTTAAGGGCCCTGATCACGGGATTTTCTGAGCTGCCGGCCTGCTGGTTAACGTCGCTACAAACACTGGTGCTGGATATTTTGCCGCCGGAAGAGCAGGTGTGCTCAAAAATGTCGTAGGCCGAGGCCTGGCCGCCCGAAACAACGAGCGCCGGTGCGGCAATGGCAACAAAAAGACTAAAGATGAGTAGTAATTTCTTCATATTATAATTTATCCAGTACAAACGAGACGATGATCTCGGCACTAATGGCGATGACGAGCCCCACCACTGCGTAAATAATAGCATTTCTTGCCTGACCGACCTTTTGCGGATTATCGGAATCAACAATAAACTGGATGCCGGCTATAACAATCATGAGGACGGCTATAACGGCTAAAATACCGAAGGTAATTTGAAGGATTTGATGTAGCTGCGTGGAGCCGGCGCCGACGACAGGTAGTCCTGAGTCACAGGGATCACCCTGAGCACCGTCTGATAGACAGTTGACTTGCCCGGTTGGTTCAACAACTGCTAGCAATTTAGTGATGAGGATGCCTGTCATATTTTAATGAATACTCCCTGCCACAAAGGACACCACTGCTGCAGAAATAACGGCAATAGCGAGGCCTATGACGGCGTTAATTATGGTGTGCCGGGCGTTGGTTGTTTTGTCTGGCTCACCTCGGCTTATCATGTAGGTAACTGCACCGTATATAACATAAAAGATTGCTAGCAGCGCGGCTACCCGGAGCAGAATTTCGATGACAGCGGCCACAATCAGCCAAACATCGGTAAGTGAACTTATTTGTGGCGTACAGGCATTGTTAACTTGCACGCCATCAAGGTATTTGTACCACTTAGGAAAGCCGAGTAAATCGCCACCGCCACCGCAGGTAGCGGCCACGTGCGTAAAGAGACCGATCACTTGAGCACTCCTGCTGGAATAACGTAGTTAAGTATCGTAAATCCAAAAATGAAGAGTGCTAGGGCACCAATGGTAGACTTAATCCTTTTTTGGGCGGCGGCAACCGCCTGAGGATCGTCCCTGGCGGTGGTGTACTGAATACCAGCTACAATTAGCGACCCGACAATGATAAGGCCAACGCCGTATGACAAGAAGCGGATAATGGCAAACAGGGCGTCCACAATAGGGTTACCTTTGTTTTTACAGCCAATGTTTATAACCGGCATGTACGACTTGGGCACTGCGCCCGCTCCACAGGGAAGCTTTTCTGGCGTGGCGGTGGCCGCCACGGTGCTTATAGGTACTGCGACAGGCGACAGCGCCGAAGCACTGGCAGCGCCCACACCAACTGATGCAATGAGTGTTATAAGAGCGAAGATTGCGACAAGCTGTTTTTTGTATTTTTGCGTCATTTATACCATTTATAGTAAATACTGGCCCTTTTTGCAAGCTTTACGGAGCAAAGTAGTGCTCCTAAGTGCCGTATATCATCATTTTATTTACAACGGTATTATTGCAAACCATGGTATATTAGTTGAAAGGGTGTGCATGCTAACCAACCACCATTTGAATAAAAATGTTGAGACGAAAAAGTGAAACTACTACAAAAGTTTAGAAAAGCCTCTATTGCTATTGGGGTCGTTTTATTGCTGCTCGTGCAGCAATCTCCTTTGACGCAGCTTATGGGTTCCGCCTCAGCCGGTAACTCTATTACCTTTACCTGGCAAGACCAGTACACGATCAATGTTTCGGGCGTGGTAACAGGGACGCTGGCCGTTAACCGCGCCGCAACTGGCAATCAGGCTTCCTTGAGTGGTGGCGTTAAGGGGCCCAAAGGCTGTAATGCCTTAGGGGCAACCGTTAACTTTAGCGGTAATAAAGTTAACCTGCTCAGCAAAAAATCAGCCAACGCCGCTCCTCAGGGCACGGTCTTTTGTTATTACGAAGATTTACAGGTGGCATCAAGTGTTGGGATTTCTAACGGGCGGCCGTCTACGAGTGGGCCGCGTGTAGAAACTGATACCGAGAAGTCAGTGAATATTAGCTTGGGCGTTCCAAACAGAGGCTCAAACCCTCCACCCGACAATGTTACGGCCAATATTACCGACGCATCAGGCAGGCTTGTTGCAAACCCGACTGCTCATATTAGCGGCGGAACAAGCCCGGCCGATACCTCCACACCGGTGCTGACTTCGTTTACGTACAGGTTTGCTGCCTTCCCGCTTGAAGCAGGCAATTATACGTTAACTTTTACGGCGGTAGACATTACGCCGCATCCGTTTACTAAAAAACAATTTGAGCCATTCACACAGGCGTATGGCAGCAGCGACAGCTACTATCCGGATGAGGTACTGGTACAGGTAAGAGTTAATGCGCCCGTTTCCGGCGGCCAGCAAACGGTGTATTCGCCGATTTCTGTCGATATTCGCGATGTTAACGCTACGACGATAGTACAAACAATAGATCTGCCTGTGCCTGATTTTGCGGGCGGCAAGACACCAGCTGATACCGGTGGCTCAGCGAGTGCGACGGTATTATTCCAGGGAACGTTCTCTGGCATAGTGCCGGGACACTATCTCGCATGTGTTGCTGAAACCTCTACCTGCAAGGCCTTTACTAAAGACAGCGGCAAACTGGCTAACCCTAGCCCTGTTTTGATTGAGGGCGGCGACTACCAAGCCATCGTTGGCACCCAGGCCAAAGATGAGGGATCGGACTGTGACAATGGGGCGGGCTCTTTTGGCTGGTTACTCTGCCCGATTTTTGACGGGGTGAGCGGCGTATCAAAGTTTATTTTCCAAACGCTTATTCAGCCATTACTGGTAACGGACCCAATTAGTACTAACCCTGCCGACGAACGCTTTAGGATATGGGCTAACTTCCGTATTTACGGCGATATCTTTTTGCTGCTGGCCTTGATTGTCGTTGTTTTTGGGCAAAGTATTGGCGGTGGCATAATCGATGCCTATACCGCTAAAAAAGTGTTGCCCCGGCTGCTGACAGCGGCAATTCTTATAAACCTTTCGATATATATCGTGGCTATGCTGGTAGATATCACGAACATCCTGGGCCTCGGCATGAGCGACCTTATTACCAGTCCCGTGTCTCAGTGTGCCGCCGGAACAGTAGCCGGTCATACGTGCTGGCAGTTTACTGTTAATGGCACTCAAACAGTCGGTATATTGTCATTGGGGATTATCGGGGCATTTATGGGCGCTACTTCTATAGCGGCGGCAATATTTGCGATCTTTACGGGTACGGCCGGCGCCTTTATTGGCATGGCCTTCTTTACGATCCTGCCGATCCTCTTCGCTATCATTGCCGTCTTTGCAACCCTGGTGCTTCGGCAGGGAATCATCGCCTTGCTGGTGATTATTAGCCCGGTGGCCTTTGCACTCTACTGTTTACCGAATACCGAACAGTACTTTAAGAAATGGTGGGAAGCGCTCACTAAAACGCTGCTTGTCTATCCGATTGTGATGGTAGTATTTGCAGTCTCGAGTCTACTGAGTATTCTGTTCTTGCAAAGCGGCGGTATTACTCCGGATAACATCATCCAAAAGGATACCTTTGCTAACAAATCAAGCACCATCCTTGCCGCCATTATTGGTTTTGCGTTGCAGTTCCTGCCACTGTTTATGATTCCGTTCGCCTTCCGGCTGGCCGGTGGCATTATTGGCCGCGTAGGTGCAGCCGCGCTCAGTGCCGGCGCCAAGGTAAATAACATGGGTGCAATTAAGAGCCGGCGTGAGATCAAGCAGGATAAGTGGCGGGAAGGCAAGTCAACGGCGCAGGAGCGAATGCACAGAAGCTTAGCGAAGACAGCAGACGGTTCAACAGGCGTAAAGAGCTTTGCGGCACGAAGATTGGCCAGCAAGACCCGTACCATAGGTGGCCGGGACATCACTGATGTTCGAGCTGAGTACGTAGCCAAAGAAGCAAAGCGCCAGGAAACGACACATAACTTTGGTGATAATAGCCGCTTACGCGGATTAACAGTTGACCTCGGCTTTGCCGACAGTGATCAGGCTGTTCAGTCTACGGATGGCAAGAACGGAGACTGGAAGTACGACGAAGAAACGGGCGAAAAGATGTACCGTTCAGCCGGCGGCGCCTGGCTCCACAGGTCTGATGTGGTGGCAGGCCACAAGGAAAACGGCTCCAACCAATCTGCAATTCAGGCCGCCATGACCTTCGAGCTCAGTAAGGCCACCGCGCCAGAGGATATAGCCTACTACAAAGAAAACTTTGGCCGGCTTACTCAAGGGCGCAAAACCAGGACTGGCGCATCGGTTATGTCCGGTGGACAGGCCACGGGCATACTCAAGGGCGCCTCGTTTACTCACCAGGGTACTAATCGAGATCTTAAGGCTGCAAAAATTACCAACCTTGATGTCAATAGTAGGGGTGGCCTCCAGACAAATGCCGCTGCCACCCTAGAAGAAGTGGTCAACACCCAGAACGGCTACGCAGCAGTGCAACATAACGCTTCGGTGGCTCGGACATTAACTGAAGGTGTAGAAGAGAACAATACTATAATCAATTACAGTGAAGAGCAGCGACAGGCTAACAACATCAGCGAAGAACGATACCAAGAGGCACTCAAGTTCCGAGAAAACGCCATACTACAGGTGGCCTCTATGCGATCAGCGGCCATGTCACCGGCACCTTCGGGCGATATGAGCGGTGATGATGCCGGTGCCTTTGCGGCTGCGGCAGCAGCTCGCGCTCGCGCGGCCGACCCTGACGACCGCGAACTTGTGACCGGTGGGCGACCTGCTGCCCGTGAAGTCGCTGCCGGCGGTCCAGCCCGAGCCCAAGAAGAATGGAACAACTTTGCCATTGCCGTTGAAAGCAACTTTGGAACACACAGCTTCCCGTCTGGCGCGGGCGTCCAGCAGAACACTACACGCAGCGGTAACGGACCTCCCGGAGAAGATCCAGGAGCACCTAGCGGCGGTCCACAGCCAACACCCGATACCCCTCCGCAATCAGACATTGACCGGCAAGTAGAAAACGATACTAATAATAGGTATATGTAGGTAGATTATGTCGACGTACAAAGTAATTCAGGACATTGAGGCAGAGGATAAGATCCTTGGGCCGTTAACACTTAAGCAGTTTATTTTTGGCATTGTTACCGCCTTTTTTCTGTACCTGTCGTTTGTAGTGCTTACTAAGGGCGTGGCCTTTTTGTTGGTGCTATTTTTGCCGCCGGCGCTGCTATTTGGGTTTTTGGCCTTTCCGTTTGGTAAAGACCAGCCAACAGAAATCTGGGCAGCAGCTAAGTTTCAGTTTTTATTCCGGCCCCGCCGGCGTATTTGGGATCAGAGCGGCGTTAAGGAATTAGTAACCATTACGGTTCCTAAGAAAATTGAGCGGGTTTACACTGATGGCCTGAGCCAAACGGAAGTGCGAAGCCGTTTACACGCGCTGGCCGATACCATCGACTCTAGGGGCTGGGCGGTTAAGAACGTAGGCGCATCGGTGTATAATCAGCCTAATTTTGGGGTCATTACTAATGATTCAGACCGATTAGTATCGGTGAGCAGTATGCCGCAGGCCGTACCGGATTATCAAATTCCCGAATCGGCCGATATTATGGATGATCAGACTAGTCCGGTTGCCCAGCAATTTACACAGATGATAAACGCCAGCGAGCAAGCACATCGCAAGCAACTTATCGACCAACTGAACGAAGTTCGAGCCGTGGAGGCAACCGTAGCCCCCGAACCGGCTGCAACGCAGTGGTTTAACGGCCCGGCGCAGCAACCCCAGTTTGCACAGCAGCAGGCCGTCATCGATCAGGTGCAGGCCGCGCCACAGCCAGCCGTGCTTCTGCCATCGGCAGCGCCAACCGTTGATCCGGTCCCGACCGCCGAGGAGCAGGCCGTGGTTGAACGAGCCATGGCCCTGAATTCATCAAAACAAGTAAGCAATTCCCACCTGCGGACACTCCAACCTATCTCCCAGCAAGTGCCACAGCCAGCACAATCCGAGCCGGCGCGCTTAGAGCCTGTTTCACTCAGCACTGCGGCTCCGACAGCCCAGCCACCTACAACCCCGCAACCGGTGACAGCCCAGCCTGATGCTGCTATACTTAACCTAGCAAATAACAATGATCTCAACATATCGACACTAGCCCGTGAAGCTCAAAAGGCAAAGAACATTTCGGGCTCTGACGATGAGGTGGTGATATCATTACGTTAAACATGCGAGTCATAACGAGTTATAAAATGGGTGGGCAGTAAACAATCGTATGAATCCTCAAACACCAAATCAGCCAGAGTACCAAGTGCAGGGTGCCGGTGAGACGTATGCGCAGTTACCGGAACAGCCGGCTGTTGCAATGCCGCAACAGCAAGCGTATGCGCCGCAGCCGGCTGCGCCTATAGCGCAACCATTGCCACAACAGCCCGTTGCGCCGCAGCAGTATCAAGCACCGCAGCCCCCGCAAGCACCGCAGCCCTCGGTGTATGCCAGCGCACCCGTGGTTTCTAACCCCGGCGCCCAGCCCTCAGCGGCGCCAAAAACCAACCCAAACAGCACCCAGAACACGCTACAAATTGCTGAAATACGCGACGGCATCGTCATTATGAATGACGGCTCATTTCGTTCGGTGGTGATGGTAAAGAGCATCAACTTTGACCTGATGAGCATTCAGGAGCAAGAAGCAGTTGAATATAGCTACCAGGGTTTTTTAAACTCGCTGTACTTTCCAATTCAGATTTTTGTGCGCTCGCAAAAAGTCGATTTACAACCCTACATCGAAAAGCTGGATAAAATTCGCACCGAGCACGACAACATGCTGCTGGCACTGCTCATGGAAGACTACATTACCTACATTGATAACGTCAGCCGCCAAACCAACATCATGGATAAAAAGTTTTACGTGGTCATTCCATTCTTTCCTACCGAGGATCTCAAGCAGACGTTGGCGCAGAGTAAAAGCTTTATTAGTAACATCACCAGTGTATTTAAGACAAAAGAGCAGCACGTTACTATTAACGAAGCCGACCTCGAAAAAGCTAAGTCGGAATTACGTAACCGGGTGCAGTCGGTAATGAGCGGGCTACTGCAGTGTGGTATTAAGGGCTTGCCGCTCGACACGCAGGAGTTAATTGAGGTGTACTACGACACGTACAACCCCGATACTGCCACCAGGCAGCAGCTCAAGAACTTTGATGACCTGACCGCCGACGTGATTACTAAGGGCGAGGGAGCCGTAGCCCAGGCACACTTACAGAGGGAGCTACAGTAATGGCACTAGGCAAAAAGAAACAGCAGCTCGACCCAGTAGCCATTGCCCAGGCGCAGCGCGAACGCGAAGATCAAGAAGTTCAGGCGGCATTTCAGAAGGGCATCACGGCGCTCCGTGATTTTATCGCACCAAGTTCTATTGAGTTTTCCAGCACGCACTTTCAGTTAGGAACGCGCTTTGCCCGCACCTACTATGTATACGGTTACCCGCGGCAGGTCTATACCGGCTGGTTGAGCGGTATGGTTAACCTCGACGAAGTTGTGGACATGAGCATGTATATTTATCCGGTCGAAAGCCAGGTGGTACTCGAAAACCTTCGCAAAAAAGTTACCCAGCTCGAAGCCGGAATCCAAATTGATAACGAAAAGGGCCGCGTCCGCGATCCGGGCAAGCAAGCAGCCATTCTGGATGCCGAAGAAATGCGCGACAAGCTGCAGGTGGGCGAAGAGCGCTTCTTCCGCTTTGGCCTGTACTTTACTATTTACGGCAGCACGCTCGAAGAGCTTGAGTATGTTTCGCACAAGGTAGAATCGATGCTGGGCCAGCAGCTTATTTACAGCAAGCCTGCCTCCAGCCAGCAAGAGCAGGGGCTCATGAGTACGGTGCCGCAAATGACCGACAAGCTGCAGATACGCCGCAACATGAGCACCGGCGCGCTTAGCACCAGTTTTCCGTTCACTAGCGCTGATTTAACGCAGGAAAACGGCATTTTGTACGGTATTAACATGCACAACTCCGGATTGGTTATTTTTGACCGCTTTAGCCTAGAAAATGGCAATTCGGTGGTGTTTGCAAAGTCCGGTGCCGGTAAGTCGTTTACCGTTAAGCTTGAGGCGCTACGCAGTATGATGTTTGGCACCGAGATATTTATTATCGACCCGGAAAATGAATATCAGCGCATGTGTGACGCCGTTGGCGGGGCCTATGTTCGCCTGAGCCTCAACTCAACGACGCGCATTAACCCCTTTGATCTTCCACAAGTAGTTGATAGCGACGAAGCCGATAACGCGCTGCGCTCCAACCTTATTACCTTGCACGGCCTGATTCGCCTGATGATGGGCGGCGCCCAGGCCCAGATGATTGGCGGCAATACCACAGTAATGCCAGTGCTGACACCGAGCGAAGAAGCCGACTTAGACGCAGCTCTTATAGAGACTTATGCCAAGGCAGGTATTACCAATGACCCGCTAACGCACAGCTCAATTCCGCCAACTATCGCCGACCTGTACGACACGCTACTGCACATGGGCGGTAACGGTCCGCAACTGGCTCAGCGCCTTCGTAAGTACACTACGGGTACCTTTGCCGGCATCTTTAGCCAGCCTTCAAACATCAATATTAATAACCCGTTGGTGGTCTTTAACATTCGCGACCTGGAAGACGAGTTACGGCCAGTTGCCATGTATATTGTGCTTAATTACATCTGGAACAAGACCAAGAGCGATATGCGCAAGCGTATCCTAATTGTAGACGAGGCTTGGCAGCTCATGAAGTACGAGGACTCGGCAAACTTTTTGTTTAGCCTGGCCAAGCGGGCCCGTAAATATAACTTAGGCATTACGACTATTACGCAGGACGTTGAGGACTTTATGGGATCACGCATGGGTAGAGCCATCGTGGCCAACGCCAGCATGCAGATTCTGCTTAAACAGTCGGCTTCGGCAGTCGATGTGCTGGCCGATACTTTTAAATTAACGAGTGAGGAGCGCAAGCGTCTGAGCCAGTTCCCGGTAGGACAGGGGTTGTTCTTTGCCGGTCAAAATCACGTCCACATTCAAGTGGCCGCCAGCCCTACTGAAACGTCACTTATTACCACTAGCCCCGACCAAATTGCCCAAATGGAACAGGCCGCGGAGCAAGGTGATTTTAGCGCCGGACAGGGCACCATTGACCTGAGTAACCGGCTCTATCCTGGTAGCGTATAATAATACTCATTAGAGGCACTTTAGTTTAGGTAAAAATTAACACATGGCAAAGCAAGTTTTTTATCAGCCACCGCGGCGTAGTAGTGACGTCGCTAACAGCAATGGTGCCGGTTACGATAAAGAGCCGACGGCCGACGGCCGGAGCGCCGCCTCCAAGGACACCACCAAGCGCGTGCTCGGTAACGCCGACGCTGCGCTCGGTAATATTGATAGCGTGCTCGGTGGTCTTGCCGGGGCCGAAGCCGGGGCTGGAGCCGAAGGGCAAGCCAGCGACGGTGCTAAATCTCTTAGCCCCACGGGCCTAGCTTCGGCCGAAAACGCGGCTGGCGGCAGTGCGGCTGTGGCCAGCGCGGCCGGTGGCGGCGCCAAAGCTCTACAGTTTTTAGCTCGTAATAAAAAGAAGGGTGCGGCTGGCGGCATTGCCGGCGTGCTAGTAGCCGGTGCCATTTTTGCCGGCACTTTCCTAGCGGGACCATTCGAGTTTGTGCAAGCCGCTAAAATAGCCTCCGGGGCGCGACTGGCACCACAGAGTGATGAGTCCGACTTCCGCATGACAAAGGCACTGCGTAACTTGAATTATATCCGCAAAGGAGAGACGGAAAAGACGCGCATGGGGGGTATCGGTAACCACTATGCAACCAAGTTTGAGGCACGTTTAAACTCGGTTGGGCTTAAATCGGCCTATTCGACTAACCTTGGCCTACACGAGGGCTGGGCTATCAATCCAGATGCTCCGGAGTTTAAGAATCTTAGCCCCGAAGAAATCAAGGAAAAGGTCAGTGCCAAGTACGGGATAGACCTGACGGTCTCTCCTGGTAAGGACGGGGCGCTTATTATAGATAAGGCCAGTAATGGCAAGCTTTTTGATTTTAGAGGCTACATGGATAATAAAAGCTTTATCCGGCAAAGCTTACGTGAATCGGGCATGGGTAAAATGTCATCACGCGCTGTCACGCGTGTGATTGCGGAAAAGTATGGCTGGTCGCTGAGCCCCATAAAAGCGATCGACACCAAGCTCTTGGGGCAAGGCGATAAACTAATAGATAAAATCCGTGAAAACCGCACTAAAGCCATTCAAGGCGATACCGGACCGCCGGTTACTACCGAATCCAGACCCGATTTAAATACGAATCCGGAGGAGGCCGGAACAGCCCCCGGACAGGCCGCCAGCGACAAGGGTGTAGCTGATAGCGTTTCCGAACAGGCCAAGCTAAACCAGAATAAGCCTGGCGCCCTCAAGGGACTGTCGGACAGTGTCAGCGCCAAATGGGTGGCCGGACCAGCGGCCGCGGTAGGCGTGATGTGCCTGGCCAGAGGCATTGACGCGAACTACGATTCCGTTAAAGAAGCCCAGATAATCCTGCCGCTCATGCGCGTTGCTATGAGAATAATATCTATTGGCAGCGAGGCCATGTTTGGCCCCAGCAATGTTCATTTGCTCCAGCAAATGGGGGACGAATCCGAAATTCTCACCAACCCGGATACCGGAAGGTCATACGCAGATTCCGCCGGCATCAAAAAGATTACTACCGGTAGCGTGGACAAGGGCGCACAACCGGACAATGTTATCGGCGGCATCGCAAAGAGTTCATTTTTTAACGGTATTTTTACAACCGGCGCGCTCGGCAAAGCCCTGGATCCCGCCTGTAGCACGGCCGGCATGGTCGTGCTGGGAGCGGTCGGTTTCTTGGGAGGACCGGTGAGTTTTGCGGCGGGCACGGCCGTAAGTGCAGTGGCGGTGCCTAAGATCGTACACGCCATAGTTGGATTCATGGCCGGCGAGGCGGTTAATCTTAACGATCCGACCAAGTGGGGGCCGGACGTCGGCAACTACCTTGACGTGGGGGCCAAAATGGCCGGCGATACTCTGGAGGTAAGCAGTGGTGCCATTATCCAAACGGCGGCGGCCCTCAGTGAGCGAAGCGCCATTCAGAATAACCTGGAGCAGTCTGAGTTCGACAATCAAAGCGTTGCTTACAAATTATTTAACCCCTCCGACCCTCGGAGTGCCGCCGGCAAGGTAATGCAGAACGTTTCGCCTTCGGCTTCGCAAAATGTTGCTTCGCTGGTGGGCTCTACCATGAACATTGGCTCAGTGTTTGGCTCAATTGCTAACCTGTTTACTTCTAAGGCTTCGGCGGACGCGCCGGTCGATAAGACTCCACTTGACTACGGACTTCCTACCTATAGTTACAGTGTGGCCGAAATGGATAATCCGGCGGTTGATAATCCTTGGCAGAACGGCGATGAGGTAGCCGACATGCTCGATTCGGCTAACGGTGCCGGTCTGATTCAGCGCGCAAAAGCCTGCTTTAACGTTGACATTGCAAAAGTGGCAACAGCGGACGGGCCGGAGTGGGACGCAACGGTTAGTCCTGGTACTCGCTCGCTTTACGGGGACACCGCCAATAAAAACTACGCCGAAAACAATTGCGGCGACCCCAGTACTACCTGGCTCAAAGTTCGAATGTTTATCTCCGACACCCAAACAATAAAAGCGGCCGGATGCTACGAAGACGACGAGGAGCTGTGCGGCGAAATGGGCTTTGGCGGTGGCCCAGCAGCGCCTGCTGCTAGCACTGGCAGCGGTGCTATCGACGGTGATATTGGCGTCAGTTCCGACAAAGTTGCCTGTGCTGCCAATACCAAAGACATGGGCGTTGTAGCCAGCCAGTACACCGGCTCAGCCAAGAAAGAAACCGGGCCAATTATGGTGCACCTCTGCCAATTGAGTAGCATCGGTGGGCAGGGCAATAATGCTGCCGGAACGGAAATAAATGGTGGTGCGATTGTAAACGCTCGCGTATCAGGCGCCTGGGAGACTCTGGGCGAAAAAGCCAAAGCGGCCGGCGTTCCGTTAGCTGCGAACAGCTCCTTCCGCCTGGGCGCGTCTTGTGGAGGTAATGGTGATGGCAGGAGTTGCGCAAAGCCGGGCGGCTCAATGCACCAGCTAGGCGTTGCTATTGACTTTTCTGGGCCGACAGAAATAAATGAGAACCATCAAACCTGTGCTACCCGTGAGCGATCCCCTGAAAATCCATCTTGGCAGTGGCTTAACAATAATGCTGCAGCATTTGGCTTTAGGCAATATAGTGCAGAAGCTTGGCACTGGGATGCGTCGGCGGAAAGTAATCGCTGCGGCGGAGACGGCACCTAGTGGCAAAATTTACTGTCAAAAAAATAGGCGAGCGGGTGGCACTAGTAGCTTCACTGCTGGTGCTATTGTCGTCGTCGATGCTTTCGGGTCCGGTCTCGGCGCTGTCGGCGGCACAAAAAAAAGCTTTCGACCAAGGCATTGATTATTACGACACCGAAGATAATACTGGCTGTACCACCGATGAGAGCGCCGTCGCGGGCACTTTGCCGCCAAGTGTTCCAGCCGTCTACGCCGACATATTTACCAAGGCAGCCGCCCAGTACCACACTAACCCCCAGTTTATTGCCGCCCTATTTATGAGCGAGCACAGCAATGTTTGGGTACCGGCAGACACCAAGTGGGCGAGCTCACCGGTAGGAGCCTCTGGGCCATTCCAATTTATGCCTGGTACCTGGAGCGGCTATAAGGTAGATGGTAATAATGACGGGGTGGTGGATATTCAGAATCTATATGATGCTACCTATGCGGTTGCGAACATGCTCGCCAGAAATGGTATGACTACAACCTCGCCGCTTGGCACACTCGAAACACCTTTTAAACCGGGCACCTTTGTGTTCTTTTCTGCCACCTATAACTGGGGTGGTGGCAATGTTGGCTCAAAAACCACACCGTCATCTCCACTGTCTGCAGCGCCAGCGGAAACAGAAAATTATATGACCAACATCTACACGCTTATAAGCTCTGGATTTACCAAGGGTTCGCCTAAAAATGGTGATCCGGTTGATCAAACCGGTGGTAAGACAGCCGTTGGTGGAACCGCCGCTGGTGTGAGCGCAGCGGGCACGGGGTGCTCCAGCGGCGTGGTGGCTGGCAATATTGTCGAAACGGCCCTGAATCTGGCCTGGGATACGCCCGGACACGGCCCGCTGGAGTCAGACGCCAAGCCAACCTATCAGAAGGCCATGCCCCAATATAATGGGACTACCGGCGCTACGCCGTTTAGCGACTGCGGCATCTTTGTGGCCACCGTTATGATCGCCAGCGGTGCCGACCCTAACTACCCCAAGGTCTACACTCCTACACAGATGGCGTACCTTGCCAGTAGCCCGAATTACACCGAAATTAAAATTCCTCCAGACGCCAAGAACGTGAACACCGGGGATTTGGGTTTGCAGCCGGGCGACATCTTTATTAACAGCGTACACACCTACATATTCGTCGGGCCCCAGTCCAAAGGTTTTAGCATAGTGTCCGCGTCCTTGGGCCAGCGCGTTCCAGAAGCCGGTAATGGCGTTTACTTTTACCAGGATGGCAACACCGGCGAGCAGTTTAGAATATTTAGATTACTAAAGACCGAGGAAGACTGAGGGCTACGCACATGACCAAAAAACAACAGACAATCTTAGCTGCCATGGTAGTACTGACACTCGTAATTGGCTTTGCCGTTACTAGCCTGTTTAAGAAGCCGGCTAATATTTCTATTACCGTTGCGCCCAGCACGGCCGTACTCACCATTGACGGCAAAGCCGCTAAGCGCGGCGATTCACACGTGACACCGGGCGAGCACACCTTAAAAGCGCGCTTTGACGGCTTTACCACGATTACCCAAAAATTCACCGCCACCGATGGGAAAATAGCCCCGCTGACCGTCCTTTTAAACCCTAATAGCGTAGTTGGTTATGATTATCTGAACCAGCATCCCGAAGAACAGCACAACCGGGAAGCTCTCGGCGGCAAACTGTTCGCACAGGGAACACAAAAGGCTGCCCAAAAGACACCGATTATTGGGTCACTGCCGTATTATGACCGGCTCTTCACCGTCAACTACGGTCCTTCGACTAAGAACCCTTCGGATCATACAGCCACAACGTTGTACGTTACCTATTATTCCGATGAAGGCCGCCAGGAAGCAAATGATTGGCTGGAATTTAAAGGTGTAAATACGGCGACGGCCGAGATCGTCTACACCGACGGCAATACCCCTACTGGTGACTAATTCGTCTAAAGTTTAATAATGTTGGCGCTAGCCGTAAAGTGCTGGGCCGCCACATCGGCATCGGTGGTCGTTATAAAGGTTTGGTAGTCCTTTAGGTAGCTGGTAAGCGCCTTTCGCCGCTCGCTATCAAGCTCACTAAACACATCGTCTAACAGGAGCAGGGGTGCCTCGTCGCGGACTGCCTGCAGCAGGCGTAACTCTAGAATTTTGAGCGTTAATACTGCCGTGCGAGTTTCGCCGCGCGAGGCAGTTTCGCTGGCAATTTGGTCGTCAAAGAGCACCGCTAAATCCTCGCGGTGCGGTCCGGCACCGGTAAAGCCTCGGACTTGGTCAAGTGCCTGGCTGGTTTCCAGCTTTTTAAGCATCTGCGTTTCATAACTATCCATGGAGAGCGCGGTTTCATAGCGCAGTAAAACAGCCGTCTTGGCGTGAGATAGCTCACCATAGAGCTGCGGCACGTCATTATTTAATGTATCGACGAGCTGCGCCCGGGAGCGGGCAATTTTGCCACCGAGTTCGCTGAGCCGAATATCCCATGCAAATAATTGGCCGTCACTACTACTACTAGTGAGCTGTTTTAACAGGCTATTGCGCTGAGCCAGCGTGCGTTTGTATTGCCTGAGGGTAGTTGCGTAGCCAGGCTCTATTTGTGCCAGTAACTCATCAAGGTAATTGCGGCGACGTTCCGGTGACCCGGTTAACAGTTGGAGATGGTTTGGCTCAAATAACACAACTGGCAGCGTGTCTTTAAGGAGCAGCCGCTTGGTAGGTTTGCCGGCCAGCTCATAACTTTTGGCCGCCGGTTCGGTAATAATTTTGACGGTCCGGAGCAACCCTTTTTGGTCACGGCTATCGAGCCGAGCCCATGGCTGATCGCGGGCAATAAGGTCGGCATCTTTTACCCGGTACGAACTGCCGGTAGCAATTACCAGTACTGCTTCCAGCAGGTTGGTTTTGCCGCTGGCGTTTGGTCCGGCCACAATATTAACGCCGGACCTAAAATTGAACACACGGTCCTCGTACGAACGAAAGTTTTGCAAGTGCAAGTTAGTGATCATTACCAGTAGTATAACCGCTCACGAGCCGTCTCTAGCCTTTGAGGGGCATAATAATGTGCTTGTAGTCGTCGCTGGTTGGATCGCGGAGCAGGGTGGCTTCTAGTTTGCCATTAAAACCAAAGGTCACTTCATCACCAGAAAGGGCATTTAGGCCGTCTAAAAGATATTTGGAATTAAGCGTAATACTGCCGCTACCGGTTACTTTTGCACTGGCCTGGGCGGTGTTTTCCCCAAGCTGCGAAGCAATCGATCGGATACTGAGCGTTTGTGATTCTTCGTTTACTTCAATCGTGACGCTGCCGGCACTCTCGCGGGCAAACAGGCTTGAAACTTTCGTAACATTTACAAGGTCGGCCCGCTTGAGTGTGGCTTCGGTTGCAAAACTAGCCGGGATGAGCTTTGGATAGTCCGGATACTTGCCGTCAACTAGCCGGGTTACTAATTCGACATCGCCCACTTGGAAAAGGACCTGTTGTTCGTCGTGTGTTACCTGTACGTCACTGGTCGTATCACCAAGTATCCGCAGTAGGTCCTGCATAGCCGTAGCCGGGATTAATAGTTTTATTTGTGAGTTATTGGCACCAATTTTCCGTTCCGCTAAGCGATAACTATCGGTGGCAGCTAGGTACAGATTACCTTCGCTGGAGTGAAGCAGTACCGCTGTGAGAACTGGGCGCGTTTCATCACTCGACGCTGCAAAAACTACTTGCTGTAAACCTTTTTTAAAAACTTGGGCGGGGACAGTCCAGCTTTCGCCGCCGGTAATTGCCGGCATAACAGGGAAGTCATCGGCTGCAATACCATTAACCGTCGACTGGTACTGGTCAGTTTTAATTTTTAACTTAGTTTCTTCTAGATCTAAATTAATGACACCGCTCGGCAAACTACTAATAAAATCCTGCATAAGGCGGGCGGGGACAGTAATAGAGCCTTCGGTACTTACTTTGGCGCCAATGTAGTGCGTAATGGCAATATCAAGGTTGGTTGCCGACAAGCTTAAACGGTTATTACTGGTCTTAACAAGTACGTTTGCCAGTATGGGTAGGGTGTTGCGGGTATTAGCAACACGGGCGACTGAACCGAGTGCCCGATTTAGGTTTTCCTGGGTGACTTGCAGCTTCATGATGGGTGGCTCCTATATAAAGGTATTTTTAGTATATTTAATTTGTTCTGGTCTTTATTGGCGCTGTGGATAGTGGGGATAAGTAAGGTTTTTACTGCGGTAGTTGCATACAATTTTAGGTGGATAGGCGTGGGGACGGGTAGGGTGCTATTGTGGGGAAAATGAGGGGTGATGTGCACAGCCGTGTTGCGACCGGACCAGCCCGGTGCGTATAACTCGGGCGTCTTTAACCAGGCAGTCCGCAGCCATTGCACAGCTTGTCCCCACGGCTTTGCCATAAAAGTGGTAGCAATACTAGGCATAGAGGCGCTCCTTGATCTCAGAAAGAATAGTCCGCAGTTCAGCATCAATCCGCGACTCTTTCTCTATTTTGTTTACCGAGTGCATGGCCGTGGTGTGATCTTTGCGCCCAAGTTCTTTGGCGATCTTTGGAAAGCTCAAGTGCAGTTCGCTGCGCAGCATGTACATGGCAATCTGGCGGGGAACCACGATGTCCTTATCGCGCTTATCTCCCAAAATGTCTTCCATGGGGATCTGGAAGTGACGGGCGGTTCGCTCAATAATTTGCTTAGCGCTCAAATGCTTTGGCCGACTCTTGCTAGCGCCGAGTATACTGCTGGCGATGCTAAGGTCCGGTACGAGGTTGCGCATTTCACAAAAAGCCAGCAGCTGATTTAAGGCACCCTCTAGTTCACGAATATTGGTCTGTATATTAGTCGCCAAATATTCAACTACGTCCGGTGCCAGCTCCACTTGATGGGTGTGGGCCTTTGTTTGGACGATGGCGCAGCGAGTCTCAAAGTCCGGGATCTGCATATCAATGCTCATGCCCCAAGCAAAACGGCTTCTTAGTCGTTCTTCTAGGGTTGGAATTTCCTTAGGGGGCTTATCGGAGCTAATAATTATTTGCCGGTTTGCTTGGTGGAGGGCATTAAAGGTGTGAAAGAACTCCTCCTGCATTTTTTCTTTGCCGGCAATAAACTGGACGTCATCCACGATAAGCATGTCGGCTGTGCGGTAGTAGCTCGCAAAATCAGCAGTTTTACGAAAGCGCAGGGCATCCACGAACTCTTGCACAAATTGCTCGGTAGAAATGTAGAGCACCTTAGCTTTGGGATTTTGTGCTAGTACGGCATTCCCGGCAGCCTGAATTAAATGGGTTTTACCAATACCGACGCCACCGTAAAGAAAGAGCGGGTTGTATTTGGTGCCCGGCATTTGGGCAATAGACTGGCAGGCGGCAAAAGCCAGCTCGTTGCCAGCCCCAACGATAAAGTTATCAAAGGTGTAGCGCTCGTTTATGCCTTGGCGATAGGAGTGGGACAGGCTGTTACCCCCGTTGCTATTAGTGTTACCGCCCATCTGCTGCTGGTTCTGGCCGGAGCCCGATTGACCGCCGGCGGTGACAACTGACTGTTGGTTGGGTGTGGGCATGCCAACGAGCACCGATTCGTCGCTCGGGCGCTTAGATTTTGGCGCTGCGCTAGAAATCTTAAAAATAATTGACGGAGCCATAATGCCGTTCTTGGCCAACGTTTCGCGGAGCAGGTCGGCGTATTTACGCTCAAGCTGTTGCTTTATAAAGACATTAGGCACGCCGATAGTGATCAACTCGTCATCATATTCGAGAAGCAGGGATGGCTTAAACCATGTTATGAAATTGCCACGGGAAACCGTTAGCTCAATTTCTCCTAATACTGCCTGCCATAGGCTGTCCTGCTGCATACCGCTCCTTTGTAGCCTTAATATAACGAAACTAGACAAAGTTTTCCACAATTTTGCAGGTGTTGCTACTAAAAAGCCCCCAAATGTTATTTTCAGTGGTGGAGTTATACACAGGCTTCCTCCCTCTCTGTGGATCTGTGGAAAGTATTTGGATATCCGTGGAAAACTTGTTAGACTTAGGGGATTAAATATTGTTAATTTTACGGCCTAGCGTCATCTCGACCTGGCTACTGCAGCTAACAATCGTTATAATGTATCAATTCAGTAGAACAAGTAGGACATATTCATGCCAAAACGAACCTTCCAACCTAAAAAGCGAAGCCGCTCACGTGAGCACGGCTTTTTAAAGCGTATGGCCAGCCGGACTGGGCAAGCCGTACTCAAGCGCCGTCGCAATAAGGGCCGCACCAAGCTCTCAGCCTAAAAGGCGCCTATGCTACGCCGTCTTTACCGTTTTCACGGCTATGGCAGCCTCAACAAGGTGTATCGCTCTGGCGCAACGCTCCGCGGCGGGAGCCTGAGCCTTAAGTACGGCGGGCGAAAGCCCGGCACCGGCTACAGGGTTGCCGTGGTCGTAAGCAAAAAGGTGCACAAGTCGGCAGTTGTCCGTAACCGGATACGTCGGCGCATTTTTGAGGCGATCCGGCACTACGCGCAGGACCAAACCTTAGCCTCCGACCTCGTCTTTACCGTTTTTGATGACCGGGTCGCCGCTATGCCCAGCGACCAACTGACAGCCGATGTTGCCCGATTGCTGGAAAAAGCCCACTAAAATCGGGCTGCACCCCTATCGGAAACCGCCTAAATCCTATATAGTTAATACGAAAGAAAGGGAATTGACAGTCAATGTTCACGACGTTCATCGTTCAACCGATTTTTAACCTGCTGGTTCTCATCTACGCCCTTATACCTGGCCACAACTTTGGTCTGGCGCTTATATTGTTTACCGTTATTGTGCGCTTGCTGCTGTGGCCGCTCGTTCGCAAGCAGCTGCACCAAACTAAGGCTATGCAGAAACTGCAGCCCGAGATCAAGAAAATCAAGGCCGCCACCAAGGGTAATCGCCAAAAAGAATCTCAGATGCTGATGGAGCTCTACAAAGAGCGCAACATCAATCCGTTTGGCACCTTGCCAACGCTGATTGTACAACTGGTGGTGCTCCTCGGCCTCTACATTGGTCTGCAAAAAGTCCTAAGGAATCCTGATAATCTCTACAACTTTGCTTACGCACCGCTGCAAAAACTAGGCTGGTTGCAGCAACTTCATGGCAATAGGGGTCTTTTTGACGATACGCTCTTTGGCATTATTAATCTTAAGCGAGCTGCACTATCCAGCGGAAGCTTCTACTTCGGCGGCCTTCTCCTGGTGATTGGCAGCGCCGTGGCGCAGTATCTGCAGGCCAAACAGCTGTTGCCTAAGGCTCAAGAGAAGCGCAGTATTCGCCTGATTCTAAAAGAGGCAGCCGGTGGCAAACAGGCCGATCAAACCGAGCTGAACGCCGCCGTGAGTCGTAACATGACCTTTTTGCTGCCGGGCCTCGTCTTTTTGTTTACGATTAATTTGCCCTCAGCCCTCAGCCTGTACTGGTTTACGGGCGGAGTAGTTGCCTTTATCCAGCAAAAGATTGTACTGGGCCGCGATGAAACAGAGATGGAAGCGATTGCCGATAAGCCCTCTACCAAGTCAGTCAAGGACATTCCCGAAGCAGAAGTAGTAGCCACCCCGGCTCCTGCCGTAACCACTACCGTAAGGGCCCCTAAGCCTAAGAAAAGCGGAGCTAAGGCACACAAGAAAAGGAAGCGATAGTGAACGGGTCTATAGACGACGCTGTCGCTTATGCCCAAAAATACCTGGAAGACGTATTGTCATTCTTTGGACTCAACAGCGAAGTGGTGGCCAGTAATGACGAGGCGGTGATCCAGCTGTCGGTACCGAGCACCCAATTTAACGGCTTTTTAATCGGTCAGCGCGGCGAAAACATGCGCGCCCTGCAGCACCTGGTAAGCTCAGCCCTCAAAAACAACAACTTTGAACACTCGCGCGTAAACGTTGACATTGCGGACTATAAAAAGCAACGAGCCGACCGTCTACGAGAAAAAGCCGAGGTATGGATTAAGCAAGTACAGGACTCCGGCGAAACCAAAGAACTTGAGCCTATGAATGCCGCTGATCGCCGAGTAGTCCACCAGTTGGCCGTTGAACGTGGCATTGTCAGCGAATCTGTGGGCGAAAGCCGCGACCGGCACATCGTCCTTAAAAAGGCCTAAGCAGAGCAGCTACTTGGCAAGCGCTTCGTCGTAGAGAGCCAGGGTTTTCTGAGCCATCCGCAGCCAGGAGTACTCGCCAGTTTTTTGGTGCCCCGCCTGTATGAGTTGCTCACGCAGCTCTTTGTTAGTGAGGACTTCGTTAATGGCATCGGCCATTTCGGTTACGTTGAGCGGATCAAAATAGTAGGCAGCTTTCCCGGAAACCTCTGGTAGGCAGGTGGCATTACTACTCACAACCGGTGCGCCGTGAAGCATGGCCTCAAGCGGCGGCAGCCCAAAACCTTCGCTGAGCGACGGGAATACGTAGGCCGAACAGTGCTCATAGAGCCAGCGCAGCTCACCCTCACTCACAAAATCAGTAAAAATCACACTCCGACGCAGCTTTTCGGGGATAGATTTTTCTATACGCGCGTAGTTAGCATCTTTTTTGCCAGCTAGCACAAGCTTGAGGTCAGGGTGCTGGGCGCGGAGCAGGGCATAGGCTTCAATTAATCTTTCAAGATTTTTGTGCGGTGTTGGCCTGCCTATATACATAATAAATTTAGCTTTTTGCAAGTTTAGCAGGGGGACGGGGGAGGCGACTATGGGATCGGCCGACTCGTGCGTGACCACGACCTTGGCCGGGTGCACATGCGCAAACGCCACCAGATCGTCTTTAACAAATTGCGTCGGCGTAATGACAATCCGGGATTTGTGGGCCGCGCGCCGGATAACCTCGGCGTACACGCGCTGCTTAACCTTGAACACGAGCCGGTGTTTGTCTGGATTATCAAATCGTAATGTTGTGAGGTCGTGAACAGTAGTGATTGTTCGCCCTTTGTATAGTATTGGCTGGTTAACATAGGCAAAGTGCACCAGGTCGGGCTTTAGGTCGCGGATTTGCTTGAGAAAGCCGAGCTGCTCGTCAAAGGTAAACTCTTTGTGGTCACAAGCAACCACGCTGAAGTGTTCGCTTTTTGTTCGCCACCCCGGGATATCTTTTGATTTAAGCAGTACCACGTAGTCGTTCACCGTATCGATGTCTTGTAAGTAATACAGCAGGCGTTCAACGTAGCGGCCGCTGCTAGTTCTAAGTTCCCTGGCGTCGATAACAATTTTGCTCATGTTGCTGCTATTGTACCAAACGCACCGGACCAGCTCGTCATAATAGATAGGCTATACCAGAGTGTAGCATACAGAAATTTGATCTTGATACGGTTTCAGACAGCGGCTAGCGGTGCCAAAAAATAAGGCGCTGCCATCTGTTACGAAGCGAACGCAGGGAGGTTGCATTAGGGGGAAGATCGTGCACCAGCATGCCCCATATGTACTCATCAGGCACTTTACGGCTTTTTTGAATAGCACGGCGGACCGGCAGATTTTTAAAGAGGAGACGCGTGCCAACCGCGTCACCCTTGAGAGCGGTCCAGCCCTGTCCACGGCTGACGGCTCGTAAAAAGAAAAGCGTGTGGGCCAGAAAAAAGCGCCAACCGATCCGAAATAAGTACTTGCGGGGCACGTTCTTCATAAGAAGTACCGGCAAGTTCTTCATAGTTTGATAGGTCACAAAACCCTTTATTTTGCTACTGGTGGTGCCGGCGTCGTGGTAGGCGATGGCGGCCGGAACGTAGCGCACTTTCCAGCCTGCCAGTTGCGTCCGAAAACTTATATCGACGTCTTCGTAGTAGGCAAAGAAGTCTTCGTCAAAGAGGCCGATTTCATTCAGCATGGCAACGCGGTACAGACTGGCACCGCCGCTGGCTGCAAAAATGGCTGGCTGGCCATCGTACTGTCCCTTTATAGCTTCGCCTCGGCCGCGCGGGTACGGGAGACCCCATACCGAATATTCCTCACCGGTGCTATCAAGGTGCTGGCCATCGGCGCTTGCCAGCGTGCAGGTGGTAATGCCCGTGGACTCGTCTGCCATTCCTTGCCACAAGTTGCGCAGCCAATCGGCGTCAGCAATAGCGTCATTATTAAAAAGGGCTACGTAGTCGTAGCCCTTTTGGATAGCGTAGCGAATGCCGGCGTTTACGCCGCCAGCAAAACCTAAATTAACCGGCTGCGGCAATACCGTCACAGTCGGAAAGCTTTCGGCTAATAGCTCCAGTGAGCCGTCCGTAGAGCCATTTTCTACCACCACAATCTCGCAATCTTGAGTTTGCTTAAGTAAGGAATTCAGGCAGGCGGGCAGGTCTGCTTTGCCGTTCCAATTTGGCACTACAACTGCTAGCTTGGCATCGACGAACGCATTCATTTCCTCTATAATACCCTAAAACATGCATCGACTTATGACAAAACAGAACAAGGCGCTACTGAGTGAGCTGGTGCGCACCGACTTTAAGCTTCGCTACCAGGGTTCGGTACTCGGCTACGCCTGGTCTCTCTTAAAGCCCCTCCTCATATTTGTGATTCTGTACGTCGTTTTTGTTCGCTTCCTTAAACTGGGTGACGGTGTTCCCCACTATCCGATTTACCTGCTCCTGGGAATTGTCCTCTGGAACTTCTTTGCCGAAATGACACAGCAGAGCCTGGGCTCAATCGTGGGCCGCGGAGACTTGATACGCAAAATTCGGATTCCGCGCTGGATAATTGTGCTTTCCAGCAGCATTTCGGCTGTTATTAACCTGCTCCTAAACCTAGTAGTAGTGGCAGTATTTATGGTGATCAACCACGTCGACGTTCGATTTACCATCGTGATTCTACCGCTCATCCTCATCGAGGTGTACCTGTTCGCGCTCGGCATATCGCTGTTCTTATCCGCCCTATATGTCAAATTCCGGGACATCGGCTACATTTGGGAAGTATTCCTGCAAGCCGGTTTTTACCTCACGCCAATCCTGTACCCACTGGCTCGTATTACCAACCTGTCGTTCCAGAAGTTAATAATGATCAACCCTATGGGCCAAGCCATCCAAGACGCCCGTTACGCAGTCGTGACTGATCAAACCATTACGGCGCACCGCCTGTTTAACGGCGGGCCTTATACGCTTATTCCTTTTGCCATTATCCTGGTTCTTTTGGTCGGCGGACTGGCCTTTTTCCGTAAAGAATCTAAATATTTTGCGGAGAACATTTAATATGACGACGGATGATTTTGCGATTAAAGTTGATAAGGTAAGCAAGGCCTTTAAGTTGCCGCATCAAAAGAGCGGCTCAATTAAGAACGCCCTCGTGGGGATCACTAAAGGAAAGCGCGGCTACGAGAACCAGGTCGTACTAAAAGATGTTTCCTTTGAAGTTAAAAAAGGCGAATTCTTTGGCATTGTAGGCCGCAACGGCAGCGGTAAAAGTACCTTGCTTAAGCTGTTGGCCGGTATCTATACCCCGAACGAAGGCTCGATCCAGGTTAATGGGCATTTAACACCTTTTATTGAGCTTGGTGTCGGTTTTAACCCGGAGCTTACGGGCCGTGAGAATGTCTTTTTGAATGGTGCCCTACTCGGCTTTAATCGTTCGGAAATGCAAGCGTTGTATGGCTCCATCGTTGCGTTTGCAGAGCTAGAACGATTCATGGATCAAAAGCTTAAAAACTATTCTTCCGGTATGCAGGTGCGCCTAGCCTTTTCGATTGCCATTCGCGCCAACACCGACATCCTGGTCCTAGACGAAGTGCTAGCGGTTGGTGACGCTGCCTTCCAGCAAAAATGTTTTGATTACTTTGAAACGCTTAAGCGTGAAAAGAAAACCATCGTGCTGGTAACGCACGACATGTCAGCCGTAAAACGGTTCTGTAGCCGGGCGCTGCTTATCGAAAAAGGCGATATAAAGATTATCGGCTCACCGGATGAAGTCGCCGATCAGTATCTTTTTGACAACCTCAACACCGAAAAAACTAATGAGCCGGTTACCAACGAGAGTCTCAAGCCGCAGATAAAGTCACTGCAAGTAATTGCCAAATCGCCTCTAAAACTCAAGAATGATAAAAGCTTTGATTTTGACGTGGAGTACGAGCTCAACCAGGATTTGCCAGTGTACCTCGGCTTCTCGGTGATGCATAACGGCGTCTCTGCGCTTGAACACAACTCAAAAAGCGTTAACCTGCCACACAGCGCCGGGCAAAAGCACGTAGTACACTACAGTTTGCCACTCAACACGTTTAACACAAACGCTTTTAAACTCAACGTCACTATATTTGACCTTAAGAATAAGCAGCCGCTCGGGTATAAAGTTGATGCTAGTAGTTTCTTTGTTACTTCCGACGACCCCACAAAAGGCGGTGCCATTTTTAGCCAGGGTCAGTGGTCTATTGGGACATAACCATTTATAATAGAGCCTAATACAACCTAACCAAGCGAGTTATTGTGGATAGAATCAACGTTACCAAATCGTTCCTGCCGCCCATGGCTGAATATCAAGCGTACCTTGCTAGGATTTGGGATGCCGACCAACTGACCAATCAGGGCCCGTTGCTACAAGAGTTTGAAACTAAAACCTCGAACTATCTAGGCCTGGATAACTTTCACTTTGTATCAAATGGCACGATTGCCCTCCAGGTTGCTCTCCAGGCCCTAGACATAACTGAGGGCGAAGTTATCACCACGCCCTTTTCTTATGTCGCTACCACCTCGACAATACTATGGCAGCGCTGCGACCCTGTATTCGTCGATATCAACCCGGACAATTTTTGCATGGATGTTACTAAAATTGAGGCCGCCATCACCGAAAAAACTCGAGCCATTATGCCGGTACACGTTTTTGGCTTTCCATGCGAGGTAGAAAAGATCGAAGCCATCGCCAAGAAGCACGGCCTAAAAGTTATTTATGACGCCGCGCATGCCTTCGGAGTAAAGTACCACGGAAAATCACTCCTGGATTACGGCGATATATCGACCTGCAGTTTTCACGCCACCAAGCTCTTCCATACTATTGAGGGTGGTTGCATTGTTGCCCCAGACGACGCTGTGAGCGATAAAGTTGAGCTGATTAAACGCTTTGGTCACAACGGCGATGAGCATTTTATGCTAGGGATTAATGCTAAGGCTTCGGAGTTCCAGGCAGCCATGGGGCTCTGTAATTTAAAGTATATTGATGGCAATATCGCCAAGCGCAAAGTGATCTTTGAAAAGTACAGCCAGCTGCTCAATGCCAGTTTCCAAAAGTTGGCGCTGAATGACCCTAATGTTGACTATAACTACATGTACTACCCGGTAGTGCTTAAGGATGAGCCCACGCTGCTAAAAGTTGTTGCGGCGCTTAACGAACAGAATATATTCCCACGCCGGTATTTCTACCCCTCGCTCAACAAGCTACCATACCTTGATAGCAACCAGTCGTGCCCAGTATCAGAAAGTATTTCCAGCCGGATAATCTGCCTGCCACTATACGTCGGCTTAGAGCTTGAGCAGGTTGAGCGCATTGCCAATGTAATGAACAACAGTTTGTGAAGCTCCCGTTCCGTCAGAAGACGATAAAGGGTGATCTGGTAGTTATTGACTCGCAGTTCCCGCAAAAAGATCCTTTTGCATTTAGGAATGCGGAAATTAATGAATATATACAAAAAGTCGAGAACTTCGATAGCTATACGATGCCAACGACCTTTCCTGACGCCAATGCCCCCTTTAGCCATAGTTACGGGCTTACACATGCGGAGTTTGTAGAGAACAAGAAGGGCTACTTAAAGCACTATCCTTCCAATAGTGCTAAACTGCACTACATTTTTGATAATCAAAATTATAACTTTAAACTCGCCTACTCATTCTTTTTAGCGGAAACGTATGTCTTGCTACCGTTCTACGAAAAGCATAAAATCCCATTTGTTTTTGTGCTTTATCCGGGCGGTCTATTTGGTTTAAATTCTGATCCCTCAGATGCCATGCTCCAAAAAATCATGGCCAGCCCGTGTTTTCGCGGCGTGATAGTCACACAGCAGATTACCAAGGATTACTTAACGGAGAATAATTTCTGTGACTCTAAACTCGTGCACTATATTTATGGTGGGATGGTCCAGTTCAAGAAAAAGGAGCTACTTGCCAAGCAGCAGTACGGCCGAGACAAACAAACATTTGACATATGTTTTGTGGCAGCAAAATACTCTGAGCGAGGCGTCGACAAAGGCTACGATTTATTTATTGAGACGGCCAAAAAGCTAGCTAAGAGCACACATGACGTTATGTTTCATATTGTTGGGGGCTTTGACGAAACCGAAATAGACGTGACTGAACTAGAGGGAAGAATTACGTTCTATGGCTTTAGGGGGCCAGACTTCCTAAAAGAGTTTTATAGCAGAATGGATATCTTCTTGGCTCCCAATCGGCCCGGCCAACTCTTTGGCGGGAACTTTGATGGCTTTCCACTCGGTATTGACGCAGGTTATTGTGGGGTAGCACTTTTTGTCGGTGATGAGCTGAAAATGAATCACCACTATGCCCCGGACAAAGAGCTTGTTATTCTTAAGTTGGAAGCAGACTGGATAGCAGATACAATTGCGGGCTACTATAATGACCCCCAGAAACTTTATGATCTGTCAGCGAAGGGTCAGGCGAGAACACAGCAGCTATTCGACCTTGACTACCAGATAGACGAACGCCTAAAAGTTTTTAGCGAATTCGTTACAATCAAGAGAAGACCGCAGTCGAGTAATAAGAACGGAGCGTCAGAATGAAAAAAAAGATTTTAGTGTATCCCTGCGGGAGCGAAATCGGGCTTGAAATATATAAATCGGTGGCCCATTCGATCCATATCGAACTATTTGGCGGCTCAGCGGTCGATGATCATGGAAAACTAGTCTATGAAAATTATATTGGCGGCCTACCTTTTGTGGACGACCCGTCCTTTGTAGAAAAGCTTAATCAGGTAGTGCGCGATAATAACATTGATTATATATTCCCAGCTCACGACAGCGTGGTATTACTGCTCGCCCAAGAAAAAGCTGCAGGGACACTCGACTGCGACGTGATCACTTCACCACTAGAAGCCTGCGTAGTCGCCCGCTCCAAAAAACAAACTTATCAAACACTTGGTGATCTTGTTCCAACTGCCAGACAGTACGAAGCTGATCAAGTAGCGGAGGCTGATTTTCCACTTTTCTTAAAGCCTGACGTTGGCCAGGGTTCAAAGGGTACACAGCTAGTACACAATTTGAACGAGATGGCATTTTATCTAGAAAAAGACCCAACGCTCCTCATTTTGGACTACTTGCCGGGAGCAGAATATACGATCGACTGTTTTACCAACAAAAACGGTGAGCTTCTCTATGCTGCTGGTCGTGAGCGAAAAAGAATTTCTAATGGAATTAGTGTTCATTCTGAGTTTGTCCAAGATGAGCGGTTTGCTCAGCTAGCGGCCGCAATTAACGGACGACTTCCGTTTCGGGGCGGTTGGTTCTTTCAGGTTAAGGCACGCGATGACGGCGAACTGGTACTCATGGAGATTGCAACACGGATTGCTGGCACTATGGGTTTGAGTCGCGGTCGTGGCACCAACCTTCCCCTACTGAGCGTCTATGATGCTATGGGATACGACGTTGAGGTGCTCACTAACAATTATGAGGTTATTATCGATAGGGCCCTAGAGAATCGCTTTAAGCTGGCCTTGGATTATTCGCATGTATACCTAGACTTTGACGATATGGTAATTCGAGAGGGTAAGGTCAACGTACAAGTAATGGCCTTTGTATACCAGTGTCATAATCAAAATATTCCCGTACATCTTATTACGCGGCACAAAGACGATTTGGCCATCACACTAGCGCAGTACCATCTGGAGTCCAGCTTCACCTCTCACATTTGGCTTACGGATGAAGCCGATGAGAAATATAATTATATACGAGAAGACGATGCCATTTTTATTGATGATTCATTCGCAGAACGTAAAAAAGTCCAAGAACATTGCCATGTGCCAGTTTTTGATGCACACATGATTGAATGTCTTATGAGCTAGTTTCGCTATATAATGGACAGTAATTAAAAGTAACGGGAGTGAATATGACTGATACTAAACGAGAAGTTTCCGAGCTAGACAAGAAATACTTCCAAATGCTTCGTGATGATGTGAGTAACTTTATGAAGAACTCCGGCCTCGAGTATGACGCAGCAGGCTCAGTTGTGCTCGACATTGCACCACAGGATCATGAAGGTGCCAAGCCATACTTCCCGCTGGCCAGTGTAGAAACACTTGATATAGACCCAGAATCTGGGGCCACCTACATCGCAGACCTCTGCAAAAATAATGCTAGTGTTATCCCGGCTGACCATTTTGATATTGTAGTTTGTACAGAAGTTCTTGAGCACACGCTCAATCCATTCTTAGCTGTCGACGAAATAAAGCGTATCCTAAAGCCAGGCGGTATCGCTCTGATCTCTACTCCTTATAACTTTAGAATCCACGGTCCATTGCCAGACTGCTGGAGGTTTACAGAACACGGGCTGAGAGCACTCTTTAAAGATTTTGAGCACATCGCCTTAGATGCGCTTGAAGATGATGACCGTTTCCTGATGCCAATTCACTACACCTTTGTGGTACGAAAAGGAACCGGTGAAAACAACGCCTAAGCTAAGCATTGTATGTATAACGTACAATCAAGAACAGTACATACGTCAGACACTGGATGGCTTTGTCTCTCAAGTCGTAGACTTTCCGCTAGAAATTATTATTTCTGACGATTGTTCTAGTGACAATACGCCCGAAATTATTGCTGAATATGCCAACAAATATCCGGCGTTGTTTAAACCTAATCTACGCAAAAAAAACCTTGGTGCCATTGCAAATAGTATCGCGTCGCTCAAGGCGGCCACTGGAGAATACATTGCGCTCTGTGAAGGGGATGATTACTGGACTGATCCAAACAAGCTGCAGACACAGGTCGACTTCCTTGCCAGTCATAAAGAGTTTGGCGGCTGCTTCCACGTGGTGGAAGTTGTGTATTCGGATACAGCAGACAAGAGCTATTTATTCCCGGATGTGCCTGATCCTGCTTGGTATACAACCGAAGAGTTATTACGTACTAACTATGTACCCACTAACTCTGTGGTCTACCGTCGTCGTAATTACGATGCATTACCGGCAAATGTAATGCCGTTCGATTGGTTTTTGCATCTCTATCACTCTCAGGATGGGCCGTTGGCATTTTTAGATAAGAAAATGTCCGTGTACCGCAAGCATCAGGCCGGACTTTGGTGGGATTACGATAAAAATCGTGATCAGATCTGGAAGAAGTTCGGGCTGGCCTACATGGCCTTATACACAGAGATGTCAAAGTTATTTACCAAGGACCAAAAAAAACAGGCAATTATCGACGAATCCATAAATGTCTTATTGAGTACTTTGATTGATATAGATCAGAAGTTCAGTGAATCGCTATTAGAGCAGGCTATGGCGGCGTATCCTAAGCGCGCCCAGCCTTTCATGGTGTATGAACGACAGCAAGTCGTTACATTAACAGAACGGGTTGAGCAGCTCACAAAAGAGTTGCTTCAAGTAGGCGATGAACGAAGTGAGCTGGTGATAGAGCTGGATAAGGCAACCACTGCCTATAATGAGGTGGCAAAAGAGCTTCATGCCGTAGTCGGCACACGTATTTGGCGCACTAAAACTAAATTTGTTGATGCCAAGCAAAAGCTGCGCGGAACAAGAAAATCGCAACGATAACAGTGCTATAATAAACCAATAACTTATGGCCAGATACCTAAAATACATACGGAAGGGTGCCAGCGTGTTAAAGCGCGATGGTGTTTTGCAGCTCTCCATACAGAGCCTACAAAAGCTCGAAAAAAATAAAAAAGCTAAAAGTCCTCGTCCGGCCGATAAAATTCAGTATGTTTCGCTGGTTGCTCGAGAAGACGTCCTTAAGGCAGATTGGTCGAATGCCCCCTATGTTGCACCGCAGGGCAAGCACACTGCGCCCTATACAATAAACTGGGTAATGTCTCCGCCCAGTAGTGGTGGCGGCCACCAGAATATCTTTAGATTTATTGAGTTCTTGGACAGCAAGGGCTATAAGAATAACGTTTATATTTACAGTACTTACGATAATATGACCATTGGTCAGGCCCGGGATAACGTAAAAGCTTACTGCAAGGCAAAAAACCTGACCTTTAGGCGCTATAAGGGCTCAATGGTCGACGCTGACGTTGTGTTTGCTACCGGCTGGGAAACGGCTTACCCGGTATTTAACGACAGCACTACAGCCAAAAAAATGTACTTTGTGCAGGATTTTGAGCCGTACTTCTACCCTATTGGCACCGACTACGTGCTGGCCGAAAATACCTATAAATTCGGTTTTCACGGCATCACTGCCGGCGGTTTCCTAAGTGACAAACTCAGTAAGGATTATGGCATGAGCTGTGATCACTATGACTTTGGCGCCGAAACAAACCTGTACAAACACACCAACAATGGCGAGCGTAAGGAGATTTTCTTTTACGCCCGACCAGTTACTGAGCGTCGCGGCTTTGACTTAGGCATTATGGCACTGGAGATATTCCATAAGCAAATGCCCGAGTACACCATCAATCTGGCTGGCTGGGACGTGTCCGGCTGGGACGTGCCGTTCCCATACGTTAACCACAAAACCATGAGGCTTGAACAGCTTTCTAACCTTTACAATCAATCCGCTGCTGCTCTAGTTATTTCGCTTACTAACATGTCGCTGCTACCGCTCGAATTACTAGCCTGCGGCACCATTCCGGTAGTAAACGATGGCAAAAACAACCGCCTAGTAAGTAATAATCCAAATATCGTTTATGTTGAGCCATCACCGAGCGCGCTTGCCAAGGCATTAGTTGATACGGTCCGGAGCAAAGATATTACTAAAAAAGCAGCCCTGGCATCGGCCAGCGTTAAAAATGATGGTTGGGGTACGTCCTGTCAGAAATTTGAAGACGTACTAGTAAGAGAGCTTACGAATGGCTAAATGTCTCGTCCTCGGTGCTAATGGATTTATTGGCAGTCACTTAGTTGACGCCCTGGCCTCTAATGGCAACAGCGTCCGTGCCTTTGGCCGCTTTAAAGGCAAAACTTCATTTAATGATCATGAAGCAGTAGAAGTTTTTGCGGGCGATTTTCTTAATGCTAGTGACTTGGCGGAAGCGGTTCGCGGTATGGAATACGTTTTTCACTTTATATCTACCACTACGCCCGCAACCGCCGAAAACGACCCGCTCATAGACATTGAAACAAATATTCGCATGAGCGTAGAGCTGTTGCAAGTCTGTGTTTCTGCCGGCGTAAAACGAGTTATCTTTGCTTCAACCGGCGGTGCTATTTATGGCGAGGGCGGTGACAAGCCGTTTTCGGAAACCGATCTGCCAAAGCCCGTCTCGCCCTATGCCATCGGCAAGCTGTCGATTGAGCAGTACCTCCGTTATTTTAAAGTAAAGCACGGCCTCGATTCGGTAGCACTGCGTATTTCTAACCCGTACGGCGAACGCCAGCCGCTGCACCGTAAGCAAGGCGTCCTGCCTATTTTCTTGGATACCATCCTGAACGATCAGCCGCTTACCATTTACGGTGACGGCAGCATGGTTAGAGACTATGTGTACGTCAAAGACGTCGCCACCATGATTGCGGCCATGTTTGATAAGCCGGCCCAGCACGAGGTCTATAACGTCGGCTCGGGCGCCGGACATTCAGTGCTGGAACTAGTCTCGGCTGTTGAGAAAGCTAGTGGCAAAACGGCCCAGCTGGCCTACCAGCCAGCACCACCAACTTTTATTAACAAGGTAGTGCTTGATACTAGTAGGTTTAGTAAAGAGTTTGGTGTACGAGCCACCACCAGTTTGGATGACGGGCTCAAAGAAACCCTTTACTACATTGAATCTGAAACGAGCCAAGCGTGAGCGCTGCAATAACGGCAACCGTCTTTATTCCTACTTATAACGGTGAACCGTATCTTAAAGAAATTTTGGAAAAAGTATTTACACAAAAAACCGACTTTGCCTACGAAGTGCTGATTATTGATTCCGGTTCCAAAGATGGAACACTAGGAATTATCGAAACTTTTAAGAAAAAACACCCGAAACTACGGTTGCACATCATCCCTAATACAGAATACGGGCATGGAAAGACACGAAACCTCGCAGCCCAGATGGCTAATGGAGACATTGTCGTTTATTTAAGCCATGATGCATCACCGTCCCATGAGCTCTGGTTACACGAAATGGTCCGTCCGTTCGAAATCAACGATAAAATAGTAGGCGTAATGGGTAAGCAAATTCCGCGCACGCATTGCATCCCAATGCTCAAGAGCGAAATACGAGGTGTTTTTGCCGGCTTTGGCCCGGATTTTGGTACGACTATCTTTTATAAAGATGACTTTGTGCAGAGCCAGGGTGTGTACGACGCCATTAGCTTTTATTCTGACGCCAATTCCGCGGCCCGCAAATCTTATCTTCTAGGCCAAATACCGTACCAGGACGTGGCCTACGCCGAAGATCAACTATTTGGTCGTGACATCATAGAAGCAGGCCTATACAAGGTCTATGCGCCTCGTGGCAGCGTTGTACACTCCAATGACCTACGTCTCAAAGAATATCGCTACCGAATGTTCGACGAAACCTTGGCGCTGCGTACTATCGGGCTGCCCGTGGGAGTACCCTCACGCAAGACTATCACTAAGATGCTGGTACGCGGTATTCTCCGCGATACTAGGAATATTATTCGCGACCATGACTACACCACTAAACGAAAACTCTACTGGCTGGCTGTCAACCCGTTGTTTCATGTTGAGAAGTGGCGCGGTATACGACTTGGTGCTACTGCCGAGCTCACCGACAAAGACGCTCATCAAAAATACTCTTTAGAAAAGCTGCGCGCTAATAAATAGTAGTATCAGTGTTAAAGCTGGCTGTACCGTCAGGTGTTAATATCACGAGATCTTGAGGACGGTTACCACTCTCGCGCATGTATACGTCCCAGCTCGCCAGCGGGTGCTTTAGTCCACCGATAAGTTCGTAAACTGCCGGATTATTTGATGACTTGATAAACTTGGTCATCGTCCAAGGCAGAGTAGTATTCATAAGGAGCTCGCTACCTTGTGGTGTAAGTGCCGACCGAGTCAGGCCAAGGTTACTGTCAATTGCCGAGGGTACTAAGTAGCGGACACGACCATCTACAAAATACACATCAGTGCCAATTTTAATGTAGGAGCTCAAGTTACCACTGCTCGGGAAGGCGGCCAAATCGGTACTATTAACTCGCACCAGGCCGTTCCAGTCATAGCCGTAGGCGGCAAATTGCTGAATTGAAGTAACCTGCAATCGGCTGCTTGTGGTGTTAGCGATGGAAACGGCACCCGATGGCTCAAGCAGCAGCGTGCCGGTAGTTAACTTTTTGGCACCTTTTGGAATAATGTTATATGAGGCATCATCCAGGGTTTGAATATCACTGCCGGTAAATCCAAACTTAAAGAAGGCGTCCATAGATAGTATTGGGCGGGCTTTACCGGCTTCAAAGCTGGAAAGCTCAGATCCGCTACCTTTTATAACGCTCTTAATGTTCCCCTGTGACAAGCGGGTAATAAGACTATCGGGCGGGCTCACTGGGGATAGACCGGCCCCATTTTGGGTAATAGGGTAGCGCGTGCCATTATCGAGCAGATAGATAGCACTAGTGCTATCTTGAGCGGCGCAGCGTAGATCTGACACTTTTGTGCCATTTGTAAGGTCATACGACGGCACCACAAAGGTTTTGAGGGACGATAAGCCCCAACAACCGTAAACATTCATTGACGGCACACTGTAGTAGTTAGCGCCATTGTAAACGCGAACACCACCGTCGGTGCCAATAATGCCATAGTCACCATCGACGAGTGGCGTAGTATTATTCCATATCGAAAGCGTGTAATCAGATAATCGGGTCAGGGCACCCGACGGGTCGAGCTGGCTTAATTTGCTGAGTTCAAAAATGGCTTGCTTTTGGCCGCTGCCAATCTTATAGATTGAATTATCTGGTGCCTGCACAAAATTTGACAAGTTGACTGCGCTGAGCGAGAGCCGCTGAATAGTCGTAAGTGGTAAGTAGGTGATGCTTGAGCTGCTAAAGCCGAGGTCCGTAAACTGCTGCAATGAGGCAATCGGAATACGACTACCATTATCAACTAAGTACAGGGCGCCACCGTCGGCATCGCTGTCATCATTTGACTTAACAACTGTTCCTAAGCGATCACTATAGGGGCTAGTGGCAACCGGAGTAGCATCAAGCTGCTGCTGCGTAACAAACCTTACATCACCATTGCCGAGCCCGTACTGGGCAGCAAGATTCATCGAGGGAATAATAAACCGTTCTTGGCCGTCTGAATAGTACAGATCACCAGAGGTGACGGTGCGAATCAGCGAGCCATGCGTGGACCCGAACCAGTCATTAAACATACGCCAGAAGTTACGATTGCCATAGGCACTACAGCCGTCACCGGTGCCGTAAAGATTATTGAGCGCGGCCAGGTTTGGCTGGTATGGTGTGTAGGTATACAGCCCGGCCGTGGCCTGATTTTGGAGGTATACAGAGGAACTACCACAGGAGGAGTTTGGATTGTAGAGTATATTATTATTTCTACCGGACCGGTAATTATATTGGTTGGCATCACGGGCGTAACGCTTATAAATTCGAGCAGCGTTATACACCTGGTTAAAAAAGCCGTAATACTCAGCGTCACAGGGTGCCGTGTCGGGACAGCCAAAGCCTGTGGCGCTTCGGTACTGAATATCTTCCGGCCAGGTGTCGGTAACCAGGCTTTGCTCTTTTTGTAGCAGTACCAATAGTACTTGCGGGTTTACGCCACAAGCCTTACTAACGTCAAAAATAATTTGTGCCGATGATTTTGTGCCACCATCATACTGGGCGCACAGCTGGGTCTCGGCGGCACGCGTTTGAGTATCCTGCGTATAATTTTTGAGGCAGGTATAACCACTCCTACAAGAGGGCACTTTGGCATTTAGGAAATTCTGGATTTGATCAACCGACATCGAAGAGCTATTAAAGAATATGGCATCGTCAATAATATTTCCGGCGCTAAATTCATTGCCAGAAAGCGCCCGGCCAGTGCCGGTAGAAAGGCCCACTACCGTTAGAACGGTTAAGAAGGTGAGCAGACTTTTGGCGCGTAAGCTTTGAAAAGACGTCATAGGGTTTTAGTTAATTTTTACCTCTGAAGTTGCCTGGCCCGTACTTGTTGGGGAGCTGTAGACGAGGGTGAGATTCCAGGTCCCAGCGGTACTAAACTCGGAACGGGCAATATCAATGGCACCACACTGTGTAGTCGTTGCGTCCTTAAAAGCGGTGCTGGTTTTGGTAACTTTTGCAGAACCACTGGTTAGTGTAGCCGTACAAGTTCCCCCGTCTTCGTATACATTTGAAACGTAGGCCCGGATTTCGACAGTGCTATCGTATTGCGTTGAGTCCACGAGAATAACAGAAGCGGGTGTGGTAGTAGTAGCGGGCGTCTGGGCGTCGATTTTTTCGCGAGCTTTATTAGCGTCCTTTTGTGCGTCACCAGCCGCCTGCTCTTGCTTGGTAGGACCACCGTAGTCAACGCTATTGGGAGCGCGAACAACGCTGTCGACATGCCTTGAATTTTTGTACGCTAAGGCAGTACCGGCAAGTGCCGCCACAACAATAACGGCAACGAGGATGACTATTTTTTTATTTGAGCTATGTTTTTTGGTAACCATTAGCTTAATTATACAATGTATTGGCAAGAGCTAAAAACTTGAGTCGCTAGTATTGTTGTTATTTTATGAGTTTGGCAATTGCCTCGCCGTCGCGAACAGCAAAATTGGTGCCTCGATCCTCGGGGTAAATCTGTGAAAAATTTGCTAAGTATACGTTACTGAGAGGAGTTTTGTGGGCGGGGATTTTACTTACATAGTTAGTATCGACGATATGCTGGGCGTTGGCAAAGCGGAAGTAATGCTTTTCGTGTACTTTTTTGGCCGAAAAGTCTGGGAAAATTTGCTTAATACCTTTAAACCAAGCTGCCTCGAGCTGCTCGTCGCTACATGTGAATAACTCATCATCGTGAGGAACGTAGGTGGCAATGTAGTAGATGTTTTTGCCGCCATAGTTTGCGGCATCAATAAGTTTTGTATGGTTAATAAATACTAGGAAGGGCAGCTCAATATCGTTTATATTGTGCCAGTAGTACGGGCTTAAGTCCTGATCGGACGAAAAAACCAACAGGCGCGCCCCCAAGTAATCAATGCTTTGCAGTTGCTGTAGGTACGCTGGCTTGAGTGTCTTATTGCTCTCCACGAGCTTTGCAAAGACGTGCGAAGGGGTAGTTGCCACGCAGGCGTCAAATGTCTCCGTTTTGGCAGATTGGATAATTTTAACCTTACCCGAGGGCAGCGAGGAGATGGCGCTAATCTCGATACCAGTTTTAATCGGTACGCTTAGGGCTTTGAGCTCTTTGAGTAATGCGTCGGTAAAGACCTGAAAACCCCCCTCAAAGTAGCCCAGCTTTTCGCCGCCGGCTTCTCTTGATTGGGCCCTAATGTGAACACGTGCCCATAGCCAAGCCATAGATACTTTATTGTAATACTTGTTGAATTTCCCTCGTAGCAGCGGTTCCCAGATTACTGCCGTTACCTGCTTGCCGGCGGCCTTCAGCATCCAGTCGTAGGCGCTCACCTTTTGTAGTGATTTCCAATTGTTGGTGCGTTGCAGGAAAAGCACTACTAGACCGGCACGGATACGATTAATAAGCGTCAACGGCGTAAAGCGTAGCAGGTCAACAGGGCCCTTAAAGGGGTAGAGCTTATTGCCGTAATAAAGGGCAACCGAGCTATCGTGCCAGGTTAATTTGTCACCAATGCCGAGCTCGTTCGCAAGGTTAATAATGGAGGTATCGGTTTTAAATAAGTGGTGGTAGGCGCGCTCCAGCGAAGCACCTTCGACGGTAAACTCACTGGCGAGCCCACCGGCAATCATTCCGCGTTCTAGAATGGTAACGCTATTGCCAGCTTGTGCGAGTCGGAGGGCGGCTACCAATCCCGTATAGCCTGCACCAATAACTACAACCTTTTTACTCATAAGTAATCTCCTGTCTTTAACTTAGCATCAATCGCTGGCCTATCTTGCTTAAGAAAGTAGTAGTTCTTGAGGCGTGGAGTACTGTAATGATAATAATTTTGATTGATATATTTTAGCTCAGATTTAAAGTAGTCGTTAGTATCCAGCCCAAAAATATGAAGGTGCGGTTCGTAGTAAATAACCTTAGGCTGCTCAGCTTTGAAGTCCGCCAGTATTTGCTGATGGCACTCGCCGCAGATTCCTTGCCATGGGGCAAAAAAGGTAAAGTCACTAGCACGCTTAGCGTGTATGAATATCTGAGTGTAAAAATCAAAAGGCCCTACCCAGTAGTAATCACTTGGTGAAGCTACTTGATTAATGACAGCCGCTTCCGGGCCGCCATTTTTATTGAGGGTAAGACCGGTTTCAATTTGGGATCGCTCGGCGGTTGCTATCTGGTCGTTGAGTGCCTGAGACTGCAGGCCAAGGGCAACGGTAATAATAATGGCTAGGATGCCAGCCACACCAATTAAGCTTTGGGCGGCAGTCCGTTCGCCAACAGTCTTAGTTCTTAGCATACGATGGATGGCTATGACGAGCCATAGTAAGAGCAGCGTAATGTAGACGGCCGATATACGATTGTTGCCGTTTGGCTGCAAGAAGCTGGTGAGCGTGCCGCTTCGTGAGCTGGAAAAGTAAAGGACCCCCAGTAAAAAGCTCCCCACTAAATATTGGCGTAGGGCAAAAAAGCTGGCAATGAAAACAATGGCGAATATAAAGAGTAAAACGGTTACCAGCGGGACGCTCTGGCCAACCGGGCCGAGGCCAAAAACATGAGCAGCGTCTGCTAGCCAGACGAGAAAGTTGTTATGGAGCGTCTGGACTACACTACCGCTGACGTCATTTGTAAACTTTGAGTAGTAGAGCTGGTTAAAGCGGTAGGCATCGTGCAAGAATGCCGATAGGGCGTGGTTGGCCACCAGGTAACCTAGTAAAAGGACGTAGGGCGCAGCCAGGACTGCAGCCATGGCTGCAAGATGCTTGGCAATTGCCTCGCGTCGTTGTCCCATAATTGCCCGCACGGCAATCACCGCAAACACTAGATATATCAGTAAGGCCATAAACAAATAGCTCAAGGAAGAAAGAGTAATAACGGCGCCTAGAATACCAATAGTAACGGCATCTTTTATAGTAGGCTGACGTTTACTGCTCCAGAGATCAAAGATCAGCAATAGGGTGGCGTGCACTAAGGCGTAGGCAATAAAAGTTTCGGCCAGCAGCATATGCGTCCAGGTGGTGTACTGTGTAAGGCCCACCAGCGCTAAAAACAGCAGGGCGAGGGGTGTACCAACAGTCTTGTTAAGGCGCTTTGTAATGAATAATAGCCAAATAAACATCCCCGTTAAAAAGACAATTCGGAAGCGGTTGAGATCGGTGTCGGTAAAGAATGTTATGACGGCGCCCACAAAATAGGGCAATGGCATGTGGTGCGAAAAGAGCTGGCTATAGAGCGCGGTACCATGATGTGAAATCAGATAGCCGCCCAGAATATTGTCGTACTCATCACTAAAGCCAAAGTAGGTAGCGTGCTTAACAAAGATCAGATAAAGCAGCACGAGCAGCGCCCCAATAAGCAGATGCTTAGCTTGCAGTCGCAGCTTTGGCAGCTGCTTATTTTTACTGTCGTTAAGCGATACTTTAGAATTAAAAATATACTGTAACAGCACAATAACCGGAATCGAGAGCACCTTTACCAGATTGGCGCTTGCCCCTAACTGACTACTAAATATGTAGAGTAGCGCAATACTAAGCAGCAACCCAAATATGCCGGCTCCGTAGAATAATAAAAAGCGATGGAGTAGATCATTTTTAACTTTAAAGTTGAACTTTACGTTCAGGAAAAAGTTATTGGTAATGCCCAGACTGACCGAAATAATATTAGCCAAAATGGGATTTACAGACAGCACGTTAAAAAGGAAGAGGAATACTACTAGGTCTATGAGAGCACCCATGCCACCAATTAGGCCGTAAAGGACTAGCTGACGATGCTTTTTAAAGAGTTTTTGGATGGTTTTTTGTGCTTTGTCCATTAGTTAGTGGACTTCTTGCTAAAAACTGACGAAATCATGTATAGCGGACGATTCTGGGCCTCAGAATAAATGCGCCCGATATACTCGCCAATAATACCGAGCATTATAAGTTGAATACCACCGATAAATAGGATGGAAATAACAATAAAGGTCCAACCCGGTACAGTGACCGCTGGATCGATGATCTTGCGGAGCACGGCGTAGACAATGCCCACAAAGCTCAGCCCGGAAATAAGGTAACCAACATGTGTGATCAGGCGTAGCGGCACGGTAGAAAAGCCCATAATACCGTCTGCGGCAAACTTGAGCATCTTTTTAAGTGGATAGCCGGTTTCGCCGGCGTGCCGTTCGTCACGATCAAACAGCACGGCAGTCTGCTTAAAGCCGATGTAACTTACCAGGCCCCGCAGGAAGCGGTTTCGTTCCCGAAACTTGTTAAGCTCATTCACGACTTTACGGTCCATCAGTCGGAAGTCGCCAGTGTTGCGGGGGATATCAATGTCAGCTAACCGTTCAAGCAATATATAAAACCACTTGGCAGTCAGCTTTTTAAAAAAGGTATCTTTGCGCGAGCGGCGTTGGGCATAGACTACTTCGTAACCCTCTTCCCAACGTTTGATAAGTTCAAAACTTACCGAAGGGGGGTCTTGCATGTCGCTATCCATAATAATAACGGCGTCACCACTAGCGTAATCAAGCCCGGCCGTAACGGCTAGCTGATGGCCAAAGTTTCTGGACAGGTCAATAACTGCCATCCGGTCATCCTGGTGCTGCAGATTAATAAGTTGTTCGAGCGAGTCATCGCGGCTGCCGTCGTTAATAAAAATGAGCTCGTAGTTGTACGCCTTATTTGTTGCGAGCAAGTCGCTTATGGTTTTGTGCAGCAATGCGATATTCCCAGATTCGTTGTAAATGGGAAAGATGTAACTAATAAGCTTTTTCACAGACACCTCTGAATTACGCTAATTTATGAATATTGTAACAGAAAGACCTAGCCCAAGTTTGATAAATACTTGCCGTAGCCCGATTTCTTGAGCGGTTCGGCTATGACCTCCAGCTGGCCCTTTGTAATAAAGCCATTCCGGTAGGCAATTTCTTCTATGCAGCCGATTTTTATACCGGTTCGCTTTTCGATGACTCGGATGTACTCCGAGGCGTCGTTCATTGACTCAAAGGTGCCGGTGTCCAGCCAGGCGGAGCCGCGGCTCATAGTCTGAACGCTCAGTTTACCACGCGTAAGATACTCTTCGTTAACAGTGGTAATTTCGAGTTCGCCGCGGTCGCTGGGCTGAATATTTTTAGCAATTTCTACCACGTCATTATCGTAAAAGTATAGTCCAACGACTGCAAAGTTAGATTTGGGTACGGCCGGCTTTTCTTCGATTGAAACTGCCTGGTTTTGGTCATTAAACTCAACAACACCGTAACGCTCCGGGTCCGAAACCTCATAGGCAAAAACAATGCCGCCATCGGGGTCGGCGCAGGCCCGCAGGCTCTCACCGAACACTTCGCCGTAAAAGATATTATCGCCCAAAATGAGGGCAACTTTATCGTTGCCAATAAATTCTTCGCCAATAATAAAGGCTTGCGCCAGTCCGTCTGGCGATGGTTGTGCGGCATAGCTAAGGCTAATGCCAAGGTCGGAGCCGTCACCCAGTAAGCGCTGGAACTGGGCTTGGTCGTCAGGAGTGGTGATGATCAGTATTTCTTGGATCCCAGCCTGCATGAGCGTGGTGAGCGGGTAATAGATCATAGGCTTGTCGTAAATGGGCATTAGCTGCTTGGAAATGCCTTTGGTAATGGGGTACAGGCGGGTACCTGAACCGCCGGCTAGTATTATGCCCTTCATGTGGTTGCCTCCTTAGCAATGTAGTGTGTCAGATCCTCGCGCCAGTCGGTGGGCACAAAGCCAGTGGCCGCTAGTTTATCAAGTGAGAGGGCGCTGTTGAGTGGCCGGGGGGCTGAGCCGGGTTTGTCGGCATAGTAGGCGGCATTCGTGGTGTCGGTGACTACTAAGTCATAGCCGGCTTCTTGGAAAATAGCCCGCGTCAGTTCAGCCCAGCTAACAACATCGCCACTGTTGCTAACGTTGTAAGTACCAAATGGCAGCTGATTGGTCAAAAGATGGTCGATGGCGCGTACTAGTTCGGTCGTGAAGCTTGGCCGGCCACGATGGTCAGCGATAACGCTGGGCGCAATGCCCCTTTGGCCGAGTCCCAGCATGATCTGTACAAAGTTCTTGCCGGCGCCAATCAGCCAGCTGGTACGTAGGACGTAGAATTGTTCTGCAGTGCTGGCGGCAATGTCGCCAGCGGCCTTGCTTTGGGCATAGACACCGAGTGGTGAAAATGGTTCGGTCTCGCTGTGCGTTTCTTGGCTGCCGTCAAATACAAAGTCGGTAGAAACGTGCACCAGCGTCACGCTGTGGCGCTGGGCTACTCGGGCAAGGTTAGCCGTGCCGACAGCATTAATGCTCCAAGCGGCTACCCGGCCTTCGGGTGTTTCGGCACCATCAACATTAGTGTAGGCGGCAGCATTAAAGATAACCGAGACAGCCGACCAGTCGTAGCCGTCAACTTGGGCCTGGTTAGTAATATCGAGCTCACTGCTGGTAAGCGCCACGGCATCGGGATACCGCTCCAGAAGCGCCTTGCCGAGTTGGCCGCTGGCACCGATAATTACAAAAGTTTTGCTATCCATTATTGGGCTCGGATTCAAGGTCTGCCAGCAGCGGTTGGCCAGCGTCTTTTTCGGAAATAATGGCCTGCTCGCGGCCGATTGGCCACTCAATGCCAAGCGCTGGGTCAAACAAATTTACAAAGGTATACTTAGCATCGGCAGACCAGTGAGCGTTTACGAGGTAGGTATAGGTAACGTTCTCTTCGAGCGTCTGATAGCCGTTGGCTACGCCTCTTGGTACAAAGACAGCAATATCGGGGGTGATTTCAAGCGACAAGGTTTGACCGTAACTGCCACCGGGGCGTAGATCAACCCAGGCACCGAATACGCGGCCGTTTGCTACCGAGATAAATTTTTCCCATGGTTCGGCGTGTAACCCGCGGGTAACACCGACCTCCTTGTTATAAGAGAAATTATTCTGTACTACTTCA
Source organism: Candidatus Saccharimonadota bacterium (assembly GCA_028286245.1). Taxonomy (GTDB): domain Bacteria; phylum Patescibacteriota; class Saccharimonadia; order Saccharimonadales; family UBA4665; genus UBA4729. The sequence goes on along the minus strand of JAQBRY010000002.1, from coordinate 336,934 downwards.
AAGGCCGGTAGGCCGAGGGCTTCCATCTTTTCTTTTTGATAGTTTTCTTTAAACCAGCCGCGATTATCGCCGTGGACCACTAAATTGATGATGTAAAAGCCGGGAATTACCGTTTCTGTAACGGCTAATTGATCGCTCATTAACGACCCAGTTCCTTGTATTTGGCTTCGGTCTCGTCCTTTTGCGGCTGCCACCAGGCTTGGTTCTGCGTATACCAGTCGATGGTTGCCTGGAGGCCCTCACGGAAGTCGGTGTACGTTGGTTGCCAGCCGAGCTCGGTTCGGAGTTTGCTGGCATCAATAGCGTAACGGAGGTCGTGGCCCGGGCGGTCGTTAACATGTTCAAGCCAGGATTCGTCCTTACCCATAAGCTCCAGAATGAGCTTAAAGACCTCGAGGTTACTCTTTTCGCCGTCCGAGCCAATCAGGTAGGTCTCGCCCATGACGCCCCGCTCAAGAATGGCGAGTACGCCAGAAGAGTGGTCTTCGGTGTGAATCCAGTCACGGACGTTTTGGCCGCTGCCGTACAGCTTTAATTTTTGGCCGCTGAGCAAGTTAGTGATCTGGCGAGGAATAACCTTTTCCACGTGCTGATAAGGGCCGTAGTTATTCGAACAGTTCGATAGGGTAGCCTGTACGCCAAAACTGCGCACCCACGCCCGCACTAGCAGGTCTGAGGCTGCTTTTGAGCTCGAATAGGGGCTTGAGGGGTTGTAGGGCGTATCGGGAGTAAATTTAGCCGGATCATCGAGCTCTAAATCGCCGTAGACTTCGTCGGTAGAAATGTGGTGCAGTCGTTTGTTGTACTTACGCACCGCTTCTAAAATTCGGAAGGTCCCAAGAATGTTGGTTTCAATGAACGGATAGGGGTTATGCAGGGAATTATCGTTGTGTGATTCGGCAGCAAAGTGAATAACGGCGTCGCAATCGGCAACAGCGGCATCAATGGCGGCTTCGTCGCAGATGTTGGCGTGGATAAAAGCTACTCGCGACTCGTCGAGCCCGGCAATGTTCTCTAGATTACCAGCGTAGGTCAGAGCATCAAAGACGGTGATATGCCAATCCGGCCGTTCCCGGTAGATGTGACGTACAAAATTTGAGCCTATAAAGCCGGCACCCCCGGTAACAAGAATTTTCATATTTTTAGTATACCAGTTTGCCCTTTCTAGTTCTCGGTGATTAAGTTAGTAACTTTTGCAACAAGCTGTGTAAGCTCCTCAGGAGTTTTAGCCTCAGCATTTAGCCTCAGCAGGGCTTCCGTATTACTGGGCCGAATATTAAACCAGGCATCCGGGAAATTAACGGTCAGGCCATCCAGCCAATCGCTCTCCTGGCCCTCAAAGGTTGCAGCAATTTTTTTGAGCATGGCGTCTTTGTCGGCTACTTCGAAGTTTGTCTCATTAATTTGCTGGTAGGCCAGGCGATAGGGCGCAGCGAGCTCAGATAGTTTTTTGCCACTGGTGCTTAGTATGTATAAACCGATAACGGCAGCAATCAGGCCACTGTCAGCCATGAAGTTATCCTTAAAGTAGTAGTGGCCGCTGTGCTCACCGGCAAAAAGGGCATTGTGGGTGCGCATTTCGCCTTTAATAAAGGAATGGCCCACCCGCGTCCGCACAGGGGTACCGCCGAGCCTAGTAATTGTTTCGGGAACAATTCGGCCACAGATGGCGTTATGCAGAATGGTGGCGCCCGGAACAAGCTTTAGGAAGTATTCGGCCAAAATTGCCGTTAGCACGGTGCCGCTGAGCGGTTCGCCTAATTCGTCGAGCAAGACCGCTCGATCACCGTCACCGTCAAAGGCCACGCCAGCGTCACAGCTCAGCTCCCGAATTTTGGCCTGAACTGCTACGAGGTTCTTAGGTTCAAGGGGATTTGCAATGTGGTTAGGAAAGCTACCATCGAGCTCAAAATACATTTCCTCGACTTCAAAAGGGACGTACGGTTCCAGCTCAGGAAAAATTTTGCCGGCCATGCCATTGCCAGCATCAACAGCAATGTGTAGCGGCGTGAGTTTATCGGTGTCAATGAATGCCAGCGCATGCTCTACCCAGGCTTCTACAACGTCTTTTTCAATAATCTCGCCAGGCACGTCTGCTGAGTCAAAGTCGTTGGCGGCTGCCAGGTCACGCACTTCAAACAGGCCGGACTCTTCGCCAACAGGTTTGGCACCTTCTCGACAAAACTTAATGCCATTATATTCGCCCGGATTGTGGCTGGCGGTAATCATGACGCCACCGGCCAGATTATTACTACCAACGGCAAAGTAAATCATATCGCTAGTAACTTCACCAATGTCCCAAACAGTCCGCCCCTGGGCTCGTAGCCCGGCAATCAGCGCGTCGGCAAGTTCCTTTGAGTCGGGGCGCATGTCTCTGCCAACGGCAACGGCGCCGGCTTCTGGTAGCCAGCTGCCAAAGGCCTGACCGATTTTTCCGGTGACTTCCGGAGTGAGTTCACTCCCCACTTTTCCTCGCACGTCATACGCTTTAAAGATTGCATTTACATCTGGCACGTCTCATCTCCTCGGTTATGCTATCTATTGTACCTTCTTAGCCATATTTCGTCGAAACGAAGCAGGTTTGGTATTATCAGGTTATGATTATCGTTGTCATCGCGGGCGGATCCGGGACTCGGCTCTGGCCGATTTCTACTCCGGCATACCCAAAACACCTACTGAAGGTGGGGAATGACTCGCGCTCCATGTTGCAGAACACCTATTATAGGGCTAGCAAGTTGAGCAAGAAAATTTACGTGGTTTCAGAGATAAACCAGCTACCACACATTCAAGAACAGCTGCCCGGTCTTAACGAGGACCATCTTATTATTGAGCCCGCTCGTCGCGGGACTGCCCACTGTATTATTGCGGCGCTGGCCCGCATCAAAAGCCGGGAAGACGCCAGTGAGCCAATTGTGTTTATGGCAGCCGACCACTACATACGGGATACCAAAGGGTTTGTGCAAACGTTTACCATTGCCGCCGAGACGGCTACTGTCAATAATCAAATAACGCTCGTGGGCATCAAGCCGGACTACGCGGCGACCGGTTTTGGTTATATAAAAAAAGGTGCGCTATCCAGTGAGCATACGGTAGTTTATAACGTTGAATGTTTTGAAGAAAAACCGGCCTACGACGATGCCCAAGCCTATCTAGAGAGTGGTGAATACCTATGGAACGCCAGTTATTTTGTGGGCTCACTAAACGTTTTTGAGTCCGAAATGGCTGGCAATGCTCCCGAGCTGTATACCAGCTACCAACAATTACTGACAGCCGATGATTTTTCGGCTACCTACCAAAGTTTTGGTAATGAATCCATAGACTATGCACTCATAGAAAAGGTACCGCATTTGCAGGTAGTACCGGCAGCTTTTGACTGGGTTGACCTGGGATCATTTGCAGACTTTTCCAAAGCAATTGGCGGCGATATTGAAGGTAATTACATACATGGCCCAAATATAGAACTCTTTGACGTTAGCAACTCGCTGGTGCAAAATTACGAAGATAAACAGATCGCCATTATTGGCATCGACAACTGCGTAGTTATAAACACTCCGCACGGTTTACTGGTAACGCGTAAAGATTTGTCACAAAAAGTGGGGCTTATTAGCCGTAAGCCTCAGTAAACTAACAAGATGATGCTATAATCTTGCGATGACTACTACATCTAAACCACCAGCAAAAAAATTAAAAGCCACACCCGAGCAAGAAGACTTTGCTCACAAATACACCGAAGAGGGCAGCGGAAAAGTAGGCGGCATGCTGCTTGACGGCTACTTTAAGAACGTCGAAAAACTATTTAAAGTTTCTGGAATTACCAAGGGTCGAGCCATTGAGCTGGGCTGCGGCGAAGGTTTTTCCACTGAGCGGCTGCGCAAAATTTTACCAGAAGGCATTACACTCGATGCCTCTGAATTTGTTGAACAGCTGGTGCCCCTAGCCCAAGCTAAAAACCCAACCGTTACGATCACGCAGGAAAGTATTTATGAGCTCCAGCACAAGCCGGAAAGCTATGACCTGGTATTTTTGCTGGAAGTACTCGAACACCTTGACTATCCGGAGCAGGCGCTCGAAGAGATTACAAAAATTCTTAAACCCGGTGGCAAATTAATTTTGGGTGTGCCCCGCGAACCGATTTGGCGAGCACTCAACATGGCCCGCGGCAAGTACCTCAAAGATTTTGGAAATACCATCGGACACTTAAATCACTGGAGCAGCACCGGTCTTATTAAATTTATGAAGCAGCACTTTGGCCCTATACTTACCTACAAGCAGCCACTACCGTGGACAATTGTCCTAGCCGAAAAGCGCCTGGTTCGTAACAAAGATATTAGCTAGCATACCCGTTGGGGTTTTGAGACTGCCACTTCCAGCCGTCAGCACAAGCATCGGCTAATGTTTTTGCAGTCTTCCAATTAAGTAGGCGGTTCGCTTTTGATGGGTCAGCGTAGTAGATTGCTAAATCGCCGCTGCGGCGAGGTGCTACTTTGTAGGGGATATCTCTGCCACTGGCGGTTTTAAAAGCGTCAACAACCTCAAACACTGAGCTGCCACTGCCCGAACCTAGATTGTAGGTTGCATAGGAACCGGGCTCCGGATCGTGCTCGAGGGCTGCAATGTGGCCTAGAGCCAGATCTACAACATGAATATAATCGCGTACGCCGGTGCCGTCTACCGTGTCGTAGTCATTTCCAAAAACAATGAGTTCCGGTCGTTTGCCAACGGCTACTTGCATGACAAAAGGGAACAGGTTGTTAGGAATCCCATTTGGATCTTCGCCAATAAGACCCGAAGGATGCGCCCCGATCGGATTAAAGTACCGCAGTGCAGTTATGCGCCAAGTTGGATCGCTCATGCAGAGGTCAGCCAATATTTGTTCAATCATAGCCTTGGTGTGGCCGTACGGGTTGACCGGTGCCATGGCCATTGTCTCAACGTATTTTGGGCTGGCTTGTATACCATAGACAGTTGCCGAAGAGCTAAAGACTAATTGCTTAACGTTATGCCGTGCCATAACACGGCAGAGAACTATGGTGGAAAGCAGGTTATTGTCGTAGTAACCCAGCGGATTGGTAACCGAATCCCCCACGGCTTTTAAGCCAGCAAAGTGAATCACTCCGTCAAAGTTTTCTTGGGCAAAAACGTTTTCTAAGGCGGGCTCGTCCCGCAGGTCGATATTGTAGAAGGTAACTGGCTGGCCGGTGAGCTTCTCGATCCGTCGTAGCGGTTCCACAGAGCTATTGCAGAGGTTGTCTGCTACTACAACCGAGTAACCGCTCATGAGGGCTCAAGAACGGTATGGGAGCCAATGTAACCAGCTCCGCCGGTAACTAAAATACGCTTCATTGCCCTACTTTTCTTGAAAACGGTCTTTGATGAGAGCCTTAATATTTTTACGGAAAGCAGCGGTCGAAAACTGCTGGGCATGCTCGGCAATGGCCGGGTAATTAAAATTCTTAGCGGCTGCCGTCTCTAGTGCCTGGGTAAGGCTGTCGACTGTCTGTTTAGCAAAGAATACACCCGTTTTACCCGGAATTACAAAGTCGAGTGAACCACCCTGCTGGTAGGCGATTAACGGCGTGCCGGCGCTCATGGCTTCTACGGCCACAATCCCAAAGTCTTCTTTGCCTGGAAAGATAAAGCCGAGGGCAGTTTGGAAGTGGCCGGCCATGTCATAGTCGCTGACGTTCGTCAAAAAGGTGACGTTGCGGCCAGCCATTTTCTCGAGTCGTTTGTGATCCGGGCCCGTGCCAATGACTACAAGCGGTATTTTGAGCTCCGTACAGGCCGCTACGGCCAGGTCAATGCGTTTGTAGGGCGTTTGCCGGCCGGCAACCACAAAACCGTGCCTAGGGGCCGGATTAGTCGGCAGACGAAAACGATCGGTATCAACTGGAGGGAATATAACGACTGAATCTCGCTTGTAATAGCGCTTAATCATGGCCTGCGTGTGGGTTGAGTTGGCGATCATAACATCCGGGCGCCTAGCGGCTTGGCGATCCATGCGCTTGAGCGGCTCAATTAATAAGCGCAGTCCCAAGCGAGCCAACCAGTTGGTACCGCGTGGAAAACCCGGATTTTTGATGTATTCGTCGTAGCGGATCCAATAGTAGTGAGTTGGCGAGTGGCAGTAACAAATATGGGTGGTGTTTGGCCCGGTTTTGATGGCTTTGGCCTCGGCACCGGTGCTTGATATCACTAGGTCGTACTCACTAAGATCAAGCCTGCTAAAGGTCCAGGCTCTTAGTAGCGGCAAAAACTTTTTAAGACTCTTGGGTAATTTTTGGAGCCAGGTGGTGCGCACATCGGCGTCGGTAAACCAGTCAATCTTGCTTGGATCGTACTGCGAGGTGTAAATGGGGGCATCCGGGTAGAGCCGATGCAGTTCCAGTACAACGCGTTCCGCGCCGCCAATGCCCGTTAGCCAGTCGCAAACAATGGCAACTTTCATGAGCGCGTTCCTTTATGAAACAGCACAACCGAGATGGTTTTAATAAGAATGACGACGTCGCCCCAGAAGCTCCAATTTTGCACATAGTACAGGTCAAGATTACGGCGCTGGTCAAAGCTTAAATTGTTACTGCCAGAAATTTGAGCGAGCCCGGTTAACCCGGATTTAACGCTCAAAATAAGGCTTTTTTTGGCGTACTTTTCCAGTTCGTTGGCAACCAGGGCGCGCGGGCCAACTAAGCTAATGTCGCCCCGGAACACGTTTATTAATTGGGGCAACTCATCCAGGCTGTATTTGCGTAAAAAGCGGCCGATTCCGGTTACCCGGGGGTCATTGGACAGCTGGTCGCCGTTGGCCCGGTATTCGGCAATCAGCTCCGGTCGCCCCATCTTAGCAAAGGCTTCTTCCGGCAGTAGTCCGTTATAGGTTCGATTATGCGAGCGAAACTTATAGATGCGTACCGCTGTGTTAAAGCGACTCAGGCGCTCCTGGCGTAAAAATACCGGGCCGCCGTCGGCCAGCTTAACGAGCACGGCGATAATCAGCATAAACGGCGAAGCAACCAGTAATAACAGACTGCTCGCAACCACATCGAACAGCCGCTTTACTACTCGCCCCCAGCCAACCAGCGGCGTTTGGTGAAGGGCAATAATTGGCACCGAATGGAACAAATCAACTTGTATATTACCAACAAATAATTCGCTGTTGCCCGGCACAAAACGGTAGGCGATGTGGTTCTGCTGGGAGTAGGTGAGGATAGCATCGTTCATCTGGGGAGTTGAATACAACTCGGTTTGAATGATGGTGTGTAATTGCTGGCCCTCAAGGGCAGCCACAGCCGATGAAAAGTCCCTAAATTCAGTTTGTAGCGCACCCGGCTTAAGAGGATGCTTTATACCGCCAACCACACCAATCACCCGGTAGCCCGTAATGCCCGTAGAGGCTAGGGCGTCGATTAACAAGTGGGAGGTCTTGGTGTCGCCGACAATTAAGACGTTATTAATGCCGATACCGTAAGTAAAGAGCTCGCGCCGGATACCCCGAATGATGGTTCGGAAGGCAAACACAAAGAACGCCGCCAGCCCAAAGCCGTAAACGGTCACTAAGCGGGCAGGAAAGAGCTGTACGTTTGCGATGTAGCTGTAGCTAATGGCGAACAGTATGCCAATAAAGGAGCCAATCAGGATTCGGCCCAGCTCACTAAAGCGCTTGTCGTACACCCGGCTGTTGTACAGGCCAAGTATGGCAAATATAAAAATCCAAAAGGGTAATAGGGTCACCAGAATACCGATGTATGTGGAGGCCGGCACATTGGCGCTTAAAATTCTACTGCTAACTGATACGCGCAGAATGTAGGCTATGGTAAAAGCGGCTACCAGCGCCAGAAAGTCACCAATGACCAGGAAAATATTGTAAACAATGGAGGCGTTATTACGCATGTGTGGCAATCATAATAATTTTTTTAGTGGCGGTTGTATAAATTTTACGGTGGTCACTAGCTAGTAGTATAGCGCGTTTTTGATAGGTTTCGGATATGCCCAGTATCACCCGTAGCTAAAATCTTATATACTAGGTCCAATATATGAAAGCGTCTGCAGTTAAGTACGCCGTACTATCAATGGTCGCCAGCCTCGTTGTGCTGACCATGGTGCTAATGCCATTCCATGCAATACTTACCGTCTGGACAGCAAGTATATTTGGCCACTACACGCTGTTGCGTCTCTGGAAGGAGACGCTTTTGTTTATTGCCGGCCTTGGCGTGGTATATCTGATGCTAACCGACCGAAAGATCCGGACGCACACCCTATCGCGGCGTCTGGTTTGGCTAATAGCTGCCTACGCCCTGTTGCAGGCAGCTGTTGGGCTGATTGCCTTGCATAATAATGTTGTTACTCCCAAGGCGCTGGCCTATGGTTGGCTGCTAGATCTGCGTTTTTTGGTGTTCTTTTTGGTGTGCTGGGCCGTGGCCCTGCGGACCGCCCGACTGCAATCCAACTGGTTCAAAATATTGGTAGTCCCAGCCGCGATCGTAGTGGGGTTTGGGCTGCTGCAGATATTTGTGCTGCCCCATGACTTCCTGCGGCACTTTGGCTATAGTGCTGCAACCATAGACCCGGTAGACACTATTAATAAAAACAATAATTACATACGAATCTTTTCGACGCTTCGCGGACCAAACCCACTCGGTGCTTACCTAATACTGCCAATCACCGTTATTACTGCCGCGCTGCTACGGAGCCGTCGTAACTGGCAACTTTGGGCTTTACTGGTTGCCAGTGTTATTGTGCTGTTCTTTAGCCGCTCGAGGAGCGCGCTTATTGGCGCGCTCCTCAGCACAGCGGTGCTGTTGCTACTCAGCCTGCGTAGCCGGGTAGCTAAGCAGCGGCTTGCTGTTGCCGGAGGGGTTATTGTGGTCGTAGTTATTAGCCTAGTTTTGTCGCTTCGCCATAACTCCACCTATCAAAATCTAGTTTTGCATACACAGACTGGCACCACGGCTACCACTAGTTCAAACGACGGCCATGTAGCTGCCCTAAAAAATGGTCTGCATGACGTGGCTCACCAGCCACTCGGCCGGGGTGCCGGAACGGCTGGTCCGGCTAGTATTTATAACAATCACCAGAGCCGGATAGCCGAAAACTACTTTGTACAGTTGGCTCAGGAGGTGGGCATCCTTGGGCTGGGATTGTTCTTGGTTATAAACGCCGGTATTGGCTACTTGCTGTGGCTACGCCGCACCAGCCCCTTAGCACTTTGTCTGTTTACGAGTCTGATCGGAATAAGCGTTGTTAACTTGCTGCTGCACGCTTGGGCTGATGACACCTTAGCCTACGTTTGGTGGGGTCTAGCCGGCGTTGCTATGGCTACGCTCCCCATTACGCCGCTGGCCGACCCGGTAGAAGTTCCTATTCATGAAGCGTAGCTTCTCTAAGCTCTTAAGCCGGCAAAACCTCCTGCAGTTCGCCAAGTATATGGCCGGCGGCGGTCTGTATTTTTGGAGCGGCTACGCACTCTTTGCGCTTACCTATTCAGGTTTTGGGTGGTCATGGTTTTGGGCTAAAGTAGTCGCTGATGCAGTTGGCTGGACACTCAACTACCTAGTGCAACGTTATTGGGCCTTTGCCGGTGGCAAAAAAAGGTTTAGTGAAATTACACATCTGCGACGCTATATATTCATTGAATCTATAGGCTTTGTGCTCGACTATCTTATTATTGGCGGCCTGAACCATATTGGCATTACGCCCTACATTGGTTTCTTTATTTCATCGGCCTTTTTTACGGTCTGGAGTTACCTTTGGTACAAGTACTATGTGTTCCCAGAAGATACCCCCGGCAAATCATAGCAAGAGTGTGCTACTGACAACGGTTTGTGGCATAATGCTTATGTGAACGAAAACCAAACATCCCCCGCTCCAAGCGTTCGACCTACCAAGAAACAACGCGAGCTCCTGGCCTATATTCAGTCTTTTATTAGTGAACATGGCTATAGCCCCAGTTACCGGGAAGTTATGCGTGGCCTCAACTACACCTCAGTGGCTACCGTAGCACTGCATATAAATAGCCTGATTGCCCGCGGGCATCTTCGCAAGCGTGATCATTCAGCTCGCTCGCTCGAAGTAGTTGGCGTGGAACATTCCACTCAAATAACCAGCAATCAAATAACTGCCGCCCAAGAAAAGTGGTTAGTAGAAAAAGTTGAACATGCCTTTGTGCAGGCCGAACAGGCAGTGGGCGGCGAAGATATTGATAGCTTGTACGTGCTGGTGGGTGCCCTAAAGGTGCTAGGCCTGGACGGTGCAGCCCAGAGTTTTATCCCGCGGCTTAGTGCCATTAAGCAACACAGAAGCACAAGCGTATAATAAGAGGCGTAAAGCAGCAACGATATGTATCGCCTAGGACATAGATCAAAATATCACCGAGCCTGGCCGATGTGGCTAGGGTCTGTTGGCATTGCGGTCATAGCGGTTGTAGCCGTATTCTGGGTGATTTTACAGCTGCAGAGCCCCGACACTACTATTAAGCAGGCTAGTGCTGTCACTAACACTGCCAGTGCAGACTCGCAGGCCACCAAAGTAGTGAGCGAAGATGATTTTAGCTTTAATCTACCATCCGGCTGGAAGACGGTTTCTCACGAGAAAGCAACCTACGACCTTTACCATTACTCAAGCGGCGACAGCGGCTCAAACCAGCAGTTCCTTGATATCTACCAGGATACTATTCCGCAAAACTTTAGTGTTAACCGAGTGATCGGTATCGAGGCGAGCGTCAGCCGCATTAACATCGTAGGTACTATTTCTGATAACTGCGCAGATTTTACCAAGGCGGCAACCACGCCAAGTTCTTTTGGAACGCTAGCCAAGTGGCGAGGTATCGACTTTTTATGCGACCTAGCAAACTATGAGCGTAACGTCGTAGGCACGAGCTCACAGGGCAATATTAACTCTGTTACCCTTACTGACAGTAAGGGCGCGGCTCGGAAGTACTTTTTTACCTATACTGACCACAACATTAATCCGGACTATAAGACTTTCTTTGATGCGCTGACAAGCTTTACGTTGAAGTAAATACTACCATATCTAGCGTAAGCCAACGGTGGTACTATACTAGAACTTAACAAATCATAGCTGGAATCCCGTGCAAATCGGGAACTGTGCCGCAACGGTAATCCTAATAGGAAAGTCCGATACAGCTACTAAAAGTCTCACGAGCAGGAGCACCAAGTTATATTCGGTGACGCTGCTCGTATAGACACAAGGGGAACTATGGCCGAAGCAGCCGCAGTACAATTTATAGAAGTAGCACCTGAGCAAGCCGAAGTCTATGCGCACTCCTTAAAGTCGCTCCGTCATTTGGGTGAGTTGGCTTGCCAGGGCACCAAGACCGCAGAGTATAAGGCAATGGCCGCCTTTACTATGGATGACCTTACAACGGCCGTTACCGAAATGCTTAAAACGGATCCCGAGTTTAGGGAGCATTTGGATGTTGACCGGCCGTATACCTATAAAGTGATAAATGGAGAGGCCCAAACCGTCAATGGCCGCTCGGTGGTTACTATGCTGGCCGAAGGGCTGGCGAGCTCTGAACAGGCAGCACAAAAAGATAGCCGACTCGGCGAACAAGCCAAGCGCGATGCCGCCGATCTTCAAAATGCCCGTAGGGTTAACCAATTGCCCATTGGGACGGCCCGACTGGTTGTAAGTATGGATCCTAAGGAGGGGCTTGCCACTGATCCTGATATTTGGAAAGGGCTCGGTTATCGCAAGGGAATTGCCTATCTGCAGTGGTACTGCCGTGAGGATGAAGACACTATCGTAGCAGGGGCATACTCAATTGATAAAAGTAATCTGGGCATGTGGCGTGAGCTCTTTAGCGAATTTGGTATTGACGTACCAGAAGGCATACCGACGAGTGAATGGATACAGTATGGCCTGGAAGTTGCCGCCGATGCCAAGCAGGCGGAGCTACTGGCAGTTCGTATCCGGGAGCGATATTATGACATGCGCCAGTCGACCACTTCGCGCCGATCGCTACAGGAGTTCATGAAGGCGCAGCAGCCAACCATGCAAAAATTCCACGAAACGTATTACACAGCCCTGGCCGATGCTATTTACCGAAAGCAGAACAATGCCACCCTGCAGGGTCTGGCTCAAAGCCTGCTGCAAGCTGCTCCCGCGAACCTAAAGCCTGAGCTACGCCAGCAACTTATACGTGTAGCAAACAGTAAGCGCTTTAATGACGAAGCCGGCCGGGCTATCGACTCAATTATTCGTTACGCCGCCGCAGAAGAACTCCGCAAGAAACTCAAGCTCAGCCCGCGGGGTCTAGAAGGGCTATCGCAGGCGATTATGTTCTTAGAGCCGGCAACGGTGCCACAGTATGGCGGCTATTACGGTGGTTATGACATGGCTCTGATGCACCAAATAATGGCTGCCAATGTCCGCAGTGGCGTCCAGGCTAATCGTAGCTACGGCGGTTGTGCCGGCCAAAACCAGCTGAGCATACATGAAAGTAGCGAAAACGCGATTGGCGCTGGCGACACTGCATCGTCACTGCAAGAAGCGTTTGGTGGCCAGCAGGGCAGCACCGCCGTAGGCGAGACCGATAATGAGCCCTGCGTCTACTCGCACAGCGGTTGCTATTGCTGCGATTACAACGACGATGGTTCAAAGCGTGATTCCAAGCTGACTGTCAAAGCCTACCGGGATCGATCTGGTACTGCTAGGTGCCTGCGGTATGGCTGCGACGCTTACCTAGATGCCGATGGTAAGGGTGATATCGGCAACATTGCCCGCCGGGCAGCGCAGCTCGAGCCGGCACGCAGCTAGTATACTGGTAGCATGACATCATTTTCCGGCAAACGAATCGGTATTTACGCGGGCACCTTTGACCCGGTGCACGCTGGCCACATTGGCTTTGCACTGCAGGCCATGGAGTTTGCCGGCCTGGATCGCATTTACTTTTTACCGGAACGCCGGCCGCGTACTAAGCCCGGCGTAGAACACTTTGCCCACCGGGTGGCTATGGTTAAACGCGCCTGCCGACCCTATCCCTATTTTAAGGTTATGGAGTTGGTGGACGTTAGTTTTAGCACCGAGCGAACCCTCCCTAAGCTGCTCAAAGAATTTGACGGCGCCCAGCTGGCATTCTTATTTGGATCCGACGTTATCGCTCACTTGCCGAGCTGGCCAAACGTACAACGGTTGCTCAAAACGGCTGAGCTGGTCATTGGCGTCCGCTCCGACCAGGATCAGACTAGTTTACAGCAGCAAATCAGCGCCTGGAAAGATCAACCCGTAGCTGTGACTATGTTTGAAAGTTACGCGGCCGATGTTTCCTCAGGAAAAATCCGCGAGGGCCTCCGCGACAAAAAATCCGTACCAGGGTTACTCCATAGCGTTGCCCACTACAGTAATCGCAATTGGCTCTACGTCACTGTTAAGTAACCGCAAATAATCCGTGGCAAAGTTGACAACCATAAGTGGTTTGTATACACTGTAGCTACTTCATTGACCCGCCAGTAATACGGTCGTGTAAGACAAAAAATAAAATAAAACAGTATCAGTGAGCAACTACTTTCACCGCGTGTGGATTGCGCTGACGAGGATCTTATAATGCCAGTTAAAGTTACTATTGTAGAATCGCAGGCTGAATACGTGCCTGTGCAGGTCGGTCAGCCGGCATGGCGCCAGTTTCTAGAGTATTAGTTTACTAGTTATTAGTCGTTGATGCGGCGGCTGGTTGCTTAGCAATCTCGGCATCAATTACTTTTTTAAACGAATCGACGCTGTTGGCGATCTCGACTTTTTTACCATTAATGAAAAAGGTTGGAGTGCCATTGATGTCGAGTTTTTGCCCGGCAGCCAGGTCGGCGTTAACCGTATCGTTCACCTTGTCGCTGCTGTAGTCTTGCTTGAACTTGGTCACATTGAGCTTGAGTTCGGTTGCAAACTGGTCAAATACAGCAGCCGGACTGGTGTTGCCAACCCATGAGCGGTCTTCGTAGAGTAGGTCGTGCATATCCCAGAATTTGCCCTGCAGGCTGGCGGCTTCGGCAGCGCGGGCGGCAGCAAAGGCATTTTGGTGCAAGCTGGTAAGCGGATAATTACGGAACTGGAAGGTAATGTCGTCACCGTACGAGGCAACAACTTGCTTAACGGTGGGGTGGTACTGGTAGCAGTACGGGCATTCAAAATCGCCGTATTCCACCAGCGTTACTTTTTTGTTGCCCGCGCCCTCAACATGTGAAGTCGGCTGAGCGCTTCCGGAGCTGCTGGTTGTAGCGTCTTTTTTATTTGATACGACGGCAACGCCGGCAAACGCGATGATAAGTACTGCAATAACGGCCCAAAACTGCTTAGACATAACTCGGTAACTCCCTCAATAATATTCTTATCACAGTATACAGTAATCCTGATTGCTGGCTTTAAAAATGTGCCCAAAGATTATATGCTTAAGCCAGATGACACATTTTTTACTTGCCATATTGTTCCTGGTTATAGCCATCACCGGCGTAGTTGTTCGAAAAACCTACTATTCATTGCCCGTTAAAGAGCTCAAGCGCCAAGCCGAACACGGTGATGAGTTAGCGGCCACATTGTATCGGGCGGTAGCTTTTGGCGCCAGCCTCCGCGCCCTATTATGGGCAATTATTGCGCTGAGCAGCGCAGTCGGCATTATCATTTTGTCGAGCGTCTCACCGTTTTGGCTCAGCCTTATTACCGTCCTGGCGCTTATTTGGTCGGCCTTTTCCTGGCTCCCGGCCAGCCGGGTAACCCGCTACGGTGCCCGCGTCACCATTCTGGTAACGCCGGCGCTAGTGTGGCTGCTCAACATTGCCTACCCGCTGCTGAGCCGCAGCGCCGAAAAAATTGAGCATCGCTATAACGGCGTAAAACACACCGGCATTTACGAGCGGGCCGACGTGCTTGAGCTCATTGAGCAGCAAGCCGATCAGGAGGACAGTCGTTTAAGTATCGAAGAGCTGGCCATTATCCAGCGGGCGCTGACTTTTGGTGATTACCAGGTGAGCGATGTGCTGACTCCCCGCGCGACCATTAAAACTATTAGCGCCGATGATACGGTTGGGCCGATTTTGATAGACGAGCTACACAAGGCTGAGTCGCCCTACGTGCTAGTACTCGACAAGCCCAAGGGCGAGGTGGTCGGTACCTTAACGGTCCAGCACCTCGGGCTGCATAGCACCGGGCTGGTGCGCGATCACATGGTGGATCAAATTTATTACTTACACGAGGCTGATACGCTCCGCGAAGCCCTGCACGCCTTTTTTGTTACCAACTGCCCGCTGTTTATCGTAGTGAACAGCCACGAAGAGTACGTAGGAATCGTAACCATGGAATCCATTGTCCGCCAGCTCTTTGGCCACCTCCCCGGCGAAGATTTTGAACAATACGCCGACCGCATGGCCGTCGCCGCCCGGCATCCACGAGTGCCAAAAGCTGTTAAAAGCCCCAAAAAAGCCCCCGCTGATGATACAGAGGTGCTAGAATAGCACTAATGAATTACTACGTGCAAAGCAACAGGAATCCAGGGGCCGGTAGCCGCTAAGACGATAGCGGCTATGATACCGACCCGTTTTAGTCGTTACTAGACTAATAAAAGGAGTTATCTATGAGGATACTTAGTTCTGACATTGCGGTTCACGTTGGCGAGCGGATTCGCGTCGAAGGCTGGCTGCACAAAAAACGCTTAATGGGTGGTATGACCTTTATTAATATTCGTGACCGCAAAGGCGTGGTACAGATTATTGTCAAAGATAAAGCCGAGATCGAGAAGTTACGTGGTTTACAGATCGGTACTATCCTGGTGGCCATCGGCGACGCAGTCGCCGAGCCCCGAGCTCCAGGGGCAGCCGAGCTGCACAATGCCAGTCTTGAAGTGCTGGTACCAATCACGGCTGAGCCGCCCATCGAGATCGACAAACCCCTCAGCCACCGGCCGGATAACCTCGACACACTGTTTGAATACCGCCCGATCGGGCTCCGCAACTTACAGGAAACGGCCATTTTTAAAGTGCAGTCGGCTATAGCCCGGGCTATGCGCGACTATTTTTACCAACAGGAATTTACCGAGATTCGCACGCCTAAGCTGCTGGCCGCTGCCACCGAGGGCGGCGCAGAGGTCTTTAAAATAGATTACTTTGGCCGTGAAGCAACCTTGGCCCAGAGCCCGCAATTTTACAAACAGATCATGGTCGGCGTATTTGAGCGCGTATTTGAAATTGCCCCAGTCTACCGGGCTGAACCCAGCGCAACCACACGCCACATGACCGAATACATCTCGATCGACGGTGAAATGGGCTTCATTACTATCGACGACCTCAAACAGTTTTTGAGCGGGCTACTTAATTACGTCAGCGAACAGCTTTGGCGACACCACCAAGCTGATATGGACGCATTACGGGCCGCCCAGCCGCTACTCAGCAAAGAAATACCTTCCATTTCCATGGCCGAAATCCACGAAAAATACAGCCAGGCCAACGAGCAGAGCACGGTCGGTGAAAAAGACCTGCGGCCCGATGAGGAGCGTTGGATTTGCGAGTACGCCGCCAAAGAGCTGGGCAGCGAAGCGGTGTTCGTTACCGACTGGCCAGCCGAAGAAATGAAGTTCTACCACAAAGCTCAGGCCCAAAACCCTGAGTTTGCCGACCGCTTTGACCTACTATTTAGGGGTGTCGAAATCGCTACCGGCTCAATGCGCGAAAACGATTATAATGTTGTTGTAGCGCAGTTACAGCAAAAAGCCGGCGGCGATCCAAACGATCCGGGTTTCCGGCCACTGCTACAGGCCATGCAAGCCGGCATGCCACCCCACGGCGGTTTCGGCATGGGCCTGGAGCGTGTCACTCAAAAGTTTGTCGGCCTAAGCAATGTTAAAGAAGCCAGTCTGTTCCCGCGCGATATTAATCGCCTGGCACCATAATTTAAGGAGGTCACCATGGACGAAGCACCAATAAACCAACCAGTTAATTTTAATCTTGACGTTAGTAAAGTACCGGTCTACTTTGTGGATGCCTACGTCATAAGTTCGGGTGAGCACGCCCTGACGCTTAACTTTGCCCAAGCTGCCCTCGACGGTAGCCAGCAAACCATAATTAGCCGGGTGGCCATGACGCTGCCGCAGGCCAAAGATCTCCTTAAAAACTTAAACGACCACATCGAAAAGTTCGAAATTTAATTATAGCGGCGCGTTATCCAGCGAACGCCATAAGTACCAACTGGCAACTGTTTCGTAGGGGTGCCAGTTGTTTTTGGCGGCAATTTCTTGGACCTGCGCTGGCGAGGGTGCGTCCTGAAATCCGTAGATATTCCGGACCGCGTTACGCACGCCTAAGTCGCCAGTCGGCAGGACGTCTAGCCGGCCGACGCAGAACATCAAAAACATGTGGACTGTCCACTCGCCAATGCCTTTAACATCGGTGAGTTCGGCAATAATTTCCTGGTTTGTTTGGCCTGTCAGATTCTTAAAAGTGATACGCCCGTCGAGCACGTGCTCGGCTAAGTCCCGGATGTACTTTATTTTTGCAAAGCTCAGCCCCACCGCCCGCAGGTCTTCGGTCGACTTTTCCAGTATTGCCTCTGGAGGCGGATAGTTTTCGCTGCCAAAGAGCTCGCGGAACCGCTTTTTAATGGCCGCGGCTGCTTTGACGCTGAGCTGCTGGCCAATAATCGAGTTAACCAGGGCACCGTAATAGTCGGTGTGCGGCGCAAAGTCGCAGGCCGGGCTGGCGGCAATAATTTTGGCCAGCCTGCTGTCATGCGCCGCCAAGTAGCGGCTGGCTTCCACAAGTTTTTGAGAATAATCTTTTGTGTCCGTTAAGGCTTGGCCGGTTTCGGCCGTATGCGCGTTGTCGTTTACGTTTTGTCGCTTCATGTGCTTAGTATGAACGTAATAATCTGCCAGGGCAACGAAAAGCGGTTCGTGGCATATACTTAAATGTATGATCGCACGATTACTTTTGGTGAACGCAGTTGCGCTACTCGTGTATATGAGCATCTGGTTTCTGGTGGCCCGGAGTCGTAATCGGCTGGATCTGGTTGATGCTGCCTGGGGGAGCGGCTTTGCGCTGGTTGCCTGGCTGGTAGTGCTACAAAAGCCCAGTGGACACAGCCTGCTGCTGGCAGTACTTGTTACTATTTGGAGCGCGCGGCTGACCTATCATATTGCTGAGCGCCTCCGCCGCAGGCATGATCCGCGCTACGAGCTGATGGGGAGCAAATGGAAGGGCAATTACTGGCTGCGAGCGTACGGATTGGTGTACATGCTGCAAGGGTTTATTGTATGGGTGATTACGATCCCGATCGTTCTGGCTGGCGGTCGGCAGGACCTGCCAAGCGCGACGGCGTTCTTTGCAGTCGCCGGCACTATTATCTGGATTTTAGGGTTTGTATTTGAAGCTATTGCCGACAAGCAGCTGCGTGATTTTGTTATCAACAAGGCTAACAAGGGTAGGGTTATGGACAAGGGTCTGTGGGCTTGGAGCCGTCACCCCAATTACTTTGGAGAACTAGTGCTGTGGTATGGTATTGCGGTTTTTGGCTTTTCGGCAGCGTACGGCTACTTGGGATTAATTGGCCCGATAGCGCTGAGCGCCATTATTATTTTAGTGTCCGGCATCCCGCCAATCGAAACCCGTAAAAAGGACGATCCCGAGTACCAAAAATACGTTCGTAAAACCAGTGTACTCATCCCGATGCCGCCGCGCAGCTAGCGCCCGGCTTGCAAGCAATGATAGTATATAAGTAATCGGTTATACACCTAGTGTTTACTAATTCTATTGAAAAGGCTTGAAGAACTTCTCGCCCCTTATGATTTCGTTAGCAAACCCTTCGTAACCGATACTAACAATTTAATAGTACGAGGTAGCCTATGCACGGAAGTGGCGAGGCTGTACCTATTATTATTCGGCGTACCGCTCTCGTGGCAACGCTCTTGGCCGCCAATGGCTATTTGGCGGGCTCTTATGATAATTCGGTGCAGCCCTATCAAGAAGAACAAACAATATTTAACCAAACCGAGGTTTCAGCCGGGCTCGGGTCACATGTACTACGCCTAGATGCGCTCAGTATTTCTGAGCAAACAGAATTAAAAAAGGACGAAGCGGCGCGCCAGCACGCGCTCGACCGTGCCTCGCGCTCGGTGGTGCGCGTAGCACTTACGCCCGTGGTTGAAGCACCACCTGCGCCGACCGCAGTTCCTACCGCTCTGCCGCCAAAAGTTGTACCTAAAAATACGCCACCTGCGCCTGTCGTTAACGGAGCGGGTGAGTATGTTCCGGCGCTCAAGCCTGGGGACCTTCAAGTACCGACAGCTGCTGCTTTTACACTGCTAGTAATGACCTGCGAGGCTAAGGGTATTGGCTGGGCTGCCAACACCGGCAATAGTTTTTCTGGGGGCCCGCAGTTTACTGCCGCCAGCTGGGCAAATAATGGCGGCAAGGCGTTTGCACCGGCCGCGTACCAGGCTACTCCGGCGCAACAAATTGTGGTTGCCAAAAACCTGTACGCCAATGGCGGTGGCTGGAAGAACTGGCCGGCTTGCTCGCGAAAGCTTAAATTTAGACGATAATGCCGCTAGCCCCTTGACATGCTTGTGCTTAACGAGGTACAACTATAGGTAAGCTTAATCAAAATAAACAAAGCGGAAGTTATGAGTTTTTACATAGTACCCCGAAGACATTTGCACGCAATCGCGCTCACCATGTTGCAGCGCCTCGTATAGTTAAACGAGAAAGACGCTCCTATGGCCGAGAAAAAAATCCCAATCAGTGCTTCTCCCCAAGATGAAGATCTAGAGCAGCGCGTTGAAATATTAATGGGAGCACCCCTTGCTCCCAAGGCTAATCCTGCTGCCGAAAAGCCATCCGACGCCGAGCCAAAAATTGACGTTAGCAAGTATGCGCCAGCCGCCCAGCTAGTACCGCTATCATCGGCGCAGCCCCAGACGGCCCCCGTACTGCCTAAAACCCGCACCAAAATTGCCATAAATACCATAGATGATAATCCGGAAGTAGCCGAACCCGCTGCCGTAGAAGTGCCGCCGGTACCCTTGCCTGAACCGCTCCCTGAGCCGAAAGCCGTAGCTCCTATCAGCGTTAGCGAAGCAGTGGATGAGCAGCCGCCAACCGTCGGAGATGCATTGCAAGCCAGGGCGGCCGATCTACCCATAGACGAGCCCCTAACAATTGATGATCCAAAAACTGATGCTGCCATTGATGACATAGCCGAGCACGACAGCGACGATCTTTTGGCGGCCGAAGACGAGGCAATTACACCGCTGGTGGTGGGTAAGAAGGCTAAAGCTAAGCACCCGCGCCGGCGCTTACTGCTCGTACTAGTACTACTTATTGCTGCTCTCGCGGCGGTGTTTGGCATACCGCAGAGCCGTTATAAGGTGTTAGGGCTCGCCCTAAAGCGAACCGTTCAGGTAACGGTCCTCGACAGCACCACAAAGCTCCCTGTTACTGACGCTAAATTATCAATTGGTACGTCCAGCGGCACTACTAACAGCAGGGGGACGGCTACTTTTAAGGCCCCGGTTGGCCCGCATACCTTGACGCTCAGCAAGCAGTACTACAGGGCAGCCAATCAGCAAGCTTTTGTAAGTATTACAAAAAGTAAAAATATCACTGTTTCGCTGGTAGCAACTGGCCGCCAAGTTCCCATTAAAGTTATTAACAAATTAACGGGGCAACCGATTGCCAATGCCGAAATTAGTGTTCTTAACACCAACGCTAAGACTTCCAAGGACGGCACGGCCACCATTGTGCTGCCGGTCAGCCTATCCAAGCGCCCGGCTAGTCTCACCGCTGACGGTTTTAATACCAGCAAGGTCACGCTAGAGGTTACTTCGTCGCTGGTACCACAAAATACGTTCTCTATTACTCCGGCCGGCAAAGTGTACGTGCTGTCTAACGAGAGCGGCACTATTGATGTAGTAAAGACTAATTTGGATGGTACCGGCCGCCAAACCGTACTCAAGGGCACCGGCAAGGAAGATAGTGCCAGCACGGTACTGCTTGCCACCCGTGACTGGCGCTACGTAGTGCTCAAGGCCCAGCGTGATAAGGCCCAGGCTTCGATGTATCTTATTGATACCACCAATGATCACCTGACCGAGTTTGATTCCGGTGACGCTAGCTTTACGCCGATTGGTTGGTACGGACACTACTTTATGTATGATGTTGTCCGAAACGGAGTTTCTACTTCCCAGAATGGCCACGAAGTCCTTAAAAGCTACGACGCTGAGCGTGCCCAATTAAATCAGCTCGACCAAAGCCAGGCCGAAGACAGCGGTAATGGCAGTTACGCATACCAAGGTTTTTACAATTTTTACATACTCAATAATTTACTGGTCTATAACAGTCAGTGGTATAGCAGCGGCGGTGCCAGCTTGGTGGGTAAAACAAGCTCAATCCGCGGCGTCCAGCCTACCGGCCAAGCTAAAAAAGACTACCAAACGCTCGATGCAAACGGCATGGGGTATATCCAGGCTGCCCTGGTAAGCCCCCAAGAGATTTACTATGCCGCCTACAACTATAACGACAGCAAAACAGTGTTCCTGGACTACCAAAACCAAGCTGCCAAGATATCTACCGAAATTACGCAGGCTAGCTTTAATAAAACCTATCCAGTGTATCTGGCGTCACCTTCCGGTAAAAAAGTTTTTTGGAGTGAGCAGCGCGATGGCAAGCCAACGCCCATACTCGGCGGGGCCAACGCCGAATCACCACAGCAGCAAACCAACCTCATTGGCTACAGCGCCTACGGTTGGTTCAGTGACGATTACTTGCTAGTGACTAAGGGCGGCAGCGAACTCTATATTGTGGCCGCCGCCGGCGGTAAGGCACCCATTAAGTTAACGGACTATTACAAAGCAGCGCAGGGATACGGTGGCCTTTAGGGCCGAGGCTTTTGTTGCGAGTCCGGTAAGTGAATGATACTCATTTTGCCGTCGGCCCTTAGGTAGCCGCGCAGTACCCGGTTATTGAGCTGATAGGGTTTTTGCAGCGTTAGGGTACTTACTTTTTTGGCGAGTCCGGCGGCTTTGAGTTGTTTGGTTATAAGGTCACGCTCCGCGTTGGTGTCCGGATGTATCATGTGGGTAATTTGTAAGTTGTGTTTAATGGGCCCAATGCCACTATCGAGCGAAGCAGCGCCAACCCACAGTAAATTATCACCTTGCACATGGGCACTTCGGTGGTGCCAGTGAATGGTTCGAACAGAAAGCTTATTTTGGTTAGTGTAGGTGGTGGCCCAAAAGCGCACGTGGTGGCGGCTGCCGGCGCTGGTACCCTCAATTGGTACTTCAAAAGCAATATCTTGCTTGCGGCCAAACAAATAAAGACTGCTCATCGGTGCGTTAGGGTATGACCAACCGAGCAGCGTGCTCAATATCTGGTGCACCAGGTTAGACGGGCTATGCGGATCGGCGGTAGACCAGCCAATTGATTCCATGGTGTTTATAAGCTGCCGACGGGTAGCAATAATACCAATGTTTAAGGGGTCCGAAGCAAAGCCGTCCGGAGTAACACAGTATAGAGGCAGGTGATTGGTGGGCACAAAGGCGCGCACTAGACGGATAATGAAAGGTATCAGAATGTAGGCAGCTAGTATGTAAGTAACCAAAATGGCTAGTGCCAGCGGCAATTTAGTATCAAAATACGGGAAAATATCCCGTACCGAAAGTACGGCAATAAACAAGCCGGGCAATAGAATTGCAAATCGTTTTAGGTAGCGCACGCTATAATGAAACATCGGCTACATAATAGCATTTTCATATGGACGACTCACAAATAACTAATTTACACGACGCCGTTATGGGATACTATCTTGCCCATGGCCGGCATGATCTGCCGTGGCGGCAGCCGGACTCCGATGGAAAATTTAACCCCTACAAAATTATGGTCAGCGAACTGATGCTGCAGCAAACCCAGGTTGGGCGCGTCATTCCTAAATACCTGGCCTTTATAGCCCGATTCCCGACGGTAGAGGCCTTGGCTCAAGCCTCGCTCGGCGAGGTTCTAACCCTATGGAGCGGGCTGGGTTACAATCGACGAGCTAAATTTTTGTATCAAGCGGCCCAAATGGTGGTGCAAGAGATGGATGGAGTCTTTCCGAGCACGCAGGCGGAACTTACTAAGCTTCCGGGGGTCGGGCATAACACCGCCGGCGCTATAACGGCCTACGTTTTTAACAAACCGGTCGTATTCATAGAAACCAATATCCGCACGGTGTTTATCCATCACTTTTTTGCCGATGATACGAGCGTTAGCGACAAAGCCATTGAGGAGTTGATTCGACCAAGCCTAGCCGCCCAACCACGTGACTGGTACTGGGCGCTGATGGACTACGGCTCCTTTCTTAAGCAATCAATCGGTAATAAAAGTCGGTTGAGCGCCACATACAAAAAGCAATCTAAGTTTGCGGGCTCCAAGCGGCAGATAAGAGGCCAGGTTATTAAGCAACTGACGCTGGCACCGGCCAGGCTCGACCAGCTGCGCGCCCTTATAGATGACGATCGCCTGCCGGCCGTCATAACGGAGCTTTTACAGGAAAAACTTATCAGCTTTGATGGGCGCATTTACTCCCTATAACCCCTCGAAACGCTTACGCTTTGTGCTACTATACTAATACTATGGATGCTAAAGACGTTCACCAAGACCCTTCGGATGCGGCGCCCGTGGCGGCTCCAGCGGAGCCTGTTGCAGTCCCCCCGCCATCACCCAGCACTGGCGCGGCAATGGACGTAGTCGCTCAAAAGCCTGCGCCCAGCCAGCCGACAGCCGCCCCCGACGCCCCCAAGGCTGCCCCAACCGAACAGCCCAAAGCCACAAAGCCCACGCCCGCTAAAGCGCCTCGCAGTGGTGTCGGTCTGGCAATTACCGCTACGGTTATCATAATTATTGTCCTGGCGGCTCTGGCAGTTTACGCCTACACCCAGCAAAAATAACTAGCAATGCCTAAGGAGTTGCGCTAAAGTGGTGGGGATGTTTCAAGATGTAGTTCAGCAATTATCACTCCCCGGCGCCATTGGCGTGATTCCTACCGATACCGTCTACGGCTTGGTGGCTCGTGCCGCCGATAAAGATGCGGTGAAGCGCCTCTACAATCTTAAACGGCGCGAGGCTAAGCCCGGCACCATCATTGCCGCTAGCATTGATCAACTGGTCCAGCTTGGCATTAAGCGCCGCTACCTAACGGCCGTTGAGCAGTTCTGGCCCGGTGCCGTGAGCGTAGTGGTCGCGGGGAGCCCAGAGCTAGACTATCTACACCAGGGAATGGCCAGCCTAGCCGTACGTATTCCGGATCACCCCGAACTCCAGCAATTGCTTGAACAGGTCGGACCATTATTAACGAGCAGTGCCAATCACCCGGGCCAACTAACCAGCACTACCATTGCTCAGGCTAAACAGTACTTTGGTGACGAGGTAGACTTTTACGTTGATGGCGGTGACCTTTCGAGTAACCTACCGTCAACAATTATCAGAATAGTCGACGATGCCATAGAAGTGCTGCGCCGCGGTGCAGTCGACGTAGAGGCCTAAGCCCACAAATAATTGCTACAATAGGGTATGACATTTGACGAATACCAAGCAGCCGCCCTCAAAACAGCCCGCAAAAAAACCGATCGTGACGAATTATTACACCTAGTGCTGGGCCTTATGGGCGAGGCCGGTGAGATAGCCGAAAAGTTTAAGAAGCTTATCCGCGACCACGAATCCGATGAATCTAAAATTGACCGCGCTGACATCGGCAAAGAACTCGGCGATGTTCTCTGGTATATTGCCGTTCTCGCCAATTATTTAGACATTCCTCTCGATGATATAGCCACTAAAAATATTGCCAAGTTAGCCGACCGTCAAAAACGAGGCACTATAAAGGGTTCGGGCGACAACCGATAATGTATAACACGGCTACACCCTATATTGCCGCATCTGTCATATTGCGCCGCGAAAACACGGTAGCCTTTGTTCTGCGGGCTCATACCGACTGGATGAATGGCTTCTACGACCTTCCGTCTGGCAAGGTAGAACAGAACGAAAGATTTATGGCTGCTGCCGTACGTGAGGCCAAAGAAGAAGCTGGCGTGACTGTTACCATCCAGAACCTCAGTCATGCGATTACCGTGCACCGGAAGGCTCCCGATAGCCAGTGGCTTGATGTCTATTTCAATGCGCTGGAGTGGCAGGGTGAGCCCTATAATGCCGAACCGGACGTTCACGGTGAGCTTGTCTGGCTTGACCTCGATGATCTCCCTAAAAACGTTCTTCCTGAAATTGCAGAGGCCTTTAAGCAGATCAAAGCCGGTAATACCTATGCCGAATACGGCTGGGATGCTAGTTTTTAGGTAGGAATTCCCGGCGCAGCCATTCATCAAGGCTATCACCGCCACCACCGGCCATGCATACCACCATGTCGCCATTGTCGAGGTGTTTTTGAATAGTTGTTTTCAAGGCGTCATCGCGCTCGGCGGCCACCGCAAATGAGGGGTCGGTCAGGTAGGTAATGAGTTCGGCGGGCGGGATTACCCGCTGAGCCGGATCTTCCCGGGCCAGGTAACTGGGGATCCAATACAATTTATTGGCGCCATTAAAACAATCCTTATATTCTTCTTTCAAAAAATGTTGCCGGCGATTTGTTAGCGGTTCATAGACCACCACTAGCTCTTGACCAGCCTCAGCGGCTATTTCGCTGGCCGCACTCATGGCGCCGCGGATTTTTTCGGGCGTGTGCGCATAATCAGTGTAGAGGTTGGGCAGTAGCTGCTCCATGCGGCGTTGCAAACCCGGGAAACGGTTGATGTGTCCAATCAGCTCCTCTACCTTTGCTCCTGTGACCTTGTGGACGGCCTGTATGCTCAGCCAGGCATCAAGTCGGTTATAGAAGCCTTTGAGGGTTATGGCATGTACAGCAGCATCATTTGGCTCGTAGGTGGTAATATCACCATCAAGCCCACCCAACCCTAAATAGTCGGCGTCGTCTTGCCAGAGCAGCGTTTGCTTGGTTTGATTGATAAAATCACGAAAGGCCTGCTGATACTCCTCGCGCGTTGGAAATATTTCGTGGTGGTCCCAACTAACGCCGGTTATCAGACTAACGGCTGGTTCGTAGGCCAAAAAGTTTCGGTCAAACTCATCGGCTTCGTACACAAAATATTGGCTGTCCTTGTTAAACTCGCCCATTTCGCCGTAGCTGACCTTGGCTGGCAACAGATAGCTAATAGGGTACTCAAGTTGCTTAAAAAGCCAAACAGTCATGGCAGTAGTGGTGGTTTTGCCGTGGGTGCCGGCAACGGCAATCATTTTCTGGCCAGTGTCTTCCAATATGGTGTTAAGCAACTCGTCGCGCTTACTAGTTTTGATTTGTTGCTCGTTGCAAAAGCGCAGTTCGGGAGCATCCGGATTTTCTAAGGGCAGGGCAGAGGTATACACAAACCAATCAATCGGCGTTACGGCGTGCAACTCGGCAATTGCTTTGTAGCCCTGACCGATATGAATGTTAGTAATGCCATGGGCGCGTAAATATTCCAAGTAGCTGGAATCTTGTTTGTCCGATCCGGATACCGTGTAGCCAGCCTTGTGTGCAATTTGCGCCAAGGGTCCAATCCCGGCGCCGCCAATCCCAGAAAAATATATATGCATACCAGTAGTATATAACTTGCACGCAGTATTAGTAACTGGCGCGGACTCCTATATAATCATAAACAGCATGAACGTCTCCAAAATTTTACATCCGCTGAGCGCGGTCTTCCGAATTAAGTCGTGGTACTACCTGATTGCCGCTTTAATCAGCCTCACGGTCTGCATACTAGCGCTCCGCTCCAACAACCAGCACATGGCTACACTTCGTCAGGATGTTTATTCCACCGATCAACAAGCTGGCGACGTGGCTACAGCGCTACAGCACTTGCAGGCCTACGTTACCACGCACATGAATACCAAGCTCACCACGGATAATGGCAGCGTTTACCCGCCAATTCAGCTCAAGTACACCTATGAACGTCTCGTTAAGGCCCGTAGCGACAGGCTCACGTCTCAGAACACCCAGATTTATAGTGATGCCCAAAAACAGTGTGAACAGGCCATTCCAACCGGCTTTTCCGGCCGCGGCCGCGTCGGCTGCATAGAGGACTACGTCCAAAAGCAAACTCCGGTAAGCCAAGGGCCGGCTGTGCCAGATGCACTCTATAAGTTTAGCTTTGTGTCGCCCGCCTGGTCTCCCGACTTGGCTGGCTGGACAATTGTGTCTACGGCGCTACTCTTTGTGCTTACTGTCATCTCATTCTTTGTTAACCGCCACCGTAAATCAAGGGTATAGGGAACTAAAAACGCCTCCCGGGGGAGGCGTTTAAAGAACTTGATACGCTAACTAAGGCTTAGTTGTTGTATTGCTGTTTGTCGTAGTGTTCGTAGAACCTTGGACATTGTTAGTGGTGCTTGGTGCACTTGAAGCTGAATCGCTACACTTCTGACCGGTTGGGTTTTGCTTCTTAAAGGTTTTAACTGCCTGGGCAACTTGACCGTTGTCCTGCAGGTTTTCCCAGAAGGTGACCTGTGATCGGTTGATGACCATCTTGTCGTATGGTGAGTGCAACTCACAACCGAGCTTAACAAGCGATACGCTGGTGTTGGCTGCAGCTGCCGTTGTACTGGTGCCAGTACTTGACGTTTGTAGGTAGTAAATGTTGTTTACTACAAAGTAGCGGTTGTTCAACTGCTGGATGTTACCGAAATATACCTGACCGGTGCTCAAGAACACGGCCTGTAATTTGCTGGTATCAACAAGCTTGTGCTCATCACTGTTATCACTAGTAGTAGTGCTTCTAGCTACTAATAAAACTAGGAATAGCAACAGAATGGCTACTGCTACAACTGCGACAACTAAACCAATACGGCCTAATTTGCTGTCGTCTTTATTACTTTTACGACTAGCGGTACTAGTCGATGCCGAAGATGTTACGCCTGGGGCGACATTTTGCGGCTGTGCATTGCGGTTTGAAAAATCCATACCTTCGCTAACTCCACCTTTATACTTTTTATGGTTACCGCACTAGTGTAATACAGACGTAGTGCTTATGCAACATTCGCATGCTCAGTCTCAGAATATGGTCATGCTTACAGGGGTGGAGAGACCATAAGCGGATAGACATCAGGGGTCGAAATTTGAGTCAAGGGTTGACAATCAAAATCTGACCGGAGTATGTTAGGGGTACACTACTAATTTTAAGAGAGGGAGAGTCAGCAATGGCATACAAGCACACTAACTCTAAAGGTGTCACGTACTACTTAAATTCTAAGGCAGTCGTGTTACGCGGTGGCAAAGAGCAGACAATTTACTACTTCAGTAAGGATGAGCGCCCAGAAGCGACCGACCTTCCTGCAGGTTACGAAGTCAACGAAAACCCGCGAAACGGTTTCTTGACTATCAAGCGTACAAAATAGTTCTACCAAGAATACAAAACACTCCGATCTTTTTAAGGTCGGAGTGTTTTTTCTTGCAGCAGCTTTGCTATAGTGGAGACATGAATAAAGCAATCCTCACCGTTACTGATCTTACCAAGCTCTATGATGACAAGCCGGTTGTTGACGGCATATCGTTTACCGTTAAGCAGGGCGAGGTTTTTGGTATTTTAGGGCCGAATGGCGCCGGCAAAACCACCACGCTGGAAATGATTGAAACCATGCGTCCAATTGATGGCGGCAGTGTGCTGGTGGACGGCATTGATGTTGCTAAAAACCCTGATGCCATTAAGCGTATTATTGGCGTTCAACCGCAAAGCGCTGCCTTCCAAGAAAAAACTAAGCTCACCGAAATTATCGAAATGTTCTCGGCGGCCTATGGCGAACGAGTTGAGCCTATCAAGTTCTTGGAGGATGTTGATCTGGCCGAAAAGGCCAATAGCTATGCCGAGCAGCTTTCCGGCGGCCAGCGACAGCGCCTAAGCATTGCCGCGGCCCTGGTGCACAATCCAAAAGTATTCTTTATGGACGAACCAACTACCGGCCTCGACCCCCAGGCTCGCCGCAATCTATGGGACCTTACACGAGCTATTCAAAAGCGCGGCGTAACGGTGCTGCTAACTACTCACTATCTCGACGAAGCCGAAATCCTGTGTGACCGCGTAGCCATTATGGACCGCGGCAAAATTATCGCTCTTGATACACCTAAAAATCTTATTAGCCAGCTGCTCAAGCGCGGTTTTAAAAAAGACACAACCGTCCAGCAAGCAAACCTAGAAGACGTTTTTATAGACCTAACCGGAAAGGGGCTGCGGGATTAATATGAACGCTTTTCAAAAAAAATTATTTACCGTTTGGATCTTTACCAAGATTAATACTCGCCGCTTTTTCCGCGATAAGTTAGCCATCTTTTTTGGCATCTTGTTCCCGCTCATTTTTCTGTTTGTTTTTGGCGGCCTTTCGGGCGGTGGCGGCAATGACCTTACATTTAAGGTCGCTGTCATAAACCAGTCGGACAGCAGTTTTTCTAAGAGCTTTGTAAAGCAACTTGCTAAGAATAAAGTCTACAAAATAGATGACCAAATAACCACTGTTAAAGCCGCCAACGACAAGATGGCCAAGAGTCAACTCGACGGCACCATTATTCTGCCAAAGGGTTTTGGTGACAAAGTGCCCGGCCAGACGTATCCCGGCGGCCAAGCGCAAGTTATTTATACCCAAAATAATGCCTCAGCCGGCCAAACCCTGGCGTCCGTTCTTAGCCAAACGCTAAAGGGGATTAACAGTAAATTTGTGCCCACGCCGGAGCCCTTTAGCGTTGCATCCAAGCAGAGCAATGAGCGCTCGCTCAGCTCATTCGACTACACCTTTGCCGGGCTTCTCGGTTTTTCAATTGTTGGCATCGGCATATTTGGCCCTATAAACGTCTTTCCGGAGCTTAAAAAGCAGGGCGTGCTCCGCCGCCTGCGGACCACTCAGCTCAAAGTCTGGCAATACTTTACCTCTACTATGTTTAGTCAGGCTGCCATTGGGCTGGTTTCTGTTGCCATACAATTTGCGGTTGCCATCGGTGTGTTCCATCTAAAAGTCGTCGGCAATTATTTTGAGATTATATTGTTTATTATCCTGAGTATCTTCCTCATTCTAGGCATTGGGCTAGCCGTTGGCGGCTGGTCACAGAACGAGCGTCAGGCGGCCCCGCTTGGCAACCTGATCGTGTTCCCAATGCTGTTTCTATCGGGCACCTTCTTTCCGCGCTTCCTTATGCCCGATGTACTGCAAAAAATCACGACATTTCTGCCGCTTACCCCCGTTATTGACGGCCTGCGTCTGCTTACAACCGAGGGCAAACATTTAACCGACCTTGGCCCACAGCTGGGTCTGATGGCGCTTTGGATTGTGGTTATTTATGCTATTGCTTTCCGCGTTTTCCGCTGGGAGTAGTGCTTACAGGGCAATGAGATCATTAGTTTAAAGGCAGCGTTGCACGCGGGCCGGCTTTTTGGCCGGTCCGGTTGCACTAAGCCGGACTACCTTTAAACTAATAATCTCATTGCCACGCAGAGTCACCCATGGGGTAGGGGGATTGTTTTATTTGCATAAGCATGATATAATACCAGTATGACCAAGCGCTTCGACATATCTCCCGAACAAATGGACCTGCTAGGGGTAGATACTACTGTAGTGCATTCAGCTGATGGCATTCCCTTTACCTCGCATGAGTTAACCGACGCAGCTACCCAACCTCAGCCGGAATCAGTGGTACCAGTAGAGCCAACGGACGAAACTATAGCCGTTGACGTCGTTATGCGCGCTAAACATCTTGTAGCGGCACTCGACCTGTTAGCAGGGGCTAGTATGCGCGGTGGTTTTGCAGCCTTTGAAAAGACAGAAACTGGTAAGAGGGAAATAGTCGAACGATACGGTGCTCACTGGGCAGAATCAGTCACTGCAGGCGCCGCTTTCAACAAGAGCAGCATGCTGCGCAATCTTCGCTACGAATATGCCGCGGCACATGGCGGTGTTAACCCTCAAGAAATAAAAGAAACAAACCCGGCCGATCTCGAACCGGATTTTAAAAGAGATTTTGTTAATTTTTATGAGCGCTTTAAAGGTGCTAAGAATAGCCGGGCCCGCAATAACTTTAAAAAATTTCTGAATACCACTATTAAAGAGGTAGCTGAACTCACTCCACTAGTGATTGAGTCCGTAGAGCCGCCGCATGAGGACGAACTCAAGGAGCTCACGTCCCAGGAAAAGCTCCGCGCCTTACGAGACGCCGAAGGCTTAGGCTTCTTGCCCGCCAGTAACATGGAAAAAAACAGCAGCATCGAGATGGATGATTATTTAAAAAAGTATGGTGCACTCGGTGTGCACACACGACTCATGGAAGTTCACGACTCTTTTCTAAAACGGGCTAAGTCAAAACGGGTGGTGATGGATGAACAGGCCGAGCAGGGTCAAACGTTTACGCCAGAAGAAATCCGGGCAGCCAGCCATTCTACGGCAATTGAGGCTGGTAATAAAGCCATGAAAAGCATCGTTGAAACGTATGCAGATTTTTACCTAAGTGCGGTTACCGACCATGATAATTTGGTCCGGCTGCAAGACGCTCTGGATGACTTTCCGAACCAGCGCATCACCTTAGCCGAAATAGAGGAGATAGATACGCGCCACCCGGGCTACGCCACGTTGCGTCGTTATGTTGATGGCGTCATGGTTCGCGACAAGAGCACTGGATCCACGACAGTTGACCCGTTCCGTTCAAAATTAGACCGTGACACCCCGATCGAGCAGAATCCTGATATTCCAGGGCACACTAAAAATAAGACGGTTACTAACGCCTACTCTCAGGACGAATTATCCGAAGAAATAAGAGCCAGGATTGACGCCTTTGTTGCTAATGCCACCAAAAATGATGTTATGGGGCTCCTTGAAGAGTCAATACAATCAGAGGCAAATCGTATTAGATTCTGGGGAGAGTCGGTGCTGCCGACCGTCAGAGGTAACACTAGGTCTATCGCTCAAGCTGCACTGGCAAAAGAAAAAGCTGCCGCTAGCTAACTCGGCGTGCGGTACAATAGAATATCGTGAATAGTTATCAGCAATTACCAAAGCCGTTTTTTGTGTTGGCACCGATGGATGATGTAACCGATACGGTGTTTCGGCAGATTGTTGCCGGCACGGCGGAGCCGGATCTGTATTTTACTGAGTTTGTGAATGTGGACGGCTTGGAGAGCGTGGGACGGCCTAAGCTACTTAAGAAATTGCAGTTTGTGCCAAGCGAAACCCGGTTGGTGGCACAATTGTGGGGGCTCAAGCCGGAGAACTTTCGGGCGGTGGCTGAGCAAATTGCCAGCGGTGAGCTGGCGCGCGAGCTGGGATTGCCGGAGGGCTGCAACTTCGTGGGCGTTGACCTGAACATGGGTTGTCCGGCCAAGAGCGAAGTCCAAAACGGTGCCTGCAGCGCGCTTATTAAGCTGGAAAATCGTGACTTGGCGAGCGACATTATTGAGGCCACGCGGGCCGGCTTGGCCGGCCGCTTGCCGCTGAGCGTCAAAACTCGTCTGGGCTTTAGCGAGGTTGATATGACGTGGTTCGAGTTCCTGCTGGGCAAGCAACTCGACATGATTACGGTGCACGGCCGCACCCGCAAAGAAATGAGCAAGGTCCCGGCGCACTGGGACTTGATAGGCGAGGTGCGGCAGCTGCGTGACCGGATTGCGCCTAATACCCTAATTGTAGGCAACGGCGACGTCATGACCCGCGAACAGGGCGAAGCCCTAGCCACCGAGTACGGCCTAGACGGTATTATGATCGGCCGCGGTATTTTCCAGGATCCGTACATTTTCGCTAAAGACAGCCCGTGGCCCCAACAAATCGCCGAAAGCCGCATTAAACTCTACCGCCGTCAGGTGCAGCTTTTTGCCGACACCTGGCGTAATGGTGAGCGCTCTGTCTTTACGCTAAACAGGTTCTGCAAGGTGTACATTAATGGTTTTGATGGTGCCAAAGAGCTACGCGAACACCTTATGCAATGCACCACGCCCCAAGATTCCATCGCGCTCATGGACAACTATTTGTCCGCGCTCGCCGCGCCTGCTACCACCTAGCGCCGGCAGTTCATTCCTGGGTGTAAAAATAATTACAACAGCTGCCTTTTTGAGCTGCTATGATACCGGCAGATTAAAAAAGGAACATCCCCATGACAGATCCCGTAAGACGAGTAACGCAAACGACAGTACAGGACGGTGACACCACTAGAACAGTCCGCGAAGTTGACGATGCCCGCGTAAATACCGGTGCCGAGCAAAACACCATTACACGCTTGATTGCATTTATTGCCGGCGTACTTCTGGTGCTGCTGGCCTTCCGCTTTGTACTGATTTTGTTTGGTGCCAACAAGGGTAACGGCTTTGTAGACTTTATTTACAGCGTCAGCTATCCATTTGCCCGGCCATTCTTTGGCATGTTTGGGTACGACCTGCAATACGGCGTTGCCCGCGTCGAAATCTCGACACTGGTTGCAATGGCAGTATACGGTCTGGTGGCCTACGCCATCATCAAGCTGGTAAACATCGCCAGCCGCCGCTAAAACTTGCTATAATTAGCAAAACATAGCGATAAGGGGTGTAGATGGCAATAGTAGCAGGCGCAGAATTGTGGCAGGATCTTATTGACTCTCGCATTGTCATTGAACCCGATGGGCAGCACACCGAATTATCGAGTGGCATGCATGGGCAAAAAGTTGTCTTTGGTAATATTGAACCTGAATCCGGCCTTTATCATAAGTGGATTGGGACGGTCTGTGATTATATGCAGGAGCAATATGCGCCTCTCCCGCGGATACTGGTAAGTGTGGCTGACGGAACTAATCGCCCCGTTACAAGTATTGTCGAGCGCTTTGGTGACCGCATGATTGGGCTGCACAGCCAAAAAGATCCCCGCGATCCGGAGCGGTTATTCTTGGGGAGCACGGCCACGGCAGTACTTATGCGTAATCTTAACGTCCCGGTCGTGGTCAAAGAAGATACCAGCACCACCGGCGGTAAATCTGGCCAAGTTGCTAAGGCAATTCGCAATGCCGGCGTCCGCGACGTGAGTGTGCTTACTACTGTGCAGCGCCGCGATACTCTAGAGGTGCTGGACGAGGCTGAGATCCCCTACCGAGCGATTATTAAGGCACCAATGCCAACCTACACGCCCGAAGACTGCTTACGGACAGGCTTCTGCTCTATGAACTGGCTCTTTAAGCCCCGAAAAGGCGCGCCGTACCGTCCGCTGGATAGGTGAGGCTGTCTAGTTAGTGAGGAGGGCAGCTAGGGCAGCGCCCTCTTGGCAGGCGTTGTCGCTGTAATCTTTGGTGAGTAGCAGTGAAGTGGGAGTGTTTTCGCTGGCCGCAGCGAGTATTTGTTGCACGCGTGCGCCAAAGTTTGGGAACTTAAAACCGCCGCCGTGGCCAACAATGACGGTATCTGGCGCGCTCAGGTCGATATTGCAAGCAGCAGCAGCGCCTTGTAGCATGTGTGATAATACCCAGGCTGAGTGTTCGTACAGTTCGCCGGCAAAGGTGTCGCCAGCTTTGTAGCGGTCTTCTATATCACGAGCGCGCAGCGTTTCGCCGGTGCGCATAGTCCACTGAGTTTCTATGCCGGCCTTGTTGGCGCCAATCGCTTCAAGGCAGGTGTAAGTAGCACCAAAAACACCGCAGGGGGTGGTTTGGCCGTAAGTGTTGAGTGCCTCGGCGGCTTGGACGTGGCCGGCTTCGCTTGAGTACAGCATACCTCTGGTAGCGATTGACAGGCCAAAACCGCCCCCGTTAATAGGGAAGAGGATATTTTTATAATTACCGGTACTACTGGCTTCGATTGCGCCGCTTATTAAACCGGCCGGGCCGTCATTTAAGCAGGCAGTCAGGGTAGGAACGACGTTTTTAAGGTCGCCCTCGTAGTCTTGGCTAAGGGCGTCGGTGAGTTGCTTAATTTTGGGGTGGTACAGCGGCTTAGTGCCGTCTATGGGCGCACCGTAAGAGATACCGACCGGTACGTTATGTTCACTGGCCCACTGGCCGGTTTTAACGAGGCACTCTAAATAACCCTCGCCGTGATTGCCTTGGGCGTAGTCGCTGTAATCGTCGAGCGCTACAAGCTTTTTGCCTTTGAGCACAAATAACTGCGCCGTGATTTTGTCACCGCCAAGGTCAACACCAATAACCCAGTGGCCATCTTTGGCGTCGAGCGACTGGTAAGCATCGCTAGGGTCAAATGGAAAAAGCGATTCCAAGTGGATGCTTTCCGGTGTGAATAATTCGACTTGCTGGGTTACCAATTCGGGCACCGGCAAATCTGTTAATGGAACAATAGCGTTAGGATTTTTTTCATTCATTTAATAATGATAGCAGTCACTCGCATAACAGACAATAACCCCCTCATCTTCAGTTGGCTAGTTTGTGAGAGACGCGGTCAGGGCAGCTAGGCCGAGGGGCCGGCAAAAGAAATGGCTTTGGTAGCGGGTAGGGTCAGCCAGGCCTTCGTGGGACCAAGTAAAAGAGTGTCCGTCGGTTTGCAGATTATCCCTGCGGAGACCAGATTGGAAATCTCTAGTATGCCAGGCGTGCCAAAAGTCCATATGCATGCTGCCATCACTGGTTGTATCAGTGGATTCTACTACGGCAACATGGGAAACCACGCCGTTGCCCGCCTTGTTAAAGGCAATCATGTCGCCAGGTAGCACTTCGGCAGCATGTAGCGGTTGGGCAGCGTCGGCGTTACTCATGTGGTGAGAGCCAATAATAAATTCCGGATCTTTGCCGAATACCGACGCAATCCACGTAGTATCGAGTAGGTCAGCTGCATCCAGTTTTTCAGCTTCCGGAGCGGACAGTGGCCGCGCGCTGCCATCTTGATCTCGGGCTGCCCAGCTTTCTTTGCTGGCGTGTAAATCACGGATTTCCGACGCTGAGCGGAACACGGTATCGGTGTACTCGCCGATACCTACGCGTTCGTGGAGTAGAGTAAGGCAACGATAGGCAAAGTTAGAGCAATCAATTCCTAGTCCTAACTGCACCGATAATTTACGAATGGCTTCTTGGCCTTCGATGCCAGCGTTAATACCGCGTGCCTCAGCTTGACCGAGGACGTTGTCCAGCTCGTTTTGCAGTTCCTGGGGCGAGGCTTTACCCGCCCGAAACGGCCGGAAGCCCGGCTCAAGAATTTGATAACTACAGGGCACCGATAAGGGCAGCCCTTCGACCGTGGTCGCCTGCAAGTGATAGGCCTGTGCCGTGTCGATGACAGCCCGGTGCGCCACCTGCGTATATTGCTCGAGCGATATCATAAAGCTCAAAATACCATAATTATGAGCAACTGTCTAGGATGCTATAGCACACGCTTCTGACGTAAAGCCGTCAGGACCAACTAAAAGCAAAAGGTCCTCCAGTACGTAAGCCTGAGGACCTTTTGTCGTTTTTAATTTAGGAATTAAGCTTGTGGCTTATCTTTATGCGCTTCCACGCGGCGCCAGTAGGCGGACAAATCGCTAATACCTGTTTTCGTTATGACGACTGGAGCTATTCTGTCACGTTGCTCGAATAAATGGTCTGCCATGGCTGCGCCAGCTATACGACCGTAAGATCGGCCAGCCCTCTGCACTCGCTGTCGCTCGACACTTTCAAGTCTTGCGGCTGCTGCAGCGGCCTGCTCTTCTGTATCTACGGGAAGCACTTCAACGGAAACGCCTACGACTTCGCTAGCGGCTGCCAGGTACGCCGGTAAGTTTTCGCGCGACGCATTCATTGCTACTTGATCAATGCTTGCTTGACCATCATTAACAAATGGTGTTTCTTTGGGCATGAATGGGTTATGCATAAAAGTATACTAACATAAGCGTAGTACAATGTCAACAATAGGTATGGTGGGGGTACTTGGACTTGAACCAAGGACCAATCAGTTATGAGCCGACTGCTCTAACCAGCTGAGCTATACCCCCATAAGGTGCGTTGTTAGCTGCCATGGTCGCTGGAGTTGTACAGGCTAACAGATCAGAGTATACCAGATTTGAGCAGAAGTTATATAATAGCTAGAGTATTTCGCTATGAACACCAAAATCCAAGAAATTATTAAAAAAATACAGGACCGAGTCCTGCGTCTTCGCGATGTCCGGGTGGCCGGGCAGGTTGTATTTGTAGTGCTGGTGTTACTGATTAGCTGGAGCGGTGTAAAGTCGATTCAATCTAACTATGCACTCCAGAAGCAGATCACCGGTATGAGCCAGCAGAATGACCTTCAGGCGCTCCAGAACAACAACCTCAAGCTAGGTAACGAATACTACAAGAGTAATCAGTACCTTGAGCTATCGGCCCGCCAGAACTTTGGCTTGGCCGCGGCCGGTGAAAAGCTAGTGGTGGTGCCAAAAGAAGTTGCTCTTAAAAGAACGGTACTGTTTAATGACGCACCGGCGCAAGTCGCCGTCACCACCTCTAAGGAGCGCAATAACTTTGAGGCGTGGGTTAACTTTTTCTTAAATCGCCGCGTTGACCGCTAGGCGTCAAACTTTACGAGGGCTTGCACCAGCTCGCCGCCGTAGTTAATAGCCGTTCCGGAGGGTACCCAACCGCTTTTAATGGCGCTGTTTACTTTAGATTCCAAGCCAGTCCGGGAGTCGCTTGCCAGTAGTTTGTACTCAGAAACCATATTCATGTTAATCCTCCTTATGTTTATGCAAGCAGTATAGTCGTTGTAGCAGGCACTACGCTGTACGTCCTTTTATTGACGCTACCGAAGAAGTTTGGTATAGTTACAGTCGCTCTACAGATATGTAAAGAATATCGCGGGATGGAGCAGCGGCAGCTCGCGTGGCTCATAACCACGAGGTCCCAGGTTCGAGTCCTGGTCCCGCAACCAAGAAAAAAGGATCACGAAAGTGGTCCTTTTTTCTTGGTTCTGAACTGGGGCTATACGAACGTTCGGTCGTTAGTCTGCTGCCCGGCGAAGCTCGGCGCACAGATTAACGTGCGCTGTCCTGGTCCCGCAACCAAATGATGCTTTATGCCATTGAAGGGTTTCTCTAGTCACTACGTGCCCACCCGCGAGTATTGTTCCTAAGCCCAATGACCACCTATATAAATTAATTCCATAAAATAATGTCTAGGCCTTGTAACGAACAGCGTATACGGGGATAATTTCAACAGGAGATTATGACTTATGCCTAGTAATGACCTAGTATTGCTTGAACGACTACTGGTATCAGAGTCGTCAAAGGCACCAACATCACTGAGTGACAGTGAGCTGTTTGAGTATTTCTCTGCCAGCCAGATTTTGAAGAATTATGACCTGACAGCCGATCAGGTCCTTGCTGGTATCACGGATGGCAGTGGTGACGGGGGAATTGACTCGGTCTACACATTTGCCAACGAGTCATTGGTTGAGGATGATTTCAATCCTGGAGCATTGGCGCGAGGCTATGCACTGGATCTATACCTTATACAGAGCAAGACCGAAGCTGCTTTTGGTGAAGACCCAATCGGGAAGATTATTGTTAGCGTTCCTCAGTTGCTCAATCTTGCTGTAGAGATAGATGCCACTATGTATTCTGCCGAACTTATACAACGAATTAATATATTCCGTGACCTATTACAAAACACTGCTGACAAATTTCCTATTGTGAAGGTACATGTGGTTTACGCCAGTAAAGGTTCGACAGATAACATAAACACAAGAGTTGTAAGCAAATCGGAAACGCTAACGGAGCTAATAGCCGCGACCCTAACGGGAAGCCACAATGACTTTCAGTTCAACGGCGCGAAAGAACTTAAGGAGCTAGCATCTAAGGTGCCTAGTGAAACATTAGCCTTAGAGTTTAAGACCATTCACTCAGTAGCAAGACAGAGTAGTCACCTTGTACTGGTTAGTCTCAACAAGTATGCAAAGTTCTTAACGGATGATGCAAAAAAAATACGCCGATTAGCTTTCGAGGCAAATGTCCGTGACTATCAGGGTACGACAAAGGTCAACGAAGCAATCAGGGAAAGTTTACGAAGTGGTTACACCCCTGATGATCCAGATTTTTGGTGGCTGAACAATGGCGTGACCATACTGTGCACGGAGACTTCAATAACTGGCGAAATATTAACACTAAAAGATGTCCAAATTGTGAATGGCTTGC
The DNA here is from genome assembly GCA_028286245.1 of Candidatus Saccharimonadota bacterium. GTDB lineage: Bacteria > Patescibacteriota > Saccharimonadia > Saccharimonadales > UBA4665 > UBA4729. Next base: position 297,845 of record JAQBRY010000002.1, on the reverse strand, counting down.
AAACTTCTACAGCAATTTATGAGCATTTCAAAGACATTGAACTGGGCGAAGATGATCCAAGAGTGATTCTCGTTAGAGTTATCAAAACGGACGATGATGTGATTCGAAACAAGATCATTCTTGCGACCAACCAACAGAATCCACTTCCAACTTTTGCGATGCGAGCTACCGACCCGTGGCAGAAAGACATAGAAGTTTTCTTTGAATCGAAGGCATACTATTACGATCGCCGAAAGAACTATTATAAAAACCAGGGCAAGCCTGCTGCAAAAATCATTACCATTCCGTACCTTGCACAAGCTGTTTCATCTATCGGATTTAGTAATCCTGATGCAGCGCGTGCTCGACCGTCAACACTAATTGCTGATGAAATGAAGTACGATGAAATATTTAGCCGCGGAGCTTCTTTGCCGGGCTACTTATGGATGGCGAAACTGCAAAAGGCGGTTGATGCGCATCTTAGAGCATCAAGCGAAGACCAGTTTTTCAAATCGAACATGCGCTTTCATTTATCTATGATGACTGCAGAGAACTTGATTGGTGCCCAGGTACGTAACCCATCGCAACTTACTGCACACTACGAGAATGGCATCGATACGAATCCAATAAATGGTTTGATCGATGAACTAAGAGGATACCTCGAAGTGTATTCGGCCGAACATCCCGAGTACACTTACGATCGAATAGCGAAGTCGCGAGAGTTTACCGAATATATACTGCAGCAGAGATATAGTAGCTAGACTACTGCAAGGCGGTGCCTATTCGGGGTATAATGAACCTAATACTAAAGCTGGGGTAACGATTGATGGGCACTAGAACTGACACAAAGACTGTCGCTGACTTTTTCGCAGGAATAGGTCTTGTTACTCTTGGTCTAAATAACGCTGGCTGGGAAACGACATATGCATTGGACTATGATGAGCTTAAGGAGTTACAGTACACTACTAATTTTGGCCCTGACCACTTCCATACGAAAGACATAGCCGAGGAAAAGGGTGAGAATGTCCCAAATGTTACCCTAGCTCACGCTTCATTTCCATGCACCGACCTATCACTAGCTGGCCGCCGCAAGGGTATTTATCAAGGTGAGTCACAGGCGTTCTGGCAGTTTGCAAGAATTCTCAAAGAGATGAAGAAGAAGCACGGAGAGGCTAGCCCAAATTATGTCCTGCTAGAGAATGTCGAAGGTCTACTCACATCAAATAGTGGAATGGATTTGCGAGAAGTGCTGGATGAACTGAATGCTCTTGGGTACAGAGTAGACCTATTGCGCGTCAACGCTGCTCACTTTGTAGCTCAAAGTCGTGTCCGAATATTTATCATAGGCGTGCACAATTCATTGGTAAAAAGTTTTGATTCTTCGGATTTAATGCAAGAATATAATTTGCGAAGTACCGATGCCAGGCCTGCTAAGATTTTGGAATATATAAACAAGCACTCTGACATAGACTGGTACTTTCACCGACTACCTAACTTACCGGTTAGAACCGAAGTAGTAGCTGACATTATTGATTTAAATGAAGAGTGGTGGCCAGAGGAACGTACAAACTTTCTCTATAGCCAACTACATGAGCGGCAGTGTGACATATTAGAAATCCAAAAGAACAGCTCCAGCTACCGATATTATGCTGGCTTTAGACGAATGCGTGTACGTGACGGTAAACGACAATCTACTGTTGAGCTGCGAAACGATGGTATTGCTGGATGCTTGAGAACTCCAAAAGGTGGCAGCGCAAGACAGATCGTCGTACGCGCTGGCAAGGGTAGGATTGATGCTCGTTTGTTCAATGGCGTAGAGGCAGGTCGGTTAATGGGTGCTAAAAACTTTATTATCCATCCAAGCTTGTCGCTCAATCAAGCGTTATTTGGTTTTGGTGACGCAGTCTGCGTTCCTGTCCTGCAATGGCTAGGCGAAAATTACTTCAACACTTTATTGGAGCAGGCTAGTAAGGTGCCAGTTGAAGGATTGGTCGAGACTGGGCTAAACGCGGTCAACCAAGTTCCCGTTTTGGATTTTCAAGATTAGAATACCGTTAATTTTCACGAATCCGTACGAAACACTCTTACGGTACCGCTGCTTTGGAGTTGCGCCCGCGTAGTTCTCGATTAATCCAGGCATCCATTTTTCAAAAGTATCTTTTAGCTTGCTGCCCTCTAACAACCGAACTTCAACGTCCTTGTAGTCTTTACTATACGAGATAAAAATATGGTTAACTTCCATATCTTCTTGCAGTTTAATCTCGCCAGCATTTAAGTGGTACTGGTATTCAAAGCTGCTACCATCAACGCTAGACTTTACTTCGTGGTTAATGAGATCGGAACCATAACCCTCTTTCCCTCTGTCGCCGGTCAAAATGGAAGCAAAAACTTCCCAGTTCACAGAAGCAACGCTGCCAGCAAAATGGAAGCCATGGTCTTTTAATATCGACTGGTGTTCTTTGTTATAAATGAAGCTTCGATAAAAATCATAAGCCTCGCCGAGGTGGTACTTGATTGTTTTGATATCTTTTGCGAGTTTAGCATCTTCAGACATGCCTCAAGTATAGCTTTAAGATATGAATTGAGCTAGTAGTCTTATTCCTGCGTGCCAGCGCAGTGTGCGCTGTCCTGGTTCCGCAATTATAAGCACCATTAACTCTGCTACGGAGCCAGAGTCTTTTGTTTGTATACCTAGCATTGTTATATCTTATTACTTATGCTATAATATAATAATTATGCCTCTCCCTGAAAATATTCTGTATGCCGGCTACGGCGCTAATCGTGACCCCGAAATGATAAGGGCTATTGTTGGAGGTGTATCGACGATAATTGGAAACGTAGCGATTCATGATGTTGAACTATGCGTACAGCGTTACGACCAAATAACTGATGATGTTTCTGACGCAGCCCCAGTAGCGCTTTCACCGAAGCAAATTATCAATAGTGCATGGGGTGAACAAAGCAATTTTGAAACATATGCAATCCGACCCAGCCAAAGTTCAACCGTTAGTGCTGTGCTTTTTGAACTGACGCCGCTGCAAAGAGCATTGGTAGCCGAGTGGGAACTAATCGAGTTTGGGTGGTACGACAGAATGAACGTTACAGTTGAACTGGAGGACGGAACAACTTTGCAAGCGGAAACTGAAGGCTTTGCAAACGACCAACACATTGACAGGGTAGTAGAGGGTGAGGGCTACGAAACTTTTCTAGCTAATCCTACGGCCATGTTTAAAACTGCAGAAAAGGCCCGATCAGACTACTTAGAACAACTAGAGCAATAATGACTTCCCAATTTATTCCGGGCACAGAGATTTCTCTCGCTACCTTTATAGGGGAAGAAATAAATACCGAAGCAATTGCTGGAGCATTGGGTGCGGCATCTCAAGAAGCGGCGCAAATACGCAGTAAGTGCTGGATGGGTAAAGAGTGCGGCGCCACCGCATTACAAGAAGTCATGGGCGACGCAAAGGTAATTGCACGGTCAGATACGATAGGTGTCGGATGTGAGGTAGAAATGTGCCCTAATCTGCATGGTGCAGATTGGAGCACAAGAGCCGAGTAGGCTGGTTCTAGTTTGACTGTACTTGTGCAACCAAATTCGATTAATTAGGACAGGTTAGAACCTGTCCTTTTTGTTATAGTTAAGACATGAGTGTTTATTACGAAGCAAAGATCAGCGCCGAGAACCAAGAGCAGGCAGATACAATTCTCAATTCGCTTTTAGAACAAAAGCTCGCAACTGCCGGACAATTTATTCATGCTCCGGCACGGTTTTTATGGGAAGGTAAGATTCAGGACATGAATTATGTCACCATAACCTGCTACACAACCGATAAATATAAAGACGCTGTCATGGAAGACGTCCGCAAAACTACTAGCGAAACCGTGCCAATGATGACGTTTACTATTCCAGACGATATCAATGTTGAATTACGAGATTGGATTGATAAGACATTAGCTTAATCGGCCAGAATTGTGTTATTAACAATTCCATACATTCGTACCGGCACGACGACAGAGGTAAGCCTTGTAATAAACAGTAAACAATGTTAAAATACTCAATAGTTTTTAACCAGGAGTTTCTATGGATAAGCAAGGTCACGAGAGAATCCAGACAGTTGCAGCTGAGGCTGGCTTCCATGTCGCGGATATGAATGCTGGTAAAGCAGCAGTAAAGTACGTAACGGCTCAGGTTAGCCGGCGGCGGCCAGAGGACTTACTGAATGCTTTAGACGAAGCGCACTTAATGGCTTCTCATTATGACGGTCCTCGTGATGCTGTGTTTATATCTGGTCCTCAGCTAGAGGTTGTTGCAAGCTCAAATGACTGGGTCACCCTCGAGGACGTCAATATGGGCGGCACTACCTACTAGTTCTAGTCCGCAGAGGTAGAGTAACTCAACAGACGCTCATCTCTATTGAGTTCTACCCATCTACTAAGCTCCGATAAGGTAAGGTTCCAAATCAGACCCGAGCAAGAAATTAGTAAATCAAGCCTGTTTCAAGCCTATTAGGCTTATGCTTTATCCACAGAGTAAGCATAAAATCTTTGAAACGTATTGACAGTGATGTCAATAGTAGTGTAGTATTAAGGGTACAGCGCCTCGCCTTGGTTTTTAAACCCGGCGAGGTTCTTTAGTTTATAATGAGGTGACGATGAAGACCGTAGTGTATATAGATGGACAGAACTTTCTCTATAAAGCAGCTGATGTGCTGATTGAGGCAGGCTTGATTGCTGAAAAACAAGAACTTCACACTATATCTCTGCGTAAGTTATTTGAAACTCTTTTGAAAGAAGAGGGAGTTGAAATCCGATACTACGGCACTAAGTTGAAGAAGCATAAGCATACGCCGGAAATCGAAGAAAAGTCGAGGGTCATGATTGATTCTCAGCGACGGCTTAAGAACAGCCTGGCGAAGCAGAGTATAGCTTTTATTGATTCAGGGAAACTTAAAGTCCGTGACGGAGACAAATGTAAAGTGTGTGGTGCTCAAGGTCTTCACTTTCAGGAGAAAGGTGTAGACGTAAAACTAGCTGTAGATGCGGTCGTGGATTCGCTTAAGGGGGAGGTTGACCGTATTATTTTAGTTAGCTCAGATACTGATTTATTACCAGCAATCACTACTGCTAAAGAAAACGGTACGCAAGTAGTATACGTAGGTTTTAGCGATAAATTAACAAATGCACTTTCTATAGCTGCTAGTGAAACTCAAATCATCCGTGACTCTGAAATAGTAGATGCTTTTAATGATGCTAACCAGCTGCAGCTTAAATTAGTTGATAATGATGACTCGAAAACAGACAAGAGCTAAACAAGAGATCGGGTTCTTATATATTAATGGTCTGGGAGATGGTACTACCACTCTCAAAGATAAAATAGTTCATTGGTGGTGGAAACGAAAAAGTTTGGATATCCACTATGCTCATATCAACTGGTATGACGGAAAAAGCTTTGAAGATAAGCTCCAGGCTGTACACCAAATGGTGAATACAATGTTGCATGATTTTGGCGGTGTGGCCATTATTGGTTCTAGTGCAGGCGGAAGCTTAGCTCTTAATGCGTTCAGTCAACTCAAAACCAAAAATGTGTGTGCTGTGATAGCGCATGGACGTCTGCGGGCCGGTAACTATAACAATAGAAATTCTATGCATCACCGGGCTCATCTAGATACGCCCAGGCCCTCGCGAAGTTTTTATGACAGCGTCATGTATGCCGAAAAAGAAGTCATACCGAGCTTATCCGATGATGAAAAAATGAGGCTACTCGTTTTAAGCCAGCTTACCGATTTAGTAGTCCCGCTTGAATGTATGGGTATAGAAGGTGTAGAGGAACATCACTCCTTAGTATTTGGTCATTCCGGAGGTTTTGTCGCTCACTTCTTATCTGACCGAGATATCATTTCTACTTTTGCGCAATCGCAGCTACCTTAAGAAATCAGTAATGATAGGTTCTAGTTTTGGTTCTGGATAAGGGCTATACGAACGGTTCGGTCGTTAGTCACAGCCCCCAGCGCAGCGGGCGGCTAGATTAGCGTGCGCTGTCCTGGTCCCGCAACCATAAGCACTATAACCTCTATGTTTAAAACAGAGGTTTTTTATCTATATATTTGTCTATTCTTTATACAGGAACCGCAAGGATAGCATTGACAAACTATATTACTTATGCTACTATACATCATATGATGCCCGCTATCAGCCGAGGTAAATCTCCTACCATTGATCCTATATCCCCCTTTGCTACTGATATATTGAGCCAAGATAGCTTTGACCCTAATGGATACATTCAAGTTATAGGGGACAACTTTACCCCCACCATGTCCCCTTCAGGGCCTCTAAATTATTGGCCGTCTACGCCCAGCTTTGCGCTAACCAGCGGTCTATTTAGGGATCAGTTACTCGGCTCTAAGGGGGAAATGGGGGTAGAACACGACCTAGTAGAGGCTTTGGCTTTCGATGCGTATGAGCAAGCTCACCCTGATGCCCACCCAAAGTATGCTGATGCTTACGCACAACTCATAGGCTACATATCGAGAGCCAGTGCTATTGTTGAGCCTGTAGGTGAGGGTTTTGTACGGCTTGGCATGCTCCCTGATGACAAACGCGAGGCTGTTGAGGGAGTAGTTATGACCTGGTTCGAGAGCGTGATTAATAGCACTACCGAGGCAGGAGCTATGGATAACACTAATGCATTACGAGGTTGATATTTTGTTAGCCGTCACAACCCTATCAATTCATTAGTTCTGTCCGGCTTTTGAATCGATTTGGTATGATGTGTTGATGGGAAAGTATCTTATAACAGGCAGGCAAGGATCGGGTAAAACGACTCTTATTAAGTTTCTGCAGGAGCAGGGCTATACGGCATTCAATACCGATGATTTGCCAGATGTAACAAGGCTCCAAGACAGGCAAACAGGTGAAGTCATCGACTGGCCAGAAGGGGGAGTTGATTGGACAAAATATGCCTGGAATTGGCAAGAGCAGGCGCTAAAAAATCTGCTAGCAACTAATGATACTGTCTTTGTTGGAGGTGTTGTCTCAAATCAGGCTGATCTCTATGACCTTTTTGATAAAGTATTTGTGCTCATAGTTGATGCTAAAACGCTACGAACAAGACTTGAGACTCACGAACATCAGTCACATCACCTACCCGGAGTGATTGACCGTATCCTCACTAACCACGAGATAAAACAGAAGCTTTTTGTTGAAGATGGTGGAATACCAATCAGCGCGAATGGCACAGCTGCTGAAATTGCCGACGCAATTTTATCCCAAGCTCAATAAGTAGTCTCAATAAGTCCGAGCCCAGCTCGGCGCACAGATTAACACACTGCCCTACCTTGCGCTGTTCACTAAGTACTAATCTTGTATAATGTATTTATGACAGATCGAGTCCCAAATATTCCTTCGCCCGAAGTCGAAGGACAGGTTAATCCAAGGGTCGGGGACGTAGTTGTGGTACGTAAACAAATTAATGACACGGATGTCCGTGAGGACTTTGATGGTGTTGTTACATGGCGGGAGGGTGACGGCTTGGCGGTTGCTGCCATAGGTACTACGGCTGACGGCAGTGAAACTATGAGTGGTTTCCCTGGATCCTGTACTGTAGGCGAAGTCGTTACTTTTAAAGAGCATTGGAGTAATGAGCGGGTCGTTGCTGCCTATAGCACCTTTCTAGATAATGCCGGGCTCAACGACAACAGAAATGAGACAATTCGACTTTTTCGAGACTATATACAAGGAAACTCAGAAGCGCAGTAATTACCTCCGTCTGTAAATAGGCTTGTTTAATCTGATGCAACGTCCTATTTGGTCTACCGACCTCTGTAGGCTAAAATGTACACATGATACGAGCCGTAATATTTGATTTCTTTGACGTGATCCGCACGGATGGCTACAACAGATGGCTTAAACAGCATGGCTACGAACGCGAAGACGCATTTCTGGCTGCTAGTGAAAAACATGACAGGGGTGATTATTCCGACAAAGAGTTCTTCAAAGCTATAGCTGATGCCTCGGGCGAAACAGTTGAGCAAATCGAAAAAGAATTAGAAGCAGATAATGTGCTGAATGAGCCACTCGTAGACTATATAAGTACGCTGCGCGGTAAGTACAAGTTAGCGCTCCTATCTAACTCTTCATCGGAGTATTTACGAAACGAATTGGCTAAGTATGATTTGGAAAAATACTTTGATGAAATAGTGATATCGAGTGAGGTCGGCCTGATAAAACCCGAGCCGGCAGTTTTTGAGCACATCATGCAAAAACTAAACGTACAACCGCAGGAGTGTATATTTACCGACGATAACCCTAAGCATACAGACGCCGCAGTAAAGCTAGGCATACACGGCATAGTCTACACATCTGTTCCCGAGCTTAAGCAGCAAATAGAAAAGATCGCAAAGACCAGTAAAAGCTAATAACGGTGTGCGTGTGGCTCATGCTTTGGTAGTTGAACAGACACTTTCTTAGCTGGTAACGAGTGTAGCCAGCTGGTCCAGGGCTTGGTTGAGGCCCGGTTCCATGCCGCTCAAGAATTGTTCGGCGTTCGGGCCGGCTGAGAGCACTTCGGAAGTTATGTTTAGGGTGGTGCCGCCGTCGATTTCTACCAGTTCGAGTGTGTGTTGGACTTCAAATAGTGCATTGCCGTCAGTGTCGTGCAGTGAGTTGGTCGTTACTAATTTAGATGGCTCCTCTACTACTTTAAACTCTCCCGTTACGGACATGATACTGCCGTCGGGAGCTTGGGTGTCAATGTGCAGTTGGCCGCCCGGACGGACGTCGAATTCGCAGGCGGGCACACTGTACGGTGCGGGCATGTACCACTGTTTAAATTGTTCCGGCTGTGTCCAGGCATCCCAAACGGCTTGCCGCGGTGCCGCGAATGTCCGGCTGATTTGTAATGGTGGATACTCGCTCATATTTTTATCCTTTCTTTAAATGATTCTCTAAACTATCTAGTTGTTGGTCCCAATAGTGCTGGAATGAATTAGCCCAATCTTCTAACCGCACAAAAGGCTCCGGCTGTAGCATGTAAATCCGCTGCTGGGCAATCGGTTGTACTGTTACAAGACCAGCCTCGGCTAAGGTGTGCAGATGCTTAGAAACCTGCGGTTGCCGGAGCTTTAATAGCAGGGCAACCTCATTGACTGAACGAGGCTGTACGCGCAGCAACTCGACTATTTTTAGTCGAGACGGCTCAGCCAGTGCGTTGAATATCGTTGCATCCATACTCCTAATATAACTCGACGCGTATATTCCTGTCAAGGAATATACAGATTTGGTATGATTAAGTTGTATGGCAGATTATAAAAAACCAGGAAAGCGACATGTAAAGCCAAAGCCGATTCACCACGCTGCAGATTTTGGGCTCGACGTGCTGTCTGGCGATGACGATATGTTCCGCTGGTTTTTGCTGTCGTACCTATTTGGTAAACCTATTCAATCGAGCGTTGCTGCCCAAACCTGGAAGCTATTCATTGCCCGCAAGTTAGACACGCCATGGGCAATTTTACAAACTCCCAACCGTGCTTTAGTGAGGCTTCTTGACGAAGGAAAATACACCCGTTACGACGAAACAACCGCTCGCGCGCTGCATATCTGCACGGAGCAACTCATACGTGACTACGACGGTTCACTGATGCTAATGTGTGAGAATTCCCTGGACGAAGATGAGTTCTCTAAGCGGCTGCAAATGCTGTACGGCGTAGGCCCAAAAACTGCTGAAATATTTATGCGCGAAACTCAGGAGTTTTTTGCCCGCCGCGTCGAGTAATTACACTCTAAGCGTGCGCATTGTACTCGGCGTCGGTAACGTGCTCGCCCCACTCGCTTTCTGGGATGGTATCGGGCGCGGGCGCTTCCCAAATAGCTAGGTGCGCCATGAAGTTGTCGGGCGCTGCGCCGTGCCAATGCCACTCGTCGGCAGGCGTGTAAATAGTATCGCCTGGCCGGATTACCTGGACGTCACCACCACGGGGCTGCACAAGGCCCACGCCGTCTGTGACGTGGAGCGTTTGGCCAACGGCGTGCTTGTGCCAGGCGGTGCGTGCACCGGGTGTAAAGCGCACTATGTTAACCCGAACGCGCGACGGCTCATCGCCCTTGGCGATAACATTCATATAGACGTCACCGGTAAACATTTCTGCGGGTCCTTTTGCGGTAGTGCTAGCAGGTAGTATTCGCATGTTAGGCCATTGTCGCAATATCAATTACAAACCGGTAACGCACGTCGGAAGCTACTACTCGTTCGTACGCTTCGTCGATTTCGTCGGCAGAAATAACTTCGATTTCTGCACCTAGATTGTGCTCGGCACAGAAGTCCAACATTTCCTGGGTTTGGGGAATGCCGCCGATCATCGAACCGGCAAAAGTACGGCGGTTTCCAAGTAAGTTAAATACATTCAGCGACAGCGGCTCGGGCGGTGCGCCCACATTAACGAGGGCTCCATTTAGCTTTAAAAGTGACAAAAAGCTATCCACATCTACTTTGGCACTTACGGTGTTAATGATGAGGTCAAAATTCTTGGCGAGCGTCTTAAATGTTGCTTCGTCCTCGGTAGCGTAGTAGTGATCGGCGCCGAGCTTAAGGCCGTCTTCCTTTTTGTCGAGTGACCGGGATAGCACGGTGACTTCAGCGCCCATGGCGTGGGCCAGCTTAACGGCCATGTGGCCAAGCCCACCAAGGCCGATGACGGCAACTTTTTTGCCTTCGCCAGCTTCCCAGTGACGTAATGGAGAATAGGTTGTAATTCCAGCGCAGAGCAGTGGTGCAGCGGCATCAAGCTCGATGCCTTCGGGAATCTTAAGTACAAAATCTTCGGTCACCACAATGTGCGTGGAGTAACCACCCAGCGTACGCGAACCGTCGCCGTATTTGTCGACGCCGGCGTAGGTCCCGGTCATGCCGTTAAGGCAGTATTGCTCTTCGCCTTTTAGGCAGTTTTCACACTCGCCGCATGAATTAACCATGCAGCCTACACCCACGCGGTCACCAACTTTATGTTTGGTAACGTCGGAGCCTACCTCGGCTACAATACCGGCAATTTCATGGCCGGGTACTAGCGGGTACGTTTCTTCCTGCCATTCACCGCGGGCATGGTGAATGTCCGAGTGGCAAATACCAGCATACTTAATTTCTATCAGGACGTCCTTTGGACCGACGTCGCGGCGCTCAATAGTCGTTGCCTTAAACGGCTCATTGAGCCCAAAAACTGCACGTGCGTTAACTGTTTTCATAAAAACCTCCCATTAAAACCTATAAAAACTATTTTTCGATAGGTATCTTTAATTCTCTAGCGATAATTTGCGCGCGGGCGCTTATGGCTGCTGCCCCAGCTTTGTTACCGGCAGCAACTGCGCGCCAATACGCAATTTTGGTTTCGACGTATCGTTGCCGAAGCTCCATATAGCGCGACTCGTCTGCCAAACGTTGCTGTTGAGTTTGGAGCAGCGCTATTTGCTCGCCCGCTGCTTGAGCACCCTGACTGCGATTACCAAGATAGGTGCGCATATCGCCAATAGACATACCGGTTGCACTAAGGCACGCGATGGAAACAATGCCATTGATGTCATCCTCGCTGTATACTCGGTGCTTGCTGCTGACATCTCTACTAATAGGGTCGATAATACCTATCGCTTCGTAGTAGCGCAGCGTGCTTTCGGGAAGGCCGCTTAACTTAGCGGCTTCCATAATCGAATAGTCTTGTTTGGTATCCATCTGAGTACTCATACCTCTAGTCTAGGAACTTAAAGTACTTTAAGTCAACGGGTTATCTTACAGTAGTCGTTGACGAAAGGTAGCTAAAATGTTAAACTATTGTAAAATTACAAGGAGTACTGCCGATGCCACTGCCAAAACTTAGTATGCAGGAAATCCGTCGCCACCCAACGGTTATAACGCAGACATCCGAATTGCTGCCGGGCCTGGACGTGGCATTATGCTATTTGATACCTCCCGTTAAGAGGCTGGAACGCTGCGCCCAGGCCTGCTTAGCACTTATGACAAGGGCGGAAGCTGGTATGGACTCGCGGCGTGAGAGTATCAAACAGGGGTACAAATACACGCCAGCTTGGGGAATCGTGGTGAGCGACGTTGCCACTATTAACTGGGTGAATACGACTAACCCTATGCACAAAAATCCCTATGCATCCTTTACTGTTACGCAGTCTACCGCTGAGCTTCCATTTGCCGAAAAAATGCTCTATCGGGCTGCGGCTTTGGGCGAAGTTGCAGCGCTCATTGAAGCAGTTCCTCCTGTAGAAATCGCTACTCTTAATGATGAATTCACCCACAGCTTTGAACTCATAAAAAGTTTTGAGAACCTAGGCCTAGCCCCTAATGCTTTAGGCCAACATAATTTTGTAGTAGATCTAACTAAGTAGCTACTTCCATTCGTTGGTTCCAGCAGTTCATGATGGTTATGGTAAGTAATTGACTGTGATGGCCAATCGGTGTATTTTAATGGGAAAGGTTAAAATAAAAAATATTTGTATGGATGAAGAATTTCCACAACATGAAAATCAAGTTCCAGTACAGGCTGAAGGACAGCCAGACGTCACTGCTCAAGACACCCCTATTACGGTCCATGAATTCGGGGAGGAATCGCCGCAGAGGGATCCGAGTAATGAACAATCCGGTGATCCAACCGATACCGATGACGCAAGCAGTCAGGTAGAAGACGTAAGCAAGGCTTGGGATATGGCAGTCGCCAGTGACGAAAGTAGAACTAATGCAGCGCTGGTTCGTAATAGGGATGATAAGCAGGATGCGTACAGATCTCTCCTCACAGAGCCGCTCCCGTCAAGAAGCATTTTTCCGTCTAAAGCTGGGGAACGAGCAGCTGCCATAGAACAAAGGCAGGTGGCAGAAGACGCATTTAAGTCAGCACCTGTACCCCCTTCCGAAAACCAGGAATTTTCCGGCTTTAAGCGATCGGCCGAAGAATATGATGCGCAGGCCGAGGCTATAGAGACTTGGGCTGGCATTCTCCACGACCATCCAGTGAGTGAGGCTTACCTAGAAACACGTCCCAACCTTGATGTCACTCCCGAGGGCCTTTACCGACTCGAAAAAGAAGCTCAGAGAGATTTAGACGTCGCAGCTCGAATTGCATATAGCGTTGATCAGGAGAAAAATCTACAAAAAATACGCTCAGCAATAAGTGCCGGCCCAGATATTGATGAAGCTTTAAGTTTGGTGAATGAAGCAACAGCCAATGTTTATACGGCTGCGTTAGATAAGGTTAATGAAGGTCTAGAAGAATACTACGCCGCCGTTAATCAGCTGAAAATTGAAACCAGAGTTAAACCGTTACAGAATAAAGCAGCTCTGATAAATTCACTCCTTGAAGATATTCGATCCGGACGCGCAGCTCAAGCTTGATTATCCGGTAGCCTAGTAGCATACTGGTGTCTAATACAACTGGGTGGATAAGGGGTTTACATGTCGGCAAATATTTATCGAGAACAGTTAGTCGTACCTGGTGACAGAGTTATTTCAGCTTTAGACAACATGAGCTGGGAAGCAGCTACGGCGCAGGTCAACGAGATAGGCGATTTTATTGGCATGGGTAAAACGAATGCCTTACACCAAAGATTAGGCACCGACCATGCGGTAGATACCCTTGCCGAAAATGGCCTCTATACAATGTTGGACGGCAAGTACCACGATATTCCCGAGACTGTAGCTGGCCTTGTGCGCGAAGCCACGCTGTCCGGCTCATCACTAATAACGGTGCATGCCAGCGGCGGCGAAAGAATGCTGGAAGCAGCAATCAAGGGCCGCGACCAGGGTCGTGACCAAACACGCAATGTCTTTAAAAGAGCTGACCGGGAACGCATCGGTGGAGTGCTGGGAATTACCGTACTCACTTCCTTAGACGGTGAGGACTGCGAGTCAATCTTTGGTATTGATAAAGAGGATAAAGACGCAATCAAGAAAAAGGTAGTGCAATTTGCCTACATGGCCCTAGATGCCGGGCTTGACGGCATAGTTTGTTCTTCGCTCGAGCTTAGTGCCATCCGTGCCAACAAAGACTTCGACGATCTACTAACGGTAGTACCAGGAATTACGCCAGCATTTGCTACTAAAGCGACCGACCAAAAGCGGACCACGACTGCTAAGCAGGCGATTGAGCAGGGCGCTGATTTAGTAGTAATTGGCCGAGCTATTAATGATGCTAAGGCTTACGGCCTGACAAAGGCGGAGGCAGCTCAGGCTGTTGCCGAAGAGGTCAAAGAAGGCCTTGCTCTAGCTGCTTAAGTTAAAGGTTATACGCTCATGCTGCCAAAGATAGTACTCATCCACGGGAACTACGGATCAACTGCCGAAAGTTCATGGTTGCCCTGGGTTAAGCGCGAGCTTGAAGCTGCTGGTCTAGAGGTAATTGCAGAGACGATGCCGGACAACGAACTGGCTCGAGCATCATACTGGCTACCCCACTTAAAAGACGTGCTGCAGGCCGACGAAAATACCATACTGGTTGGGCACTCTTCCGGGGCGGTTGCGGCTATGCGCTACGCCGAGTCGCACCCTATTTACGCGTCCGTGCTTGTAGGTGCTTGCTATACGGATCTGGATGATGAAGCAGAAAAATTAAGCGGTTACTACGACGACCCTTGGCAGTGGGAGGCTATCAAGGCTCACCAAAACTGGATAGTACAGTACGCATCGACTGACGATCCCTGGATCCCGATTGCAGAGGCGCACTATATTCACGAGCAGCTCGCCACCGATTATTATGAGTTTAATGATCAAGGCCACTTTGGTGGTGACAAAGAAAAGTTGGAGTTTCCGGAACTCGTGAACGCCATTAAGCAAAAACTTGCTATAAAAGGGTAATGTCACCAGTAAATTTGCGCCGCAACCGCTGCCCAAATGTTTGTAGGCTTTCTTACTGCGCGCTTAGAACCTTTACTGCAAAATGTGCATAGTAAACGAGGGAAATATTATGAACAAATTCGGTCCAAAAGCACAGGAAAAAGTCGGTAAAGCCATGCACGAAATGCATGAGGGTACGCTTAAATCAGGAAATTCCGATAAAAAAGTGACAAGCAGTAAGCAGGCCATCGCCATTGGTCTTTCTGAGGCGCGCAAAGAAGGTGGCAAAGTCCCTAAGAAATAATAAGAGCGTATTAGCGTAGTAACTTTGCTACAATACGCTTATGGATAAAAAGACAATTGGGTTCGTGGTGCAGCTGGGCTTTGGTTTGGTAGCACTCGGAGCTGTTGTCAGACAACTAGTCCGCTGCCTGAATGCTGGCTTTGGTGCTGTTAACTTTTTTAGCTATTTTACGAGCTTAGCGAGTATTTTTGCCGCTTTGGTGCTCCTGTACGGCGCAGCAAATGTTTACAATCACAAAAGGGCAACCAGGCAGTATGAGTTACTCCGTGGTTCTTCGGTACTTTGTGTGACAGTAGTCTTACTGATTTTTGGGTTTATACTCCGTGATAGAGGTGGTGGCATGCTGCTGCCATGGGTTGATATCATGCTGCATTATGTATTGCCGGTAATTGCGATAACTCACTGGTTTTTATACCCGCCTACTATCAAAATTACGGTTAAGCAAGCCTTGCCATGGTTGGCATTCCCGGCCGTCTTCCTCGTGTATTCAATCATTCGTGGGGCAATGACAAGCTGGTATGCATATTCTTACATTGATCCCTCGCAGCCGGGCGGTTACGTAAGAGTTATCTTATACTGCGTAGCTCTTTTGCTCCTGTTTACTATCCTCAGCCGAGTACTGCTGACGGCTCGGCGCCCAAAAGTTGAAGCTTGAACATGCAACTGGGATTATCTAAATAAAAAGAGGCTGCCTAGCAGCCTCTTTTTAGTATTACTATACTTACGCTTAGGCGTGTGCGTGAGTATTCTGCGTTTTACGCATAGCTACACCAGCTGCCAATAGACCGGTAGCGAGGTGGAATACGATGTCAAAGCCGGTCAGGCCGGCGGGCAGTATTCCGCCCAGTGTTGAAGAGAAGAGACCGACTAGCGCCATGACGATGTATAGACCGCCGACAATCATTAGGGCAGTGCTTGCCATCTTTTCGCTCTTGGCCATAAAGCCAACATAAACTAGGTATGCTGCCAAAACAATTCGTAGTATGTCGATTGCAATGTCGGTGTTCATAATTTGGAACAAGTGCCCGCTTACAAACAGTCCAATGATTCCTAATGCACCAATTAGAATCGCATACATTCTCGTTAGTGTGATATTCATATGACCTCCTTAATTTATGACTGTACACTACAAGAAATAAATTGCTCACACTATGAAAAAATTCACATACTTTACAGGGGTAATTCTAATGTTTAAATACCATTTTATAACATAAGTAACTGTGGCTTATTTTATAGCTGCACGCTAGGCACTTTGTTAAAGTGCCTACAGATTAATGGAGGCGACCATATGAAAGCAGTGACTTGGCAAGGCAAAAGAGACATTACGGTAGAAGAAGTACCGGACCCGGTAATTCAAGAACCGACCGATGCAATTATTAAGATTACCAGTTCGGGTATTTGTGGTTCGGACCTGCACCTATATGAAGTATTCGGGCCATTCATGGGTAAGGGTAATATTCTCGGTCACGAACCCATGGGCATCGTCCAAGAAGTGGGCAGTAAGGTGACTAATATAAAAGTAGGCGACCGCGTAGTGATACCGTTTAATATTTCGTGCGGTAAATGCTTTATGTGCTTACAGGGTTTGCAGTCACAGTGTGAAACTACGCAGGTACGTGACCAAGGCACTGGATGCGCGCTGTTTGGGTTTAGTAAGCTGTACGGTGAAGTTCCCGGCGGCCAAGCTGAATTCTTACGCGTGCCGCATGCTGATTATGGGCCAATCATTGTACCGGAAGGGCCATCAGACGACCGCTTCGTGTATTTATCCGATGTATTGCCAACTGCTTGGCAGGCAGTGCAATACGCTCACATTCCTGAAGGCGGTAGTGTGGCAGTATTTGGGCTTGGGCCAATCGGAGACATGGCCACCCGGATTGCCAAGCATTTGGGTGCGGGTACGGTAATTGGTATTGATCTGGTACCGGAGCGCTTAGCTAGGGCCGAGGCTCACGGGGTGACGGTGCTTAACACCAATGAACTCAGTGACGAAGACCTGGTAGATGCCGTAAAGCAGTTGACTGATGGCCGCGGTGTTGATGCCGTTATTGATGCGGTTGGTCTAGAAGCCCACGCATCTCCAATGGGTAAGTTTGCCCAAACGGCCGCCGGCGTGCTACCTGACACGGCCGCAGCTAAAGTGTTTAAAAATGCCGGGATCGACCGCTTAGACGCTCTTTACCACGCCATTGACGTCGTTAGGCGTGGTGGCACGATTTCTATTGTGGGCGTGTATGCCGGTATGATGGATCCGATGCCTATGAACACGTTGTTTGACAAGCAAATCCAACTTAGGATGGGGCAGGCCAATGTTAAGCGCTGGATCGATGATATCCTGCCGCTACTTACAGACGATGACCCGCTCGGTGTTGATGGTTTTGCCACCCACCATATGTCGCTCGACGATGCGCCGCACGCCTATGAAATTTTTCAGAAAAAAGAGGACGGTGCAATCAAGATAGTTTTACAGCCGTAAACGTAAAACACAATCAGGTATCTGCTATCATTTGTACTATGGCAGTAACGCTCGATGATATTAAGCAGCTTTTTCGTACCATCATCATTCCTTTTCATACACTTGAACGGGATATGCCCTTGCCGCTGCCCGATCACCGCCCGGATAATGATGCCGAGCACTCTTGGGCGCTGTCGTTTTTAGCGATTAGTGTAGCCAACGAGATTGATCCTAGACTCGACGTTGGTAAGGTAAGTATTTTTGCCACGGTGCACGACCTAGTAGAAGTGTATGCCGGTGACACATCGGTTTGGGCTGACGCAGCAATGCTAGCGAACAAGGGTGAACGCGAACAACTTGCCTTGCAAAAACTAAGGGCTGAGTTTCCCCAGTTTCCCAGCATTTTTCGCTATATTAATGAATATGAACGCCGTGACAGCAATGAAGCAAAGTTCGTATACGCCCTCGATAAATTTATTAACTTGTTAACTATCGTGGAAGACAACGGTTACTACTACCGCGAGAAGCACAAAATTACCAAAGCCCAGTATAAGCAACAGCTTGTCAGCCACAAACAAAAAGCCCATAGCCACCCGGCGGTAGGCAAGTATTACGATGAGCTGCGGGCGCTTTTTGACACTAATCCAGAGCACTTCTACAGCGATCATCAGTTACAATAGGGTTATGCAGGTATACAAAGCTCCCCACGCCGAAGAGCACAAGTCGCAACGCTCAGGTTGGTTGCGAGCCGCTGTCCTTGGGCTCAATGATGGTATTGTTTCGACTTCTAGTTTGATGCTGGGTGTGTTGGCCGCATCACAAAGCGACAGCACTATCCTTACGGCGGGTATAGCTGGCTTGGTGGCCGGAGCGTTATCAATGGCTGCCGGCGAATATGTTTCTGTTAGTTCGCAGCGCGACTCAGAACGAGCTGACATTGCCATAGAACGGCGCTCACTCCAAGAAAATCCTGACGAAGAACTAGCAGAATTGGCGCATATATACCGGCAGCGTGGGCTGGATGAGGCATTGGCACAAAAAGTTGCCGAGCAGCTGCATGCCCATGATGCAGTCGCTGCCCACGCACGAGATGAGCTTGGCATTGACCACGAGGCACTATCAAATCCTACTCAAGCGGCCGTGGCTTCGGCGGCGGCCTTTTCGCTCGGTTCAGCCATCCCTATTTTTGCGGCCGTCCTATCTACGACCAACACCGGCGGTTTGTCGATAACCATTGCCTCCCTGGTAGCTTTGGCTGTTTCCGGTGCCATCGGTGCCTACGTCGGCGGTGGCCGTAAGCGGATTGCGGCGGCACGAGTATTCGTGGGTGGCGGCATTGCTATGGCTATTACCTACGGTATCGGTCATTTGATAGGCTAGAGTTGCTAAATATATGCGCCCGCCGTATGCTAAACATAAGAATTAATAGGGGTGTGGTATGAAAAAGGCAAAAGCTAAGAATTTCCGAAATGCTGAGGCAGTTTTGGTAGTAGTGCTCATCGCAATTATTGGTGTCACGGGCTGGTATGTCTACAGCGCCAAAAGTAACGCTGATCAAACGCTGGATGCGGCCAATCAAACCTCAACCGAAGTTTCCGAAAGTCTAGCAAGCAACAAACCAACGGCTAGCGCCACAAACATCGGAACCTTTAGTGACGGCCCGGGCACTGATTTTAAGACGTACACTAATAAAACGTACGGCTTTTCGATTACTGTTCCCAAAAACATCCTGACGGAGAGTGGCACCTGCACCACTGTGGACTATGCCTATAACACCTATGGTTATAAAATCCCCGCACCCACCACCAGCGCTTTAGCACCGGCCGTTGTGCCAACGACCGTCGTTGAAGATGCCGACACGTTTTACGTGACGCAGGCCTATTCCAGCCAGCTGACGGATCCGTCAACATCGTCCGGAAACACGTTCTACGGTGGCTGCCATAAAGTAGACACTACGGTTGATGTGGTGCGCGCCAGCAATGCGCCCACTGCAGGGGTGCTGCTTGATACGCTCCCCATCCTGGTTGCATCAGCAAACAATGACTCCGAGATACTTAGTAAGATACGACCACAGTTTGAGAATAGTGCAACGCTAAAGATAGCTTCAAAAACAACTGACCCGCAGGGCAGTTGGCAGAATTTGAAGCTGAGTTGCGATAACCCGGAGGATTGCCAAGGTGGTCGTAGTGACGTGCGGTATTACACCAAGCAGCATAAAGTAGTAGTATTCCTCTTGGGACAATCAGCCCACCTGACCAATGGCCCTACGATATACGACCTGCAAATCGAAGATAGTTTTGCACTTATTAAATAATAATTAAGTAAAAACTACTTTACTCGGCAATATTTACTGCTTGCGCTATACTGACTGCATGATTAATGCCGAGCATCTCACTAAGCGCTATAAAAAGAAATTAGCAGTTGATGACCTGAGCTTTACGGTAGAAACCGGCAAAGTAACTGGCTTTCTGGGGCCGAACGGTGCCGGTAAGTCCACTACCATGCGCCTCATGCTGGGACTTGATAATGGCCAGGGCCACACAACTTTTGATGGCAAAAAATTATCAGACTACTCCAAGCCATCGCAAGTAGTCGGCATTCTTTTAGAGGCCAAAGCCTTTCACCCGACGCGAACCGCCCGTAACCACCTCAGGCTACTGGCGGCAGCCGGCAGCATCCCGGATAGTCGCGTCGAAGAAGTGCTGGAGCTCGTGGGGCTCAAAGATGTTGCCAAGAAAAAACCCGGCAAGTTTAGCTTGGGTATGAGCCAGCGCCTCGGCATTGCCGCGGCGCTACTTGGCGAGCCAAAGTACCTATTACTAGACGAACCGGCAAACGGCCTTGACCCTGAAGGCATTGCCTGGTTACGCGAATTTATTAAAAACTATGCCGACAAGGGTAATGCAGTCTTTGTATCGAGCCATTTACTGAGTGAAATGTCACTGATGGCGGATAATATTGTAGTAATAGGAAAGGGTAAGTTGATTGCCGACACTTCGGTAGAAAAACTTATAGCCGGCAGCGCTCACTCCGGGGTGTTTGTTCGCTCACCAAAGCTCCTGACATTAGAAAAACTACTGGTTACTAAAAAACTGTCAGTCACCAAATTGCATGGCGGTCTAAAGGTTAGTGGCGCTACACCTGACACCATTGGAAAGCTTGCCTTCCAGGCGAGTCTACCGATCTATGAATTATCACCACAGGCAGCTTCTCTCGAAGAAGCCTTTCTGGAACTCACGGCAGATTCGCAGGAATATGCTACAAAACAAGGGGGCACAAAATGATGGCTGCACTCAAAGCTGAACTTCGTAAGCTCTTTATGATACGATCAACCTACGTACTATCGGCTACCGCCGTAATTATCATTGGGATAGGCGCCGGCTACGCAAACGGCTTTAAGCTAACTACTGCTCAGCTGCACTCGCCGCTACAGCTTCAGGGGAGCGTTGTAGACATTATCAATTTAGTGTCCATTTTCCCGGCACTGATCGGCATCTTACTCATGACGCATGAGTATCGCTACAACACTATATTGTACTCGCTGACCTCTAACCGTAGCCGCACTAAGTTCTTGGCCGCAAAGTTTATAGCGCTTTCAATTTTTGCCATTGTCTTTATACTTGCCGCCGCGCTTATAGCAGCGCTCTTTAGCAACATTGGAGCTCATATAGCCGGACACTCGTTGGTGACTCAGTCGTTTGCCTATAGCGATACGGTGTGGAGAATAATTTTTGGAGGCTGGGGATACGCCGTTATTAGTCTGCTCATTGCCACGCTGGTTCGTAACCAGATTGCGGCCGTGGTGAGCCTGTTTATTATTCCAAGTACGGTCGAAGGCCTACTGTCGTTGCTGTTAAGAGATAATACAATTTATCTTCCATTCAATGCACTGAATGCGGTGCTTACCAAAAGCCCGCATATAAGTTACGGCCACGCTGCGCTGACCGTAACTGTCTACCTGTTCTTTGGTTGGCTTATAGCTTGGATACTGTTCCTACGGCGCGACGCTAATTAGTTGCTGTCGGATTTTTAACTGTTGGCATGTTGTAATAGTTGCTAGAGTGAAGATACTTATTTAGTAAGTAGCTAGTTTACCTTAATTGACAGGAATACTCCCATGGCTGATAGTACTGGCCTCTACGGCAGCAACACCGCTACAAACCTACCTCGCGTTGTATTGGCGGAAATAGTTGGGACTTACTTTTTGGTACTGGCCGGCACTGCTGCCGCCGTTACGGCCGCACTTAACTTTCCGATTGCGGGATTACCGGCCGATTCTTTAACCGTGGCCTTAGGCTTTGGGTTGTCACTGATTGCCCTGGTGTTTGCGCTCGGACATATTTCTGGCGCGCACTTTAACCCGGCCGTTACCATAGGCTTGGCGGTAACTAAAAAGTTTCCACTCCACTATGTTCCATTTTATATTGTTAGTCAGTTGTTTGGCGCAGTTTTAGCGGCACTAACGGTACTGTTTATGTATGGAAAGCAAGCTAAAACAACCGCTGCACTGGGCGCTACGCTACCCGCACAGGGCGTGAATGGCTGGCGAGTGCTTATAATTGAAGCCATTGTCACCTTTTTGTTAATGCTGGTTATTATGGCAATTGCTACTGACACCAGATCGCCAAAAGCCGCTGCCGGCACGGCCATTGGCTTTACGCTTGCAGTCGGCATTCTTATTGCCGGACCACTTACCGGGGGCGCACTCAATCCGGCCCGAGCACTCGGACCGATGATTGTTGCCGGCACATATACTGATTTTTGGGCCTACATCCTCGGTCCGGTCGTGGGGGCCATACTGGCGGCACTTATGTATGACGGCTTATTAGCTGGAGCAGAGGAACCAAGTGCAGCCGAACAATAGGCAGCGAATACTGTACGTTTTGCTAGGCGCAGCGCTGCTAGTGCTGGTGGTATTCGCTGCCTTTAAGGTGTCAAATTATAATGCACCGGCTAAGCCTGCGGTGACGCAGCAAGAAATTGCCAAACGGCTGAGCACTCCCAAAATCATACCAAATGCTCCGAGCGGGGCCTCCACGGGTTCGCCGTCAGACACAGATAACTCCAGTCAGTCCACACAGGCGCCGCAAAAACCGGGTACCTTGGCAGCTACCGGTCCGGCAAATACTCTGACGGTGTTTTTGATAGCGGTTGCTGTAAGCACAATGTTAGCCTACGCGCGCGCATTTAGGACGGTTAACAGTCAACCCTAAGTTATACTAAGAGTATGAAGAAGCTCACCCCAAAAGAACTCGCCAAACGCACCCGGGTTGCCGGCAAACGGGCCGCCTATACTAAGCTGCGTCTCGTCAAGAAAAAACAGGCGGTGGCCCTTAAGAACGAACTAGCTAATCCTCGCTTAAGGAAGCCTCAGGATTAATCTTTGTGAGCTTGTACAGCACCGAAATATAGGTCTGTAGTTCATCGCGGGTTAGGTTTTGGTAAAGGGCAGTGCGGAATTTATCACGCAATCCCTCCTCAATATCTATACAGGTTTCATAAAAATCCGGATGGATTTTTAGGATCTTAGTACGGCTGTCACTCTCATGCTCGTCACGGGTTACCATGCCTTTAAGCTCCAGGCTATTAATAGCTGTTGTGAGGTATCCAACAGTGGTACCGAGCTGGGCTGCCAGGTCGGTTATTCGAATTCCCTCGGCGCCCGTATCAAAGATAGCGCCCACAATAAACCAGTGCATAGTGCTTAAATTGTAGGATTTTAGAAAATCGTCGGTGAGTTTTTTAGTAATACGAAAGGCGTGTGACTGGGCGATACCTGATTGCCAGGTGGTAATTGTCGCAATGTTCACGGCCTTGTTGGTAATTTCGTTTGACTTATCCATTGATAGGTATATTATACGTATAAGTTTACAAAGTAAAGTAAACTAAATAGCTTTAATAATAACTCAATCTCATGGAGGAATCACATGGAAAAAGGTAAATCACTACTAGTAGGGCTCATGGTCCTCGGACTGATTATTGGCGGTGGTGTCGGTTACGCAATCGGCAATGGCAAAGATAGCAATACCAGCGATAGTAAAATGACGACAGCTTCATCAAGCGCGGCCCCGGCTGACGGCGTAACGGTAGGTGGCGCTAAGATGGTTCGAACGCTCGACATTGTTGATAACGCTGCCAACGCCAAGAACGTCACAACAGTTGTTGCAGCTGTTAAGGCGGCCGGTTTGGTCGACACGCTTAAGAGCGCTGGTCCGTTCACCGTCTTTGCACCTAACAACGACGCCTTTGCTAAGCTCCCAGCCGGAACAGTTGATACGCTTGTTAAGCCGGAAAACAAAGCAACGCTGGCTGGTATTCTTACCTATCACGTGGTTGCAGGCACCTACACCACAGCCGATCTTCGCGTCATGGCTTCTAAGGGCGAAACGCTTACAAGCGTACAGGGTGGTATCTTAACGCCGGTTATCGTTGATAATCAGCTTGAGATTAAAGACGCCAAGGGTAACATGGTTACTATCGAAACTCCCGATATTATCTCGAGCAACGGCGTAACCCACGTCATTACTTCGGTATTAATGCAATAATTAGCTTGGCACATTAATTAAACTGCCTTACTTGGTTGCAAACCGGATGTTCCCGGACCTTGCAGCCAAGTAAGACTTAAAAAATAAGGTATAAATACAAGTATGCTATTACTACTCGGCGCATTCATTGCAGGTATCCTCACTGTCCTGGCACCTTGTGTGCTCCCCCTTCTGCCCATTATTATTGGCGGCTCAGTGACTGGTGATTCTAAGGATAAAAAGCGCCCTATTGTGATTGCAGTAGCGCTGGCCATTTCACTGATTATTTTTACCTTACTTCTTAAGGCAACGACTGTACTCATTAACGTTCCGCCGCAGTATATTACTTATATTTCGGGAGCGATCATCATAACACTTGGTGTGTTTACCCTTTTCCCTGGATTCTACGCAACGATTATTGGCAAACTGGGCATAGAGCAGCGCGCCCAAAAAGCACTTGGAAAGGGCTTTAATTCCAAGGGTAGTTTGGTGGGGCCAATTATAACCGGTGCCGCGCTTGGCCCGGTCTTTTCTAGCTGTAGCCCCGTGTACGGCTATATTTTGGCAACCGTATTGCCCGTTAACTTTGCCCAGGGCATGATCTATATTATTTCGTATGTTTTAGGGCTGAGTATTGTGCTGCTGGCCATAGGCTACTACGGCCAAAGCTTTATTGGCAAAATCAAGTTTGCCGCTAACCCTCGCGGCTGGTTCCAGCGGGCGCTAGCCATCCTGTTTATAGTCGTAGGTTTGCTGGTAGCAACTGGTTATGACAAGCGGGTTCAAACCTACGTGTCTACGCATACGCCCTTTAATTTTGATGCCCTCAGCGCCAAACTTATCCCGGCCGGCAAAACTGCCAAAATTGATAAAACAAAATTGTTTAACGTGGCACCGTACAAAGCACCGGAGCTGACCGGTTTGCAAAACTGGATTAACAGTCAACCGCAAACACTGGCCAGCCTAAAGGGCAAAGTAGTACTGGTAGATTTCTGGACCTACTCGTGTATTAACTGTATTAGGAA
The DNA here is from genome assembly GCA_028286245.1 of Candidatus Saccharimonadota bacterium. Classification (GTDB taxonomy): domain Bacteria; phylum Patescibacteriota; class Saccharimonadia; order Saccharimonadales; family UBA4665; genus UBA4729. Next base: position 272,740 of record JAQBRY010000002.1, on the reverse strand, counting down.
CAATCCGTATATCGAAAGCTACTACAAGACGTATAAAGACGCTGGATTTACCGTACTTGGTATTCACGCCCCCGAATTTGCCTTTGAGCGAATCCCGGCCAACGTGCAAAAGGCCGTCAAGCAACAGGGACTCACCTACCCGGTGGCGCTCGACAATGGCTTTAATACCTGGAACGCCTTCCAAAACCAGTACTGGCCAGCCGAATACCTGATTGACGCCAAGGGGCAGGTTCGCCGAGTCCACTACGGCGAAGGCGAGTATAGTCAGATGGATTCAGCCATCCAACAACTGCTGATGGAGAACGGCGCATCAATTAGCGGTAAGTCAGCCATTCGCGGAGTTGCCGACGTGCCGAGTAGCCCTAAAGAAACAGCCGAGACCTACTTGGGTACTCAGCGGGCGAGTAATTATGCCGGATCACCAGCCCTGGGCGCGGCTACCAGCAGCAGCGTATTTACGGCGCCGGCTACACTGTCCCAAAATAACTGGGCGCTAACCGGAAAATGGGATATTAGCGGTGATAAGATCACCGCCCGTGGCAACAGCACGCTCACCTTCCGGATTGCCGCCAAAGAGGCCTACGTAGTTGGCGGCTCAGCCACCCCACAAAAGATCGGTGTAATGCTTGACGGCAAGCCAATCAGCCAAACGGGCAATGCCGGCGATAGCGTGGTGGATAGTGCGGTCAGCATCAGCGACTCCACGCTCTACCGTTTAGTAAAGTACCCCAAATTTACTGCTGATAGTACCATTACACTTACAGTGCCGGACGGCGTTGAACTTAATGTCTTCACCTTTGGTAGTTAATACTAATTGAAAGGAACCCTATGAATATAACTATTTACTCAACCACCATTTGCGCGGCCTGCCATACCCTTACCCAATGGCTCGACCGTCAGGATATTGCCTACGAAAAGAAAATTACTGATGCCGATCCGGCAGCCATGATGGAATTTATGGCCGTTAACGACGGTATGATCGGCGTACCATTCAGCGTAGTAACGGCTGAAGACGGCACGGTTACTAAAATTCCCGGCTTTGACCAGGCCAAGTTTAAGCAAGCGCTTGGCCTGTAGCCTCGAAGCGGTGTATAAGTTCGAGTAGGCAAAAGGCTTACGCTTTCTTATACTGTATGTATGAGTCAAAACGAGCGTGGGTTCACTCTAGTTGAGCTAGTGGTGGGGATTACTATCCTATCAATGGCATCAATAGGTTTTTTTGGACTTTTGATTTCACTTACCCAGAGCGCGCTGGTAGCCAAACGTCAGGCAGTGGCCTTGACGATGGCAACCAGCCAAATGGAATATTTAAAGTCTCTTCCCTATAACAACCTTGCTGTTGTCGGCGGTGCTATTCCGGCTACCAGCCCTTTGCCGGCCCAATCTACTAAAGTAACTAACGGCGAAAAATATATTACCAAGACGAGCATTTCGTACGCCGATGATTCGTTTGACGGCTGCGGCTCCTATCCTACGTTGGCCCTAAAAACGCAGTATTGTCGAAACTATCCGGCCCCGGCGAGTGCACCGGCTACCGATACCAATCCGGCGGATTACAAAGACGTTAGTGTGGTTGTAACCGACGAATCGGGCTTAGTACTGGCTTCGGTTGATACCAATATTTCGGCGCTGGTAGCAGAAACCGCTAGCAACACTGGAGCAATATTTGTGCGTGTGGTTGATGCCAGTGGTAACCCCGTGGAGCAATCGGCGGTAAATATCACCAACACGGCAACCACGCCGGCGGTAAATGTAAACGATACTACCGATCAAAACGGCATCGTGATTTTTTATGGCTTGCCACCCAGTACGGCCAGTTATCGCTACGTTATAACTGCCAGTGCCGATCAGTACTCCACACTGACTACGATTGCACCCTCTGGTAGTCTGCAGCCAACCTATCCAAGCCAAAACTTGATTGCCCAAAATTCTTCGTTTGTGACCATGGCTATTTACCCACAGGGTCAGAATAGTCTTATAATAGAAACCACCGATACGAGCGGGGCTCCACTCACCAACGCCAAGGTGTATGTAAAGGGCGGCTATAAAAAATACACCGGCACTGTTGATACCACCTACTACTACGATACTTTAACGCCCTCTGATACTCGTCCGGTTTCTAATGCCAGTGGGCTGGCGGTGCTCAATAACCTTGTGCCGGGCAGTTACAAATTTTGTGGTGATGCTGGGGCTACCAGCTGTAGCGTTGGCGGCACTACGTACTATTTGGCGGCGGCTTTGCCATACGGTGGCACTAACCCTTTTAACCCTATTGCCGTGCCCTCCTACGACCCTGCAAACCCGCCGTCAACAACCTTTGATTACAGTGGTACCGCCTACCTGCAGAAAGTTCGGCTTATGCTAACGTCCAATGCCAGCTTTCCGCGCATTAGTAGCATGACTCCCTACGATGCCAGCCTGACGGGCGGCACTATTAATAATGTTACCTTTACGGTTAGCGGCACTAATTTGCCCTGCAGCAGCACAGCTAGCAGTTGCTCAACTGCTGTATCGTTTGTGCAGGGTGCTACCACCTACGTGGCGTCGTGTACCGGCGCATCATCGGGTATTTCACTGAGCTGTAAGGTAAATTTAACGGGAGCGGTAGCGGGGAACACGCAGATGATTATTAAAGTTGGCAGCTACACCCTAAGCTTACCGGCGGGGCCACCCCTGGGAGGTTTTGTTGTTAGCCCGTAGCCCAAGAGGTAGTCTGCAGGCTGGGTTCAGCCTGGTGGAACTTGTGATCGTCATGGTGGTCATGGGTGTATTCTTTGCCGCCTTTGGCGTGTTCTTTAATAATTACTTGCGAGCCTACACGGATTACCAGCGTGATGGCACAAACTTTACGCAAATTGCTACCCAATCGGAGCGGATTGCCAACGTGCTGCGAGGCTTAACCGATATTGTTTCGGCCAACGGCGATGACATTGTTGCCTATGCCTACTTTTCGCCGGGCGATACCTTCACCTCGCTGGTGCACTACTACTACGATGCCACTAAGCGGGCAATTATAGTCGAAGTTACGCCCATGACGGCAAACCCACCAACCGGAACCGTCATTACGGCCTCTAAAGAAACGTATACCGTGGTAGAAAACTACAATAAAAAAGCCGGCACTACGCTTTTCCAATACTTTAATGCCGGCGGCAATCTGCTCGCACTACCGGTGACTGATCAGCACACCATTGTTGATATCCAAGTTAATTTAATTGCTGATACTGCGCAAACAACCAAGGGCCAGGAGCTGGACGTTAAGGTCAGTCTGCGCAACCGAAAGGTAAACTTATGATTATGGAGTTACTGGTATGATGCCCGCCCTATTATCCGTTATTATTGCTTTTGCTATTTTTGCCGGGGCCGGTATTGAAGTTGTTCTTACCAATTTATCCGTCGTCGGCCGATCGGTTGACAGCCAGCAGGCATTTAATATTGCCGAAGCCGGTCTTAATTACTACCTATGGCATTTAAACCACAATTCCACCGATTATAAAGATGGCCTGACCACTCCGGCTACACCCGATGCTGCCTTAGGGTACGGACCTTACACGCACAATTACATCGATAAGAACGGCAGCATCAGCGGCACCTATACCCTTTGGGTCAAAGCTCCTACTACCGGATCAACGGTTGTTACGGTCCGCTCAATTGGCCAAGCTGCCGGCACCAAGATAAAGCGAACGGTGCAGGCCCAGATCGGGTCACCGTCGTTTGCCAGCTACGGCGTGGTTTCTGATTCTTCTTTATGGTTTGGCAGCACAGAAACAGCTGATGGCCCGGTGCACTCTAATCAGGGTATTCGCATGGATGGTACTAATACCTCAACTGCCAGTAGTGCCAGTACCACCTACGTGCCGTCTACAGCCTACGGTGGTGATGGCAGCTCCAAGAACGGCGTTTGGTGTAATACTAGCGTCACCACCCCCGTCGACTGCGCCAGCCGCACCAAGAGCGACTGGGTGTACCCGGTGACATCGATTGACTTTAATCAAGTATCAAACAGCTTGTGTACCATCAAAAAGGTGGCGTTGGCTGCCTATGCTGCAACCTCGGCAATTGCTGGCCAAGCCAATGCCTGCACGCAGGTGCCGTCAACCCGAACCAACACGTACTTGCCGCAACGCAGTACCACCTTCAATCTCACTAAAGGCTATCTTATACAACTCAATGCCAACGGCACCTATGACCTGTCCTATGTTAATGCCGAAAATGATCTGGCCACCAACTACAGCACTGCTCTCACCCTGCAGTCGGTAGCAACCAATATCGCCATCCCGGCGGCAGGCGTTATATATGCCGAAGATAATGTGTGGGTTCGAACAAATCCTAACTTTAAGGGTCGCGTCACGGTTGCAGCCGGACGTCTATCGAGCTCTAGCTCTAGTACCTATGCCAACATAGTGATTGCCGACCAAATGCTCTACAGCACCAAAAACGGTACCGACGCCATTGGTCTAGTGGCCCAAGATGCGGTGATTATGGCGCCGTATGGGCTGCCCCGGACAGGAAGCTTTGACTTTGAGGTTGATGCGGCCGTTCTTACTCAATCGGGCGAAGTTTGGTACCCCGGTGTTTACCGCTCAGACTCAAACCGCTGCACGCGGGGCTGGGCTAACAGTAATCAGCGGTTGATCTTTTACGGCTCGGTTGCAACCCGCCAAACGTGGACCTGGAGTTGGCTCGACGGCAGCAGTCAGTGCGGCGACGCAGCGCTTGTATCCGGTACCGGCTATGTTTCAGGCCCCGTTACTAACGTTACGCAGTACGATTACAATCTTAAGTATAGTCCGCCACCAAGCTATCCGATCACCGCCGGCTATAACTTCCTATCTTGGCGGGAAGTCCTCACCAAGCCGTAGCGGCTTTTATTGTCAGGGGTCATGCTCTATACTAACGATATGGATTTATCAACTGGCAAGTCATCAGGCACGCAATCAACGACCCAAACTCCCCAGTCAAGTACTGATACCTCAGCGCTCGGCAGCAGTAACAGCGCCGTTCAGCCGGGTACTGATACTAACGCCCTCAACGCTACGCCCGTTACCGGCAACAGTGTGCCGCTCACATCCCGCCCATTGCCGGCTACTACTATCGCCTCCACAAGTGCTGCCTCAACTGCGCAGGCGCCTGTTAAGCACACCAATGCCGGCTTAGGCGCTCTATCGGTGTTACTTTTTATTACTGCTGTCATACTTTTTGTTAGTACGTTCAGGTCTGGCAACAAGGCGGCAAAAAACACAACGAACTAGTCATTACTTGCTTGTTACTCCTTAGCAAGCCAGCTATTATTAGCACAACAGATCAGAAACAAATACACGCCCAGCCGTTATAATTGACAAATAATCAATAATATGTATAATAAGTACTGTTAGTGATCACAAACAAACATTACAAAAATAAATAATAAAGGAAATTATATACATGAAATCAGCCAACGGACTAATTTTCGAGCTGGCAAGTACCTCTAACCTGGGCTTGCTCCGTATCGATCGATTACTCAAGAAATTGTAATATCATCAGGGGTGCCAGTGTATAACTAGCGCTTCTGTGGATAAACAATACTAGTAAACCGAGTTAAGTATTATACTTAACTCGGTTTCTTTTTGGTGTATAATCATAGTTATGAACAAGCCGGTGGACAAGGGAATCAAAGCCAGCCCAGAACACTCAGTGGCAACACTGCAATTGCTGACGTTGCGCCGCCTGCAAGCCTTATACTATGCCGTACTCGCCGACTTTGGCATGACAGCAACCGACTGGCTCCTGTTAGAATCACTCCACCGTCACGATGCGGGCCAGCGGATGACAGATATTGCTGAGTACGTCCGGGTGGAGCTGCCACTGATTACGCGCCTTGTAAAAGCACACGCTCAGGCCGGACTACTAAGCTATGAGCGTGGTGTAAGTGATCGGCGGGTCAAACCGGTGTTACTAACAAGTCGCGGCAAAGCGGTAGTAGAGCAAATAGAGCAGGAGCTAGCCAAGCAGTCAGCTGTTTTTGAGCAGACGGCTAGCAAGCGTCAACTTGAGGGTTATTATAAAACGCTCGAACACTTTGCCAAGTATTCTCTTAGTGATTAAAAGAGGTGTTTTAGCCGGTCGGTTGTAGTGACTGTCTCTTCGCTACCGGAGCAGGAGGCTGGGTCCGGGGTTTCGTCGAGATGCTTGGCCGTGCTGGGTACGGCTTTAAACTCTGTAGTAAGTGTTGTGGCATCAATGTTGCCAAAGCTGATTAGTACCCGGCTCTGATCTTTAATGACGGTGTTGGTAAGCGTTGTAATACCGGTGTAATCCTGGCCGTCAATGATGAGGTGCAGTTTATTAGTAGCATCTTCGCGGTACATGGTGCCGTCGTCTTTCTCTATAAAGTCAGGACCAATGTACCAGCCAAGGTTTTCGAAGAACTGTCCCCAGGTAACAGCATGGTCGTGCACATGGATGGCTGAGTTAATATTGTCGTGCATGTGGGCACGTTGCTGCGGGATGGTGATGCCTTTACCGGTGGCACATATAGAGACTTCCTGGTAGTAGCGGGCAGCCTTAAACTCCTCGCGCTGGCCATTAATAAAGACGGCAAAATTGGCATGGTAATGGGTGTGCTCGTTATTGGGTGAGTAGGTCGCAAACCGGATTATAAGTACGGCGAGGACGCCAATGAGGATGCCGGCAATAAGCAGGACGGCCGGTCGTTTTAAAAATGTAATAATCTTTTGAGCCACTGCTTACAGTGTACTACAGGCAGCCTATCAATTAATGACGCTTAAGGTATAATTATAGTAATGATAGGTGAAAACAAACAGCCAGAAGCGCTAGTGACTGCGGAGCAGGTTGCGGCGCTAGAAGCGGCGGTACTGCTAGAAATGCTACCCACGGAAGCTGATTTTTTGGCGCAATATGGCGATAAGGTCGTGCAAAAAGGTACTATGACGCTTACGCTTAATAAATTAGTGGCAGCCGAAGCCATGTTTTGTCCGGTGGACCCTACAGATCGCGTAGACCCGGTGGTGCGTCTGCGATACTTAGCCCAAACGGCTGGCGCGTCAGCGTTGCTGCCTGAAGACCGCTGGATGACACTCATTCCAAAACAGCCCGAGCAGCCAAAGCAGCTGGAACAGAAAGAAACGTAGTTATGCCAGAAGACTTCCCAGTAGCATTGGTAGCTTCGGCAGAAATGGAGGCCCAAAAAAGTTTAGCCGATTATTACGGCGCTCAAATATTCAATATAAAGGGCATAACTGGCACGCTTACTGACCTCGGGTGTGGTCTGTGCCCTATACCGCCCGAGCAGCGATCACCAGAGGCCAACGACCGATTCTTGGCCAAAATCATACTCATGAATGGTGTAGAACTACCAGACGAATATGCTCACTATCGGCCGGAAGAATCGACTAAGTCTGTAGCCGAGATACCAAATAAAAAGGCCGAAATTATCAGCCAGAAACCAGCCACAGAGAAACAGAGTGCTGTACCGGGTGCAACGAAAGCTCAAGCTGAGCAAGTGCTAAAACCCGCTCTAGAACCTACTACACGTCCTGTGGAGCAGTCAGTACCACCACTAGACTTGTTAATGCCGAACGCCGAGCTACATGCTACGCCAGCACTTCAAAAAACAGTCATCGAAACGCCGACTAAGCCAGAGTCAGAAATGACCAGAGCGATGGTGAGCAACGAGCAGTTACAACGAGTCGAACAGGCCCAGCTCATCGAAACGCCATCTGAACAGGTAGTAACGCCGGTTCCAATCGAACGTGTGTTTGTACCGCAAATTCTTAAAATCCCTGACGTTAAGCGACCACAACCGGCTAAGAGGTTGCTCAAGGTTGTCGCTCCCCCAGCTGAGAGAGTTGAGTCCCCTGCCCTTGAGGTAGGAATTACAACACCACCGCCAATCTTTGCCGAATCCCCGACGCTTACACTCGTGGAAGAGGCCCCCCACAACGCAGCCGCGGTAGTACAAGAATTACCCGCAACCGAAGTTATTTCGCCGCTATTTACGGACGCTCCCATAGAGGTGCTCCAGACCGAATCAGAGCAGGAGGTTAGAACGCCGGCGCCGTCTATAACGCAAGAAACTATCGCTATGAGGCCAGAGGCTAGCGCCAGCGAGCTAATAGTAGCCTGCCTGCCAGATAGTGTTGAAGTATTTTTGCAGGACCCGCCCACCGAACAGCGCGAAATGATTACTCGACTTATGGGGAACCTCACGCTTGCCGTCGATAGACTGTCTGACCTTGCAGAGCTAAACGAAATGGATGGCCGCGAAGCGCATGCCATTCAAGCCTTTGTAGCCGAATGGTGCGAATCACTGCTACAGCTGAGCTCCGAACCGGACGAAAAAGCCAAGCAAATCTTTGTTAAGGACATTTTGCAGAGCATTAGCACGCGTCAGCAACCGCTGCAGGAACAGCTTACCGATAAGGGTACCCGTGAAACTTTGGACGAAGCTGACTTTTCCCTGCAGCCGGATGATGACAGTAGCGACTGGCGCAGCCGCTGGCTAGCCAGCCTCACGCTGCAACGCCTCGCCGCCTAGTAGCGTATACTAACTGCATGAATCCCTCACAAAAAATTGATGAGCAAATTGCTAGCCTAGCCGATTGGCGCGGTGAGCTCATGACTCAAATCCGCGAGCTTGTTAACAACACCGCACCCGAGCTGAGCGAAGACTTTAAATGGGGTGTCGGTGTCTGGACGCTCCAAGGAAAAGTCGTGTGTGCTTTTAGCGCCTTTAAAGATCACGTAAAGTTCAACTTTTTTAAGGGTGCCTTTCTAACCGATCAAGCACCATTATTTAACGGCGGATTAGAATCCAAAGAACATCGCTCACTTAATTATTTTGCGGGCGATACGCTCAAAAAAGACCAGGTCGCCAGCGTAATTGTTGCTGCCCTAGCGTACGCCAAAAACAATTAAAGCAGCGTGCTAAAGTAGTACCAAAAATGGTGCAAAATCAGGCCAAAAATAAGCAGCAACCAAACGGCTAAAATATCACCATGGTGTCTTTGTATAAAACTCACCTGCTTTTTAAGGCGACCCTTCACCGTAATGACACCGGTCTGCAGGTTGTACAGAGTGACGTATATAAAGCTCGTTATTGTCACAATCCAAACGGCAATGCAGTACGGGCACAATGCGTGAATCCGGTAGACGCTCTGAAAGAACAGATAGTGCACAAATACTACGCCGAGCAGCGTGCCCAGATTTAGGCAGAGCCAAAACCAGCGTTTAAAGGTGGCGCCAGCTAGCATTGCAATACCAACCGTGGCAACCATCGGGAAAGCCGCCAAACCTATAAACGAGTTAGGAAACCCAAAAAAGCTGGCTTGTTTGGATTGCATGACCGACCCGCAACTAATCACCGGGTTTAAACTACAGCTCGGCTTATAATTGGGGTCTTGCAGGATTTTAATTTTTTCGTCGGTAATTACAAAGGCGGCAATTAATCCAATAATGCCAATGGCAATCAGTAAGTACGGCAGGACCGTCGCTAAAACGAGCTTAGGTTTTTTCACTACTATTACTATACTATGGCTTGCGCTGAGCGCAGCTTAAACAGCAGGAGCTGGTTCGGCGTCCAGGTGTTCGCCCCTAACATGTTTAACACCAACGGCGGCGATTATTGAGGCGGCCAGTGTAAAGAATGAGGCAACCATAAAGGCGTCGTGGTAGCCAGCTACTTGTGCGACTGCACCATGGCTGCCGGCGATTGTAGAGGACTTGATAGAGGCTGCAAATACACCAGACAAGATGGCAAGGCCCAGCGCGCCACCAATTTGCTGCGAGGTGTTAAGAATACCGGAGGCCAGGCCTGACTGATGCTTGGACACGCCGGACGTAGCGGCAATGGTAATCGAAACAAACGAAAAGCCGAGGCCTAGCGCCATCACAATCAGTCCGGGTAGTACGTTGCCCAGGTAGGTACCGTGTACTGGCAGGCGGCTAAAAATTAGTAGCCCGCCCGTAATAAATAGCGGCGCAATCGTCATCGGAATTTTGTAGCCAATCTTGCCAACCAGTATCGAAACTATGGCCGACGAAATGCCAATCACCACAGTCACCGGTAAGAATGCTAGTCCTGAACGAACCGGCGAATAGTGCATGACGGTTTGGACGTACAGCGAAAGGAAGAAGAACATTGAAAGCATGCCGGCGGTTATTGGCAGCTGTACCAAGTTGGCGGCGCTCAAGTTGCGCAGCTTAAAGATTGATAGCGGCACTAGCGGTTGCTTAGACCGAGTTTCATTGAATATAAAGCCAGCCAGCAAGACAACACTACTCAGTAACAACAAAATGGTGCTACTACTGCCCCATCCCTTTTCAGGCGCTTTAACGAGGGCGTATACCAGAATCATTAGTCCCGAGGTCGCTAGGACCGCACCGGGCAGGTCCAAGTGCTGGTGTTCCATATCAGCCTTACTTTCGGGAATAATTCTTTGCACAAAAAAGATGACGGCTAGGCCGATGGGCACGTTTACAAAGAAGTCCCAACGCCAGCCAAGGTACTCAGTGAGCACACCGCCAAACAGTAGTCCTGCTGCGGCACCACCGGCCGCGACGCCACCCCAAACGCCCAGTGCGCGGTTGCGTTCCTTGCCCTGTTTAAAGGTGTTAATAACAATTGACAGCGCTGCCGGTGACATAAAGGCTGCCGACAATCCCTGGATAGCCCTCAGGGCAACCAGCATACCGCTGTTCTGGCTGAGGCCGCCAATAAAGGAAGCTGAGGTAAAGGCAATCAGGCCAAAGGTGAACATCCGTCGGCGACCGAATAGGTCGGCGGCGCGGCCACCAAGCAGCAGGAAGCCGCCAAAGGTCAGCGTGTAGGCCGTCACAATCCACTGCAAGTTTTCTGGGCTAAAGTGCAGCTCGCGGTTAATGGCGGGTATTGCCACGTTCACGATTGAGCTGTCCAGTATCACCATAAACTGAGCCAACGCTAGCAGGATCAGTATGGTTGTCTTATTAACGGCTTTTTTGGGCATATCACATCCTCTTTTGAATATACTATTACCCCTACCCTACGGTAAAATGCTTGACATTGTCAAGCATTTTCACCCCTGTACGGACGTATTGATACGGTTTAGCGTTCGGCGTACTACTTTTTAAGCAGTTTTTTGTAGCCGCTACGGCCTATTTCGCTGAAGATTACGCCACCGACTGCAGAAACTACGGCTGTTGCACCGGCTACATTACGTGCGCGACCTGGCTCTAAGTCGTTAGTAAGTACGGCACCACCGATAGCAGCGAACTTGAGCGCGGTAGATTTTTTTACCAGCCGAGCTTACTGGGAGTACCAGCTGTTCGCCAGTAGCTTCCTTGTGCTTTTTACTGGCACGTGCAAACCAACCCGTTTTAACGGTTTCTGCACCCAATACAATACCAACCGCTAATTTGCCCAGGAAGCTCACCCGTGGTCCTTTGAGTGCGCCAGCAGAGATTTCGGCCATGGCTAGGCTATCGGCAACGGGGTCCCCAACTTTACCCTTTTCGGTAACGCCCCAACCGGGGCCAGGGAGAATTTTGTTGAGTAGCTTTGTAAATGGAGCGTCAGGATCGCCTTCTTTAAGCTTATCGACACCGCGGGCAAGGTCGCCTTCTTTATCACTAATCATAACGAGGGCCATTACTTTAGTAGCGCCGGTTTCACCAACGATTAGCCGACGAGCAACTTCTGCCGCAAGAATAGGGCGGAGGCCCGTTGCGATGTTAGCAGGAGTAAATGTGTGTTCTATTGGCTGGACTTGTTCAGGTGTTACGGTAGTTGGCAGATCCATAAGTGTTATTTTCATAAGCATAATTATAGCACGAAATTATGAATTTAGCAATAGGCATAAGCATAATACAAAGGCGGTGGCTAAAAGAGGTGGAACGGTGGCTGCGCAAAGTGCGTCAGTAGGTAGTAGCCGATGGTAACGGCAACGATATCAATTACTATGTCCGATAGGGAATTTTTGAGGGTTTCAAAGCCAAAGTCGATGTCGATCCGGGCAAAGAGTGGCGACAGGACCAGGATTTCTAAAGGCTCCCACAGGATCATAATGAGTAGGGCGACCACAGGTGAAAGTACCCAGCCTAGCAGGATGCCGGTTGCCAGATGAATGAGGCTCCAGGCGTCGTAGAGTTTATTATTACGCTCTGACCACGGCCGGTTTACCAACGGATGATTTTTAGACATATAGTTAGCATACACTAATGCTTATGCTTTAATCCCAGCGATTAGCCCAGCTTGCCGGAAGGTAATCCGGGTAGAATTTCTCGAATACAAAGTAAAAGCCCTCACCAAAAATTTTAGGCCGATCCACCAAGGCTTGCCTAAGCTCATCGTCGGTAAAGCGCTGCAAGGCGACTGCTTCATGATTAAGCACAATTGGGTCGTCGGTGGTTATTTCGTAGACTATAAACAGATGGTTTTCGTCACGGCCGATAACTTGACGATGAAATCGGGCTTGGCCTACGTATTTGTAGGTAATATTACGGGTGCCAATTTCCTCCTCAGCTTCGCGCAGCAGCCCTTGTACGTCTGATTCGCCAGCCATGACATGGCCGCCAACAGGCAACACTAATAGCCCGGCGTCTTGTCTGTCGGCAGCTTGGCGCACAAACACCCAATCGTCACCGTAGCGCAGGCAGCCAATAACCGTTTTGTGCAGCCAGCCGTGCTTATGCGTCTCGGTTTTTAGAGCCTGCCGCAACGTAGCGCCGGAGGCATCTACAATAGTAACAATTTCGTCTGAGTTCATGCGCCCATCATAGAACTTGGCATGGTATTTAGCAATCTGTTGGCACAATAAGAAATTCTACAGTCGGGAGCACCCAGGAAAGGTATATTAGATTGAGTATTCTAAAGGAGATAGCATGCAATTATCACAAGACTTTCCCGAGCTGAACCAAGGCCAAATAAAAATGCTGGAGCGCTACATCCAGGAACGCGAGCAACAGGCCATCGAAAAGTTTAAAGACTCATCCCCTCGCTAGAAAGATTTAGACTGTTTGCTGAATTACCTGGACATATGGTTTTGAGGTTACGTCGTGATCGCACGATGGAATGCGAATCAACTTCGAGGATGGTAGGAGCTTGTGTGCTTGCTGGGAGCGGCTATTAATGAGCGGATATTTTGCGGCTTCCAGTTCGCCAATAAACAGGAGCGTTTTGCAGGTAATTGCAGCAGCAAGTTTGTTAAACGATACTCTTGCAAAGCTTTCTTGCCGCCTCTTGCCGATATTACGCAGCCACACCTGTTTTAGAAGTGGTATGTCTTCAGCAAAATAGGGCGACAGGGAAAACAGCCACAGCTCCACGGGCAGCCGTTGGCTGGCCGCGGTAAAGGCGACCATCGATCCGTAAGAAAAACCGGCAAGTATGGTGTCCTGCGGTTCATGTTTTTGGTATACGGCGTTGAGCTGGGCTACCCAGTCGTCGAGAGTGGTGCGTTTCCAGCTAATAGGAACAAAAACGACTTTATAGCCCTTGCCCTCAATGGCGGATATAGTCGCTCGGTAATTGTGGGTGGTTAGGTCTTCTTGAAAGCCTGGGACAAGTAGGACGGTCTTTGTAGGCTTAGCCATTAGTTTTCGGCTATGGTTTTGAGGGCTTGTAGCATGGGGCCCCAGGCGTTGCTGGCCATTTGGTCGGCGGCTTCTTGGCTTGGGTTATTGCTTTGAGTTAGGGTGAGCTGGGTGGAGCCGTTCTGCTCAGTGAGTTCTATGGTTACGACGTGATAGTTTTCGGGCGCGTCTTCGCTGCCGCCCATCGGGCTCCAGTGAGTATAACTTAGTAATTTCTGAAACTCATTTTGTAGCACAAGGCCCTTATCGGTGTAAGCTTTGCCGTTCCATTCGCCGCTCCAGCTAACAGGGCTGCCTACGGCCCAGTCGGTCTCGGTATTGGTGCCGTGCATGTACTGCTTTATAAGTTCGGGCTTGGTTATTGCATCCCAAACTTTGTTAACGGGAGCAGCGACAACTACCGTTACAATGGCATTGTAATCTTTGGCGTTTTCCATGGCATCTCCTTTTACATAATTATAGCAAAGCCGGAGGAGCTCAAGCGTGTCTACTTTTTGTCGTTTTTATGACCAAGATGCAGTGGGTTTACGTAGAAGCGCTTTAGGCTGTGCCGGTAGATACCGAATACGGCGCCACCGAGCGCCAGCACGCTGATGTTGCCGCCAAAGCCTGACCAAAAGTTGTACATGTGCGTGGCAAAGGCGTTCTCGCCGTTATTGACGCCTAAAAAATTCATAAGCCAGTGATAAAAGTGCAAGTGAAACATACCCGTCCTAACTATTTACTATTACTATAATTCTATCGACAGTGTAGCAAAAAACAGGATAAGAGGTACGCCTAATGGCTTGCCGGCTTTAAATTTCTTTAAGTACTCTGACCTTGCTAAAATTCTTGCTGCTCAAGCCGACAATCGAGATTGGCTGTAGTTCAAACTGCGAACGCTCAAGCTGATTTGGCGAGAAGATTATTTGCCTGAAAGTGTCGTCACGAGGCTTTAGTACGCCGGCGCCAATCCAAAATTTCATAATGGTATCTTTAGTTGTACCTACGGCGAGCATTCCGTTTAGGGGCGTGGTCATAATATTAAATTTATCGGGCTGTCGATAATATGGGCGCCGTCCTTTCACTTGGGCGTAGCCGTCATGCATCAGCTGGACTTTTTCGTGCCACAGCGGGTCGGCTAGTTGTTCTGGCGTTGTGCGAACGTTTAAGTCCAGCGTTGCGCGCGCTACATCGTTCAGAACAGGCAAACCACCCTCAAGATTTGCGGCGAGTGTTTTCATTTGATCTTCTAGATCTGTTTCGAAGGCTTGATAGCTTTCGTATTGATCGCCAACGCGGTTGAGCGTCATGTTGAGATTCTCTGGTTGATAAGCCTTCAGGAAAACTAAGAGCTTTTTGAAGCTATCTTGATAGATTTTTGTATCATCCGGGGATACATTATTCATCTTTGGCACAATAACGTCGTCAGAAAAGAAGTCGAACCAGATGCCGGGTTCGTAGATTTCGCAAATCGGCTTAACCCAGTTCGTGTAATACATAAGTGAGAATAGTTCCGCCCAGTCAACTTCCGGGGTTTCCTCTAGCCGCCATAGCTTGTAGCCGCCAAAAACGAGCGTTGCTTTTATGGGCTCTTTATTCTGTATATTTAAGGCTATCGAAGACTTGATATGATCGGACTGTTCGGGGCTAAGACTATATTTACGGAATTTTTTAGAAGTGATCGCTTTAAAAATGGCTTCTGCAACCAGTGCGTCGTCGGCAATCTTTTCAAGGCCGAGTGGAGTTCGGAGATCATCAAGCTTCGACTGGATGTAATTTTGGGCTGTCATAATTGTTGGAGATGCGAGGTAGACATAATCCTACCGTTGCAGCCCTTCCGGACTACCACCTATTCTCGGTCATCGCATCCCCGGTATTATAACACCAGTGGCAGGCTGCCGGAATTACCCTAATTCGGGGATTTTAGTAGGCGCAGGAGCTGCAAGAACTGGATCGTGCATGATTCCGTAAACATGGTATGGAAAACCATTACCTCGATTAACACCTGTTATCAAATGTACGAGTTGAAGCTCTGGGTCTTCCATTGCTCGTTGGAGCATAGCTTCAAAGTAATGGGCTGACTCATTTGTTCCAAGTTCGCGTGCCACTTGTTCGCCAGCTTGATGGAGCTTGTCATAGTCGACAGGCAGCCGGTCGCTATACAGATATGTTGCACCATCAACTACGGCTAAGCCATGTGCCGTAGTAGTTTCATGAGCAGGGTGGAGGTAGACACTTACGCCGCTATCGAAGGCAGGATTAGTATAGTGGGGCCAGAGCCACTGACCGGGAATTACCGCATCTTTATCTCGTATCGGTTGTCTTGGAGCATCAAACCTTCTGCCAAATTCGTAATTCATAGTAGTATTATATAAAAATGTTTACAAAAGTACAAATATACTGAAACGTATAGAATTCTATTGAGGTAGGAGTATGCCGAGCTGTTGGATTGCTTGGACTGTTTCGGTATCAGGGGCGCCTAAGGCTATTACTTCAGCGTCGCAGGCTTGCCACAGCTCCTGTACGGCACCCGAACTAGTTAGCTGACCCTGGATATGATCCATGAAGCCAGGACTCAGTTGCAGGCGGGGCCAGGCTTCCAACTTTGCGAATCGCTTGGCCCAATTAGCGTCCTCGTCCGCTTGCGCTCTGTGGCTGTGAGGGTGCCGGATTTGGTTACTTGCCGTAAGTGCACTAATATAGGGTGCGTCTGGGTAAACCTCGGAGAGTACTCTACCGGCAAATTTGGCTACGGTCATCATTTTGTTGTACAAAACAGGGGATTTGATTTCGTCCGTGGAAGGTGCGCAGGCCAGAGTGGCAACTGTTATGTGCCCCTCGGCAACGGGCATAGCGTCGAGCAGGGCCATGACGCCATGCTCAAGATTCTTGTACACGAGCCAAGAGTGCAACTCACCTGTTGCAATTCTCTCGTAAACTCGGCTACACTCTTTCATAACAATATTATAACAACTTTTTTAAAAATATCAAAAGGTAGCGACAAGTGGACTTGAACCACTGACCCCAGGCTTATGAGGCTTCTTGTTATTCAAACACAAACTGCATGGCTTATAATTAAACGATGACTTTAGTAATTGCCTGTAAAAGTAAAGATGGGATTGTGATAGCATCTGACGGGAAAGCAAGTCGTAGCTATCCTGGACTCAATCGAGCAACAGAAACGATTGAAAACGCTCAGAAAATATATAATTACGAAAAGTGCAGTATTTTACCCTACGGTGACGGATTGGAAGATTATCACACGTTTCTGGAAGGTTTCGCTGAATCATTAAACGGTACAATCGACTATGAATCTTCAATTGAAAAACTACAAAATTATTTAAGCGAAGAGTATATGTTTCTTCCTCCAGGTGTGCAATTTATAGGAATTATTTTGGCTGGGATTGATAAGGATGGTAATCAACAAATAAACGCATTCATGTCCAATACGGGTTATATTCCAAGAAGTTCGGACAAAGCATATATTCATGGCGGATATACTAAAATTGCATATGAGATATTCGATGAGGTGGTTGGTAAAGACAGCTTAAAGGATACCGCTGAAGTTATTCAGTTGGCAAAACGAGCAATATCAGAGACAGCTAAAGCGTTTACAGCCCATGTGAACAATAACATTACCGTCAAACTCATAACCTCTAACGGTATAATTAGTCTGTAAAGTTGCAAAGAAAAAATCGCCTCGTAAGGCGACTTAAATCATGCCTTGGTAGCAGCGGCGTTGACGAAATGGAACGAAATCAAAGGAGAACTGATAGCTATGTATGAGATTGTCAAAGCCACCAATACTTTCAGCGCTGTTAGCTACTAGGATAGTAGTGTGGAACTAGATAGGCTAGAAGCCCATACGGGGGCTAAAAACCTGGGTCTCTAAAATAATCTATACTGAAAATATCTGACGCTTCGGCAAAGTTATTGCGTTCCCATTGCATGAAAGGCTTAGGGTTGCCAAGTGGGTTTATGTCTTGGTTATAGTACTTTTCATTTACCTTAGCCTTGCTGTGTTGCCCGATGACCATTAAGTGATTACCGCCAACATCTTTAGGTAAATCAATAATCTCGTATTCTACCCAGCCTAGTGCGTCTTTAATAACTGGACCATGCTCTGAAAAGTCTAAGTCTAAGTTGTCCGCAAACTCATCAATCTTATCTTTACCGGAATTGTAGCCAGAGTACTTCTGACCAAGCTTCCAAATAAGCTCAAGCTGCTCCCGGTGCGGCACTGAAACGGTAAAAGCTTTAGCTGTCTTTAGGTTTTCGGCCGTGATCCAAGGTTTATACACGGCAATAATGACCATGCTCGGCTCAGTGCTGATTGAGGTGATGTTGTTGATTGGAATGATGTTTTGACGGCCGTCCTTGTCTTTTGTGCCGATTGTGACGACTAACCGGGGCGCTAGAATACGGTGGATTTTATCAGTTACTTCAATCATTACTTGATTACCTTATACCTATTACGAATGACCCCATCACCAATATTAGTAGAGCTTATGAACTCTAGTTGTATGTCTATGTCATTACCTGAAAGAAGTCGCATGCCAGTGCCAAATAATAGAGGGTATATTGTGGCCGATATCTCATCAACAAGACCGGCGCTTACGAAAGCGTCATTCGTTGCTGAACCACCAGCCAAGACGCATTCGTCATAGCCCTTTCTTGCAACTGCTTCTAGCACCTGTTTTGGATTACCAGAAATATACTCTACGCCCTCGTTCTTTTCACTGTCTTCTGGGCTATGTGTCCATACAAACGTTATTGCACCCTCGACTGGGAAAACCTCCCCCTTGTATTGGTTATAGGTATTCTTGCCAACAATTACGCAGCCACATTTTTGTATAAGTTCATGGAATTGATTACCATCAGTTCCGGTAGGCCAGTCCGAGTTACCGTCAGCTTTAGCGATATTCCCATCTAAGGTAATGGCTGGGCTCCAAATAAGTTTCATGCTTCTGCTCCTTTACGAACATCAATGAAGTCACCATTGACCTCGCTGTCATCATTTGTCCAAATGTGTTGTGGAACGGCTTTATAAATTCGGCGTGGCTTATCGCCCAAATATTCTTTGCCGTCAGAGGGATTATAGGTGTTATCTTTGAAAACGAGCGCCGCCTGCATTACTTCTTGCTCGTCTTTTAATTCACTAGCTTCTGCTTGTATGTACACCCCTGTTGTCGGTTTATCGCTGGCAGGGGTACTGTCATATATGACAATAAATGCCTTGCCATTAGTTCGTATGTTTTGGGAATGCTGATTATCAGACCAAGAAGCCCAGTACATGCAGTAGTCACCATCAAAACGAAACACTGCCAGTGGCGTATTCCAGGGCTGGCCGCTCTCATCAACAGTAGCTACAGTAATATAACTGATGTTTTCAATGACAGCCTTTGCGTTGGAATTTGGTTCTACCACAGTTAAATAATAACAGAGAAGTACCACTGCGATGAATAGTTACAGATGTGAAAGTTACGTTTTTGGAAACTGGTCAGCGAATATATACTTTATGTACAAAGATGGGTGAGATAAAACCAGTGTTAGAAAAGGTTCGTTAGAACTGCCACACTTAACAAATCATATCTCTTAATACAAAAATTAGCGTCCGAAGACGCTAAAAATACTACTTTGGTAGCGGCAACTGGACTTGAACCAGTGACCTTCGGCTTATGAGTCCGACGCTCTAACCAGCTGAGCTATGCCGCCTTAATTCAATTGCTCGGGCAAACCTGGGTTTGCGGGTGCAATTTGTTGCCTAAGGCAGGGCTTAATATAGCATGTTTTACATCTGATAGCCAGATGCCGGGCGTAGTTTTGCGAGCTGCAACCACGACTAGTACGTATGGATAAAAAGTCCGATGGCGGTGATGAGCCCAATGGCAATGACTACAAATCGAATGGCGTGTGATGAAATCTTTTGGGCAAAGACGGCGCCCAGGTAGCCGCCGGCCATATTGCCGGCCGCCATGGCGAGACCGTGGTGCCAATCAATCAGGTTACCGCTAAATAGTATGGCAATGGTTACGATGGCCATGGAGGCCGCCGCTAGGTTTTTGAGGGCGTTCATTTGGTGCACGTCCTGCAGCTTGCTAAAACCTAAAAAGGCCAGCATCACAAAGCCAAAACCGGCACCAAAATAGCCGCCGTAAATACCGAGCGGCAGCAGCGCCAGTCCAATGTAAAACAACGGTCCAATTTTATTTACCCGGCTGCGCAGTTGCTTGTGCAAATGAAAGTGGAGCAGGGGCTGAAAGGCAAACAGTATGACGGCAAATAAAATTAAGCCGGGTACCAGCTGTTCAAAATTTGCTGCCGGGGTGTTACGCAGTATCAGGGCGCCAATACCGCCGCCGACGGCGCAGGGAAGTATCAGCCACAAATAAATAGGCGGAACTTTTCGCAGGTAGCGGCGATAGCCAAAGGCGGACGTGAGCTGACCGGGTAGTACTACAATATTTGACGTGGCGTTAGCAATTAATGGTGGCACGCCCACGGCTAAGAGTATGGGAAAGCCCAGCAGCATGCCGCCGCCGGCAATGGCATTCATGGCACCAACCACGATGCCAACAAAGAATAATAATATTTCTACGAGCATGATTTTTGTTTATAAATACTGCTTAAGTATAGCAGCCGGTAGGCTAGGCAGCTACTTGGCTGGCCTGCAGCCATTCGCATAGATCGTCCCAGCTGGTGCGTAGGTCTTTGAGCGGCGAGTAGCCCGGCGCTAGGGTCTCGGCGGCGCTGTTCACGCCACCATCAAATGAGGTAATCATAAAGTGCTTAATGTCCGATTTGCCTCGAGGTTCTTTCATGAGCAGGCCGGCTATGTCGGTGCTAAATACCTGCTGCCCATGCTCGTCCTGATAGACGATGATGCTTCTGAGGATAATGCGACGATCTTCTAAGTTGCGGGTCAGGTTTAAATAATCGTCCACACTTAGCCATTTATTAACATGTTTCATGTAGGGGCCGGGGAAGCCATTAAGACCAGGGATTATCCAGCTGTCGTCGGTAATGGCAACGGGCACGCCGAGCTCGGCGTAGGCCTGTTCGGCTTTGCCCCGGGCTATTTCTTCGCCGCTATCGGACTGCAGTTCGCTAATGTCCAGATCTTTTCTGTCAAACGTTATGCCGTACTGGTCACAGGCTTGCTGGGCCGCCAAAACTTTTAAATCATTACTGGTAACAAATACAAAATCAGCCATATTATAAGAGCTTAATTACTTCGGCGTTATTAAAGCTTTCGGAGCCGTGAAAGGGAATATCCGGGTGCAACAGGTGGCGCATGGCACGGCCGATGGCGCCGTGGCTGGTAACCACAATAGTGTTGTAGGGTAAGGTTTGCAAAAATTCTATGCCGGCTTTAGCGCGTGCCAATAGCTCTTCACCGGGCTCTACCCCCTCGATATCTTCCATCTGCAAATGTTTGCTATACGGCGTGCCTTCTAGAGGGCCAAAGGCCCGCTCCATGAATAAATCATTAAGGATAATCTTATCTTTATTGTAGCCGATTTCGTCCGCAATTATCTGGGCGGTGTGGCGGGCCCGCTTCATGGGCGAGCTAACTATACAGTCCACGCCAACGTCCTTGAGCTCCAATCCGGCTGCCTTTGCTTGGGCCAGGCCCTCAGGAGCCAGCGGTGTCTCGGTGCGCCCCGAAAATATGCCCTGTTTGTTCATGACACTAAGCCCGTGGCGTACAAAGTACAAGTGCTGCATGTCCTAATTATAATGATTTGCGGCCAAAAGCTAAAAAGACTATACTACAACATAATTATGAGCCTACAAGAAACTGTTGCGGCACAATTATCTGAATTTGATAGTGCGACTGCGTACGGCGAACGGTTTACTTCTACAGTGCACGCCGTTTCGGGGATTATCCATAGTAAGCATGCTGAGCTGTTTAGTAGCGCATCCGGTGTGATACTCCAAGAAGGGATCGGAGACGAATCCATTCCTAGCCTAGGCTTTTGCCCAGTAGAAGCTATTACTGAGGCAGTTGAGTACGGCGCTATCGTTGAGCGGCGAGGCCTTCGCCGCCCGGGGAGCATAACACTAGCGTACGACGGGCAACGACAAGACGAAAAATTATACGGCTGGCAGGTACTGATTAGTGACAAGCGCGATCGTAGTAATCGCCGGCTGCTGCGCCTGGATGTTAGTGACATCGCTATGACCGCTAAACTACGTCGCAGAGATGGGCAGGGCGTAATAACGCAGTCCCTTGAAGGTATTGATCCGGTGCCAGTTGCACGACTGGTCGGCAGCTTACTAAGCACTGGGATTGTGGATAGAACAGTCCTCCAGATGACTAATCGGAAAGCTGCTATCCAAGCAACCATTGATGAATTGCTACGTAAAAATGAGCAGGAAATAGCTACGCTCCGGCTTACGCTCGAGAAGTTTTCGGAGCTTACGCAAGTAAATGTTGTTGCCTCGGTGCAGGAAAAGCATGAAAAAAAGCTCAACGAGCAACGGAAATTACTCGATAATATCGGCTTTATGCCGGCCACTATTGAGCAATTTTAAGCGTGTAGTAGGCTAAGGTATGGCCAAAATTGAAATTTCTGCAGCCCCTGGCACCTACGTGGTGGCGGTCAGCGGCGGTGTTGACTCGGTGGTTTTGCTGCATTTGCTCTCAAAAAAACCGGATTTGCAGCTGATTGTGGCCCACTTTGATCATGGTATTCGGGATGATTCGGGGCAGGACAGGGAACTGGTGCAAGCCCTGGCAGCCAAGTACAGCCTGCCGTATGCCTCGGAAAGCGCGCAACTTGGCGCCGGCGCTAGTGAGGCGCTGGCGCGCGCGGCTCGCTGGAAATTCTTGGAATCGGTTCGCGAGGCACATCAGGCTACTGCCGTCCTGACGGCGCATCACGAGGACGATGCGCTCGAGACGGCAATTATCAACCTTGTACGGGGGACTGGACGACGCGGCCTTACCTCGCTTGGGAGTACCGTCACGCGCCGGCGGCCACTATTAGCAGTGCCTAAGCAAAAAATTTTGGAATACGCCCGCGAGGCCGGTCTGGAATGGCGCGAAGACAGCACCAATAGCGACCCTAAATATTTGCGGAATTATTTACGGCAAAGCGTCGTGCCGCGTTTTAGTGCGCCGGACCGCCAAACCTTTATGGCTATTATCACTCGGCTTCGCGAGACAAATCAGGAACTAGACGCTGCGCTCGAAGCTGAACTAGCTGCACATACTACGCCGGATGGCCTAGAGCGAGCCTGGTTTAGGCAGACCAATCATGCCGAGGCTATGGAGCTTATGGCTCAGTGGTTGCGGCTGCAAGGGCTTTGGGCGTTTGAATCTCACACGCTTGAGCGGGCGGTAATTGCGGCAAAAGTTCAGCGTAATGGTTCAGCGGCTCCCCTAAAGAATGGCTTTGAGCTGGCCATTAGTAGACATTTCTTAGCACTCAAGCGCATTGAGCGCTAGCAAAAACTAAATTCAACGGCTATAATAATAGCCTATGGATAAGAAATCAGCCCGTTCCAACCGACCGAATCGAAAACCAGCTACTGGTAAGAACCGAAACATGAAAAATGCCGGTTTTATTGCCATTATCATCTTAATTGGGCTTATTGTCTTTGCGGCTACCAGCCAACCGAGCACGCTCAAGGAGATCCCGGTTTCTACCGCTGTTCAGCAAGCTAACAAGAGCGAATATAAAAAGATTGCCATCAGTAAGGGCAACGAACTTCAGATTACTAAAAAGGGTCAGAATCAGCCAACACTCAAGGCCTATCTTGAGCCAAACGCTACCCTAAAGGACCAAGGCTTTGACTCGTCTAAGTTTGAACTGTCCGCCTCGCCTGTCACCGATGGTAATTCTACCTGGCTTGGTGTGGCTCAGACCATCATTCCTATTGTTGTTATCGGCGGTTTCCTCTACTTTATGCTCCGCAGCGCTCAGGGCCAGGGCAACCAAGCGCTTAGCTTTGGTAAGAGCAAAGCTCGACTGTACGGCAACGAAAAAGACAAAGTAATGTTTAAAAATATTGCCGGCAGTGAAGAAGCCAAGCAAGACCTCGAAGAAGTGGTGGAATTCCTTAAATTCCCTAAAAAGTTCTCCGGCATGGGCGCCCGCATCCCTAAGGGTGTGCTGCTAGTAGGTCCTCCCGGTACCGGTAAGACTATGCTGGCCCGGGCTGTTGCCGGCGAAGCTAATGTGCCATTCTTTAGTATTTCTGGTTCCGAGTTTGTGGAAATGTTTGTGGGCGTTGGTGCCTCACGCGTTCGCGACTTGTTTGCCAAGGCCAAAAAGAACGCGCCTTGTATTATCTTTGTAGACGAAATCGACGCCGTTGGCCGCAAGCGCGGATCCGGTATGGGCGGCGGTCACGACGAACGTGAGCAAACGCTTAACCAAATCCTGGTAGAAATGGATGGCTTTGAACAAGGCCAGAACGTTATTGTGCTGGCTGCTACTAACCGTGCCGATGTGCTTGACGCCGCACTGCTGCGTCCCGGTCGTTTTGACCGACGCGTAAACATTGGGCTGCCTGATCGCCAAGACCGCGAGAAAATCCTAAAAGTTCACTTCGAAAAGAAGCCTGTTGCCAAGAGCGTGGACCTTGATTCACTGGCTGCTAAGGCGGCTGGTTCGTCCGGTGCCGACCTGGCCAATATTGCCAACGAATCGGCCATTATTGCCGCCCGTAACGGTCACACCGAAATTAGCCAACACGATGTTACCGAAGCCTTTGAGCGCGTTGCTATTGGACCGGAGCGCAAGAGCAAGGTGATGACCGAATCCGACAAAATGACTACCGCCTACCATGAGGCTGGCCACGCCCTGGTTGGCCATGTCTTGCCTGACAGTGACCCGGTACACAAGGTGACCATTATTCCTCGTGGCGGTACCGGTGGTGTTACCTGGTTTATTCCACCCGAAGACAGGGTGTACGTATCGCTTATTGAGTACAAGGATGTGTTGGCCCGTGGCCTAGCTGGCCGCGTTGCCGAAGAAGTAATTCTTGGCACTGACCGTATAACCACTGGTGCCGGCAGTGATTTGCAAAAGTCTGCAGAGCTGGCTCGTGACATGATAATTAACCAAGGTATGGGCACCAAGCTCCGCGATCAAGTCTTTAGGGTTGATGATGGCATGATGCTCGACCGATTGGTGCACGACAAAGATTATTCAGAAGATACTGCCAAGGTTATTGACCAAGAAGTCGAAGCCCTCATTACGGAAGCCGCTTCTCGAGCCCGCGCTGTCATTAAGGCTAATCTCGACAAGCTGGAAGCCCTTAAGGACCGCTTGTTAGAAAAAGAGACCGTTGATGCTGCCGAAGTCCTCGAGGTTCTCAAGGGTGCTAAGCTCCCTTCTTCGGCCGCACTGTACTAGCAGGCGCACTTTTGCTGCATTTATTGCACTAGCCCTGTTATATGGCAGCGGGCTGCACTATACTGTACTGAGCAAAAGTATGAAGCATTCATGAATCCACAAATCCCCGAAACGCCCAATAAACGACGAATCAACGTTGGTAGTGCTGCTGTCCTGCTGATTGTTATTTCGCTGTTTAGCCAAGCGCTGGGATTTTTGCGCGTAACCCTTATAAACGGTAAGTTCCCAGCCGTAGGCCCTAATAGCACCGACGCCTACTTTGCGGCCTTTAGCATCCCGGACTTTTTCTTCTTTACCATTGCTGCCGGTGCCCTGGGTGTGGCCTTTATGCCGGTGCTTTCCGATCACCTGCATAAGAATGATCGTAAGGGTGTTTGGGAGCTTTCTACCTCGTTATTAAACCTCTTAGCCATACTAATGGCGATTGTTGGCGTTATTATGTTTGTGTTTGCCAAGCAGCTCATAGATCATATTGTTGCGCCAAACCTGTCGCCGGAACAGCTCAATCATGCGGCTAATATTATGCGAATCATATCGTTTAACCCGTTACTGTTCACTATTTCGGGTATTCTTACCAGCGTGCAGCAAACCATGGGAAGATTTTTCTTTTTTGCCATTGCGCCACTGTTTTATAACCTTTCGATTATTTTGAGTATCTACATATTCGAAAATAATATCGGCCTGGTTGGCCTAGGCATTGGAGCGGCATTTGGTGCCATTTTACAGCTGGCCATAGTTTTTGCCGGTAACTTCCGGCTTAACTTCCGCTACCGGCCGAGTATTAACTGGCATAACCCGGATTTCCGATTGGTGCTGCGCAACTTGCCAGCCCGTTCAATTGACCAAGGAATGGATCAGATGAGCAACATTGTCGAAACACATATTGCCAGTTCGATTGGCCGCGGCGCCATCTCGTACTACGCCAACGCCTTTACGCTGAGCACCGCACCGATACTGCTGATTGGTACGGCAATCTCCACGGCGGCCTTCCCTCGCCTTAACCAACGGCTGAGTCAGGGGCGGCCCGACCTCTTCCGCAAGGACTTTTTACAGATCCTACGCGTAATGGTCTGGATAAGTGCACCGCTGGTAATTGTTTGTTTCTTTGCCCGGGGGTACTTGGCTCGCTTGATCTTCTTTAATGCCAACAACCAAATTGCAGAAATATTTGGCTTTTTGACGGTAGCTATATTCTTCCGAATTATTTACTCCCTGGTTTCACGCTGGTTTTACGCGCAAAAAGACACCAAAACGCCCCTGTACGTGTCTATTTTTGCCATCGCCCTGAACGTTTTCCTGGCCTACCGGCTGTCGAGGCCAGACTCCTACGGATTAAACGGGTTAGCAATTGCCCAATCGGTGGTTGCAGCCGTAGAAGTATTCTTGCTGTGGTCAGTAATGTTAACGCGTGACCGTAAGTTGCTCGATAAAACATTCATTAGCGGTCTCTGGCGCATTTTGTCTGTTTCCGGATTTAGCGTTATTACCGGTGGCCTGGCGGTGTCGTTTTATCCGCTTACCGTCAGTGACGGTGCTATCACTCTTGTACTTAAGCTGGCGCTGATTACGGCGGTGACGTTTGGAACGCACATTTTGCTGTCATCGCTGTTTGGTTTAGAAGAAGTACAGCCGTTCTTCAAGCGCCTGCGGCGCTTGGCATTTAATCCGCTCAAGATCAACATGCAGTAAATTATTTACTAATTATTAAAAAAATCTTAAATATTCAATAAATCTTATGGCTGTCAAATTTCTTTAGCTATACTATAACCATGCTTAAACAACCACCAAGTGATTACCGCGTTAAAGACAATGACATTATTCTGAATGAGCTAGAAGACCAATACGTTTTACGTGTTAAAGATTTACCCGACGATGAACGACCGCGCGAAAAGCTACTGGAAGTTGGCGCCCAGAATTTAAGCCTAACGGAACTTATTGCCGTAGTGTGGGGCGTGGGTACCAAAAAAGAAGAAGTACTCAGTATGGCTAAACGAACGCTCAAAGAGTATGGCGAAAAGGCCATTAGTAATGAGCAGGACCCTCAAAAGCTTGCTGAGGTGGCCAATATCCCGCTCATTAAAGCCTGCCAGGTGGTGGCTAGCCTTGAGCTCGGGCGTCGCTTTTACGCCAGTCAATCAGGACGTCCGGTGCAGGTACGCAATGCCAAGCAGGCGTACAGTTACCTAAAAGATATGGGGCGAGGCAACAAAGAGCAGCTGCGCGGACTCTATCTCAATAGCCGCTACCAGTTAGTGCACGACGAAGTTATCTCCATTGGTAGCCTTACTTCCAATATTGTTCACCCAAGAGAGGTTTTCCAGCCGGCTATAGAACGAGGTGCCGTGGCTATTATTATTGCCCACAATCACCCCTCGGGCCGACTAGAGCCAACCTTGGCAGACTTGCAAGTAACCGAGCAGTTGCTCGCCGCCGGAGATTTGTTGGGCATTGAGCTGCTCGATCATTTAATAATTACTAGTAACAAATACGTAAGTGTTATGGAGTTTATAAAACATGACTGATCCACATTTTGACCTTAACAGTAACGACATTGTCACTAACCATCATGACACTACGTTGGACAGTGTACTGCATGACATTGAACAGTCCGGCCGCGATATGGCAATAGACGCCCTCGTGGCCTCTCAGGATTGTCATATTATGCTTGCCACCGCCCTCGACCAGTACGTGCACAATCATTTTGGTGCTAACGACCAACTGCCGGGTGAACTCGAGGACGTTATTCGGACGCTGCTCTACCTGCAGCGGCACTACAGTCTGGTGTCCAAAAAATCTGATTATCGCCAGTAAATCTCCACCTCTGTTATAATGAGGAGTCTATGGAGCAGTCACAGATCAGGAATTTTTGTATTATCGCGCATATCGACCACGGTAAGTCGACGCTTGCCGACCGTTTGCTAGAGCTGACCGGTACAGTACTCAAGCGTGACATGAAGGCTCAGTTGCTGGACCGTATGGATCTGGAGCGCGAAAAAGGTATTACCATCAAGCTGGCTCCCGTACGGATGGAGTATCAGGGCTATGAGCTAAATCTTATTGATACGCCCGGACATGTGGATTTTAGTTATGAAGTTTCGCGCAGCCTCGAAGCCTGCGAGGGTGCGCTACTCGTGGTTGATGCCAGCCAGGGTATCCAAGCTCAAACCCTTGCCAATGTGTATCTGGCGATTGCCGCCAATTTAACGATCATCCCTGTCATGAATAAGATTGATTTACCGGCAGCCGATGTTGAGCGCGTTGGTGCGGAAATTGTGAGCCTGCTCGGCTGCAAATTCGAAGATATTTTGCAGATTTCTGCCAAAACCGGCATCGGCATCGAGACTGTGCTAACCCGAGTAATCAGCGATATTCCTTCACCGGATGTCGCTCCCCGGTCGCTGCAGGCTCAAAAGGAAACCCGGGCGCTTATATTTGATAGCTACTACGACGATTACCGCGGCGTTATTTTATACGTGCGCGTTTTTGACGGCGCCATTGCTAAGGCGGCTCAAATTAAAATGTTCGCTACCGGCGCCCCCGGTATCGCCCTGGAAGTCGGCGCCCTTAAGCCCGATATGACTCCCGGTAAGAGCCTAGAGAGCGGTGAGATCGGCTACATCGTTACTAACCTTAAGAGCACCCGGCAGGCTAAAGTCGGTGACACAGTGACGCTGAGCGCTAATCCTGCCACGGAGCCCTTACCCGGTTATCGTAACGTGCAACCGTTTGTGTACGCCGGCTTTTTCCCGGAGTCCAATGAGTTTTACCAGGAACTCAAAGATGCCATCGAAAAACTAAGCTTAAGTGACTCTGCCCTGCAATTTTCGCTAGAAAATTCACCGGTGCTTGGCTTTGGGGTCCGTATCGGCTTTTTGGGGCTACTCCACATGGATATTGTCCGCGAGAGACTGGAGCGCGAATATAACTTGGACTTGGTTGTAACCAACCCATCGACTGATTACCACATCATCCTCACGAACGGTGAAGAACTCGATATTAAAAGCGCCGCGGACTTGCCCGACCCGGCTCAAATTGAAAAAATTATGGAGCCCTGGATTAAAGGCGAAATCGTGGTGCCGCGCGAGTACGTTGGCCCGGTAATTCAACTTATATCGTCTAAGCGCGGCCTGCAAAATAACTTGAGCTACGTGGACCAACGGGCTGTCGTCAGCTTTGAGGCGCCACTCGCTAATCTCTTGACCGATTTTTACGACCAACTCAAAAGTATCACCAGCGGCTACGGTTCGTTTAACTATGAGCTCGACGACTACCGTGCCGAAGATTTAGTAAAAGTTGATTTTTATGTAGCTAGTGAGCGAGTGGACGCGCTGTCGATTATGGTCCACCGCAGTGAGTCCGACCGCCTCGGCCGTGACATTGTAAGTAAGCTCAAAGAGGTTATTCCGCGCCACAACTTCCAGATTGCCCTGCAGGCCGCCATAGGCGGGCGCTTTATAGCCCGCGAAGACATTAGCGCCTACAGAAAAGACGTCACTACCGGTTTATATGGCGGTGACGTCTCTCGTAAAAAGAAGGTCTTGGCTAAGCAAGCTAAAGGCAAGAAGCGGTTGAAGCGCTTCGGCAAGGTTGATATCCCCTCCGAAGCCTTTACCGTCCTCCTCAAACGCGACTAGCGGTTAGTAGCCTTACGGCTAGAGTGCCAGTCCGTTCGAGGCTAAGGTGCGGGTGTTGGAATAGTTTGACGTATCGCAGACTTAGGCGTAGTAGTAGGAGCCGGTGTGGGTGCCGGAGTAGGTGTTGGAATAGTTTGACGTATCGCAGACTTAGGAATACTAAGCTGGGAGAGAACGTCGGTCGGCAGATTGGCGGTGATAGCCCCAGCTTTTACTGGCATCCAGCCTAAAGTGAGGCTTCCCACACTGACTGCGCTTACTATTTTAGAAGTGGACTTTGTGGAGAGCGTGTAAACGTTAAGTCCATTATCGGTGCTTGCTTGCCCATTGGCGGCCATAGAATACCCATAGGCAATAGCTTTGCCGTCTGGAGACCAAGCTGCTTGGTATATATGGAATGCTGAACTCTTATTAACTACGGTTAAGCCAGTGCCATCGGTTTTGGCCGTGTATAGACAGCTGCTGCTATAATTATTGACCACTGGCGATGAGCCCTTAAGCATAACACTAGTACCGTCCGGGGAAACGAGTGCCCAATCAAGGGTGCAAGGGAGAGTGAACGTTTTGCAAGTTTTCCCTGTACCTGTAATTGATATACTACAGAGCTGGTTGTAGCCATCATGTCGAGCATAGAATAGTCTTTGGCCGTCCGGCGACCAACTAGCGTGTTCGTAATCGGCATACGAGTCAGAGCTGTTCGGGATGGTCTTAAATGCCGTTCCATCAGGATGCATAATAGCTAACGTGTACGGGTACGTATGGACGCTAGTAGTAAGTTCTACGGCGAGCCACTGACCGTCTTTTGACCATGGTGCGAGACTGAAAGGGCTGTAATAGTGACTCGGTAACTGTACCCTAGCGGTACCACTGCTCTTTTGCACGTATAAGAATGAGCTGCCCGTGCCATTTTGTTCTATATAGGACATCTTTGCACCATCGGGCGAGTACTGCATGTTACTGTTCAGCCATGGAAAATTCGAAGTAGTTGAGCTGAGCTGTTTACCACCGGTGGGAAGTGTAAAGAACGTTTGTAAGGGGGCATTATTAGGGAGCGCCTTTTGATAAACAATGTAGCCGTTGGTAGTAGCGCTATCCGCGTGGCTGGCCACTAGGTAGTAGGTGCCACCAATGGCTGCAATCAGTACGATAACGACGAGGGCAATAACGTGCGTAAAGCCTTTTTGGTGTAAGGGGGAGAACCTTTTCATAAGTAATGATCCTTTTTGATGTTGTGGTTTTTATTTTTAAATAACTACCCCAATATATACGCCGTCATAATGCTTATGTCAATTTATTTCAGTTTACTTTAAGTTTTACATAGGAAAGAACGCCAAGCGTAGACAGTTTATAAAAATAAGATATAGTAGGGTTATTAGCCTATGAAAAATCAAGACAGAAATTTAGAACGCATTGGTCAGACAATTCTTCCCTCGTGGCTGGAGCTGACAGTAGCGGCAATTATTACTGTCATTATGGGGGCTGGCGCCTATCTTTCCAAGGTCATAAATAGTAATACGGACTTTCAGGGCGGCGTGAGCTTACTAGGCAGCTCAACTTCTAGTAGTATTCAGCGAGTTACCGACAGCTTGGCGCAAAATACCCTTATCAGTAATTTACCCCTCCTGTTTTTTTGGGCGTCAGTGGGATTTGTAGTGTATAGTTCGGCCATCCACGTTTCTGCAATTTTTTCGAACGCCGAAGACTTACGAGAGCAAATGGGCTATGTGCACAGTAGCCGCCAGGCACTGGTAAACGATGCTATTATGCGCCTGGTTATCCGAACAGTAGCTGTTGTTGCCTGGGCCTTTTATATAAAGTTATTTATCGTCATCATTATTCCGTATACACTTGCTGCTTTTCAGGTGAGCTTTAATGCGATATTACTGAGCGATAAGATCCTGTACTCGTTGCTGGCAGCGGCTGTTATGATCTTTGGTTTGCACATCCATGTTATGCTCCTGCGGATCATCACACTTAGAAGTAAATTATTGTCCTAGGCCGTCTTAGTACTCGCCGATGATTGTAGCGATTGTAGTGCGCTAATCACTTCTTCGACGTGAGTCTTGGGGTCTATACTCAAAAATTCCTTGGCAATGTTACCGTCGGGATCAATTAAATAGGTGTTACGGCGAGTACCGAACGGTCGATCGTATACTTTAGCGCTGTTGCTTCGCCAGGCACCGTAAAGCGAAGTAATTTTATGGCCCATATCACTGAGTATTGGGAAGGGGAGATTGTACTTTTCGGTAAAGTTTTTATGGTTATTAACGCTGCCACGGTTTATACCAATAACTTCGGCATTACCAAACTGTGCAATTGTGCGGTACTCGTCACGAAAGTTGCAGCTTTGGCGGATGCAATTTAGGGATTTGTCATAAGGGTAAAAGAATAGAACGACCCAGCGGCCACGATAGCTCTTTAGGCTACGCGGATGACCATCTTGATCGGGTAGATCAAAGTCAGGTGCTGGTTTCCTCCTCATGTAAGCATCATAGCATGCAACCTCTAGGCTGTGAGATAACTAACCGCGCCGGTCTAACGCTGCGCTCATACTTACTAGTGCTAAACAAGGAGAATTGATTTGAAACAGCCAATGAACCTTACAAAAGATCGTATTAACAAAATAACCACCAAAATGCCAAAGGGCATGGCCATTAGCATCTACATTCCTACTCACTTTGATGCAGCGTCGGCGGCCATGAACGAAGACCAAATCCGCACGCGTAACTTATTTGGCGAAGCTATTAGACTATTGGAGCAATATCCAATTACCACGCCACTACAGACACTACTGCGCGAGCAACTAGACGAAATGATAGAAGACGCCACTTTTTGGCAGAATCTTTCGAGGGGACTTTTAGTAATAGGCGACAACACCCGGATAGAAATGTTTTATTTGCCCATCGATACTGAGGAGTATGTAGCCATAAGCGACTGTTACCATTTGGCTCCCATTTTTGGCCTGCTTCAAGACGCCAAAGAGTACTATGTTTTGTCGCTTGCCCAGCACGATCCAATGCTTTTAAAAGGCAGTATGTATGGCCTGGAGCCATCCGGGATTATGCTACCGCAAACCATTGAGGCTGGCTTAAATATTGATGAAAACAATCAAAAAAGTGAGCAGCAACGCTCGTCATCAGGCGCCTCAGGTGGCTACAACGGCCGTGGCGGCGCTAAAAGTCCGATCGAGGATGACCGTCATCAGTTTTGGCGTATGATAGATGGCATTATTTGTAAGCATGCCAATAAGCGCCTGCCCTTAATTTTGGCAGGTACCGAGAAAGATCTGTCCGAATACCGCAGCAAAAGTCACTACCCCACCATCCTACAGGGTATGCTGCATGGTAATTTTAGTGATGTCTCAAGCCGTGAACTTTTACCACAAGCTCTTAAAATTATTAATGGCGAGCTTATCGAAGCGATGCACGACAAGGCACTGTCATCGTACGAACGCATCCAAGGTACCATGCCCGACCACGTCGCTACCAAATTACCGGCCATCCAAGATGCGGCCGAAACTGGTCGCGTCGAAAGCCTGCTTATTAGCGTTACCAGGCGTACGGCCGATACGGTTCGCGATAGTGCCGAACAAGTAACCATGCTCACGTTCCAGGCCAGTCAAAAAATTAACCAGGTCGTCCAAATGGCGGCCATGGCAGTCTGGAATGCCGGCGGCCAAATTATTAACGTTGATGAGTCGCGCATGCCGCGTAATGGCAGTCTGGCCTTGGCAACACTTCGCTACTAACGTAGGGCGCTATTCTTGCTATAATGGGATATGCCGCAAATTAACCATCTAGACTATATTAAAGAATTTAAAACGGCACTTGATGGTTACGAACTGTCTAGTAGTGCACTGCGGACACTCTCGCAAACAGAACTCGTATTGCTGATTGCGCCTACCTCCTGCGGTCGAAATACCATCATTCGTCATTTGCAACGTACCGGTGACTACTACTTTATTGTTTCTGACACTACTCGAAAAATGCGTATCAATGACGGTATACCTGAGCAAAATGGTGTTGAGTACTGGTTTCGCAGCGAAGAAGAGGTGCTTGCAGATATCCGTGAAGGCAAGTATCTGGAGGCGGCAATTATTCATGACCAGCAGGTTTCCGGTATAAGCGTCCGTGAGCTGCAAAAAGCTACCGCTGCCGGTAAGATTGCCCTGACAGACGCCGAGATTGCCGGTGCCGACAACGTGATAAGACTCAAGCCAGACACGTTATTACTGTTTGTGCTGCCACCAAGTTTTGACGAGTGGCAACGCCGCATCAAGCACCGCGGCAACATGGAGGCCGGTGAATACAAACGCCGCATGCAGAGTGCCGTTACAGAGTTTGAAGCAGCACTGGCCCATGACTACTATCAGTTCGTTATAAACGATACAATAGCCCATGCCGCCGAAAAAATAAACCAGATAGCCAAGCTCGATATCGCCGACGAGGTCTACCAACAAAATGCCCGCGAACTCGCCGAGCAACTTCTTATCAGCACCCGGTTACTTGTAAACTCTCTCTAGATAACTTAGCACTCTTGACTATAGAGTGCTAAAAGCTCTATAATTAGGGCGATTAACCCAAGTAATAATTCACTATGACAGAGCGTCAACAACTTATTCTCAGTGCCATTGTAGAGCAGTATGCCGAAGTCGCCAGCCCGGTCGGCTCTAGCCTGCTTGCCAAATTATTTAATGTGTCATCGGCTACCGTCCGGGCCGATATGGTTGAGCTTGAGCGAATGGGATTTATTTCTCAGCCCCATACCAGCGCCGGCCGTGTTCCGACAGATAAGGGCTATCGTTTTTATGTTAATAACATGCAGGAAATCGATCAGACATTGCCCGCCGGGCGAGCCGAAAAGGCGTTAGCAACGCGAGTGCAGGGCGCCGGTGCACCGGAACGGATGATCCGTAATGCCGTTGAGACGCTGGTAGAGCTGACGCATAATTTAGGGATGGCAACAATCGGGAACCAGCTGTATATGAGCGGGCTGAGCAATCTTTTTGGTCAACCGGAATTTATCCAGACGGGACAAGTTCGCCAGGTTGCACAATTACTAGACAATCTGGAACCATGGCTGCGCGAAGCCGCGCCAAACGAACCGCTCAGCGTTTATATTGGCGAAGAAAACCCTATTGGGCGGAGCGCCGGTTGTACGCTGGTGATCTGTCGCTTCCGGAGTCCTTTTTCGGACCATAGCTACATCGGTACGCTTGGCCCTACTCGACAAAGCTACCGCGAGGTCATGTCCTTGGTAGCCCGCGCCGGCGAAGAACTAGAAGAAGTACTCTACGCCAACCGATAACATGATAAACAGGAGAATACTATGACAAAAGCAAACGACAAAATCATTGATGATACTACTCCTGATGAGCCACAGGAACAAAATGACTGGCAGCAAAAAATCGATGACCTAACCAGCGCCTTACAGCATGAGCGTGCCGACGCCATGAACTTACGCCGCCGTCACAACGAAGAGATGGCGGGGCTCCGCAACCGTATTCGCTCATCAGTAATTAGTGACTTATTACCGGTTATTGATAACTTTGAGCGAGCCCTCAAGCATGTGCCGGAGGATCTTGCTGAGCACGATTATATTAAAGGCATTCAAGGCGTCGTTAAGCAGTTCGAAAAAACACTGGGCGACATGGGAGTCGAGCGTATTGCCACCGTTGATCAACCCTTTGATCCTAAGTATCACGAAGCCGTCAGTATGGAAGAAGGCGAAGGCAGCGAAGAAGTTGTTTCCGAAGAATTACAATCCGGTTACAAGCTCGGAGACGATGTTATCCGCCATGCCATGGTGCGGGTTACAACTAAATAGCACGCGAATGACGCAAATTGTATGTAATACAACATTAGCACTCTTGACACCTGAGTGCTAATTTTCTACAATTTAGGTATGGTTTCACACCCTTATATCTATTCGTGACTCCAGCTCTTATCTAAGCAAACGTAACATAACTGACATGGAGGAATAACATGGCTAAAATTATTGGAATCGACCTGGGTACTACCAACTCGGCAATGGCGGTAATGCAATCCGGTAAACCGGAAATTATTGCAAACTCAGAAGGCAACCGCACTACGCCGTCGGTTGTTGCCGTCAACAAAAACAAAGAGCGTTTGGTAGGCCAGGTTGCTCGCCGCCAACAGGTGACTAACAGCAAGAATACCATCTACGAAGTTAAGCGCCTGATTGGCCGCAACTTTAACGACGAAGAAGTTCAACGTGACCTTAAGCTCATGGGCTACGAAATTATTAAGAGTGGCAATGCGGTTCGCGTAAAAATGGGCGACAAAGAGTATAGCCCAGAAGAAATTAGCGCCATGATCCTTAGCAAGCTCAAGAGCGACGCCGAAGCTTTTTTGGGCGACAAGGTAACCGAAGCTGTCATTACGGTACCAGCTTACTTTGACGACTCACAGCGCCAAGCTACCAAAGATGCCGGTAAAATTGCCGGCCTTGAAGTAAAGCGTATTATCAACGAGCCGACTGCAGCCGCTTTGGCATACGGGCTTGATAAGGCTGATAAATCCGACGAAAAGATTGCTGTCTATGACCTTGGTGGTGGTACCTTTGACGTTTCTATTCTGGAACTTGGTGACGGTGTCTTTGAAGTAAAAAGCACCAATGGCGACACGCACCTTGGTGGTGCCGACTTTGACCGAGTAATCATTAACTACTTTGCGGACGAGTTCAAAAAAGAACATGGTATCGACATTCGTGACGACAAGGCAGCTATGCAGCGCCTGCGTGACGAAGCTGAAAAGGCCAAGATCGAACTTAGTAGTGCCCAGGAAGTAAATATCAACCTGCCATTCTTAACTGCTGACGCTGATGGCCCTAAGCACTTTGAGCACAACCTTACCCGCGCCAAGCTTGAACAACTGGTAGGCGACTTAATTAATAAGACCGCTGACCCATGTGAAAAAGCCCTTAAAGACGCCGGCCTCAAGGCCAGCGACATCGACGCCATCGTGCTTGTAGGTGGAATGACCCGCATGCCGGCAGTCGTCGAAAAGGTTAAGAACATCTTCGGCAAAGACCCAATGAAGGGGGTAAACCCCGACGAAGTTGTAGCCATTGGCGCCGCTATCCAAGGCGGTGTACTCCAGGGAGATGTCAAAGACGTCCTGCTGCTCGACGTAACACCACTAAGCCTCGGTATTGAGACTATGGGCGGTGTCATGACCAAGCTCATCGAGCGCAACACTACCATTCCTACCAGCAAATCAGAAGTCTTTTCGACCGCCGCCGACAACCAGCCCCAAGTGGAAATCCACGTAGGGCAGGGTGAGCGCGAAATGATTGATGGCAACAAGAGTCTCGGCCGTTTTGTGCTCGATGGCATCCCATCTGCACCACGCGGCGTGCCGCAAATTGAAGTGACCTTTAACATTGACGCCAATGGTATTTTGAACGTCACTGCCAAGGACAAGGGCTCTGGTAAAGAGCAGAGCATTACTATTAGCGGCTCTGGCAACCTCGATAAAACCGAAGTCGAAAAGATGGCTAAAGAAGCCGAATCACACGCCGACGAAGACAAGGCCCGCAAGGACGCCGTAGAAGCCCGCAACTTGCTCGATAGCACCATTTACCAGGCCGAAAAGATGGCCAAAGACAACAAAGACCAAATTGGCGAAGAAGACATGAAGACGCTCAACGAAGCCGTTGAGGAAGCCAAGAAAGTCGTTGCCAAAGAAGACGCCAACAAGGATGAGCTAGAAAAAGCTGCCTCCGACTTAAACGATAAGTTAATGCCAATCGGTGCCAAGATGTACGAAAACCACGAATCTGAAACCAGTAGCGAGGGTGATGACACCGAAGCTAAAGCTGATGGCGAAGAGCCGATCGAGGGCGAAGTCGTTGACGACAAAGAAGCCGAAGACAAGAAATAATACTTTCTAAATATACGATGAGAAAGGTCGTCCAATTGCTTAAGCCCACATACGGCAGCGTTGGGCGACCAATCTCGTTAATCGTTTTTAGCTAAGTGCAAACAAACTAACTGATAGAATATAACTATGGCAAAGCGTGATTATTACGAAATTTTAGGAATTGGCAAAGACGCCAGCCCCGATGAAATCAAAA
This sequence comes from Candidatus Saccharimonadota bacterium, assembly GCA_028286245.1. Classification (GTDB taxonomy): domain Bacteria; phylum Patescibacteriota; class Saccharimonadia; order Saccharimonadales; family UBA4665; genus UBA4729. Next base: position 235,092 of record JAQBRY010000002.1, on the reverse strand, counting down.
AGGCCTTCCGCAAGGCGGCTATTGAGCACCACCCCGATCGTGGTGGTGACGAAGCCAAGTTTAAGGAGCTCAACGAAGCTTACGAAGTGCTTAAAGATCCGTCTAAAAAGCAGCGCTATGACCAGTTTGGTCATGCCGGTGTTGGTGGCAATGGTGGCGGTGGCTATGATGGTTTTGGCCAAGGCCAAAACATCAACTTTGACTTTGGTGACCTCGGCCTCGGTGACATTTTTGGCAGCTTTTTTGGCGGTGGCAATGGCGGTGGTGGCGGCCAACAGCGGCAAGCCCGTGGTCGCGACGTTGAAGCCCGGATTGATATCAGCTTTGAAGATGCTATCTTTGGTACCGAAACCGAAATTATTCTTAACTTAGACGATACTTGTGAGCACTGTAAAGGTTCAACTGTCGAACCGGGTTACGAACTCAAGACCTGCGCTACTTGTAAGGGCTCCGGTCAAGTAGTTACCGTAGCCCGGACAATCTTTGGTAACATCCAGCAGGCTGCTGTCTGTCCGACCTGCCACGGCCGCGGTAAGGTTCCCGAAAAAGCCTGTAGCGTATGTAACGGCAAGGGCACCCAGCACAAAAAGCAGACGGTAAGTCTAAAAATTCCGGCCGGTATTGATGATGCGGCAACTATCCGCCTGCGTGAACACGGCGAAGCGGTAGCCAATGGCCCAAAGGGTGATTTGTACGTAAACGTCCGCGTTAAGCCCCACAAAAAATTCACTCGTGAGGGCGATTTAATTCTTAGCAGTGAACACATCAACATGGCGGAGGCCGCACTCGGCACGGAAATAGAAGTTGCCACCGTTGATGGCCCGGTTCGCATGAAGATTCCAGCCGGCACCCAGGGTGGTAGCGACTTTAAGCTGAGTGGACACGGCGTGCCGCATCTGCGTGGCAGCGGCCGCGGAGCTCACATTATTACCATTATTGTCGATACGCCAACCAAGCTTACTAAGCAGCAGCAAGAGCTTCTCGAGCAATTTGCGGCCACTGGTACCAAGCACAAATTCTGGAGTTAGTTAGCCGAAGGAACGATGTAGACCTTGTCACGGCCATCCTCCTTGGCCTCGTACAGCGCTTTGTCGGCACGCGCCAAGCTGTCTTTAAACGTTTTGTCGTCCAGCGTAACAATGCCGCCACTAAATGTTAATGTAATGCCCTTTGATTGAGCATCCTCGTATACTATGGCACGGAAGTCGTTTACTATTGCTTCCGCGGCTTGGGATGACATATCGGGCAGTAAGATGGCGAACTCTTCGCCACCAATTCTAGCGGCTACATCCGTAGCGCGATGAAATTTTTCGCGCATGAGTATGCCAACTAGGCGCAGGACTTCGTTGCCAAAACCATGTCCGTAGGTATCGTTAATTAGCTTAAAGTGGTCAATATCGAGGGCTACTAAGCTGTGCGGACCGGAAGCAACTTCCCGTGTCGCCGCCACGTCACCACGTCGCCGCATTCCATGGCGCACCTGCCGGGCTATGAGCTGTTCGGCACTGAGTTCTATAAATTTGCGCGTGTAGAGCCCTGTAAGGTCATCATGGATAATTTCTTCTTCTAGGTCAGCAATTCTTACATCCTTCTCGTATGCGGCTTCGAGGAGCCCTTGTTTGTCGGCACGCAGGTTGCCATTTTCGAGCTGTAGTTGCTCGCGAGCCAGCCTTTCTTGGGCAAGCTCTCGAGTAAGTTCTGCTAATCGTTGCTCTAGGCTGCTTGGTCCTGAAGCTGCTTCGAATTCGGTGCCCATAGGTGGGACACCCTCTGCAGAGGCTTGTAACGACGGTGTTTGCTCGGACATATATGTGGATTATTACATATTTTAGTGAGTTTTGCAATACGTGACCACTGCCTGGAAATAAAAAAATTTGCTATTATTAGGTAATGAAGAAGCACAAGCTAAATGAGCATGGCTTTATACCGCTGTTACTCTCAGTTTTAGCGGTAGTGGCTGCGGTTATTTACTTTGCTTTTACTCGCGTGATGCACGCTCAACAGTAGGCGCTGATATGGATTACTATTTAAGTGGTAATGACTGCCAGAAGGCAAGTAAATTTTCAGGATCCGCAAGCGTCAGAGGGTTATTCTCGACGTTGGCCGGATTCCAAAGATGAATCTGCGCGTCCGGATCTGAGCGGCTGATAGTCGCAGTATGTCCATCGATAACTAAGGCGGCGTGATTGTCGATGGCGATGCCCGGAAGAGCTAGCTCGCCGAGGTTTTGAAAGAACCAGTTCCCCCGAGCTAGTTTGTTTGGGCCATTATCCGGGTGAGGGTCTTGCTGATTGGCGTGGGCAGTCGCGGCTGCCGGAATAAGGGCGAGGCCGTCAACAAACTGGTACTCCCAGGCTTGCTTAGCGGGCTGGGTGGCGGGATTTATCATTGCTTTTTGAAAAGGCAGTACGGCACCGGCGCTGGCGCCGGCTAGTACGACCTGGTTATCTTTGGTTGCCCGCCGAATTGCCTGGCCGGTACCATGAGCTGCTATGTTCTTTAAAAGCGTTGGCGTGTGGCCGCCTATAACGTAGATGAGCCCACTGGTGGCGATCTCGTGCTCAATTTGGGTAGGCGTCGGCGCTTGATTGAAATGGTGAAGAATACTTACTTCGGGGACCCCAAGCTGCTCGCTAAAGAGCTGCATGGTGGCCGGTACTTTTCGGGCATAGCTTTGCGGCGTTGAGCAGGCACTGGGCACTATTAATACCTTCTGAACTTCATGCCGCTGTACGGCTTCTTCAAGTATGGGCGCTTTATTACCACCACCGATTGACACGACACGCATATTCCTATATAATAGCATAAAATAACCAAATAAGCAACTGCGGGGGCCTTGACGAGTATGAGTTCAAAAAGAGTATTATTTTTATCCCGTGTTGATAGTCGTACACAGTACGACACTGCAGCCTCTATGCAAACGGCGATGCAGAAACTCAATCCGACCATTGATTATCACGCTGCTTTTTTAGACGACTTAGTTTTTAGCTACGATGGCAATGAATTACGGTTAGAAGACCCTATATCTAACACCGATTTAAGAGATTATGACGGTGTATTCTTATTGGCCTGGTTCCAAGAAAAAATTCACGAAGATACCGCTATGGCCGTGGCGTATTACGCTCAGCACTACAACATTCCAGTCATGAATTCGGAAGCACTGCATATCCGTTCTCGTACCAAGCTGAGCCAGTACGTGCTAGCCGCTTTAAACGGTGTTTCTAGTACTGCCTTTGTATTTTCTATTAACGGCCAGCATCTGCTCGCCAAGTCCGACCTTGTGGCTATGCCTTGCATCGTTAAGGCCGTCATGGCCTCACGGGGACGTGACAATTACCTTATCAAATCTCGCGAGGAGTTGCAGACAGTGCTAGCGGCTCAGCTCGATAAGCCGTTTGTTTTGCAGGATTTTGTAGCCAACGACGGCGACTACCGCCTAATAGTCATGGGTAACGAAGTAAAGCTGGCGCTGCATCGACAGGCTGTTGAAGGCTCGCACCTGAATAATACGTCTCAGGGCGGCAGTGCTAACGTAGTGCCGGTAGAAGACTTAGACCCAGTAATGCTCAGCGAAGCGGTGCTAATGGCCAAGCTGCTACGCCGCGAAGTTACCGGCGTTGACATGATCATTGACCTGACTACGCAAAAACACTACTTTCTAGAGGCAAACAACATGCCGCAAATGAGCACCGGCAGTGCCATTGACCATAAAATGGCAGCCCTTAACACCTACATCGAAAGTCGAATTGCGCATGATTGATGTAGCCGACTACGGCGTAGAAAACCTGCGCATGACGCTGCGCATGATAGCCGAGGAGGCACTCGGCCGAGGCTGGCAAGCTTTTTTGTATAGGCCCGGCAGTGCTCATATGCGCCTCATTAGACCCGATAGCAAAGTGATCGAAATGTTCGGTTCGGCCCCGGACACAACGTCGTATGTTGCGTCGCACATGGCAGACGACAAATACGTCACTAATATTAAATTAGCCGAACAAAATCTGCCGATTATTCCCTCCGAATTAGTAAGAAAAGGTGAGACTGGGCAGGAGTTTGTCCAAAAACTATTTAATCAGGGCAAGCAGGGCGTTGTAAAGCCTTCAAATGGCAGCCACGGCCAGGGTATTACTACCGGCATTCGTGACGACGAACAATTGCAGGAAGCCCTAGCGGCAGCTCGCCAGTATTCGGGTGTCGTGCTAGCACAAGAGTACCTTCAGCACCGAGTTGATATCCGTGTACTCTGCATTAACTACAAAGTTGTGGCAGCGTTAATCCGGCGCCCCGCTCGAATTCAAGGCGATGGCCATTCAACTGTAGCCGAACTTATTGCAGTCGCAAACACCGACCCACGCCGAGGGCTCAACTATGCCAAGGAACTTAATATGATTGATATGATCGCCGCCGAACGTTTTCTTGGTGATCGCTTACGCTCTGTACCGGCTGAAGGCGAGTGGTACCAGGCAGTCGGTACTGCCAACGTCGGTACCGGCGGTGAGACTATCGATGTTACGGCTGATATGCCCGACTTTTTGATTGGGCTCTCGGAAAAAGCTGCCAAGGCCATGCAGCTGCCAGTGTGCGGAGTAGATTTTTTACTTCAGGGACTTCCTACACTGGATGCTACCGCCCAGCAACTTGACCCAATGATTACAGAGGTCAATAAGGCTCCTGCGCTCTACATCCACGAAACCCCCACCGAAGGCAGCATCCAGCCCGTAATAGCGGATCTGTTTGATTATCTCGAAACAGTCTAGTTCAAAAAAAGGCATAGGGACTATTGACATTAACAGATCAAAATGTTACTATAACCGAACTATCAAGTGAGGGTAAAAAATACTGTTGCCTCGCACTGGATAGTAGTATTAGATATACCAAATGACAACTTTTGAAAATAATCACGACCGTAATATAGTTCTGTTTGTTGGCTCATACCTTGCGCCGCAGCATGCCGCCCTGCAAAAAATGAGCAAGCGCTTTGATAAAAAGCTAACAGCTGTAGTGCTCTTAGATGTAACTGACCCAAGTGCGGGCAGTAATTTAGCGGTAACAGACCCCGAAGTCATCTACATCCAGTGTGACTTTACTTCTCATATCCAAATTCAGCGGGCACTGGCACCCTACCAACAGCACCTGCTGGCAGTCACCTGCCGGGCCGAAAAGAACATCCCGATGCTCCGCAAGGTGATCCCGCACGTCCCCTACATTAATACGCCAACCGAATTATCACTCGACTGGACCACCGACAAGATTAGAATGCGCCAACTGCTGCGCAATTATGACAAATCAATCTCACCTAAGTTCCTGGTGATTCATGATGCTTCCCAGGAAACCTTGGACCGCATCGAAAAGCACATTGGCTTTCCATTAATTATTAAGCCCGCCGGCCTGGCTGCCAGCCTGCTGGTGAGCCTGTGTTTTTACCGCGAAGAGCTGGAAAGCTACCTGCAGAATACTGTTAAAAAAATTGATCAGATTTACAAAAAGAAGAAGGGCCGCGGCGAACCGCAGATACTGGTAGAAGAGTTTATGGAAGGCACCATGTACTCGATAGATACCTACGTGAACCAACGCGGCGTTATGTACCACATGCCGCTGGTGCATGTTCGTACCGGGCGCTCGGTAGGCTTTGAGGACTTTTTTGGCTACCTGCGCATTACGCCCGTTAATCTAAAAGAGCACAAGATTGAGGCTGCCAAGCACGTTGCCGAAAAGGCAATTAAAGCCCTTAACCTGCGCAGTACCACCTGCCACATTGAGCTGATGAAAACCGAAGACGGCTGGAAGATCATTGAGCTGGGCCCCCGCATTGGCGGCTTTAGGCACGAAATGTACGAATTATCATACGGTATGGATCATAGCCAGAACGACATCCTCATCCGGATTCCTAAAATGCCCGTTATGTCCAAGCGCGTCCTTGGCTACACGGCCGTAATGCAATTTTACTCACGCAAAAAGGGTAAACTCATCAATATTGACGGCGTAAACAAAGTTCGTAAATTGGCTTCATTTAAACGAATCGAAATTAAAAAACGCCCAGGTGACATGTGCGACTTTGCGCGTAACGGCGCCGATCCGGTGTTTGACATAGTTTTGTTTAATAAAAGCCGCTCCAATTTGCTAGCCGACATTCGCCGTCTGGAACAAACCGTTCAGATTAATGTTAAGCGCCCAGCTCGTCCCCAAGTCAAAGCTTAAGCCTGTATTCTAGCCATACCGCTCATGGTATAGTGGTGTGGTGACGCCGAACATTATTCTTGCTGCAATTGTACTAGTGCCAATCGTGCTCCTGATGGTGCTTCGCATCAACGCAGCGCTTGTTTTTCTGAGCCTGTGCCTTGGTAATGTGCTGGTGCAATACGTCAGTGACGACGCTAAGTGGTTTATGGATATGTTCGGATCTTCGCACGCTACCCAAACGGTGGCACCGGGGAATAATTTAATAAAGGTTATTCTACTGCTCCTGCCTACCGTACTAACGGCAATATTTATGATTCGTACCGTTAAGGGTGCTCGGCTTATTTTGAACGTACTGCCGGCTGCCGGCGTTGGCTTGCTGGGAAGCCTCTTGGTGGTGCCGCTGCTGGCCTCTGGCCTGTCACACGATATTGTGAGCTCTCCGCTGTGGAAACAGGCTCAAATGGCCCAGGATTTGATTGTGGGCACCAGCGCGCTAGTATGTTTGCTAGTGTTATGGCTGCAACGCCCAAAAAGTGGCAGTTTAGAGAAGCACCACGGCCACCACGAATAAAGCCGAGCATTGACTTTTTGCCCACAATACGGATAATGTAAGGAGTTAATTTAACTTTTTAACAACATACGGGTCCATAGCTCAGCCGGTTAGAGCACCTGCCTTTTAAGCAGGGTGTCGTGGGTTCGAGTCCCACTGGACCCTCCAAATTAAAATACCTATCGAAAGATAGGTATTTTAATTTGGTGAGTTCTGCGGGATTAATGAACGGGTTCGGTCGTTAGTCTGTTGCCCGAGTACACTCGGCGCACAGATTAACGTGCGCTGTCCCACTGGACCCTACATGTTGCAAGTATTGCCTATTTGTGGTATTATATTTTTATGCCAAGTATTGACGGTGGAAGTTCGACCAGTATTGATTATGCGCCTCATATGTACGTCCTTCGTGAAGGCGGAGATTATCAATTGGAGGAAGATTACGTATTTGTAGGAAATGCCGAAACGACGTATGAAGATGATCTTAAGTATGGAAGCACTTATCAGGAACAACTTGCTAGAATACAAGAGCAAGCTGCCGATGGATTCTATTCTGAATATCATCTTGGTGTTTCGCTTACTGAAGGACTAGTGGGCGACGTTCAGACTAAGCAACTTGAAGTACGGCAGTTTGGTGGCAAAAATTATCTCTACGATACTTGCATAGGCGGCAGTCATCAAGGGATACCCTCATCGAGGATACCCGAAGAAGCAAAAAGAAAATTGATCACGGTAGGTATAGAGGAGATATCAGTATTATCAGGACATATTATATTGAATGCTTTAGGCATAGAACTTCCTACTGATCTGGAGCTACTCAATTTCGGAAAACTTTTTAACGGTACTCCTAAAGAACAATCTACAGAACGTATGAAGGATAAGCAGTGGCAAAAAGTTGCAGATGCATTACGTCAAATGCATGGGATTAAATAGACAAAGTACTTATTGATCTAAGGTTTATCTATAGAGTGAAGTGATTTCCACAGATTGATTAATCAAAGTAATTATGGTAAAATAAATAATATGAGTAATTCAGAACTACTGGCAATCGGCGGTGCGTATGTAGACATTAACTGTCCTGACTTTCCGTTCGACAACACAGGCTTACAACCAGAGACAGAGATAGTAGGGGGCGACTATCTGTTTGAGGCTGGTGGTTCAGCTCCTAACTTCGTGAGGCTCTGTAGTGCTCTGGAAATCCCTACAACTTTTATTGGTAAAGTTGGTGAAGATAAAATGGGGCAGGTATTTAGTGATTTGCTTGAAGCTGCTGGCGTTACGCCCGCGCTTATCGTCGAGTCAGAAGTCAAAACAAACATCAGCATGAACCTGGTAAACAGCGATGGCAAGTCAATCATGGCTGTTGCTGGTAATGCTAACCAATCACTGAGTGCACCAGAGGTTCAAGCTAAGGTCGAGGAGCTGCTAAATACAAGTTCGTACCTCTTTATTGGTGGTTGCTTTAAGTTGAAGTCACTTTTGCCTGCATTTACGGAACTGGTAGCAGCCGCAAAAGACAAAGGCGTAAAAACCGTCCTGGACCACGGGCGGCTTAATAGTGGCGTTACCGCCGATGAAATTGAAACCGTTAAACGACTTGCACAATCTGTTGACTACTACCTCCCGAGTACGGTAGAACTTCAGGAACTTTGGCAAGTTTCATCGATAGAAGAAGGCTTGCAACTGCTAGCGCGCACAGCCACGGGTATGACGGTAGTGAAAGACGGCAACAATGGAGCTGTGGCAATTGTAGACAACGCGGTAGTGAAAGTGCCCGCCTTTAATGTGCAACCAATTCACACCGTGGGTGCCGGTGACAGCTTTGATGCTGGTTTTATTGCCGCTCAGAGTGAAGGCAAGAGCGTGTTTGACAGTATAAAGTTCGCCTGTGCGACTGCTGCCCTAAAAATCTCACAAGACACCTTACCAACCCGACGAGCTGTTGAGCACTATATAGCTAATAACTAAGAACGGTTACCAGGGTTACTTATACGGATCGCCTAGGTAGTGGTAGGTCTGAGAACAGAATAATCGTGGAGTTACAGTTTGGTATGTATCAATCCATAATTGCAAGACGCAGTTAAATCCATTGGCGCTTTTATTAAAGGAAATTAATTGCCATATTGGCACGTCCCAGCCGCCCTGCCATCCATCACGTTCCATCGACGCCTGCACCTGTTTAACTAAGGGGTCAGTCGCACTGGGCAGCGGTGATATTGTGCGCGGAACCCCCTGGCTGTCTGCACTAGAACAATAGATCGAAGTCCGCCAAACATTTGCGATGTCTAAGCTGCAGGTGGCTACGCTTTTTCTATTACCCACATTCAGCCCAAGCGGTTTAAGCGCCTCGTTAACGGTACGGGCCGCGGCAGTATGGGTGGCTTCTAAATCGCTTTTATGCTGGAAGTCAGTATAGGCCGGCAATATATTGCTGCGCCAGATTCCGCGACCTAAGATCACCCCGATCCCTACTAGGAAAATAAGACCAACCATGATGAGCAGTTTGTGCAATCGGCTCGGTTTACTGTGGTGGTCGAATATCTTCATACTGTAACTATATCAGTAAGATTACGTGTGGCTAGTTTTGGTATTATTAAGGTATGGATACGCAGCCAGAAAAGTTTCAAGTTGTAGATGTGCTTCAAGAATCTGAACGATTCTTAGTTCAGTCCGTAGCTTACGATGGGATCACCGCAGTATTAAAGCGTGCTAAAACACCGGAAATGACTTTGAACCTTCAACAAGAGTTAGAAGCCTATCAAGTGTACGGCTTGATGACAGAGGACAAGGATTGTCCGTTCAGTACTGCGTCTGTCCTAGAATCACATACTGATTGGATGCTCATAAGCTTTCTAGAAGGTCGGCCAATGCGCGAGCTAATGGATGGTCAAAACGACAAAATATATTACGACAAACTGGCGAGTATTATGGCATTTTGTGATAACAAAGTGGGCATAAGTTTTAATGATGTTCGGATGAGCATTCCAAAGCAAGCCCTCGACGGCCAGCAGGTTAGAATAGCAGAAATGATTGGAAGACATAGCTTACTGGATGCATTCGGTTTAGAATTTTTAAAACCCAACCTAAAGCAAGCCAGTGATTTTTACGTAGTAAATAGCCCTCAGCTAAAAACATGTTTTGTGAATGCCGATCTCACGCCTGCTCACGTAATGGTCAATGGTGAATCACTGGCAATTTTTGACTTTGAGAACGCCGAAATGCTTGCCCCACGCTTTGCTGACGTTATAAACGTGGCTACTAAAATATGGTTTATAGAAGGAGATGGTGATAAGGCACTAGATTTTGTCGATACATTTTGGAACCTTAGCGGACAGTCAGGTGAGGCTCATGCGCTTCAGATAAAAACGCTGATATATCGAAGATGTATCGGTTTTACTGACGAGCTCTTAACGGACCCAAACCAACACCACAACACCAGCTTTACTATGACTCCGGAATTTGCTCACAATATTTCAGCTGTCCTTGAGTGGGCCAACGAACTTTGAGCTAATCGAATCGAGCCAGTGTCGAACTGACATCGTAATGACAATACTATTGACATAAGCGGGTATATTTGCTACAATAGCAGTTAACTAAGGTATTCTCTTTAGCATCTACATCGGTATTCCCTCTGGAAACCACCAAAATACATCGTTTTCGCTCGCGAACTCTTTTTATCATTTGCTGCCCATGTATGGCAGTCGGAAAACCAGATTTAGAAATAATAAAACAATTAAGGAAAAAATATGAATCAAAACAATAAACCACACCGCGTGAGCGGCAGTAATGTAACGCCGCCGTTAAAAACTTCGGGCGTTTCCGCAAAAACTCGGGGTGCCGCCATTAGGGCACAACGACGTAACGTTGATGACGCTAATAAAGTTATCGGGCTGCACGCCGACGCCAGTCAAAAGATTCGCAGTCGTGCTAATGTCATAACCAACGAAGCCGAAAAGCTCAAAGTAACATTCCTGGGCGGCCTCGAGGACGTCGGCGAAAAGAACATGGCCGTCATTGAATATGGAGACCAAGCAATCATTCTAGATTGCGGTAACAACTTAGGAGTTGATCTACCGGGCGTTAATTACGAAATAAATAACACAGCTTATTTGGAAGCGATAAAGCACAAAATACGTGCCTACGTTATTACGCACGGGCACCTCGACCACATTGGCGGATTAAAGCACATTGTGCCAAAGTTTCCGGCGCCAATTTATGGCTCGCGCTACACTATCGGTGTCATCGAAAAATCTTTTGCAGATGACGAACCAAAAGAACACGCCGGCTTTAAACCCGAACTAGTGATTGCAGATCTGGAAAGCCACTACCAGCAAAAAGTAGGCATATTTCAGATTGAATTTATTCGCGTAACGCACTCGCTGCCCGATGCGGCAGCCATTTGCATCAGCACGCCAGTTGGCAGGATTATTGCCACCGGTGATTTCCGTCTGGATCCTGAACCGCTCGACCATCGGCCGACCGATACTGCTCGCCTGAAACAATTAGGGGAGCAGGGCGTACTGTTGCTTTTAAGTGACAGCAGCTATGCGGACGCACCCGGCCGCGTGCCCACGGAAAGCACTTTGCAACAGAGTTTTTATGACATCATAGATAAAGCCGAAGGCCGTATTTTTGTGGCGGCTTTTTCCAGCAATATGAACCGTGCACAGATGATAATAAATGCCGCCGTCGCCGCTGGCCGTAACGTAGTACTCGATGGCCGCGGCATGTTAAGTTACGCCGATATTGCCGTTCGTCAGGGCGTTTTAAAAGTGCCAAAAGGTACGATTGTGCCCATCACGCAGGCGTCCACAATCGCAGACGATAAGCTGCTGGTTATGTGTACGGGCGGGCAGGGCGAGCCGAACGCCGCTCTGCAACGAATGAGCGACGGTGAACATAAAAGTATAAAGCTGCATCAGGGTGATACTGTTGTAGTCAGCTCATCGCCAATTCCGGGCAACGAAGTACGCTATGATGCGATTGGCAACAAGCTTAGCAAGCTCGGCGTGCATTTGTACCGCCACCCAACCCATGAGCTTGATGGCTGTGGGCCACTGCACGTTTCCGGTCATGCCAAGCGTGACGAGCTCCGTGAAATGATTCAGCTGACTCGTCCTAAATTCTTTATTCCCGTACACGGCGGCGCACTACGGCGCAAATATCACGCTGAGCTCGGCATACAGGAAAACATACCTCGAAAGAACACCCTGCTGCCTGATAACGGCGACAGCTTGTACTTTACCGCGGAAGCAGTAGAGCAAGGCGGCCAAATGCCGCACGGCAGCCTGCTGGTAGACCAAACCGGGAGCATTGTTAACGGCATTGTCGTCAAAGACCGCTTAATGCTAAGCGAAGAAGGTATTTTAGCCGTGATACTCACTGTCGATAAAAAGACCGGGCAGCTACTCTCTAGCCCGGACATCATCAGCCGCGGCTTTATAGCTATGCGCGACTCCGAGGAGCTTGTGAGTCTGTTTAGATCCGAGTTGCGTCGAGCCGTTCAGCAACGCTTCAAACGTGTTGACCTGGACAGGTTCAAACAGGAAATGCGCGACTTTATAACGCATTTCCTATTCGACCAGACAGGCCGCAGCCCCATCGTAATTCCGGTAGTAAACATTGTTAGCGGCAAGGTTGAAGCTCGATCAGTTCACGCTAACAAGCAGCCATCTGCCGAAGCAAAAGCAGCCTCAGACCAAAAACGCTTCCAGGAAATGCGCGCCAGACTCCTAGTTCAGGACCACAAGGTTTAAGGTATAATCAAAACATGAAATTATACCTATCCTCGTTTAGACTGGGTAACAAGCCCGAAGCTTTGCTTACTATGCTTAACGGTAAGAGTCGAACCGCACTTATTGTTAACGCTACAGACTTCTTGGATCCGGCAGAACGAGCAACCAGACTTGCCGAAGAAGTGGAGCGTTTACGAGGCATTGGCCTCGAACCTACAGAAATTGATTTGAGGAACTATTTTGGCAAAACCGAAGAGCTAAAATCTGAGCTTTTAAACTATGATTTAATCTGGATGCGAGGGGGCAATATATTTGTTCTGCGTAGAGCTTTTCGACAAAGTGGAGCTGACACTTTCTTTGTAGAGTTGCTGCAAAGTGAAAAGGTTGTGTACGGAGGGTATAGCGCTGGTATTGATATTCTCCAACCTCATCTGCATGGTATCGAGCTGGTTGACCCGCCGGACATTATCCCGGATGGGTATGACGCCGAAATTATTTGGGATTGCCTTGGCGTGCTGCCATATTGCGTAGCGCCTCATTATAAGTCGGACCATCCAGAATCGGCCGACGTGGACAAGACAGTTGATTATTACATAGAAAACCACATTCCATTTGTAGCACTCAAAGATGGCCAGGCTATCGTTATTGATGGCGATTCCCAGTCATTTGTCGGCTAAGAAAACACACATGGTATCAGTGATAGATTTTTAGACAGTGAAGGGCTTGTTTGACCGGAACCGGTCGGGAACGAACTATCGCCGCTTGATTTAGCTTCGCTGGTTGTACAATATCTTCAGATGAAAATAACAAGAATACACAAACTGTATATCAGCAATTTCCTGACCGGCTTGGTGTTCTGGTACGGGATTGAAAAGCTTTTTATGGGCAGCAAAAACAGTGATAGGACCAACGAGTTGTTAATTAAGGAAGGATCGACAGCATGACAGTTGCTCAAATTGCGCAGTCCATCAAAATAAAAGGGAGTAAAAAGCCCACCTTAATTGCTATCGAAGGTTACGGTGGCTCAGGCAAGACTACGCTCGCTATGAAGCTAGCCGATGAGTTAGGCAGTGCCTACGTAGTAAATATTGATGATTTTATTGTCAAAGAAAAGCTTACGGAACCGTCCTGGGATAAAGGTGCTTTTGATCGTAAGCGACTTGAGCTACAAGTGCTGCTTCCCGCTACCCGGCAGAAGCAAGTTGCCTATCAAGAACTTATTTGGGAAACAAACTTGTTAAGTGAGCCCAAAATTGTGCCGCCTGTCGATTACTTAATCGTGGAGGGCATATCTTCCTATCATCCCGATATAGCGCACTATTATGAGTATAAAATATGGGTGGATACGCCTGTTGAAATAGCCAAGGCGAGAGGCAAGGCGCGTGACGCTGGCAATGAGAACGCAGACAAGTGGAATATGTGGGCACAAAATGACGTGGCATACCAGCAAAAGTACCACCCGGAACAAATCGCCGACTTTATTATTAACAATAATTTGTAGTGTGAGCCATCAACAAGTGACGGTATACCTTCTTGGTAAAAGCTGCCATCCTGCTATACTTGCCCTATGCTTAAGCCTTGGACACTAGTAATCACGCTGCATGCAATTGTTGCGGTGACGGCAATAGTCCTCGGTACCTTTAACGCAGTACGGATGGTTCGGGGCGATCGCCTCCATAAAGCAGTCGGGCGAACCTGGGCAGGTCTGATGCTGTTTATTTCGATTACCGGCCTTTTTATTGGAGATTACAAAAGCGGGATTGGCATATTTTTGCACGGCCTGGCAATCTGGACGATTATTAGCATTAGTCTGGGCATTTATTTTGCACGGCGCGGTAACATCAAATCACACAAAGGCTTTATGCTCGGCAGCTATTTTGGCCTACTTGGCGCGCTGATTGGCGTTATTTCGGTTCCAACGCGCCGCGTGCCCTCGTATTTTCATGCCTATCCATTGGCTATGACGGTAATTACGATAGCCGTAATCGCGGGCAGTGGCTTCGTGATCGCCGGTTTTTCTACCGCCGCTCGCCGACACGTTAACCATATTTGATAGCTTGGCTTGCAAAAGTAACAATTTAGGTGTGTAATACCATCCTAAGGAGTTATATGGATCAAAAGAATATTGAGATGTTCGGTAGTGAGCTGGCGGAGATTGACGCTCGGATGCAAGCGCATGAGCCAGAGGTAGCCGAGACGGATTTGCCGCTCAGCGACCGCTTTGAGGCCTTGTGGACAAACGTGAGGGAGCTAAAGTATCTTAGGGGCGGGCTCGATGTTAATGACGAATTTCGATTTACAGTTTTTCCTAATGGTACAACTATACGATTAGAATTCTTTGTAGTTGACCGAGAAGCTACTGTCGGTATGCCCGTAAAACGAGGTGTAGATATCACTATTTTTTATAAGGGTCAAGAGCTACCTGTTGAGAGTATTAACGATGCACAAATTGCACGCGCAGCAGCAGTCGAACCCGAAGCTATGGGTGACTATGAAAAATCGATTGTGCGCAATCTCGGGTTAATGGAACAAACTGTTGCGCTGGCACGCAGTTGGTAAAACGTAGCCATAGCTGCCCTTACATTTTGTACGGAACTTAATTAGTTCTTAACTTTTGGTGGATTGTTTGGTCTAGGCATTGCTTGGAGTGGTATGCTCGCAGGCAATGAAGCAATTATTTGGGTATCGATATCGTCAAACGACGCTGCTGACCATTTTGATGGCGGGCATGGTGGTGGGTGTGGCGCTGGCGCCTCATTTCCGGGCGTTTGAGTTCGGAACATTGTTGGTAGTGGGCGTCACTATGATTGCAGTGGCCCGTTCTAAATCGTTACTTACACTAGTGCTCGTGATTGCGGCCGGGGTTGGTCTGGGGCTCTGGCGCGGCAATGTATACGAAGCAAAGCGCATGGAATATCAGACGCTTTATGGCAAACAACTATCGTTAATCGTGCGCGCTTCTACCGATGCCAGTTACAACGATTACCAACAACTTGGCTTTGACGCGGCTGACGTCACTACATTGAGCGGTCAGCAGCTCACCGGCAAAATTCAGGCTACCGGCTTTGGTGAAAACGCTATCTTTCAGGGTGATGAATTGCTGCTCGAAGGCAAACTCAAATCGACGCTCGGTGCGGCTCAGGCTAGGATGCCGTATGCGCAGGTGACGCTCATTGAACATCACCCGTCATATGTTGGGGCCTTCCGGCGTAAATTTGTCGCCGGTGTGCAAACGGCTTTGCCGGAGCCGCTCAATTCGTTTGCACTGGGGCTTTTAACCGGACAACGAAGCACGCTGCCGGCCGACATTAAGCAGACGCTGCTGATGGTAGGGCTGACGCATATTATTGCCGTATCCGGTTACAACATGACAATAATGTTGCGCGCCAGTAAGCGGTTGCTCGGCAGCTGGTCTAAGCGGCTCTCGCTGGGCTTATCATTTTGCTTGATTGTGCTGTTTTTGCTTATAACCGGCATGAGCGCGTCAATAGTCCGGGCGGCCATTGTGAGTGGACTAAGTTTGCTGGCGGCCTACTATGGCCGGGAGTTTAAGCCGCTGCTACTCATACTGTTTGCCGCGGCTATTACCGCCATGGTTAATCCATTTTTTATTTGGACCGATGCTGGCTGGTACCTGTCATTCCTGGCCTTTGGCGGCGTGATGATTATTTCGCCCTTGCTGGCTGAACGTTTGCCACCGCGCCTCGAACAGTCGACGGTGGTGGCCATTGCCCTCGAGAGTATTTGTGCCGAGATTTCCACGCTGCCGTATTTGCTGCATACCTTTGGACAAATGACCGTCATAGGGTTAGTAGCTAATGTGTTAATTGTAGCCTTTATTCCATTTGCCATGCTGGCGGGACTTTTGGCTGGGCTGGCCGGTATGCTCATGTCGGCGCTGTCGGGCTGGTTCAGCTGGCCGGCGGTACTACTTCTGACCTACATGCTGGATACCGCGGAGCTACTCAGCAAGATCCCCCATATATTTCACCAGAATGTATACCTGTCTACGAGGACTATGTGGCAAATATATGCCGTCATCACGGCCTGGGTGGTGTTTATGAGTTTTAAAGCCAGGCAAAAAGCTGGTACAATAACAGATAAGAATTACTCACAATTATCGCCATCATCGTCGGCGCGTGCAGAAAGGATACGAATACTATGAGCGGACACTCTAAATGGTCAACTATCAAACGCGAAAAGGGTGCCAAGGATGCGGCCCGTGGCGCAACTTTTACAAAAATCGGTATGGCAATTGCCATGGCGGCGCGTTCCGGCACCGATCCCGACACTAATTTTTCACTGCGCTTAGCGATTGATAAGGCCAAGACCGCTAACATGCCATCGGCAAACATTCAACGCGCGATCGACCGTGTAAAAGATAAGGACGCGGCGCAGCTGCAAGAAATTTTGTACGAAGGCTATGGGCCCGGCGGCGTGGCAATCTTAGTAGAAACGGCTACCGATAATATCAACCGAACCTATCCGCAGGTTCGGCTGGCTTTTAGCAAGCACGGCGGCAACATTGCCGAAAAGGGCGCCGTGGCCTTTCAGTTTGATCACAAGGGTCTCATACGCGTTAAGGGTGGCGGCGATGACCTCATGATGGCCGCGCTGGAGGCCGGAGCAGAAGACGTGCAGGACGAGGACGGCGAGTCGGTTATATATACCGACCCTAAGGAACTCGCCAAAGTCCGTGACGGGCTTAAGGACAGCGGGCAGGAAATTTTAGAAGCCGAGCTGACGTATGTGCCAAACACCACCATTGAGGTAACGGACGAGGCAACTGCCGGTAAAATTATGCGGCTCATGGACGCCCTTGATGAAATAGACGAAGTTTCTAATACGCACGTTAACTTCGATATTCCCGAAGAATTTTTGGCCTAGCATGGTCACTATTGCCGGTGCGATTTTGCGAAACGAACAGGGTGAGTACCTTTTAGTGCAAGAGTATCAAGAAAAAGTTCGTGGCATGTGGAACATCCCGGCCGGTTGGCAGGATGACGGCGAAACACTCAAGCAAACAGCCATCCGCGAAACGCTGGAAGAAACCGGCCTGAAGATTGTTATTGATGACGATGAGCCACTGTTTACATTTGAAAATCCGTATCGGGGCCGCAAGTATAATGCCTTTTTAGGAAAAATTACCGGCGGCAAACTCCTGCCGCCGCTGGGAGAAATTATCGCCATCAAGTGGTTTAGTTTTGCAGCTATTCAGGAATTACAGGCTAATAGGGGCATGCGCGACGACTGGATAATCGAGGCTATAACTAGGGCCGAGCAGCTATGAGAATTATCGGCATCGATCCGGGTACCGGCATACTGGGTTTTGGTGTAATTGACGTAACGCGCGGCAAGATGACGCTGGTAGACGCCGGCGTTATTCGCACCCCAGTCAAAGAAGATGATGCCGTAAGGCTGCTAACAATTTATGAAGAATTAACCGATATAATTGCCCAGAATAAACCAGAAATAATGTCGGTAGAACGTTTATTTTTTGCTCGTAACGTTACCACCGCCATGACAGTGGCGCAGGCCCGCGGTGTAGTGCTATTGTGCGGCATGCAAAATCAAATGACCATTGCCGAGTATACCCCCATGCAAATTAAGCAGGCCATTACCGGTTACGGCGGTGCCGACAAGAAACAAATGCAGGAAATGGTAAAGGTGTTGCTGCAACTTAAAGAGATCCCGCGGCCCGATGACGCCGCCGATGCGCTGGCTGCCGCTATCACCCACAGCATGACTATGCGATAATGGTCAGATGATTGCCACACTCCGCGGAACAGTAAGTGAAAAGATAGGCGCCACCGTGGTGCTCGACGTAGCCGGCGTTGGGTATGGGGTATATGTAAGTAATGAAGATTTTGGCCGCTTGCATAGCGGTGACCAGACTAAACTGTATATTTACGAGCATATTCGTGAACAGTCGCATGACTTATTCGGCTTTGTGGCCCGTGATACCCAGATGCTGTTCGAGCAGCTACTTGATGTAAATGGGGTAGGCCCTAAAATGGCGCTTAACGTGTTAAGTATTGGATCCGGCAGCGACGTGCGGATTGCTATTGCCGGCGGCGACGTCAAATTTATACAGCAAGCAAATGGCGTCGGTAAAAAAGTTGCCGAACGGATTGTGGTGGAGCTCAAAGATAAGGTTGGCCTAACGGGCGTAGACCTCCAGTCTACGGGGATGCTACAGGGCGAAGGACTGCTGTTGCAGGACGAAGCCGTGGAAGCACTAGTGTCGCTCGGCTACAGCGCCCAGGATGCTGCCAAGGCCTTGCAGAACGTTGATCCTGAGCTGCCGACGGCCGACAGGATCAAAAAAGCTTTAAGCGGTCAGTAGCAGCAGTTGCAACACGAGCCGGATTTGTAATTATAGATTACAACGTAAGCATTTTGGCGGTATAGGCTATAATGTTATGTAATGATTGATCGTATCGTAAACACGGGGCCAGATGACGCCGACCTGCAGGAAGTGGAACTTGAAGTTACGCTTAGGCCGCGTGATTTTGCCAGCTACACTGGCCAGGATCGCTTAAAACAAAACTTACAGCTGGCAATTGCTGCTGCCAAACAGCGTGAAGAGCCGCTCGACCATATATTACTCTATGGCCCACCTGGACTCGGCAAAACGACTATGGCGAGTGTAATTGCCAATGAAATGTCGGCCCAGATTCGTATTACGAGTGGACCGGCCATCGAGCGCGCGGGCGATCTAGCCAGCTTGCTCACCAACCTTCAAGATGGCGACGTCTTATTTATAGATGAAATCCACCGGCTCAATCGTACCGTCGAAGAGGTGCTCTACAGCGCCATGGAGGATTTTAAGCTCGACATTATGCTTGGCAAGGGCCCGAGTGCCCGCAGCCTGCGGCTAGATCTGCCCAAGTTCACAATTATTGGTGCCACCACGCGCGCCGGTGCTTTGGCAGGCCCGCTGCGTGATCGCTTTGGGCACATCCATCGCCTGGAATTTTATACCCCCACTCAGGTCCAGGAGATTATTGAACGAGCTGCCGGCATCTTAAACGTCAAAATTAATAGTGACGCTGCCCGTGAGCTTGCAACCAGGGCACGGCTAACACCCCGAATTGCCAACCGCTTGCTTAAGCGGGTTCGCGACTTTGCCGACGTTAACGGCGACGGGATTATCGACACTACTATTAGCGCCCAAGCCCTGCGACTGCTTGAAATTGACGAACTCGGACTCGACCCGGCTGACAGGTTACTGCTTTTAGCAATAATTGAAAACTATAATGGCGGCCCGGTAGGTGTAGAAACACTGGCGGCGCTGACGGCAGAGGAGCGGCTGACCATCGAAGATTTTATTGAACCGTATCTGATGCAAATCGGTTTACTAGAGCGCACACCCCGCGGGCGCAAGGTTACCAGCAAGGCCTATAAGCATTTAGGCAAGACTGCGCCCCGTGATCTCAATTCCTTGCTATAATTAAGCCATGCAACCAAACGATCCTACCAATACAAACCCCAACGCTCCCGCCAATGATGCTGCGCAGCCTGATCCAAATTATCGATATCCCCAACCGGAACAAGCAGCTGCGCCAGTTCGGCCCCAGGTTGTCTATGTAGCCCGGCCCTCGAATCCGGCTGCTGTGCCGGTAAGCCCAGAAGTGCAACAGCGCTGCGAAGAGTCACGGCAGAAGTACCCCAAGCTTAATATTAGTAACGGCGAATATATTATCAGCGAAGCCAAGCGCCACCCTATTGGTCTGATCCAAATTTGGGGAATCGTTGGCTTAATTATTGTCGCTCTGCTGGCCTTTATAGTATTTTTTGTAACCAATCCAGGGGATAGCTATAATCAACTTAATAAGGAAGCTTCCGGCTCCCTGCCGCTCATAACTATACCGCTGTTGTTGGTCGGTGCGGCTAGCTTAATTGGTGGCTTTGTGGGTACCTATGTTTACCGCTCAAACACCTTTTATTTGACCAATGAGAGTGTTATTCAGAATGTGCAGACCAGCCTGTTTTCTAAACGTGAGCAGACCGTTAGCTTAGAGAACGTCGAAGATGCCAGTTACACCCAAGATGGTATCCTACCACACATGCTTAATTACGGCATGATCCGTTTATCGACGCAGGGTGACGAGACGACCTATCGTTTTAACTACACGGCCAATCCAAGGAAGCAAATTGAGCTGTTAAATAACGCTGTAGAAGCCTTTAAAAACGGCCGTCCTGTAGAAGGTTAGGTGCTATTCCTGGAAGGGATTATCACGGGCTTGGTTAAAGAGCTCTTGCACGCTTACGCTGTTATCTTGTAGCTGGCGCAGTTGGCTAATAACCTTTTTATCGACCCGCGCTGACGTAATGGGGGATTTTTGGGCACTTACCATTGTATCGGTAGGCTGCGCATTACTAAGGCTAGTAATAGTAAATAGTATGTAGCCGTACACAATGCACACCAGGGCTATAAAAATAAGTAGCCGGAAACGACTTACTTTGGCAAGAACTTCACCAAGTATTTTTGTAAGGTCAGGCTTGTCGGTTGATGGTTTCTTCATGGTTTTATATAGCTATTTAATGATAACGTAAACGAAAACTTGCTGGTGCTGCTGGCACTGGGCAAAATGTTTATGTTGGTAACTTCGGCCGTGAGACGGTTGCGTTCGAGGGCGGATAAAAAGCTAATGAGCTGTGGGTAGGTTGCTGGCTGCTGGGTTGATCCGGTGACGGTTATCTGTAATACGTATACGCCAGGACTGCCTACAACGGGTGTGAGCTGTGAAAGCGAGGCGGCTCCGGTGCTGCTTTTGGGAGCTTTCTGCGTTAGGCTGGTGGTGCCAGCCGCAGCAGCGGCTCCGGCTGCGCCGGGTAGGGTGCCCAAGGTGGACGAGGGGAAGGTGATTGAACCGAGCGTTACCGAATTATCACCGGCCAGCTTAACTATTTGCCGCACCGTTTCGGCCTGATTTTTATTTTCCGGTACGACGACTTTAGATATATTGTACAGCTCCGTGTACTGGGTGATGTCTTTCTTGGCTCGTTGCAGGGCAACTTGCTGGTCATTGTAGGAAACCAGTTTTGCTTTAAGTTGCACAAGCTCAGTCGATTTTGCCTGTAAAAGATTGCGAACACCGTACGCTCCACCGCCAATAGCAATCACCAGCGCCAAGATGGCCGCAATCATTAGGAGGTATACTTTTTTAGGATTCATTACTTAGCTCCCTGATTAATAAACAGGAACTGATTATTATCATTAAATAGGGTTCGCAGAATAACGGTGCAGGGGTAATTATTGACATTACTGTCGGCCACTCCGCAATCAATGCTGACAATGTCGGCTTTAGCAAAAATATTACTCTTTGAGCTGGCCAGATTCACCTGTACCTGCGAGGCGGTTTGGTAATCGGTGGCTTTGGCGCTCAGGTCCAGTCCGCCGCTGGTTTGGTTGATGTTGAGGCTGGATAAAATTGCGCCGCTTGGCATAGCGCTACCAATCTGGGTAATGAGCTTGGAAAATAGTACTTCTTTAGAAATAACCTGGGCGGCCAGGCGCAGGCTGCCACTGACTTCTTTGACTTGCTGCTCGGTTTCGATTAAATTTTCGGCTTCTAATTGTCCTTGCACGACGGTAACCTGGTGCTGGTTCGATTTGATAGAGGACTGCATATTGAGCAGTCCGTAGGTTCCCAGAAGGCCAACGCCTATCAGCACTGCAAATAGGGCAATAATCCAACCGCGTAATTGGAGATTACGCCGAGCGTAGCTGTAGCTGGTTTTGATCTCGGGAGGGAGTAAATTAATCATATGCGAAATACCTGCTTTGGATCGGTCAGGCTTAGGCCGGCCACGGTAGCATACATAGGCTTGTCGGCTTCGCTCGGAGGCTGGAGACCCTTATAACCAATATACTGCCATGGATTGATGTGCCGCACGGCCAGGCGCAGCGTATCGGTGAGATATTCGCTGAGGCCGGGCATGTTGGCACCACCGCCAAGCGTTACAATTTGCTGGATAGGGCGCTCGGAGCCATAGCGGTCTTCGTAGTAGCGCATCATGCGGCGGATCTCTTTGACCAGTCCCTGCAGGGTTGGCTCCAGAGCCGTTTGAATTTCCTTTTGCTTTTTGCTGGCACCTAGACCGTACTTAGTTTTGATGAGTCCGGCTTCTGGAAGAGTGACGCCGAGCTTTTCTTTAATGATGTTAGTGAATATTTCGCCGCCGGCTTGGACGGTACCGGTAAAGAGCACGTGATGATCGTAAATACTGATATCGGCTGAGCGGGAGCCAAAGTCAATAATAGCCGTAGCAACATCACTCTGTTCGTCGAGCGAAAATAATCTGCCGGATGAGCTCAGCGTTGGCTCAATGAGTACTGCTTCTAACCCCAACACTTGGGCTAACTCCAAATATGAGTCAACAATGGTTTTTGGGACGGCAACCGTAAAGAGCTGTTGCTGATCACTGCCTTGCTTAATAATTTCGTAATCGAGGTAGAGATCTTCTAGCGGCGCCGAAATATATTGCTCAGCCTCGAGTTTAACAGCAGCTTCCAACTCACTGGCTTTGAGTTTGGGCAGGTCTAGGGAGCGAGTAAAGGTCCGATAGGCAGGAATGGCGATCGCAACGCGCTTGGTAGTAATATCGCCAATCAGGTGATGTTCAAAGAGTTCCTTGGCCGCCTTGGCAATAATTTCCGGTTGTACTACCACACCGTCTTCGATGGCGGCGCGGTCAAAGCTAGTAAATCCGTAGCCCATGACCTCCGGTAGCCCCTTGCCATTGCCACTGGTGGGCTTGTTAACTTGCATAACTTTAAGTGAGCTCGGACCAATGTCGAGTCCAAACAGCGGTTTATCCCGGAAGAAATGCGATATTTTTGTGCTTTTGTTCATACTGCCCACCCTCAGGGCTTTACCGTATAGTATATCAAACTTATGCTTAAAATTACTATGCTTCTCATCCACTAAAAAGCCCCGGCGAACCGGGGCTTTTTACGATGTAAGACTATACCTAGTTGAGGTTATGCTTAACGTCGGTTGTGCTACCACTAACACTACCTTCATAGGTAGCTGTCAAAGTGTAGGCTGCACACGTAGTGGCGTCTGCTTCACAGCTCGCTCCAGGTGTTGCGCTAGTAACCGGTGCGTAGGCGTAGACCTTAGCTGCTGGTGACGTCACAAGCGGGTTCGCAGCAGTTTTGCTTGCGGCCGATGGATCGTAGAGAGCGGCAGTGTCGAGGCCCTTCATGTTAGCGGCTAACCATGTCGTATCGTTCATCTGTGTGAGCGAAGGATAGTTACCGTTCTCAGCGTAGTACGCTTCGAGCTTTGATTGAATGGCTACAATGTCTGTGGTTCGCTTAGTGTTGCGTCCCTTAGACTGGATGCCAGCGTAGGTGGTGATGACAATTGCTGCCAAGATACCAATAACTACGATGACGATTAAGAGTTCCACAATGGTGAAACCACTCTGTCGTTTTCCGTGTTTCTTATTAAGTGAGATCATAAGGACCCACCCTCCTTGATTTAATTATTTTGATTGATCATTGAAATAGACAGCTGCAATAGCTATTTCAAGTATCTGGCTATGATTATAACCATAAGTGTAATCAAAGCAAGCATGTTGTGAAATTATACGACGCTTTAGGCGTTTTCTTGCGACGGGCTAAGTGTTACCGATGTTTTTGCTGAGGTTGGCAATAGGGCCCATCACGCTGGCTGCAATCAGTCCCACGGCAGCCCCTAGGCCAACAATCATGATAGGTTCGATAATAGCTGCCAGCCCGTCAATAAGCACAGCTACCTCTTCTTCGTAGAAATCAGCGATTTTAACGAGCACGGTGTCAATTTGGCCTGTCTCTTCGCCTACTAGCAGCATCTGGGCCACAATAGGGGGAAAATGTTGGCTACGACTAATTGGATCACTGAGTGGTTTACCATTTTTAACTTCGACGGCGGCAGCTTTCAGCTCGGCCTCGATAACTTTATTGCCGATTGCTGCACCGGTTACCTCAAGGGCATCGAGCACACTGACACCGGCACCCATGAGCGAGGCAAAGGTGCGAGAAAAGCGGGCGATGGCTATCTTGGTAATAACAACTTTAACAATCGGGGTCTTTAAGAGTAAAGCATGGAACTTGTACTTGCCGGCATCAGTTCTGATGTAGCGCATGAGGTATATGCTCCCAAATGCCAAAATGCCGCCAATAACGAGTAGGTTAGGCAGCTTAGATATGAGTGGAATGGAACCGAGGACGGGGATAGCATGTAACAGACTGTTACTGACACAGTAATTACTAATCTTTAAGAGCACTTGCGTGTATACCGGCAGTTTAGCGCCGGGACCGCCGAGGTCGAGCAGAATTTTGCCGATTTTGGGAATAATTAGGAGCATGATGCCAAAGAAAGCGACAACCGTGATGCTCAAAATAACGATTGGATAGGCCATGGCGCTCTTAATCTTTTTGCGGATACTGGCGTCTTGCTCAACCTGGGTTGCGAGGCGCTTAAGGATCTCATCGATAATACCGCCCTCTTCGCCGGCCCGGACCATGTTAACGTATACCTCGCTAAAAACCCGTGGGAACTTGGCAAAGGCATCGCCAAGGGGCAGGCCGCTCTCCACGTCCTTGGTAATGCTCGCCAGAACGGTGCCCATGTATGGATTTTCGCTATTATTTTGCAGGGCTGCCAGCGATCGGGCAAGCGGTACGCCGGCACTTATCATGGTGGATAGTTGACGCGTAAAAATCACGAGGTCGGATAATTTAACTTTTTGCCTTGGAGCGAGCAGCCCGGACTTTTTTTTGCCGGCTCCAGCTTCGATGAGTAGTGGTTTAACTCCTTGCTTGTGTAGTAGGGCAATCAGCGCCTGCTTGTTGGCGGCCTCGGCCGTGCCCGAGATTGTTCGTCCGTCATGAGTGGTAGCTTTGTAGTGAAACTGCATATTATTCCTGGCTCGTAACGCGAAGGATCTCTTCGATGGTTGTTTGGCCGCGCAGGGCTTTAATAAATCCATCAAGCTGCATGGTAAGCATGCCCTCGGCGATGGCTGTTTTTTCGATACTTTCGTTGGTGGCGTTTCCGACAATCATTGATTGTACCGTCGACGAGTTAGTAAGAACTTCGTAAATGCCAATGCGTCCTTTATAACCGCTGTGATTACATTTTTCGCAGCCGTTATCGTGGGCCTTAAATAGTCGGCTAATACTTTGGGTCGTGGTACTCGGCTGGTCGGTGATGCTGTCTTTGCCCGTTGCCGACCTGCCAATCGAATCATTCATGGCACTTTCTTCCAGCTCGTGTATATGCGCCATGCCGCCCTTTTCTTCTAGGTGAAAAATCTTATCGAGGTGCTTTATGGTGGCGGCATCCGGTGCGTACTCTTCGCGGCAGTCAATGCACAGCCGGCGAACTAAGCGTTGCGCAACAACTACCCGGACCGTGCTGGCAATCAGAAAAGGTTCAACGCCCATATCGAGCAAACGCGGCAAGCAGGTAGCGGCATTATTAGTGTGCAGGGTGCTAAACACCAGGTGCCCGGTGAGGGCAGCCTGGACGGCAAGGTCAGCGGTTTCGCCGTCACGAACCTCTCCCACCATAATGATGTTAGGATCCTGGCGGAGGAGCGCCCGCAGGCCATTAGTAAACGTCATACCAGCAACGGTATTTACTTGCGTTTGGTTAGCCCCAACGATGTGGTATTCAATAGGGTCCTCAACCGTCGAGATGTTAACATTTGGTGAGTTAAGTGACGAGAGTACGCTAAAGAGCGTGGTTGATTTGCCGGACCCGGTCGGTCCTGTTACCAGCACCATGCCATGCGGCTGGACGATGGCGTGTTGCAGGCTGGCGAGGGCGGTGCCCCAAAAGCCGAGGTCCGTAAAGTCGGCTGCTTTGGTGGACTCGTTTAGAATGCGCATCACAACTTTTTCGCCGTCAAGGATAGGCAGGGTGGAAACGCGGAGGGCATATACCAGACCGCCGACCTCGATTTTAAAGCGGCCGTCTTGCGGCGCCCGGTGTTCATCTATTTTTAGGTTGCTGAGTATCTTAATACGGCTTACCAGAGAGCCGAGTAGCTTGCGCGGCAGCTTATTGGCTTCGCGCAGTAGGCCGTCAATACGGTAGCGTACGACCACAAAGTCTTCTCGGGGCTCAATGTGGATATCGCTGGCACCGGCCTGAATGCCATACTCAATCAGAATGTTGATGGTTTGCGCAACCGGTGAATCTTCGGCTAGGTCACTCTCGTCCACGTCGTCATCTTCTTCGTCGTCTTGGTTGCTGGCAATGACTTTGGTGAGCTCGCTGCTAATATTCCCGCGGTAGAGATTAAGAGCTGCCTGAAGCAAGCTGGACGTGGTGATATGGATTTTAATATTGGTTCCCAATTGCTTCTGTAAGAAGTTGAGTGCCTGAATATCATCCGGGTCTTCCATGGCGAGCAGTTTGGTTTCGTGCTCGTCAACAGCAAAGACTATGGCGTTATACTGGCGGGCAATTCGCTCGGGAAGCAGCTTGAGAATATCATGGTCAATCTCTTTGGCATTGAGCTCTACAAACGGGACCTCAATTTCGGCGGCGTAGAGCTTAGTAAGCTCTTTTTCGCTTAATAAATTACTTTTGATTACAAGATCTTGGAGTGGTTTCTTTTCGGTGGCTTCTTGTTCACGGAGCGCTGTGAACTGCTCCTCGCTAAACTTGTGAGTGCCTTTAAGCAACTTTTCTACGAGAGAATCGGGTATACGCATCTAGCGGCCTACCCTGTTCGTATTATTTTTTGCGACTGTTTTACGGTCACCCACATTTGTATTTTGAAACTCGCCCATCCTGGTGCCTATCATATCAGTTATCTGCACAAAACGTAAGCATTTACTGCAATTTATTTTACAGTAAATCAGTAAAGATTAACTTAAACTTAAATTACGTAACAAAACACTGACTTTTTAAGCTCTAGCAATATGCTTACAGCGAGCTTCACCCTATAGTGCTAAACTATTAGCAACGGGTGGCAAATGACAGATAATCGGAGGATAACAATGGCCAAAAATACTACACCTAAAACTATGGGCGACATCTCAGGTGGCGACGGAAAATCCAAAGCCCTAGGCCTGGCACTCGACCAGATTGAAAAGCAATTTGGCAAGGGTTCCATTATGAAACTTGGGGATTCCCACAATAGTAATGTCGAGACCATGCCTACGGGCAGTATCTCGCTTGATATTGCACTCGGTGGCGGACTACCTAAGGGTCGTATCGTCGAAATTTACGGTCCGGAAAGTTCCGGTAAAACAACGGCAACGCTGCACGTGATTGCCGAAGTCCAAAGAGCCGGTGGTACGGCTGCGTTTATTGATGCCGAGCACGCGCTTGATCCTTCCTATGCCAAGCGAATTGGTGTTGATGTTGAAAACTTACTGCTCAGCCAGCCAGACAACGGCGAACAGGCACTTGAGATTACCGAGACGCTGGTTCGCTCTAACGCGGTGGACGTAATTGTCGTAGACTCAGTGGCCGCCTTAGTTCCAAGGGCGGAAATTGAAGGCGACATGGGCGACAGTCTGCCCGGTCTGCAAGCTCGTTTGATGAGCCAGGCACTCCGTAAATTAACCGGTGTGATTAATCGTTCAAACGTGACAGTTATCTTTATTAACCAGATTCGTATGAAGATCGGCGTTATGTTCGGCAACCCGGAAACTACCACTGGTGGTAATGCGCTCAAGTTCTACGCCAGTGTGCGTATGGATATTCGGCGCATTGGCCAGATTAAGGCCGGCGAGACCATCATCGGTAACCGCACACGCATTAAGGTCGTTAAGAACAAGGTTGCGCCGCCATTCCGCGAAGCTGAATTCGACATTATGTATAACGAAGGCATCTCTAAGTCAGGTGACATCCTAGACCTGGCAGCCGCCCGTGGCATTGTCGAAAAAGCCGGTGCCTGGTACGCCTACAATGGTGCCAAGATTGGCCAAGGCCGCGAAGCTTCTAAGGCGTACTTACAAGAAAACCCTGATGTTATGGAAGAAATTGCCGTTAAGGTGATGGACACCGAGAAGAAACCAAGCGATGCAGAAGTTGCTGCTGCCGATAAAGCCGAAAAGGCTAAAAAAGCTGCCGCTGCCGAAGATAGCAAGGCCTCCAAAGAGGCCCCAGTAGTTAAACCACTTGCTTCCGTCGCTGGAGATGCAAAAGTCTAGATCCATGTTTGCAGCTTTTACTAAGCCTTTGGCCCGACTCCCATTGAGCTGGGCCAATAGGCTGCGTGAAAGCAGGGAGTGCCCATGAAAATTACTAGTATCAAGCAGCAAATAAAAACTGCCGGTAGGTACTCAGTATTCGTAGAAGGGGAGTACAGCTTTTCGCTGTCGGAAAGTGTTTTAATTCAGACGCAAATTACTTCCGGCCAGGAGCTGGACACTCGCCAGGTAGAGGATTATAAAAAACTTTCGGCAGACGACAAGCTCTATAACAAGGTCCTCCGTTATGTTGCCATGCGCCAGCGCAGTGTTTGGGAGACCGAATTTTACATGCAACGCAAAGAAGCAGCCCCGGGTTTTATAGAACAGAGTATAGAAAAGCTTAAAGCTATTGGCCTGCTGGATGACTACAAGTTTGCCGAGACTTTTGTACGCGACCGGCGCTTGCTACGTGCAACCTCGCGGCGTAAGCTGCAGGCCGAACTACGCAAAAAGCGCGTGGCCAACGATGCCATAGAAGCGGCGCTGCGAGATGACGAGTCTGATGACAGGACAGCGCTGACCACGCTCATAGAGCGCAAACGCCGCCAATCTAAATACCAAGATGACACTAAGCTTATGCAGTACTTAGCACGTCAGGGTTTTAGCTACGATGATATTAAGTCGGCGCTTAGCGTCGATAATGACTCTTAGCCATCAGACAACAGCTGCCGGTACGCCGGCTGGAGCCTTTTTGCTAAGCTCGTTGATGATGATATTTTTAGGGGTAATCTCATTTATTTGCGTTCTATCTATGCTCAAACTACCACCGGTTAAACTTTTTAGAATCGACTGAGACACATAAATCTTTTGCACAAACATGGTTTCGGTTTCGGTAGCATAGTCGGACACCTTACCAACCTTTTGTTTGCTAACGGTTACTACCTTTTTGCCAATGATTTCGTAGTCGAGCTCCAGAATCTTTTTGAGCCGGACGAGCTCAGTTGGTTCCACTAAAACTTCATAATCATTCACGACGTATCCCCGAGAGAGCGTTTCACGGATATCTTGATACAGTAGTATCAATTCTTTTTTATCAAAGCGGTCTTGGCAATAAAAGCCTTCAATTTTGAGATTATCCGGATTAAAAATGGGAGCTGTTACGGTAGCAATAGGCATACCGGTCCGCAGGGACATAACGGATTTATTGAGTAAGGCAGCACTGAGTTGCAACATGCTCCTAGTATAGCGCGGCGGCTGGATCTACGCTCAAATATTAACTAAATTAATGTTTAGAGCAGATTCAAAGTGCTGGTGCTTGCCGGTAGCCGCAGCTGCCCCTACAATCCTGGCATTATGAAATACATTTCCAAATCAATTTCCGGGCTGTTGCTAACAATAATTATTGCAATGAGCCAGGCCGTAAGTGCTGGTGCGGACGGCCTACCACCGCCAATAGCTACGCCCCAGACACTGGCGATTGCTCAAATAAAAATGACTGGTGATGAATTTTTAGTACTCCAAAATAATAGCGGCAACGATATAGATGATCTAAGCAGCTTCTGGCTCCAAAGTTTTAACAGTACCAGCCCGCTTGCCAAGGGGGTCACTACTAGCTCGCAGCAACTGCCGCCTACTCCACTTAGGGCAGGGCAGACGCTGCTGCTTAGTAGTGACGCTAAGGCCACATGCGGTGCGGGGATTGCCGGTAACCTAGGTGTTAGCCTTACGGATGGTAGTGGCTTTTTGCAGCTCACCCAAATGACGCAAGACCAAAATGGTGCCATTCAGCAAACACCCCAAGATCAGGTGAGCTGGAACAGCGGTGCGAGCGGTGTTATTCAGAATGTACCCTCATCCACTAAGAGCCCGCAGGCGCTGTATTATCGCTACGCCGGGCCGGCAGGCTATAAATGGCAGCTGGCAGAAGTGAGTAGTACAGGTCAGTGCCAAATCAATGCGGTAATTATCAGCGGTAGCACTACCGTTCGCCAAGCGGTGGATGTTACGCCTGCTCAGCAGTCTGACGTGGCTCCTTCAAGTATTGTGAGCATTGCGGCAACGACTGATCCGCCTGCTCCCAGTATTCCATCAACTAACATTGGGCTGCTGAGCCCGGAAATTACTGAGCTGTTGCCAAACCCCATTGGCACGGGCACCGATGCAACTGATGAATTCATCGAACTCTATAATCCGAATAGTGCTCCATTCCGACTCGGCGGATATGCGTTTAAAACCGGCACAACCATTACGCACAGTTATGTTTTTGCGGCCGATGTCGTAATCCAGCCCAAAAGTTTTGTAACGTATTATTCTGAGGCCACCAACCTAACCCTCAGTAACACCGGCGGCCAAGTACGGCTGGTCGATCCGCTGGGTACGGTTATGTATACAACGGCTAATTACAGCAATGCAAAAGATGGGCAGGCCTGGGCGCTGGCAAAGGGCGCTTGGTATTGGACCACCACACCCACTCCCTCAAAGGCAAACGTAATTAAGCAAGCTATTACAACCAGCAAATCAAAAACAGCAGCCAAGACGAGTAAGTCCGGCACCACAGCTAACGCTAAACCAAACAGCCCGGCGGCACAATTGCCAGCAAGCCAAAGCAGCCTTTCGGTAAGGCCGATTCACGGTTGGGTAGTTGCCATGGTTGCCTCTGGCGCGCTACTATACGGAGTATATGAGTACCGAGCAGACCTGGCACATCGATTCAATCGACTTAGAACAAAGCTTACACGTGGCGGAGACGCTGGGAGCTAAGCTGTGCGGTGGTGAAGTAATTGAGCTGGCGAGTGACCTGGGTGGTGGCAAGACCACCTTTACTAAGGGCATCGTTCGGGGGGCTGGTAGTAATGAGCACGTCAGCAGTCCGAGCTTTACTATTAGCAACGAATATCGTGCCGGTGAGTTAACGATTCACCACATGGATTTTTATCGTCTCCCGGATGCCGGGATTATGAAGCAGGAGCTACTCGACGTACTGTCTGACCCAAAGAGTGTCGTAATTGTGGAATGGGCCGGAATTGTAGCTGATGTGCTGCCGGAGCATCGTCTGCGGATAGCTATTACGGCCTCGTCCGAAAACAGTCGAAGCTACGACTTTACGGCCAGTGACGAATTAAGTTATTTGCTGCCCACTGGTCTCTAAAACGGGTATACTTATAACTATGATTATCTTGACACTTCGCACCGATAACCCTACGGCGGAAATCGGCATATATAATGATGCCACCCAACTTACATATTACACCTGGCAGGCCCACCGCGAACTTGCCGAAACGCTGCACCTAACGCTACAAGAACAACTGCAGGCGCAGAGCCTTAGTCTTAACGACGTACAGGGCATTGTGGTTTTTAAGGGGCCGGGCAGTTTTACCGGGCTAAGAATTGGGCTGACCGTGGCCAATGCGCTGGCCGAAAGCCAGGCTACCCCTATTGTCGGCACAATGGGCGATGATTGGGTCGAGCAGGGCATCAACCGGTTACTAAACCAGCAGAGTGACGAGATAGTCACCCCTGAATACGGTGCGCTGCCTCACATAACCGCGCCACGAAAGTAGTTATCCACAGTTTATGGTAGTGCTACCAAAAAGCTGTTGACAATACTACGGTTCTGCTTATAGTTATTCCTAGAACGTGTAAACAAATAAAAATACATACAAAGGTTAACAATGAAAATCACAAAATTGGCTCGAATGGGCCTCGCCACGCTAGTCAGCGTGTCATCACTACTAACGCTTAGCATTCCTTTGGCGAGTGCCGCGACCAAAACCTGGACCGGCGGCGGCAGCGACGGAAACTTTAGCACCGGCGCAAACTGGTCCGGTGGCACCGCTCCTGCTGCGGGCTCTGATCTTGTATTTCCGTACGGAGCTTCGGTTACCAACAAAACGGCTGTCAACGACCTGACCGCAGGTACTAGCTTTGCAAGTGTTACCTTTTCGGGTACGCTAGGCGTCAGCGAGTCAACCTATTACTCGGTAACTGGTAATGACATCACCTTGACCGGCGGCATTGTTGACAGCACCTCGGCCGGCGCTAGCCTTAACGTTAATATTGCCTTTAGTGGTGCCCAGACGATTAACGTTGGTACGGATGACTACATTACCCTCGGTGGTGTACTTAGCGGTAGCGGGGCTCTCACGAAAACCGGTGCTGGTTATTTATACTTGACCGGGGCTAATACCTTTACTGGCTCCCTAACACTTAGTGCTGGTGTAATCATTGCTTCCACGAATACTGCATTAGGAACAACTGCCGGCGCAACAACAGTAAATGATGGTGCCACCCTCGATGTTGGTAGCTGTAGTGGCCCACTGACAGTGGCCGAAAACCTAAACCTCAATGGCGCTGGTGCTCCTTCTGAGCGTAAGCTTGAGACCGGCGCAACATGTGCTGGCGGCGGCGGTGGTGGCTCCGATGTGACGTACGGCGTGTATAGTACATCTGACGATGCTACCACGCTTACTGGCGCAATTGCGCTTGGCGCCGATGTAACCTTTGGTGGTGTCTCAAAGGTAACCACGATTACGGGTGCCCTTTCCGGTAACTTTACATTCCTAATGCCTACTGACTCCTATGGCGGTGACTTGGTAATTAACAGTAGCGCCAACACCTCCGGTATCGCTAATGGTACGTACAGCCCTACAGCGTCGACTACAACACTAAGTGATGATTTGGCGAGTACTTCAGTTCAAATTAATGACAAAGCCGTGGTTACCATCGATGGTAAGCGTGGTGATGTCAGTGTTAGCAGCGGTGGTACACTGAAAGGCCACGGTACAGTTGGTGTACTCTACGTTGGCGCTGGTGCTATCCTTGCTCCCGGTAACAGCCCTGGCTGTCTGACGACTGGCAACTTTACACTGTCTGGTACACTTCAAGAAGAAATTGGCGGCACCGATCCTTGTACCGGCTACGACCAAGTCAAGGTAACAGGTACGGTTGATGTTACGGGCGGTACACTAACGCCTAGTCTCTACAATGGCTTTGTACCAAAAACTGGCCAGAGTTACACCATCATCGATAATGATGGCAGTGATGCCGTTACCGGCACCTTTACGGGCCTTGACGAAGGCGCCGCAGTAACGCTTGGCGGTGTTACGTACAACATTACCTACAAGGGTGGAGATGGCAACGATGTTGTCCTGACGACTGCAGCAGTAGATGCAGCTATACTTCCAAAAACACCTGACACTGGTATGCAGCTGATTGCTGCCCACCCAATGATGGCCTTCGGTGCCTCAGCCATTGCCGGCCTCGGCCTGCTGATTGCAGCCCGCCGCCTAAAGCCTGCAACTCGCCGTTAAAACGGTACAAAACACAAAGGAAACAAACATGCCCGACCGCGCACGAATCGGTCTCGATAATCCAGCATTTTACGGGAGATTGCGCCAGCCAAATTTGGCGGCGCGCTCCGTACGTGCTCCTATTGTGAACCGCAGTCGTGCCCAGATTGTGCGGGATCCGAGTTTTGTTTCACCACCACAAAAGCACATGGCGCCAAAGCCAGTGGCTCCGCCTCCTTTAGTAGCGGTACCAAGCGCGCCGTTGGCAATTGTTGAGCCCCAGGCCTATGCCCGGCCAGCCCAACACAAGCAGCAGACCTCACACGTTCTGCAGCGCCAAGCCGTTACGGCACCGATATTAGAGCAGAAGCACCAGAGCCGCTGGTCGCGGTATTCCCGGCCGCAAATAGCTTTGGTAGGTATGGCAGGCTTTATCTTTTTTGTTGGTCTCATAGTTAGCTTAATTACCTTGCAAACGAATAGTAGTACCAAGGCACAAGTGGCCGCTCTAAGCTCAAAAAAGGCAGACAGTACCGGTGAGGTAACGGCCCTAAGTCCCGGGCAACCACCTTCAGAAGCAAAGCCGCCAGCCAATGGTGCGCCCTACCAAGTTGCACCAGGTTCACCAAAACTAATTACTATTAATTCGATAGGTGTTAATAACGCCCGGATTAAGCCAATGGGAATTACCGCAAACGGTGAATTGCAGGCACCCTACAGTATTTACGACGCCGGTTGGTATAACGCCAGCGCCAAGCCGGGTGATTCGGCCGGGAATGGAGCCATACTTATAGACGGCCACGTTCACGGACCTACTCTGCCCGGTGTTTTTGTGGCAATTAAGAAACTCAAAGCCGGTGACATCATAAAAATTACCCGCGGTGATGACACTGTCTTCCAATACAAAGTAGTCAAAGTGCAAGATTATGACGCCAAAACACTCGATCTGGGCCTTGGTTTGCGATCAGTACAGCCGGGCGTGCCCGGTCTTAATTTGATTACCTGTGGCGGCCCGTACGACAAAAATGCCGGAGAATACACTATGCGAACCATGGTCTTCTCTGTCCAAATTTGACCGCCAATTACCATTGGGCGTATATTTAGGGTAGGATTAACTGCATTTAGATGCGACTATTCCTAAAATTACATTTCTTAAACGTACAATATTTCGCAAACAGACTGTTCCGTAGCTAGTGAAGTGATAGCGATTGCTAGGCCAGCCTGAACGCATCAGAAAGGATATCCCATGATAGAGGCAGTCATTGCTGTATTTGGGCTACTTATTGGATTTGGCGCTAACACGGTTGTCATGAAGCAGCGCCAAGGTTCAGCCGAAGTAAAAGCCCAAAAAGAATTAGAAAAAGCTAAAAAAGAAGCCAGTGCGCTGATTGATAAAGCTCGAGAAGAATCAAACAAGGCCATCGACGCCGGCCGCAAAGAAGAGCAGAGCCGGCGCAATGAGCTCAAAGACCTAGAGCGACGGTTAATTACCCGCGAAGAAACGCTCGACCGCAAGCTCGACGAACTCGATAAGCGCAACGAAAACCTCCGCAAGGGCGAAGATGAGCTGGAGCAGCTCAAAAACGAAATCCGCGAAATCCGTGGCCGCCAACAGGAAAAATTAGAAAAGATCGCCAAGCTGTCTAAGGCTGATGCCGCCGACAAGCTGCTGCAAATGACGGAGCGCGATATCCGTAATGACCTGACCGGTCTTATTAGTAAGCTACAAAACGAAGCCCGCGAGACGGCTGAGGAGCAGGCGGCGCTTATTATTACGTCGGCAATGGAGCGCATGTCCAGCGAAGTTACGGCTGAACGAACCATTTCCAGCGTGAAACTGGAAGACGAAGATATGAAAGGCCGCATCATCGGTAAAGAGGGCCGCAACATACAGGCCCTGCAGCGCGCCACCGGCGTCGACATCATGGTTGATGATACCCCAGGCTACGTGGTACTGAGCAGCTTTGACCCGGTACGGCGCGAAGTCGCCCGCCAAGCTATGGAGAT
Source organism: Candidatus Saccharimonadota bacterium (assembly GCA_028286245.1). GTDB lineage: Bacteria > Patescibacteriota > Saccharimonadia > Saccharimonadales > UBA4665 > UBA4729. The sequence goes on along the minus strand of JAQBRY010000002.1, from coordinate 199,185 downwards.
GCTCATGAAGGACGGCCGTATCCACCCGGGCCGCATTGAAGAAATCGTCGAAAAAGCCCAAAAGAACGTCGAAAAAGACGTGGCTCGGGCCGGTGAAGACGCTGCCCGTGAAGTTGGTATTATTGGTATTCCAAAAGAGATCCTGCACCTGCTCGGAGAGCTCAAATACCGTACAAGTTACGGTCAAAATGTGCTTAAGCACAGCACCGAAATGGCACATATTGCCGGCATGATTGCCGAAGAAATTGGTGCCAACGTAAAGACGGCTAAATATGCTGCCTTGGTCCACGACCTTGGTAAGGCCCTGACGCATAAGATGGAAGGCAAGCACCACCACATTAGCGGTGAGATGCTGCGCAAGTACGGCGCGCCGGAAGAGGTTGCCCTGGCGGCTGAGCAGCATCATGACGACGTGGAAGCAACTAGCGTAGAAGCGCTCGTGGTACGCGTCGTGGACGCCATCAGTGCTTCACGCCCGGGTGCTCGTAATGTGAGTGCCGAAAACTTCTCGGAACGCATGCGCGACCTCGAAAACGTCGCCAACGGTTTCCCCGGCATCGAAAAATCCTATGCCATTAGTGCCGGCCGCGAAGTCCGGGTGTTTGTACGCCCGCAACACATTGACGACCTGAGTGCCATCAAGCTGGCCCGTGACATCGCCACTAAGATTGAATCGACCATGCAATATCCCGGCACCATTAAGGTAAATGTCATCCGCGAAACCCGCGCTGTCGAATTTGCCAAATAGGGATATGACCCAGGCATGAATATTTTATATATCGGCGACATTATGGGCGAGCTGGGCCTAAAAACGGTCGAAGAGCTGCTGCCCAGACTACGTAACGAACGCTCAATCGACCTAGTTATTGCCCAGGCAGAAAACGTCACGGACGGCAAAGGCCTGGACAGAACCGATTTTGCCCGTCTTAGAAAAATGGGTGTCGACTTTTGCAGCGGCGGCAACTGGACTCTCCATAATCCCGATATTTTTGCGGCTCTGGCCGACCCTAACCAACCGGTTATACGCCCGGCCAACTACCCGGAGGGCACAGCTGGCGCTGGGTATAAGTATGTAATTACCAGTGCTGGCCCAGTGCTGGTTGTAAGCTTGCTCGGCCAAATAGTAGGTAAGGACGCCGACAAACCCGTCGATAACCCTCTGCAGGTCATAGATACCATCCTCAAGCGTGAGCGTGATACGCAAAAAGTAGCCACCGTGGTTAATTTTCACGGTGACTACAGCAGTGAAAAGGTGGTAATCGGACACTACCTGGACGGCCGGGCTACGCTGGTGGTCGGCGACCACTGGCATGTTCCTACAGCCGATGCCCGGGTGCTACCGGCTGGAACGGCGCACATTAGCGATGTAGGTATGTGCGGGGCGCTGGACGCCAGTTTGGGCGTGTCGTACACCAGTGTGATCCCGCGCTGGCGCGATGGAAAACTCACCCGAAACGTCCTAGAAGTGCAGGGCGCGCGCCAATTTAACGCGGTACTCGTGCAGTCCAATCAAGCCGGTTTGGCCGATAGCATTGAACAAATCAGAATTATTTTGTAGGTATAGGGGCTATTACTGGAATTTTACCCGAGACTAAGCTATAATCATCATCTGTTAGCTCGGTTAACTTAGTTGGCCTAATTAACCTGGTAGGACCCGTTTTTTAGAAAACGGGGAGTGGCGCAGTCTGGTAGCGCGCGCGGTTTGGGACCGTGAGGTCGCAGGTTCGAATCCTGTCTCCCCGACCAGCATCGAAAATCACCCAATTAAAAAGAACCCCTTCGGGTTCTTTTTAATTTACAGCCATCCTCTTATGATACTGGGGTAGTAACATACCGCCCTGCCGGTTATCGTTAGTTGGTTTTGATAGTCCTGAACTCCTGCTCGAAGAGTTGTTCCAGGAAGTGGAGGAGCTCGGATTCGTTTCTGTCCAGGCCGGCGACTTTGCGCGCTTTGACGCTGCGGGCATAGTACTTTTCGAAGTCCTTGGAACCGTAGATATCGAGCATGTGAGGGTGGACATACGACGAGCGGGCGACGCTGCGGGTGTTACCTAGCACGGCCGCGGCTTGGTCGACCGCTTCTATGATCACCTTTTCTGATTTTTTGTCCTCCTCTGCAGCCCGTTCGCTCAGCAAGTGCATAAAGGCCATTAGCGTGCCGCCCCAGGTCCGAAAGTCTTTGGCTGAGATCTGCAGGCCAGTGAGTTCGTGGAGATATTTATTAATTTCGTCCGAATCAATCTCATGCCAGTCGTTAGCAGCGTCCTGATACCGGAACAGGCGGGCACCTTTAACCTGGCGCAGTTGGTTGAGCACCTTAGCGATGCCGGCATTTTCGAAGGTGATTTGCTGGTCTTTCCCGGACTTGCCTTTAAAGGCAAGCGTCACCACTGGCCCGGCAATAACAATATTTCGGTCGGTGAGCGTGGTGAGGCCGACTGATTCGTTAGCTTGAAAGTAGCTGTCGTTGCCGATACGAATGTAAGCGCTGTCCAGTATCCAGAGCATGATGGCCATGACCTTGCCTTGGCTTAATTTTTTAAGCTGTAAATTCTTTTTGATATCGCGGCGAATTTTAGGCAGACCGCCAGCAAACATAATCATTCGGTAAAACTTAATGCCGTCGCGCATGGCTCGCCATTTTGGGTGGTAGATATATTGTTTACGGCCTTTTTCATCGACGCCAGTAGCAAGGATGTGGCCGTTGCCGGTTGGGTGGATCCAAACGTCCTGCCAAGCCGGCGGTATAACCAGCGCTTCGATGCGTTGCCTGGTTTTGGCATCGACTGCTTTGCTGCTGCCAATGTGTTCGTAATGAAAACCCTTGCCACGGCGCTGTCTGGTGACACCGCTGGTGGGGGATTCTATGTATGCTAGGCCAATGGATTTTGCGCAGCTGAGGGGATCAGCATAAAGGTCGCTCAGGGTCTGACTGGTAGGAGTTGCAGTAGCGGGCATTGCCAAATAATAGCGGCTTTTAATGTAGACGACAGTAAAAAATTATGCTCGGTAGCGTACAATTTAGAGATGACATTTATCCTGACCATCCTAGCCATTGGCACCTTGCTGGTGGTGAATGAGCTGTTTTGGCGCAAGCACGCCAAACATGGCGAGTTCAGTCGTAAGTTTATACACATTACCGTGGGCAGCTTTGTGGCCTTTTGGCCCTTCTTTTTGTCGTGGGTGCAGATTGGTGTTTTAAGCATCGCTTTTTTGCTGGTGGTGGCAGTCTCTAAATATTTTAAACTCTTTAAGGCTATCCACAGCGTGCAGCGACCAACCTACGGAGAGGTATTTTTTGCCTTAGCAGTGGGGCTCATTGCCATCGTAACGCATGATAAATACATCTATGCGGTAGCGCTACTCCAGATGAGTCTGGCGGATGGCATGGCTGCAGTTATGGGGACCAAGTTTGGTAAGAGTCAGCGCTACTACGTGTTTGGGCAGGCCAAAAGTGTGGCCGGCTCGCTGACCTTTTTTGTAGTATCTGTGGTGCTACTGGCCGGCTACGACATGCTGGCTACGCCGATTGGTTTTGGCCTGCTGCTTGTGACGGCACTCAGCGCTACCTTTATTGAAAATATCGGTGTGCAGGGTATGGACAATATTCTTGTTCCGCTCCTGGTTGCCGGCCTGCTCGTGCTAAATTAAACGTCTTTTCCCGAAAGCGCTCGTAGAGCGTTAAAGATAACCACGATATCAACCACTTCCTGCAGTAGCGCGCCGCTCAGCGGCGAGAATTTGCCGGTTGCATACACCGCCATCAATACAAGACTTAAGCCAATACCCACAAAAATACTCTGACGGGCAATAGAAAAGGTTCGGCGGGCAATGCTATAAGCGACCGCAACTTTACTGACATCATCCTGCAAAATAACCATGTCGGCTGATTCACTAGCGGCTGTTGAGCCGCGAGCACCCAGGGCAATACCAATGTCGGCGGCAGTTAATACGGGGGCATCATTAACGCCATCGCCCACAAACGCAACCGGTCGATCGGGCAGGGCATCTATAACTCTGAGCTTATCTGCTGGCAGTTGTTCGGCGTATATATCGGTGATGCCGAGCTGCTTGGCAACCCTATTGGCGGTGAGCGTATTGTCACCGGTAATGAGGAGTAATTTGCGAACACCAAGGCTGCGTAGTCGCTCAAGCGTGCCTTTGCTTTCCGGTCGGACGTCATCGCTAAAGGTAATAATGCCGGCCAGCTCTTGGCCATCAGCAATGTAGACAGCCGTGCCCTTAATGTCACTGAGTTTAAATGCACTCGGCATAGTAATATTGTTGGTCTTCATTAGACTGTGTCGACCCACAAGGATGTTCTTACCGGCCACGCTCGTACTTAAGCCAAGTCCAGAGATTTCTTGGATATTCTTTACTTTTGTAAGTGCCAATTTTTGAGAGATTGCCGCAGTAGTTATGGCATGCGCCACAACGTGATTAGACTTTTGCTCCAGGCTAGCTGCTAGTTTAAGGACCGAGTCTTTGCTGTGGCCATGGTAGGCAAAAATTTCTGACACGCTCAGTACGCCGGTAGTAAGCGTGCCCGTTTTATCAAAAGCAATGGTACGGGCCTCGGCCAGTCGCTCCAGCGCTGAACCGGATTTGACGACAATGCCTTGCTTACTGGCGCGGCTCATGCCGCTTACGAGGGCAATTGGGGCGGCTAGGAGAAGCGGACAAGGCGTTGCTACGATAATTACCTGTAAAAAGCGTACCGGGTCGCCACTAAACACCCAGACGGCGGTAGCGATGGCAAAGGCTGAGACCGTAAAGGGAACGCTGTAGCGTTCGGCCAAGCGTACAAACGGTGCTTGGCTGGCAGCGGCGCTCTTGACCAACTTTACAATCTGTTGATACTGACTATCTTCGGCAGTGGCGGTGGCGCGAATCGTTACCGCCCCATCCAGGTTTACGCTGCCGCTGACAATCATATCCTTGATATCTTTGACGGCCGGGAGGCTTTCGCCGGTAAGGCTGGACTCGTCAAAACTGGCGGTACCTTCGATAATAATGCCGTCCACGGGAACGAGCTCGCCGGGTTTAACCAGGATTTTGTCGCCTATGACCAATTTGGCTACCGGAACGTCAACAACTTTACGGCTTTTAATAAGGTGGGCTTTTTGCGGTGCTTTTTCGAGGAGACTGTTAAGTTCGCGCTTGGCTCGGTGTTCGGCGTAATCTTCTAACGATTCGCCGCCGGTAAGCATAATAACGACCACGATTGCTGCCCAGTATTCACCGAGGATAACCGATACCACAATGGCGGTGACGGCTAAAATGTCGATACCGTATTTACCGGCCCGGACTTCTTGGATCATATCCCATAAAAGGGGCATTGCTTGCAGGAGAGCCACGACGCTGACCACCCAGCGGGCAGCGGTGTGATAGCCGTTTAGCTGTAGCCCCAGTCCAACGAGTGCAGCAATTGCCGCCAAGCTAAACATTTTATACTCACGCAAAAAGTGCGAAATCCGTTGCATTACCTTCTCCCAATTATCTTTTCACCAGTATAGCAGTGTGCACTGCTCTGGGGCATCAATAAAGCTGCGCCTCGAATCCTCGTGAAAATGGTAGTATTAGTGTATATGTTTAAAACCTTCATGGCTTTTAGTGCCACAGGGCTTATCAGTCTATTTGCAGCATCACCGGCAAGTACCAACTTTACGCTCAGGAATTACGATTTTGGTACTGGCGGTGGCAGCAGCTCAAGCAGCTCGTACGCCTTAAACGGGACGTCCGGTTCGCAGACGGGTGCCTCGGCAACCAACGGTATAACAATTTTGAAACCTGGTGAGCAGTCGAGCCAGACCGCGAACGTGCCGCCGGCAGCCACCTTAAGTAACCCGGCTAACACCTATAATAAGCTGCACCTAGTTATTAATAATGGTAGTAATCCAACCGATACAAAATTTGCAATCGCTATTAGTTCCGACGGATTTGCGACCACTAAGTATATTCAAAATGACAATAGCGTCGGGGCAGTACTCGGGATAGAGGATTATCAGACCTATGCTTTGTGGGGGAGTTCTACCGGTATTGATGTGCTGGGTCTTTTGCCGAGCACCACCTACACCGTAAAAGTAAGTGCCCTGCAGGGCGGTTTTACGGGTTCGGCTTTTGGTCCAGTTTCAACAGGGGTAGCAACGGCAGCACCGTCGGTTAGTTTTGCCGTTGCAACTACCGCTAATGCAACGCCGCCCTTTACAGTGGGTTTTACTAGTTTAGCGCCAAACAGCGTCTTCTCGGCAAATGCTGGAGCGCTGGTGAGCGTTAGTACTAATGCCGTTTTTGGCGGAGGGGTCTATATAAAAGACACCAGTAACGGATTATTTAGTACCGCCAAAAATAGTACTATAAGCTCTGCTACTGCTGACCTTACTGCCGCCGCCAGCGGCTACGGGGGTCAGATAACCAGCCTTTCGCAGGCTAGCGGCGGTCCTCTGACCGCTAGCAGCCCTTATAACGGCTCCGCTAATAACGTTGGAGCGCTGAGCACCAGCCTGCAGCAATTATTTGGAACGACCGGCCCTGTTACTACGGGCAGCGGTCAAATTACCTTTATGGCTAAGACAACTTCTATCACACCCGCCTCTACTGACTATTCCGATAAGGTGACTATTATCACTGCCATGTCATTTTGATTTGCATAATTAATAATGGTTATGCATACTGTCATTAGTTCACAATATAAACAATAAAAGAATCATTCTTCAGGAGCATACAATGCCAATCAATCGCAAACTAATTGCAAGGTCACTGGTGGCCGTGTTTGGCATCGCTATAATTGCTCCTGTTGTGCTCGCGAGCGTAGCAAATGCTGCCTCTTTGTCTCAAGTTTCTGTTCGTTTTGATCGTATGAAGATCAGTACCACCACCACTGGCACCGTTTGTGCTAAGCCTTCTAGCGCGGGTACGGAAGCAACTACTCTAGTTACTTTCCCAACCGGTTATACGCTTGGAATCGCTTCGACCTTTACCGTCGGCACTACTAACACCGCCTGGCCTACCGGTGGTACCGCCTGGCCCGGTATTGCTACCGCTACTAATGTTACCGGTCAGGTTGTAACCTTTCCAAGTGGTGACCTTACCGTAGGAGTACTCTACTGCTTTAACTGGGTGAACCCAGTGGCTGTAACTGTTAAAGCAAGTGCTACTGCCAACAATACCGGTACCGTTGAAACATATATAGCCGGTCCAACTCTGCTAGATTCTTCTCCTTTTAGCACGGCTAGTATTGCCGATGACCAGATTGTAGTCACCGCATCAGTGCCGCAGGCATTCAGCTTTGCACTTAGCGGCAACACAGATAACCTTGGCGCACTTGCCAGCGGTGCAGTCTCATCAAGCCCAACACCACGTACGGTAACCATAAACACCAACGCTGCCAGCGGCTGGAACCTCTGGGCCCGTGATGTCAATACTGGCTTGCTCTCCGCCAGCGCTACCAAGACAATCGCTTCTACCACTCCGGGCACAAACAGCACGCTTTCAGCCGGTACCGAAGGCTACAACACCGGTGTCACATCGGCAAACGGTGGTGGAACTGGGGTTATCACCGTTACGGCACCATTCGTTGGCGGCTCAGCCGGCAAGGGCGGTGGGCTTAACACCTCATTTGCCTCTATGGCTTCGGCTAACGGAACAGCTACCGGCCACGTCTTGTCGCTTACTACCAACGCCGCTGTCGCCGGTGCAACACCAGCTGCCACCGACTACACGGACACTATTACCGTTGTTGGCGCTGCCTCCTTCTAGCCGCTTGTTGGCATAAGTCCTCCGCTGGTAACAGTTATGGGCCTGGTATACTACGAATACAAGATGCTTACAAAAAAATTCCTTCCACTTATTAGCCTGGGAATCCTAGCCGCAAACCTGCTAATGATTCCACTGGCTCAAGCCGCTACGCCGTCTGATCCAGGCATATCATTAGAAATTAGCCCCTCTCCCATAGTCGAAACGGTAAAACCGGGCGAACATAAAACCCTTGAACTTAAGGTGTATAACGGCGGTACTACCCAGGAAAACCTAAAGATAGAGGTGCAAAGCTTTAAGGTAGCCAGCGACACTGGTAAGGTGACGCTTGAGCCGAGTAAGCCCTCTGAGGTTGCCGGCTGGGTAAGCTTTGTGCACCCAACCTTTTCTATAAAACCGGGTGAGCGTACCACGCAACTTATAAATGTGGATACGCCAGCATCGGCCGGTTTTAGTTACTCCTTTGCGATGGTAATCAGTCGGCAAACCGCTCCCAAGATAGTCAAGGGGCAAACTGCAATTCAAGGCTCGGTGGCTTCGTTTACACTACTGAATGTTGATCGGCCAGGTGCTAAAAAGTCACTGCAAATTACCAGCCTGACGTCCGCACACAAAGTATACGAGTACTTACCGGCCACCTTTACACTCAAACTTCGTAACAACGGCAACTCGCTCTTATTGCCAGCCGGCAATGTCTATATCCAGCGTAAATCAAATAGTAATAAGCCGCTCACCATATTACCGGTAAATCCCGGCTCGCTGTATTTGTTACCCGGTATAACACGAGAATATCCGCTCAGCTGGGCAGATGGCGTGCCCGTGCGTGTTTCTACGCAAGACGTAGCAAATGCCGCCCCAAAGCAACACCTGGAATGGCACTGGCGTGACTCACAGTTTAGAATCGGGCGGTATGTGGCACGCGTTGTGGTCATTTACAATAACGGGCAACGTGATGTGCCGCTGGAAACAGAAATTAGCTTTTGGGTATTCCCCTGGAAGATTGTACTTGGTCTGCTGGTGGCGTTAATAATACTGTTGATAGGAATTGTTGCCACTATTAAATTCTTTTTCCGCTTAGGGAAGCATTCACGACATGGGCGCCGCAAGCGTAGTGAGTAAAAGGCTACGGGGTTATGCTCAGTCTGGCTGGGCGTTCGGTTTAATAGCAGTGCTCCTGGTGGCAGTAGTGCAGTCTCACTCGGTATCTGGAGCGCAGGCTGCTCAGATTGCCGGCAATATTACCGTGGCTCCGGCCTATTCAGTGGCTCAGGTTGGTGCGTTGCAGCCACAAACCAGTTTTTCGGTCGGCGTTCGTAATAACTACGCGGCGTCTATTACTATGACCGCTGCTTTAAGTGGACTCAGCGTCCAAAATAACAGCCTCACCCCGTCTACCAAAGCCGATGCTGCCTTGGTTGCCAATACCGTTATTACACCGGCTGCATTTACGATCCCGGCCGGCCGTTCAATAAATGTGGCAGTTACCATAAAAAACTCAGCCAGTCTCTCGCCGGGCGGACATTACGTATCATTGTTACTAACGCAGACCGGTACCACGGCAAGCAGCGCCGGCCAACTGTCCTTGGAACCAGCTATTAGTGCAACGATATATGTTATTAAAGAAGATGGCGCAGTCCGTAATTTGTTAGTAACTAGCGTCAGCCCAAGGCGAAGTTTATTGAGCTTGCCCAAAGCCGTAAACGTTACATTTTCAAATCCCGGGAATGTTTATTCCGTACCGCGCGGTGTTATTACCATTGACAATAAAAAGGCAGGCACCATCTATGCACAGGGCGTTATAAATAATCAGTCTATTCCACTTTTTCCTGCCGAAAAAATTAAATTGCAAACCGATTTGACCGAATACAAACAGCCAATTTTACCAGGAAGATATTCACTGCACGTTGTTTATCGTTATGACGGTCAGGACACGGTTCAGTCGACGACTGTATATTTTTGGTATGTTCCAAAAATAGGCCTGTTGGCTGCCTTGATTGTTGTGTGTTTTGTAGTCTGGCTCATGCATCCAAAACGACGCCGAATTATAAAAATACACCTGCAAAAGGCACCAAAAATAGCAATAAAAAAGGCAGCTAAGGTACCCACAAAAGTACAATCGCAAAACCCTATTTCGGGAACTCCTAAGGCTGCTAAAAAGATAGCTGTGAGCGGCACAAATTCTGCAGACCAAGCAGCCCATGTGGTGCCGGTACGGGCGGACTCTAAGCGGCAGCAAGTGAAGTAAGTCACAAACATTCTATCCCCTACTGTCTAATCTGTAATTACACCGTGAATAAGCTTGAGTATTATGCGTAAATTACGTATACTTAGATCAAATGAAACACGGGGTGCAAAAAAGTTTCTTAAGCTTGGTGCTATTTGCACTCACTTTCGTCTTTTTTAGCAACGTTTTACCGGCCAAAGCCAGCGCTACTATCAACCCCCAAATCAGCTTCCAGGGCAAGATCACGAACCCCGACGGCACTAACATCGCTAATAACAGCTATAGTATTCGTTTCCGCCTCTATACTGACCCTACGGCTGACGCCACAAACACCTGTGCTGCTAACACCTGTAAGTGGGAAGAAACCAAATCGGTTACCATCACGGATGGTATATTTCAGACGGCACTGGGCGACACTACGGCACTTCCCGGCAGCGTAGATTTTAATAGCAGCGCGCTCTATTTGGGTATAAAAGTTACTACCGATGCAGAAATGACGCCGCGTGTACGATTTACTGCCAGCCCCTACGCCTTTAACTCCGAAAAAGTCGGTGGCTTGACCGCTGCGCAGCTGGTGCAGCTCACCCCAGGAAGCCAGCAGACCGGTACCATTAACGTCAGCGGCTCAATTACTACAGGCAGCACGCTGGCGGTGCAGGGCGCTAATGCAGTCACGCTGGGCTCCACTACAAATGTGGGAGCTATTTTATTCCAGGATGGCACCGTCAACAACCGTACAGTTACGCTCAATGTGGCAGCGCTGGCTGCCAGCTATAGTCTAACCTTGCCAACAGCTGCCCCTACCATAAATCAGTGTTTGCAAGCCGGCGCCAGCACCGCGAGTTTGCTGGTATTTGGTACCTGTAGTACGCTCCAGACCAGTTATAACGGTTCGGGTGTCACTAGCCCACAGATTCTTCTGTCGGCTGCTAATGGTGGCTTTGAAATTCAAGACGCTGCCAGCACGGTGGGGAGTCTTTTCTCGGTGGCCAATAATGGCGGCGGTACAAGCTACTTTATCGTTACGGCTGGTGGCACTAGTGTTACCGGGTCTTCCTCGGCGTCAACTAGTGTGCTTACCCCACTCGTTGATACCTCATCGGCAGCAACCCTAAGCCTGGGAACCGGAACGGCCAATGCCCTCACGCTCGGTAAATTTGGCGTGGTTACCTCTGCGCCTGGTGGCCTCGCTATTAACTCTGGTACCAATGTCCCAACTGCCGACCAGGTAACTATTGCAAATAACAGTTCATCCGGTGTTACAACGGCGGGTGTTAATGCTTTGAATGTTAACTACAAGGGTGGCGCTGCCGCCGTAGAATCAGCCGGTGTACGGATTGATTATGCTCCTGGCACAACCAGCGGTGGTACCTGGAGCGGTATGCGGATTGTCGCCGGTGCAACCGGCGCTGTTGCCGGTGTGAATAGCTACGGAATTAAGCTAGAAGGACCCACATCTCAGGGAGCGGGCAATGAGGTAGCTGTTGAAGTTGCGACCGGCTGGGATATAGGTCTCGATTTGCAATCCGGTGGTATCCAGATGGCCGATATGTCTACCGATCCGACAACTCCAGCAGCAGGCAACTTACGTGTGTACAGCCGCGTAGTATCAGGACGTTCCATGCTAAGCCAACTAAGCAGCAGTGGAGTGAGTTATGCCTTTCAGCCAAGTCTTTTCCAGCAAAATGTCATGCTGGTGACGCCCGGCGGCACGGCAGCAGCCACTCTGAACGTTACCGGCGGCCAAACTACCACTACCGGTACGCTTAGTACTAGTATTGCCGGGACCGAAGCGGCCGGTGGCATGGCTAGCTACACCAGCGCCGCAACTGCCGGTACGCCCGCTGGTTTCGCCGGCGCAAACAACCAGTACTTCCGCGGTTCTGTGGCCAATGGTGCTGACGGCTTCTTTTACTTTGCTCGCGTTAACCTGTCTGATGCAACGCTGGCGAACTACACCAGTACCACAACAGGCGCCCGCCTGTACTTTGGAATGACCGACCAAACAATGGCGGTTATGGGCGCATCAAACACGCCAACGGGTAACTTTGCCGGCTTCCAGTTTGCTCCATCGCGCGATGGGGGCGTTATGCAGTTTACAACCCGTGACGGTACTACCCAGACAGTGGCAAGCACTACCTTGACGCTTGCCTCAAGCAAAACTTACGATTTTTATATTTACATGAAACCCCGTGACACAACGGTGTATTACCGCATTGATAATCTCACGGACGGCACTGTTTCGCTCACTGGTTCTAAAACTACTAACCTGCCTACTGCTACCGTCGCCATGAAGCCCATGGTAATTATTGCCCCAATTAGCGCCGCTGCCAGAAGCTTTTCGTTCCAGCGCATGTATGTTGAGTCTGACCGATGAGTCAGCTCCCTAGTACTCGGCCTGCACCACGCAGTATGGATATTAAAGGCTCTAGCCCAAGGCCAAACATGGTACCGCAAAAGCCTAAGCCACAACATCGGTTTAATCGCCGGCTGGGCCTTACTGTGGCGGTCATTGCCGTGCTGGCTATCACTGTAATCACTGTTGTAACACTGACGCATAAAAAAGCCGGTAACATGAATGATGTACACACGGTCATCAACCTTGTCAGTAAACACTACCTCTTACCGACTGATGAAGATCCCGCTTTGGCGACTATTACCGACCCTTCAAAAATTACGACAAAATTCTTAAAAAAGACCCAAACCGGTGATAAATTATTGATATATCAGAAGAATAGCCGGGTTATTATTTACCGGCCAAGTATTGATAAAATCGTTGATGTGGGCCCTGTGGAAATAACCCCGCTGGAAGGTAATCAGTAAACTTTAGTGAAGCAGATCACACAATCATTAGTTAATCTGTTACGTGCCGTTTCACATGCTTGTTTCACTCCTGTTTTCAAGGTAACATTATGCTAATGATTACATGGCTACGTCGGTGTGGGCCGTATGTTATTACAGCGGTGCTTATAATAAGTGTGTTTCCGCATGCCGCCTTAGCCGCAACTGGCTGTAATGCTGTGGTGTCCCCCGATAACGTCCCACCAGGCACCGAAGTGGTTCTGCAGTTTGATATTCAGAACACTGGCTCACAGGCAATTAACTGGATACAAATTAACCAGCCCGATGTCAACTACAGTGTTAACGGTATATCGCAGGATAATTGGGTTGATGCTACCAGCGAAACGGGTACCACGCTGACCGGTTCAAGCCTGGCACCGGGCAATACCTATTCATTGCAACTGGCCATGCAAACCGGGCCCAGCGAAGAACCGGCTGCCGATTGGGGAATTAGTACCTCCTCAACCGGTGATGGCAGCGGTAGCGTTTCTTGCGGAGGACAGATTACAACCACGATTGCTAATCCCCAGGCACCGCCTTCACCTAATGGTGAATCAAACGTCGGTCTGACGCACTTGAGTGCCACCACGGCAACTATTAGTTGGACGAGCGTGGCTCCCAGCACCAGCTATGTGTACTACGGTACTGATGCCAGTTACGGCCGAACGGTGACGGTAGCCGGTACTGATAGTGGCCACAGCGTGGTACTGTCGGGGCTCACACCCAATACGGTATACCATTATAAAGTTGCCGGCTCGGACGAGAACGGCAATAATTATTTTTCTGATGATAATACCTTTGTAACGCCTGAGGCACCGCTGGCACCTACAATCATTACAATACAAAATAATGTATCAACAGGCACCTCTAACTCATCGTCTACGACCGTTGAGCCTAAAACCGCTCATAGCGTCTTTTTTCAGGCTAAGCCTACCGAGACTGTTCCACCGGTGATCGGGGCAACCACGACGCTTTCTAAGGTATATAAAGATGCTCCCACCATCGCCGGTACCGCTACCGATAATACCGGCGTGGCGCTGGTTGAATACTCAACCGATGCCGGACAGGACTGGCTGCTGGCCGACAAAACAACCGGGCTCGGCACCAAGGCTGTTAGCTTTAGTTTTACACCAAAGAACCTTGACGACGGTAACTACCAACTCCTTGTTCGTGTCTCTGATACCTCACGCAACCAGGCGGTAAAAGTACTGGGCGAAATTGTAATCGACCGGCTGCCACCAACGGTCGGCGGCAGCACTGTTAGTATTGGCTCACAGATTATCCGACCCGATTTAGACGGTACTATGCACGCTCTAGCCGGTGTGGATGAACGAATTGTTTTAAGCGCTGTTGGCGGCCCGCTCAATATTACTATCGAAGCTTCTGCTAAACAGGCAGTCGGTACAACCGTTCACTCATTTGTCCTAGCGAGGTCGCCTTCTACCGGCTTATGGACAGGCGCTCTCAGCTTTACTGATGGCGGCATTTATCAGCTCAGTGTTAAGGCGTTCGACGGAGCTGGCAACCAGACTAAGCGGGCAATTGGCACAATCTACGTTAACAATAAGGGCAAAACTATCGACACGAGTAGTGGCAAATCGGTGGCTGCAAAAATTTCTGTTTATGCCCGCGATCCAGCCACGCTCAATTGGCAAGCCTGGGCAGCCGATGCCTACGGGCAATCCAACCCGCTCACCTCGACTACTAATAGCGGGTACAGCTTATACCTACCGGCTGGCACGTACTATCTAAAGGCTGAAAAACCCGGTTATCAAAAGGCAGTGACGCAGAGCTTTACCCTGCGCACGCCCGGCCCCGTGAGCAGCGATATACCCATGAAGCCAGCCCACGAGATTTCTATTGCTGGTGCGCACATTGCTATGCCCCACTTTGGCACCACCGAGATCAGCCTTGCCCAGAAGGCAAGTGGAACACACCGGGCCTCGGATCCTGTACCGCTCCGCCTGCCGAATTTCTCGCTTAAACTTACCAACGGGGGCATGGTAAGCCTGGTGGATACCTTCGGACACCCTACGGTTATCAGCCTGGTCTCTACTTGGTCACCGGCATCACAGGACCAGATGCCAATTCTAGCTGACACTGCACGGCACTATCCGGAACTTAAAGTAATCCCAGTTAGCTCAGGCGAAAGCTTAGCTCACTTGGTTGCGGTAAGTTCAATTGCTGGCTATAGTGTGCCTGTTGCCACCGATACCACCAATGAATTCTTGAATAAACTGGGCGCTTCGTATCTCCCGACACATTACTTTGTTAATAAAAGCGGGCTGATTACTAAGAGAGTCGTTGGCGTGTTGTCCGAAGCTGAAATTGTAAAATATGTGGAAAATTAAATAAAAAATATGGGTGGTGGTATGTGGTTACAATTTTTTGAACAGAATATACATTTTGCACTGTATATGTTTGTGGCACTGGTCTTCTTTGCTGTTAGCTGGTTATATTTTGATGCGTGGTCGAACAAACGAGCTCCCAAAGAACTATTAAAGTGGGCAGGTTTTGCAGGCGTCGGTGTTTCATTCCTGATACAGGCCCTGATTGTTAATCAAGATCTTCTCAGCGGCCCGTACGATACTGCTGCTTCCGTACTCCGCGCCGCAGGCTTTTTGGCTATCGTTGCCGCACAGCTTATAGACCCTCTCCAACCAGTACCAAAACTCACTGGCCTGTATGGCCCGCAAGAAACCGAAGTGCCCAAAAAATCTACAGCCTGGTATGCTCCGCTGAGCCTAGGCGCCAAGTGGCTCTTACCCATCGTCTGTGGATACATTGCGTGGTTGTACTACAACCGTGCTACCAAGGGGTTGGAACGACACTATAAAAAAGTGGCCTATGCCTTTGCCGCCTTTGCCGTATCGGACGCGTTAGCGCTGCTAACAAGCCTGCACGATACCAGTAACCCAACGCTCTACAGCTGGGTGAGAATATTTGGGCCGATCTGGGTTATTCAGCAAGTAGTGCTTTTAGCCGGGGCAATCTTACTCGGTAACTGGGTGTGGGGGTACTTAACCAAGCGTTTCTTTAGCCAATTACTCATGATATTTATCCTAGCGATTGGCACAGTATTTTTAATAGTAAGTGTTGGCTTTACCTCTCTGTTATTACGGGATATCCATCACAATGCGCAGGCAAACCTCGAGGTCTCTACGCAGGTGCTCGGCTATGCTTTTGAAGCTAAGCAATCTGAGGCGGCCGGCGCCGCCGAGCAAGTTGCCGGATCGGCACAAATTATTGCCGCTGTTACCAACAAAGACCATCAAGCGCTCGTTGCGCTCACTAAAAATTACCTGGTATCTAAAAAACAATCCGATTTAATGATTACCGACGACGCCGGCCAAGTGCTGTTGCGTGCGATTGATACAGACCGCTGGGGCGACTCGGTTTCCAGTGACCCACTGGTTAAGCGCGCCCTCCTGGGTATCGATAAGTCTGGTGTGATCGTAGAACACGGAATTACGATTCCGGTGCTGCAGGTACGAAGTGTAGCGGCGGTGCGGGCCGTTGACGGAACGCTGCTAGGCACGGTCACGACCAGTCTTAACCTTGATACGGCCTTTGTTGGCGGTATTAAGCGGGCAACCGGGCTGGATAGTTCGCTGTATGCCGGAGACGTTCTGGCGGCAACCACTCGCACCAGTGCGGATGGTAAAAATAGTGCCGTAGGCGCCGTGCTCACAAATAAGACTATCGTTAATCAAGTGCTTCATAAAGATAAGGTATATAGCGGGAGCTTGGCATTTGCCAACCAGGAGCTGGTCGGCGCATTTGTACCAATCCTCGATCCGGATGGGGTGCCGGTAGCCATATTGTCTGTTGATAAAACAGAAAGTTCCCTGCTCGAAACAGCAGGGAGGTCGGTACAGCTTACCCGAATCTTAACTGCGGCCCTGCTGATAGTGAGTATTGTGCCAGTATACTTTGTAACCAGGAATCTTGTCAGACAGGTCGAATAATGCAGGAACCCTCCTACAAAAAACTTCCGTTATGGCGGACGGCAAATTTTAGAACGCTGTCAGCTTCAGTGCTTATCTTGGCAGTACTATTTGCTACCTACTTGGTGATGGTGCACCAAACAAAAAGCAGTAGCAGCTTACTCTATGAGGATCGAACGGTTGCGCGCCAGCACAGTTTTGACACGATAAGTCAGCTTGAAAGCGAGCAGCTAAAGGTGGCAACCATTGAACCTATGTATGCGGGTGATATGGCCCGGTTTATACAAAAACCACCGGACGCCTATATTAAGGACCTTTTCGACGCAACTATACGGTCCAATCATGCTGACGCGATTTGGACCTATAATACCGCCTATAAACTTATCAGCAATGCCAATGACTTTACCCAAGGTAATAAACAGCTTGACCTTAGCTTAAGCCCAACGGACGTGCAGGCGATATTTGCAAAAAGTAGTTACACCCATTTTTACAAACAGACGGACGCCGGATTAATAGAAGTATTTGGCGTTGTGGTGTACGCCCCAAGCGATGCTGCTCACAGCCGGCCGCCCTATGGCTATTTTATGGTGGGGAGAGTTATCGACAAGGATTACCTTGCGCAGCTCAGCACCGATACTCGTAACCAGGTGACACTAGAGAGCACGGCCACTCCAGGCAGTCTGCCTACGCAGTTTACGCCCCAGCAGGGCGTTGTGGCGTTCTACAGGGATCTCCGGTCCTATGACGGTACGCTACAAGGCCAGTACTATGTTAGGTATGACAACTCGGCGCAGAGCACTGTCTTTAAGAGTGTTTATATCCAGATGTATGTGTTGATTGGAACATTCGCCCTACTCTGCATCCTGATATTTGGTCTGATCTACCTCAGGGTACTGCGGCCATTAGGACGTGTCTACGATGCACTGCTTACAGGCAGAGTCACCCAGCTCAAGCAGCTGCTTAAACAGCAGACGGAGTTTGGCAGAATAGCAAACTTACTGGTGACTGCTCAGCAACAAAAGGCCTGGCTCTCAAGTTCTGTAAAACAAACTGACGATGCCCGTAAGGCGCTAGAGCGACGCACCAATGAGCTCGAATCTATAAACAAACTGATGGTAAACCGTGAACTCCGCATGATCGAACTCAAACAAGAAATAAAGGATTTAAAAGCAAAACTAGCAGGAGACAAACCATGAAAGTAAAGACGCAAAATCGGCTGCTGCGCGCCATTCGTCCTGTTATGAATCTGCTCGTAAAAAAAGGCCACCCCGATAATACGCCCGAAACTATTGGCAAGCTTCGTTTTGTTACCGCAATTCTATTTGCAGTCGTCCTGGCTATCGCGGTCACCCTATTTACCATTCATATCCCTAAGCATGACACGCTTTCGATCTTTGGGAACTCCTTATTATTAGTAGTATTCATTACGCTTATAATTGTTTCGCGTTCAACCGGTAAATATCGGCTCATATTCCATGTGGATGTTGCAGCAATGAGTGTTAATATTTTTCTAGGTTATATCGGTCCCTCGGCACAACAGACCATTCTGGCCGCTCCGCTAGTTCTGATCTATGCACACTTTTTGCTCGGACGGTTGGGCGGCATTGTCTGGAGTATTATTACGCTGATAACCACATTTACTATTTATGGCGCAGCACATTTAGGTTATATAAAGCTCAGTGTTGACCCTTCTATGCTTGCACAGAGCGGCCTCATAGTTATCCTGACTGGAATAATGCTTAGTATTTTTGATGCCGCGCTGCAGGCCTCGCAAAGAGTGGTACGGGAGCAGAGCCTGCTGCTGGCAGCAACTAACAAAAAGATTGTTGAAGAGCTCAAAAGCAAGGAGCAGCTAACACTCCAATTACAGGATACTATTAAGCACACTGAGGAAAACAATAAGTTTCTACAAAACTCTAGGTTTGCACTCACCAATATTCTCGAAGATAGCAACGACCTGCAAGAGCAACTCAAGCACGAGAAGGCCAATGTTGAAAAAAAGATTGAAGTGCGAACCCGCGAGCTGGCCGAAGAGCAGGCTCGCCTGCAGGCTTCTATTGATACCTTGGACCTCGGCTTCTTGATGACACTGAGTGATGGTAGCTCGATCCTCTCCAACCCGGCCTTCCTAAAGATATGCGGCTTCGAAGAGCTGGCGGGCAATCGTCATGCTGATCTGTTTAGCCAACTTGCCCACCAATTAAAAGCATCATGTAACCTTAAAGCGTCTGTAAAAAAATGTCTGGCAACAGGTAGCCCTTTTACAATTGACAACCTCATGATAAATGGAAGGTATATACGTATCCTTGGTTCGTCTATTCAAATGAGAAAAGATCATTCTTCGCTTGGTGTGGTGCTCTTGGTCGAAGATATGTCAGAATCAAAAATGCTCGAAAGGAGCAAGGACGAGTTTGTTTCTATTGCCTCTCACGAGCTCAGGACGCCGCTAACGGCCATACGAGGCAACCTGTCGCTCCTCCGCCTTTTCCATGCGGACAAGTTCAAGGACAAGGAAACCAGCGAAATGATGGATGATATTACCGACTCGGTGATTCGGCTGATAAGTATTGTTAATCAATTCCTGACGACGTCGCGGCTCGAGCAAAAGAAGACGGTCTTTGAGTTTACGGCAGTTGATACGGCCGATGTCATCAAGGGCGTCGTAAGCGATATGGAATTGATGGCAAGTGA
Source organism: Candidatus Saccharimonadota bacterium (assembly GCA_028286245.1). Lineage (GTDB taxonomy): Bacteria > Patescibacteriota > Saccharimonadia > Saccharimonadales > UBA4665 > UBA4729. The sequence continues at coordinate 179,727 of JAQBRY010000002.1, read as the reverse complement.
CAAAAAGCTGGCACTTTCGCTTGCTATTCCTAAAGACATTCATAAAGTCACTGCCGATAAGAGCCGTCTCCAGGGAGTTCTGACAAACTTGATAGGGAACGCCATCAAATATACCGACGAGGGCTCAGTAGTAGTCTCGGCAGAAAATACCGGCAAGACCGTCACCTTTAGAGTGACCGATACGGGCAAGGGTTTGAGTGTAGACAATCAGCATCTGCTGTTCCAGAAATTTCAGCAGGCCACAGACAACATCCTTACTCGTGATGATAGCCGGAGCACGGGGCTCGGGCTGTATATTACTAAGCTCATGACCGAGCAGATGAATGGAACTGTCCAGCTCGAAAAGTCTGAGCTTGGTAAAGGTTCAACATTTAGTCTGGTACTACCTGCTGCATAAGAGGTATGCTAGATGTATTGCTACTAAGAGTGCTACAATAACTAAACAGATGGAGATCAAATATGTCTAAAAAAGTACTAATTATAGAAGATGATCAACTCATACAGAGAATGTATGAAAAAATATTTACTTTCGAGAAGTTCGAAGTAGTACTGGCTGCCAATGGCCAGGAGGGACTGGAATTGGCTCGGACCGTTTCGCCTACCATCATTTTGCTTGATGTGATGATGCCAGTCATGAATGGTATCGAAGTCCTGGAAAAATTAAAACTTGATCCCGCTACCAAAGCAATCCCCGTCATTATGTTATCTAACCTTGCCGGTGAAAATGATATTGAAACCGCGCTCAGCAAGGGTGCCGTAAAGTACATCATTAAGAGTGAATACGATCCAAAGCAGATCGCCGACATGGTAGAAGAAATTACTGCCGGTTACACTCGTAACGATGTACCTTCAACGAGCTAGCCGCCAGCTTATTACTGAGTGTTGCTGTAATTTATTTGAGCTGCATTTTTAGCTTATTAATTTGGTCTTTTAGCTCAATCATCTTTAGCTCGCGGTTAACCATAATTTCGTTCAGGGCCGTCAGCTCATCGTTGCGCTTTTTTATATCGTCTTGGGTCTGGGCTCGAGCGGTAATATTGGCAAACATTACACAAACGCAGGTGTGGGGAAGGGAGTAGGCATTAATTGCCAAGGCTCCTTGAATGTGTGAATCCTCATACGAAACATCTTCTAGCTCTATAGCATCGCCGCCTAGTGCTACCAGCGCATATTTTTCCGGCACGCCCTTACTGCGGATAGACGGAAAGCATTCATCAATAGTTTTGCCGACCATTTCATCTATTTTTTGACCGATTAACGTTTGTGAGTGCTCGTTGGCATAAACAATGCGCAGGGATTTGTCGTCACTAATATCCTGCAGCTGATAAATGTGTATACCAACCTTGAGGTCTTTAAACGAAGCATTGAGCACATCACGAAGTTCGTTATCAGTCATAGATCTTCATTCGCATTAAATAGTTAATCTTATTTATACCATGGATCGACTAATACTGGATAGCTACCGTAGCATGTGGGCAAAATAAATGAGACTCCTAGGAGTCTCTAATGTACTAATGCTCGGGGCGCAGTAGTGGACGATGTTCGAACTGGAACTATGATGTCTGCAGCTTAGTCGCCAGTTTGCGCCTTGAGGTCTTTTTGCGGTCAAATCTAAATTGAGCGACAATATTTGAGATCACAAGTATGAGTTCAATAGCCATGCCTGGATATGAATGTGAGAAAAAGTTATAAGTAAACCATAGCGGCGGCACTAGCAAATAAAATCTTCTGATTCTTTTAGTATTAGTGCTCCAGAATGATGCAGCATTTAGTCCGCAGGCAATCAGCGGCAAAATACAAACTATACCGTGCCATGTAATGATCGTCGCGGCCGTCGCTAGCAGCATAATCGCTCCTAAAATCCACAGGTTATTACTGGTTGGTTTGGTCCTAGCTAACGTAAGATCGCGTATGGCGCTAATGCCATTCATGGCGGATCCGGTGTATGCACCGAGCAGGTAAAAGTGCAGCGTCCATAATAATGCCGAGCAGACGCCAATGTTGAGCATTTTCCGGCGATCATTAAACTGGAATAAGAGTAACGAGACAGTTACTGCAACAATGCCAACTATTTGCGCTGTCACGAAATGATCTAGCATGTTTTTTGTTTTACCATTTACTACCATTATAGCAAAAGAGACCCATTGCTGGGTCTCTTTATAGTGTTCAAGACCTGGGGCGAACTATGGGAATTGAACCCACGACCTCCGGAACCACAACCCGGCGCTCTAACCAACTGAGCTAAGCTCGCCATAATTATCTAAAGAACAGAGGTGATTATACCGTAGACACCACTGTATTACAAATCTTTTAGTCGTGCCAGTAAGTCTAAAACTGCCAGGGAACGATGGCTGATGGCATCTTTTTCGCCGTTAGTCATCTCGGCGAAGGTTTTAGTCTGGCCATCAGGGACAAAACAACTATCAAACCCAAAGCCATTGCTACCGCGGGCCGGTACTACCGTGCCCTTTACGGTGCCGCGGGCTATTAGGAGTGAACTACCGTCGTAAAAGCCAATTGTACAGCTTACGGTGGCCTGTGCAGGCTGTGTGGTGGCTAATTGGGCTAGGGCATCAGCGCCAAGCCTCTGTTCGAAGAATTTTATAAAGGGGCCGGGCAGGCCGTTTAATGCCGTTAGGCCGGCAGCCACGTCTTCTATGACGACTGGCTTTTGTACAATTTGATAGGCCCGTTTAGCTTTGTCTGTAATAAGTACCTCACTATCCAGACTCTGTATCTCGGGCAAGTCCAAATCAATGGGTTCAAACTCTATGTCGCTTGGCAAGAGCCGCTTATACTGGGCAAGTTTCCCGGCATTGCCCGTTACTAAGTAAAACTTTGTCATTCAAAATAGTATGGCAGATTTCCGTCGGTCAGCAATACCCAAGACGCTACTGCTTGAATAATTTACCGATATGTCGTATAAACAGGGGATGAATCGTGTGTGCGTCCCTCCATCTGTGCTCCAAGCCGAAGCTGAATACGGTATACGAGCAGTGTACTTTGATATTGATAATACGCTCGTTCCTAATAATAACTCCGGCATTCCTACTGAGCGTTTTTGCGCAGCTGCTCAGCGCGCGGGCGAGTACGTAACACTGGCAGTAGCAACGGCTCGCCCCCTAGAAAAAGCATCTCGCATTATGGATGCCATTGGTGCCCGGGGTATATCAATCCTCAGTGATGGGGCCCAGCTTTATGACGCCAAAACAGAATCTATGGTCCGTGAAACGGTCATTGGCACGGATGAGACCCAGACACTCCTCGGCGTGCTCCGTGCAGAGGATATAGCCCACACAGTGCAAGATAACGGGCGAGACTACACATGGGTAGAAGGGTCACCGCTCTATGCCACGCCTAAGAATATATGGTTTCCAATCTTGGGCTACGAATCAGCCGCTGCCTATAACCCCCTGAAGCCATTTGTTATAGCCACGAATGCTGTGCCCAAAGATCGCCTGCCTGACGTACGGGAGATTGTTGCTGATCACGGAGCCGAAACAACTGTTGCACGCGTCGTGCACGAGAACGTTGATGGAACTCTTGAGGTATTTATTACCAACTTGCTCACTAACAAAAAGGCAGCATTAATTGAAGCGCTACAAATGCAGAACCTTAACCCGGCGCAGGTAATGGCCGTTGGCGATGGGCCTAATGACGAACTCATGCTAAAAATTGCCGGCGTTGGTGTGGCGCTCGAAAATGCTGTCCCAAAAACCTTGCAGGCAGCTGACTTGATAGCCCCAGCTTACCATTATAATGGTGCTGCCGTTGCCCTAGAACGACTTGTCCTCGCCGGCAGATAAGCTTTCGTATACAACACCCACGTGTTACGAGTGCCGACAGTGATATATCTCAACGACTGCCTGGATAAGTGCATGCTATAATCCCAGTATCATTGCAACACTGAGAGGAGTAATATATGCACAGTTTTCCGATCAGTGCCATACGAATCTTACACGAACAGTACGGCCCAGTTGCGGCTCATTTTACACCTACGCAGGTTCCTGAGAGCGGGGCGCCTGAACACATCAAACAGCAGTGGGTTGACGTGCCGCTGCCGGTACGTCAATCGCAGATTGGCCGACTGGCGGTTCGATTCCCTGACATACTTACTGGAGAGGTACGCGACATTGACGAGCCCATAGGCGTGGCTGGCATTGAGGCTGTGCACGCCCTCTGGGTAGCCGGCAGGCAGGAAGCTGCTGAGTATTGGACGCGGTATCAGCTTGGCCTATTCGTTTTTAGAACCTATGAAGGGCGGTTGGAGCCGCTTAAATAGTAGCCAAGCTGATCAGTTGGGCACGCCCAGCAATCGGGCAAACTCTGCATAAGAACCGGCTACCAGGTCAGGTTTTAGTGCCAGTAATAATGGATCATCAGCACTCATCCGGGTAGTTATGGCGCATAGAAATAGTCCGGCCTCTTTTGCGGACTGCATACCGCGAGGATTATCTTCAAAGGCCAGTACGGATCGACGAGCCGAATCGGGCAGGCCTAAAGACCGAAATGCTAGATCAAAACACTCTGGATCCGGTTTAGGCTTGGTTACCTTTTCGTTAGAAATAATATGTTCTGGTGGCAGCTGCTCGTGCAGGCTGTACTTATCTAAAAAGATGTCAATGTCGCGCTGAATGGCCGAAGTCGCCAAGGCTTGCCTACCAAACAGACCGTTTGAGCCGAGCCGTTTTATAAAATCCGAGGCGCCCGGAAATTCCACGCCGTATTCTCGCAAAATTACTTCATGCAGTTCATTTTTGCGCTCAGCAATTTCTTGGGCTAGGTCAACGAGCGTGCCATCAAGCTGGACCTCGTTAGTCGGGGTAAGCCCTTTAAGGTAAAAAATATTCCAAATTGCGCCATTTAGGGAATGTTCGGTGGCGGTCATAAAAGCCAGGCCGTTTTCTTGGCCGGTTAGGGTAAGCAGTTCCGGAATATTATGGATCTTAGCAGCTTGGTGCACGGCCGCAAGACGTGAACGCGAGTGAAGCCACAGCGCCGGCTGATCCGCCGGCCCGTTATCAAGCAGCGTATCGTCAAGATCGTAAATAGCACCCTGCACTTTAGCAAATGTAATCATTGCAAAACTATACCATATCCTAGGTATATTTAACGCTGCAGCTTAAGGCTTTGCGGTACGCAATAATGTCGCTACAGCCTCGTCATCCGATATAGATTCGACCTTAGCCTGTACTGCATTAAAAATGTTAGTTGCAGATAGGTATGATGACTTAGCTGCTTCATGTTGATGGAGCAAGTTAATTAACCATTGTTTAGCGGTTTCTTCGCGCGTACTATCTTCGTGAGACAGATAACGTGCGTAGCTAATGTGGCCTACTCCGAATGGATTAGTTATCAAAGATTTAACCCGTACGTCTTGTGCCTGGCCTGAAAGCTTTCGGCTTAGAGCCGCCGCTTGGTAAACGTGTGCTAAGCCTGCCATAACTACAATTTTAGCGGGCTCATCGGATTTGTCCTGCCCTATGTCTTTTAATGTGTCAGCCACCGTTTGCAGACCGATTGAATCGCGAGCTGTATCGTACGTGGCTAATTGCATATGTGCGGAAGCCATCACATCTAAGGCGGTGTCTGTATCACCTTGTTTTAGTAAATCCTCGGCCTCTACGTATTTGGCATGGTAGCTATTTAGCATGTCACTGAGCCCGAGTTCCTGCATTTGAGAAGCGGAGACATCCCAAAATCCTTGTGTAACCCGTGTCCCGGTGATAGCATCCAATCGCCGGCGAAAGTATGATTTTGTATCTGGAGCCCACATGCGGGCATCTTTGCTCGTGCCATTTGCAACTCGGTTAAGGGCGAGTCTATTCTCTGGACGCCAACCTGCTTCTTCGTGCAGAACTGTGTCTGCCTCTGCAATTACTCTGTCCCAACTAGGATCAAAATCCCGCCGATCTTTATGTACGGCAGCTAAGTAGGTTACCGTGAGTGGCGTCTGAATCTCCGGCAGCTCCACACCTAACAATCGTTGCGGGTCTACGGGTAGAGTTTCTTGGCCATTTACAGAAAATGTCATAGTATGATAATAACATATTCATCTTAAAATTACAAGCTTTAGCGGTTTTGTGCCGAGCTCCGGCTGAGGTTCGAACTATTTATCGTCGACTACAGATTTTGCTCGTGCAATGATAGCGGAAGTCGACTCATAAGCACCAAGTGTGATGCGCGGTAAAATAACGAGCTCTGTGTTGCCCATTATCTGTTTAAAATTATTCCAGTCTTCATTCGCGGTTACGAAGACGTCGGGTTGAAGGCGGGCAAAAACATCGGCGTACACAGGGTCAACCTCGCCACGCTTGCTCGCGCCAGGCTCTACAAAGACGTAGTCGATAGCTCTGAGCCCATCCAGCAGTTCGGCACGGTCGGCAGCCGGAATGATGGGTCGATCAGAGCCCTTCGAGGCGGCAACTCTCGCATCACCAGCGACCATCACAATGACAATATCACCGTAATCTCGCAGTGCTTTCAGATAGTGAAGATGATTAACATGCAGTAAGTCGAACGTGCCGCTACTTAAGACAAGCTTCTTGTCTGCATACTGGGCCCGCAAGCCCGCTAAATCGTCAAAGGTTATTATCATAGTGAATTAAGTGAGAACCAGTCTAGTATATAGTATTATCGAGCAGTGTCCGCGTTCATTTAAATGTCTGCCTACAGTTCTTCTATTGCTTGAACTTCTGCAAGTAAAGCTGCTTGCCTTGGTACAGGGTGCCAGCTGAGGTTCGAACTGTTTTGATCACTCATTAACCGCAAAATTACTACGCTTGAGTGCGGCGTATTTGGTAGTCGGCGATTGCGCGGTCAATCGTAATCAAACCTTCCTTGAGTAAGCTGCCATCAAGTTCTGCGTCTCGTATATCATCGAGGGCAAAAAAGCGTCCGTCATACTGCTCTTCGTCCGTCTCAACATGAGTCCAATACTGTGTAGTTACTTCATTGCCTCGATCATCAAAACGAAACTGGCTCGGTAGTTGATATAGGTCATCAATCTGCCGAATGCCGCGCAATTCAGATTCAAACAACCGTGCTACCGGCCCAAGGAGAGTATTCTGATTATCATGTGTGTCGCTCGGTAGAACTACGACACCGGGTAGCGCCCATTTATTAGGCCACCATGGATCATTCTCGCTTCGTTTACCCAGCCAGATCTCTGGTTGTTTTTTGACGGTTCGAATGGGCACTACCTCAACTGTTGAAACTACAGTCAAACGAGCCAGCTGTTTAAATAAGTTGAGTGGCTGCCGACCCGGCTCAAGACCCTCTAATAAGGCCGCGGCCATATCTGCACGTTCAGCAGGGTCGAGAGTTGCTATATCTTCGGCGGAGGGAGGTTGGAATTTACCCAAATAATTCATAACAAACCGATTATAACACAAAAAGATTATAGTGTAAAGTATAAGCATTGTGGTGCCCCGGATTGGATAGCGCACGTTAATCCAGCCGCCCGCTACGCTGGGGGCTGTGACTAACGACCGAACGTTCTGTTAGTCCAATACGAAATACCAAAAAACAGCCCAGCTTTGCCGAGCTGCCTGTAGGCTAAGTACTATTAATTATCAGTAGACTGTATAGTTATGATAATGATTGTTCATGTTCCCGGTGATTTTTATGTTCCTCGCGGCTTCACTGGTGATACACGCACCATCGTTCCTGATAGCGTTGTTATGTGGATGGCTAATGAGTATGATTTGACCCATAACGGTTTACTTGGCCTTGATCCGGCGTGTGGGGCTTACACCATTCCTCGCGTGCTAAGAACTCTCGGGGCTACTCAAGTTGATGCTTGTGACATTGATGCGAATAACTTTAAAATTTCTAGTGAAGAGGCGGCATCACTCACGGCCCGAGGACTTGGGGTCGGAATAACTAAGCTTGGTGATATGACACAACTGTTTTTCGACGACAAATATGACTATATATACACAAGTCTACCGTTTAACTGGTTTGGTGACGATCCCCTAAGCCCACATTACGCGATGACTCTACGGCATTTGATTGCAGACACAGGCATGCTACTGATTGATAGCGCGATTCACGTCATTCGTGAAGATAAAAAAGTACCAGTTGCATCCAGGCAGATTAAGTATTTTGAGGCACTTGGGTTTACCCTCGAAAAACAAATAAATTTTACGATTGATGGCCAAAATTCGAATTTTGACAACTCATATAGTGAGCTCGTGTTTAGGCTATCAGCCGACCAGCCACAAACTTATATTTAATTGACTCAAGACTATCATGGTAAAGTGTGGCTCCAATTATCTCTAGCCCCTTGTCTTCAAATGGCTTAAAACTTTCGGGGAGTATGTTGTATAACTGGTCAGCACGTAATACTTCTGGGTATAGCGGTGATTTAAGCTTACCAAGCCTTAGTAAATACCAGGCGGCGATAAATAGTGAGCACGGATACTTCTTAGCCTTAATGTAGTCTGTTAATTGCTGCCGTAGTTTAGCATTATTTATGAGCCCTAAAACTTGATCACAGACGGGTATCAGCTGCGACTCCCTGAAAACTAGATCTGGCTTAAAGCCTTGATGATCGAGCCAGGTTGTAAATTTTTCGTAATCAAATGTTGGATCAGGAAACGAATAATCATCTACCATGACCACTAAAGATGTTTGTTTACCGTCTGCACTGTTCTGTTTGACGACATCACCTAAAACACTGAGGGAAAGCCGATGCTCGTCCGAAATGTGTTGATTGGTGTAAATGTGTGCGTATTCAACCGAGACTACTGTGGACATGGTTTGAGTATATCAGTATATTTGGGTTGAGCATCTAATGCGGATATTGCGGCATCAAACTATTTGTACGGATTGCAAATGTTATTTCGTAGGAATGGTGCGGCTTCAAGGTCGCTAATTGGAACCGCATCAAGTCTGAACTGGTGCGTTGGGACGAACTGTTCAGTCAAATGACTACGGCACCTGTTGGCTACTCTATATAAATACTACCCAGCTGTATTAGAACCTTTACATACTATACATACAAGTCAGCAGGCTGACTAACCTCAAATACTTTGTTAGCATAAGTCTCCATTTCCTGTGCGTAGTGCAGAGTTAAGCTCTGACGAGCATGAGCCGTAAGGTTTCGTATTTTACACACCTCCCCTCGCTGTTTATTGGTGAGATTTATGTCGATTGAGAACTTTTTACAGCTATCGAGTAAATCATAAATAGCTTTGTTCTCAAGGAAAGCATTAGATATTTCGACACCAATCTCTTGGCTATCGAAGTAATCAATAATCTTACGCCTTGCGGTCACCTCGATGTACTGACCGTAATATAGGCAGCTGCCATTGTAGTCCTCACGATTAAAACGGTGCCTCGCATCCATTAGGAGTTTGTTTTCTGTGCTAACATCGTCGCCTTTATCGGCTCGCTTAATCGCCTCCCTGACCATTGCTTCATTTATCATGAGCTTTTTCGACTTTATATCGGTGGTGAGGTATATGACGTCTGGACCTGCATTGCTCCATTCCTTGCCAACTCGTACCGACCACAAATCGTTCATCGTATTTTTTGATATGAAGCTATCAGGTTCAGCTGTATTCAAGTCTTGGCATGAAAGAAGGTCTAGCCATGCTCCAAATACTCGATACCATTCCAGAAACTTACTCTCTATAGCGTTAAGGGTTGTACGAGCTTCATCTCTAGTTTCAAAGTCGCCATCGAGAGTTAAAATGATGCCTCCAACGCTTACACTAGAAAGTGAGCCGTTTTCAATAGACGAGTTTGCACCCCATTGGAGCCATCCGCCAGCCAAGCCTTTATCCATCATCTTCAATACGCCTGTATCATAAGGTGCTGGCGGTAAAAGTGGAGCGTTAATGCCGACTTTGTCATTGTGCTTACTTGATATTGGAAAGTGTATTTTGGCATTGATTTTCCGAAATGAAATATCAAACTCCATTCCCAGTAGTTCGGGGACGGTACTAATGCTTACTGGTAGAATGACTTTCTTTTGTAATGCCTGCATACAGCTATTGTAGAACAGAGTAGCACTGTATATATATTGGAAGTTTTGTCATCATCACAGCACCAAGAGCATACTATGTACATGACCGATGTTTATGACGCATGGAAGCCACTTCGCAATTATCTGAATACACTCGATATTATCGACACTCTTGGCGTTATCAGGGCTTATTCTGTACACGATGCGTTGCGAGCGGCACCTGCAATGCCGAATGATATTGAAGTTCACCCCTGGATTGATAGACCGAATGCGTTTTTGCCCTGGGAGTTGGAGACACTGGCACGAGAAGTGGTAATCGTATGTGAGCCAAGCCCATCACCACGCAATACGCTCAAGCGAGCAAACAGCATGGGTAGTGTCATCAATAAAATGAAGGCTATTGAAGAGTTCATCGCAAAGCACCATATTGGTCAGAAGAACATCATGCATGAAGTGTCGGTACGGCTCGCCCATCGTCAATTCAAATATCAGACCGACAGACCAAGCAATGAAAGCATGGTTCGGTATTCCAAGATATTCGGTCATCCGCAAATGATTCCCATCGTGAAACGGAAGCTTGGTTTGGAGCCAAAACAGTTATTCACCCTCGGTACTTCAATGTTTGGTAATTACTCCCAGTACATTGGCATGTTCTATCCGCTCGAAGACCTGTCACTTACTGGCATAACCCAGGCTGACTACGACCAGTTTATGAGTTTGTACTCGAAGCCGTTGGATGAAATTAAGGCGATGCTCACAAATCCATCAGAGCGACATCTGGACGACCAGTTCTTTTATGGGCATCATTCGCTGTACACTTACCCAATCATCTTTACGGAAATCAACGGCAGACCAGCACATGTCTGTCCGTTGCCCAGATTACTTTATTGGCGTCTTACCTCTGGACTTTACTACGATTTATACAGAGAAAAGGGCTTCGACAATGTATTTGGTCAAGCTTTTGAGGAGTATGTCGGCTCCATGCTCGCCAAAACATTCGATGGAAGTGGTATCGGTATTTACCCTGGCGAACAGAATACCGCTACAAGCCCGAACCGCTGCGACTGGGTTATCGACCAGCCAGACCAATGCTTAATCGATGAGTGCAAGACAAAGCGTCTTACGATGGGAGCAAAAACATCGCTATTAGACGATAAGGAACTGTTCGAGCAACTGGGCTTGCTTGGAGATGCGGTCACTCAAGCATATCTGAGTCTCAAGGCATATCGTGACGGCACATATCGCAACCCTACCTTTACGCTGGCGGCTGAAAAGAAGGCGTACATATGTGTGACGACTCTTGAGAAATGGTACTTGATGGGTGAGCAAATCCGTATGCTGCACGAAATCGTTAAGGAAAAGGTCGTCAACGCAGGTCTGCCAGTCGAAATCATTGATGAATCGCCGTATGTCGTGGCTTCGATTGATGATATGGAAGAACTGGCATTTCTAGCAAAGTCGCATCCGCTATCAGAGCTGATTGAGCCATACGTCAGTGACCGCCTAACCGCTGGCTGGGAGTATGCGACGTTTTTACGAAACAACTTCCGTGATGAACTGGAACATTACGAATACGTCTTCGGGGGAGACTTACAGGACGCATACACAGTTACTGTTGACGAAGAGCAATAAACTAAGAGCCGTAAGCAGAAAGACGACATATAATAGTGTTATGAAAGATAGTGATAAAGAGTTATTAAAAGCCTCCGCCGCGGTTGTCGCTGATCAGGCGGTTTCTGCTGCTGGCACCGCTTTGAGTGGAGCCGATAAAATCGCCCTTTCCGTAGTCGGACTAGGAACGGCTTGGGGACTTACGAAGGCAATCTTTGGTAATGCTTTGAAGCTTCGTGAGAAACGAGCCATTGAATGGGTCGAACTTATTCGTGATAATCCAGAGATATTTACAGAGGATGTTCTTGCAACTGAAACATTCCAAGATGGCTTTGTCTATTGTGTAGAGCAGTACCTTGCAGAGCGAAACGAAGAAAAAAGGCAGTACATCAAGAACGTATTTCTTGGGTATGTGGCAACTGGCGACCATGAAGAGTTCCCTCTGGAAAGGCTGCTCATGACTTCACAGCAACTCAGCAACATTGATGTCGCAACACTCAAAGACGTTGACCTTTCAAGGCAAGATAAAAGCTACCAGATATACGGCAGCACCGATAAAAACGAGGACAACATATACAACCTGACTCATCTTGGATTACTCAGCCAATTCAGTGATAACCGTATCACTGAGGGCTATCCTGCCCCCTTCGTGCGAGTAACTGCATTTGGTAAAGAGTTTATTGAATATGCAACTTCCTGAGGATATGGATTACAGGATGGAGCCTGCATATATGCCGCTCACTGCGTTCCCACCGGCTAAACATCCAAACCCACACTTTATATGAAATAGACGCTCTAACAGCCTGCATACCAGTAGTGCTTAACAGATACAAATAACTTGACTTGCAGCATGGCTAAGTCAGAATTAGTAGTATGGATTTACTACAAATATGAGTGCTGGCTATTATCAAAAGAAGCTTGGGGCTTACGACTTTTTTGAGGTAATCAGTTCGCTCCGTAAGGAGATAAAAATTGGTCGCATCAGAGAAGCGATATATTGGCTGAACGTGATTCTGACCTACGATGAAACGGCTGGTGCGAAGACAGCCGCAAAGCAGTTGTACATAATGGCTGCCGAAGACATCTATGACGAGCAGGTGGTACTGCGTACCGCTGCCGTGTACCAGATGATTGGTAAAATCAGTGAGACTGACCACCTGTTCTATCTGGTGCCCCGGATTGGATTCGAACCAATGACCTTGAGCTTAGAAGTCTCCTGCTCTATCCAACTGAGCTACCAGGGCGCGGCGTAATGATGGTGCGGGATACCAGAGTCGAACTGGTCTCTCGAGTTTGGAAAACTCACATACTAACCGATGTACTAATCCCGCAACAGAGGTGATTATACCATAGAACTGGTAGTGTCCGGATGCTAGATCTCGTGGAGGACGGTAATGTCGGCGCCGAGGCTGTTGAGTCGTTCGGCCAGGTCTTCGTAGCCGCGCTGAATAGTGTAGATGTTACGCAGGATGCTGATGCCGTTGGCGGCGAGCATGCCTATGAGCAGTAGTGAAGCTGGCCGGAGGGCTGGCGGACAAACCACATCGGCGGGAGTAAATTTAGTAGCGCCGGTAATGAATACACGGTGCGGGTCGGCCAGTTCAATTTGGGCACCAATCTTAGTCATTTCGGTGTAGTAGATGGCCCGGTTTTCATACATCCAGTCGTGGATAAGCGTGCGGCCGCGGGTGACGCTGGCAATTGGCACAAAGTAGGGCAGGTTGTCGGCGTTGAGGCCAGGGAAGGGCAGGGAGTGGATTTTATCGGCCACAGCACGTAGTTTGCCGTCGTGTTTATGAACGGTTAGGTCTACCAGATCGGTTTGGCCGTTGAGGGCTTTGTAACGAGGTGTTACGTCGTAGCTAAGCCCCATTTTTTTGAGCTTAAGAAGCTCCATAGACATAAACTCGATTGGCACACGATTAATAGTGATTTCAGAGTTCGTGGTGACCGCGGCCGACACAAAGAACATGGCCTCAATGGGGTCTTCGCTCGGGGCGTAGGTAATGTTCTTTTTTATAAATGGTACGCCTTTTACGGTTAACTTGCTGGTACCGATGCCGCTGATCTCGACGCCGAGTTTTTGCAGGAAAAAGCACATTTCTTGCACCATGTAGTTGGCACTGGCAAACTCTATAAACACCTGGTCGGTGGTGCGGGCGGCAGCCATGAGAACGTTTTCGGTAACGGTGTCACCCGGTTCGTACAGGGTAATTCTGTCGGCTGATTTTTTATTAACCGCTACTTCGTAATTGCCTTTGGTAGCTACAATGCTAACGCCGAGTTCTTCGAGCGCATAAAAGTGGGGAGCCACTGTGCGTGTGCCGAGCTTACAACCACCGGCAAACGGAATTTTGAATAGTTGGTGGTCGTGCATAAGCGGGCCAATCAACATCAGGACCGAACGAGTTTTACGGGCCGCTTTGGCGTCCAGTTTGTCGAGTTGTAAAACTTCTGGACGGCGGATTTCCAGATCATTGCCGGGCAGCCATTTTACCTGGACGCCGATGCTTTCGAGCACTTCAATAATGCGGTTTACCTCCTCGATACGTGGAAATGATTTAAAGCGGGTAACACCATAGTTGAGAAGGCTGGCGCATAATAGTGAAACGGCAGCATTCTTACTGGTTTTGAGGTCAATTTCGCCGTGCAGCTCGTGGCCGCCTTCAATTCTTAGGTTTACTGCACCACCACTCACGCTGATCAGCTGCTTATTTAAGACGTCACTAATGCGTCCTAACATCTCTAAACTTAGGTTTTGCCGGCCGTGTTCAATCCGGTTTACGGCTGACTGGGAGGTTTTAAGCCGGTCGGCAAACTCGGCTTGGGTTAGGCCCCTATCCTGACGGATACGGGCGATTAACTGGCCGATTTTTTCATTTGTGTTGGTAGCTATAGGCGTTGTCATGGCTATGTATTATATCATATCTGATGTTACTGGTCAGTATTATTCCACGACAAAGTAATCAAAAGCAAAGGATGAGCCGGCAGGCGCCGGGGAGGCGGAACAGATACTAAAGGTGGTTGCGGTGCGGGTAATATAGTAGGCTAGTCCGCCGGCATCTGAGCCAACCGGCGTGACGGTAATGTGCGGAACGGCGTTATATTTACGAGCAAAGGTGATGGTGGCAAAGCAACCGGCTGAGGGTCCGCTACCGGTATTCACGGCTAGGGTGCCGCTAGTGTCGGAGCCGCTTACGCTGGTAGTGCCGCCGCTGCCGAGCGCCGGGCCATTGACCCGAGTAGGAGTTGAGCCGCCGGCTACCACGTGGCTAGTCAGTGTCAGGTCGCCTGCCAGCTGGAAGGCATTTGTAGTGATCTGGGTGGCGGTTACCGGCCCGCTAAAGCTACCGCCGCCATTTACTTGAATGCCTTTTTGAATTGCCAGGCTTCCTTGTATGGTGGTGTCGCCGGCGACGCTCAGCGTTTTATTAACCTGCGCTTGATCAAACACGGCGGGGCCGGAGGTGGTAAGGTTTACCAGAACAGTACTACCCGTTACTTGGAGGCCGCCGGCAATCTCCGCGGAGCCTCGCACCAGTACCTGGCCGGCAAAAACGGCATTAGACTGAACATTCAGTAACTGTTTAGGATCGCCCACAGAGGCGTCGCTATTAGCCAGCTGATCGAGGGCCGCCTGATTAAGATCCTGTGTAGTAACGGTAGCTTTTGTGGTGCCCTTTTGGCTCTGAAAGTAAGCCACAATAATAACTGCCACAGCGATAGTCAGTACAAAAAGGAACAGCATAAGGTAAATGTTAAATCGTTTAACAATACCCATAATACCGCCTTTTTTTGGCGGCGCGACGGGTGCTACCGGTGTTGTAGCTTTTTCTGCCTCAGCATTTTCTGTGTCGGTGCGTTCTAGGGCGTCGGCATCGGCATCGGGGTCGGCTTGGCTTTCTTCTGGTGGTGTTGGGTTAGTGGAGTCCATAATTTACTGCGTCTATAAGTAGTCTTATGATACTTTAAAAACCTTGTAACCGTAAACGGATTGCCATTTTGTTGGTTTTACGGCAAAATATACCTAGTATTATGCGTGTCTGGAAACAAACAGTAAAACTAGCCTTTTTTGGATTGCTCGTGGTAGTACTCACCCCAGCAATAACTTTTGCTGCTCAGTCATCCTCCAATTCGTATCAAGTGAACGAGGTCTTTTTTGGTAGCGGCGGCGAGCTCAATGCCTGTTCAGGAAGCTACTGCTCTAAGCAGTCGGCCGGTGAAACAGCGGTAGGCAATACGGCGAGCACTAATTTTCAGGCCCAGGGTGGCTTTAATACAAATAGGGAACCCTACATCGAATTTACCGTTGGTACTACAAACGTAGACCTGGGAACCATGACACCAACTACCACCAAAACGACAACGGCCACCTTTAGCGTTAAATCGTACCTGTCAAATGGCTATACGGTTACTTCTACATCTGATACTCCTAAGAACAACACCTATCATATGGCGGCAATTACCATTCCATCTGCCTCACAGGTGGGAACCGAGCAGTTCGGTATTAACCTAGTGGCCAATACCCTGCCAACTACCTTTGGTGCCGATCCTACGCAGGGCCCTGATACGTCCTTTGGTTTTGGCCAGGTGGCAGTGGATTACAGTAGTCCTAACATATATAAGTACGTAAAAGATGACACCATAGCCTTGTCCACTGCCAGCAGCAGCTACACTAACTACACGATCTCCTACTTATTTAATATTAGTAACGTAACGCCGGGCGGAACCTACTCGCTGGAACACGATCTCGTTGCTACCGCGACCTATTAACTTGTGGATAACTTTTTAATGTTTTGCTTGCAGCCCTAACATAAGCGTGTTACGATAGCCTCAGAAATATCTAAAACCAAAAACAATAAACAAAAATACTCAAGGAGAAATTCAATGATAACTAAGTTTCGTGTATTGCAACGGGTCGGCTACACGATGGCCGCAGTTGCACTTTTGGTAGGAGTGGCCTATCCGGTCTTTCGGCCTAAGACAGCCTCTGCTGCTCAGCTGCTCCTTCGCGGCATTACGCTGAGTGACTCCGGCGTAAGTGGCGGTACTATTACTACCGGCGTCGGTAGTGGTACCGGCGTTACTTACCAAGTGAAGTTTACAACTACCACGGCCGCCGACAGCCTTATAATAGACTTCTGTTCCCAGAACCCAATTATTGGTGATACCTGTACCGTCCCAACTGCCATGGTTACTTCCGGCGTAGGCTTAGCCGGTGTGTCGGGTGATATTACCAGCCCGGGTTGGGCAGCTACTTCGGCATCTGCCGGCCACATCGAACTCGCTAAGGGCTCAGGCTCTACGGCGGCGGCAGGCGTTCAGTCATTTAACCTGACCGGCATAACTAATACCAGCACCCTCGGTACCTTCTACGCTCGTATTTATACCTATTCAGATGCAACTTTTGGTTCTAGCACTACAGCCTATACGCTGCCAACCGCTCCTGGTAACTACAAAGATTATGGCGGTATTGCCCTCAGTACTAACCAAATCATTACCATTACGGCTCGTGTTCAGGAACAACTAACGTTCTGTGTCTCTGGCACCATCCACAGCTCATGGACAACGCACGGTTGTGATTCTACACAGGCTGCAGATGCTCCCGCCTTGACGCTCGGTCATGGCACCCCGACCCCTACCTTGGACTCTACGGCGATTGATACCGGCAGCGTATATTCCCAAATTTCTACCAACGCTACGGCTGGCGCCACCATTGCGATGCGTAACAGTAACACTACTTGTGGTGGCCTCAGTGCCAACGGTGGTACTAGCTGTGACATCCCGGCAATCGGTACCGGAGGCTATGTAATAGGTACCATGGTTATTGGTACGGCCGCATTTGGCATGTCGACTGGCGACGGTACACCAGACACCAATGGCACAGGAACTCTGACTGCAGACGCAAACTACAAATCTACAGGAGCTAACACTTACGGGATGGATACCGAAACTACTGGTGATACCGGCAGCGTGATCGGTACCTTTGGAGACCCAGTGGCTTCTTCAACCGCTCCGCTCTACCGTATGGACAGCACCTACACCTTTGCAGCTGTCGCCTCACTGACGACCCCAGCCGGTATTTACACGGCCAACATCGACTTGATTGCTACTGGCAAATTCTAGGCTACGAATGAATGAGCCAACCCCTCACCAAAACATTGCTGCATAAGCCTGTTGTAGTCCTTACCGCCCTCGTAGTATTACTACTGGCGGTAAGGGTGCTTTCAGCCCCTGTTAATGGTGCCCAATTAGGTCAGCGCTCGATGACACTGAGCACTAGTATTGTTGACGGCGTGGGTAGTCAAAAATTATCATTTCGCCTGACATCAATTGGCGTACTCGGTTCTGTTGCAGTTGAATACTGTACAAACAGTCCGTTTGTGACCGACCCGTGCACCGCTCCTACCGGCTTGGATGCTAGCGCTGCCAGTCTGTCTGCCCAATCGGGGCAAACGGGGTTTACGGTTACTAGCGGTTCTACAGCCAATAAAATTGTTATCGGACGTACGCCGGCGACAGCAACTGCCGGACCGGTGAGCTACACCTTTGATGCTATTCACAACCCCTCTATCACCGGATCGTATTTTGTGCGTTTACAAACCTATGCTTCTGCCGACGGCACGGGAGTAGCCAACGATTACGGTGCTATTGTTATTGCCATTAATGCCAACCTGGCTATTAGCGCAGAAGTACCGCCCTATATTATTTTTTGTGTGGGTGCCACTATTGCCTCTTTAAATTGTTCTAGTGCCAATGGTAACTATGTTGATTTTGGCGAGCTGTCGTCCACCCATGCTAATCAAGGAACCTCTCAGCTATTGACTGCTACCAACGCGCGCGACGGCTACAATATTTTTGTGAGCGGGACAACCCTTACCAGTGGTAACAACGTTATTAGCCCGCTCGATACGGCGGATGTATCGCGGAGCGGGAATTCACAGTTTGGCTTAAATCTGCGGGCTAATAGCTCGCCGGCTGGCGGTACTGATCCGGGCGGCCCCGGCCTGGCATCGCCGGTAACAAATTACGGCCAACCAAATTTTTATAAGTTTACGCCGGGAGATACGCTGGTGAGCGTTAATAAACCGGATGATATTCGCCGCTATACGGCTAGTTACATCGTAAATATTCCAAAAACTCAGGCGCCGGGCGTGTATGTGAGCACCGTTACCTATACCTGCCTAGCTAACTTTTAATGTTTGACATACGCACTTAGAAGCTGTTTTATGAGGTTTCTGTATTGGCAAAGAGTAACTGATTTGATACTATAGTGCTAAGCAAAACATAAGGGGAAAACAGACATGCAGTTTAATAAAATATGGCGGCCAACGGCACTCTTGCTGACACTAGCCGTCGTACTGGGTAGTGGCGTAACCGGCACTGCCAAGGCAGCAGGTGGCAATGGCCTTCGCGTTTCTCCGGTCCGAACTGAACTTACTATTGATCCTGGCAAGTCCGAGGTGGTTAACATCACCGTTACAAACGTCACGACTGCTAAATCTGACCTGCAAGCGGTTGTTAACGACTTTGCAGCCAGCAGTGACGAAAGTGGCCAGCCGGCCATTGTGCGTGACGGGGCTTCGGCTTCTCTTAAGCACAGTCTTCGCCAGTACGTACAGGCTATTCCTAAATTTTCTTTACAGCCCGGCGAACAGCGCTCTATACCGGTTACCATCAAAATCCCGGCTAACGCTGCCGGTGGTGGTTACTACGGCTCTGTGCTCTTTGCGCCAGCCGACGCCGATCCGGCCGGTAAGAATGTGTACCTGGCAGGCAGTGTCGGTTCTTTGATCTTGGTTCGAGTATCCGGTGATGTTAAAAGCCAGCTCAATCTTGCAAGTTTTGACACCCGCCGCAAAGACGACGCCAAGAGCTTGTTTACAAGCAATAAGGGTATTGATGCCGTTGTTCGTTTCCGTAACGAGGGAAACATCCAGGAGCAGCCTTTCGGCAAAATCTTACTTAAGAACCGTTCGGGTAAAATCCTTGATCAGTACGAAATCAATAACACTACTCCCCGGGGCAACGTTTTGCCGGACAGTATTCGCAAGTTTACCATCCCTCTTAACAAGGTTGGCTCATTTGGTATCTACAAATTAGAAGGTAACTTTGGCTATGGTTCAAACGGTCAGTTGTTGAGTGCCAGTACTACCTTTTATGTTATTCCAACTGCCTTAATAGCCCTGTTTATAGTTTTGGCTGCCCTGATTGTCTTCCTGATATTCGGCCTCCCACGCTTAATCCGCCGCTACAACCAGCGGATTATCCGCCAAGCCAGCCGCCGCCGCTAATTGCTGCTAACTACCAATAAGGTTATGCTTAGACTATGAAACGCCTGGTTCCCGCTCCGTCCCGCCTGCAGCTATGGTTGAGTTTGTGCGTGCTTGCCCTCGTGCTCGTCATTACGCCCCTTAGTTCATTGGCCGCAACCCCGCCCGTAAACCCGGGTACCGGCTCAATTGGGCTTGAGGGCAAGATATCTTCTGACCCTCCCAAGCAGGCAGCCTCCATATCGTCGCCTACAAACGGTGCGGTTTTTGGGAGCGTACCTATTACCGTCTCCGGCCTCTGCCCTAAGGGCCTACTGGTAAAGATATTTGCTAACAATGTATTTGTGGGCTCGGCGCAGTGTGAAACCGGCAGTTACTCTATACAAGTGGATCTTTTTAGTAACCAAAACGAAATCGTAGCCCGGATTTACGACTCGCTGGACCAGCAGGGGCCCGATTCTAATTCGGTCACGGTGACCTTTAATGACCAGCAGTTTATTCAGTTTGGTACCCATGTGTCACTAAGTAGTATCTATGCAAAGCGCGGTGCCGACCCTGGCCAGGTGTTGACCTGGCCAATTATTTTGAGTGGCGGCGCCGGACCGTACGCTGTTAGCATTGACTGGGGAGACGGCAGTGCTCCGGACTTACAAAGCCAGTCGTTTGCCGGCAGTTTTGACATTAAACACTCTTATAAATCCGCCGGTGTTTACAAAATTATCATTAAAATCACCGACGCTAACGGCGGCACGGCCTACTTACAGCTAGTGGGCATTTCTAACGGCAAAGTTACCCAGTCGGGTAGTGGGTCTGCATCGCCTAGCGGCGGCACAACCCCTAAGGCCAAGATACTTATTTGGCCATTATTCCTGATGCTGCCGCTGATTGTGGCCGCATTTTTTATTGGTCGCCGCCACGAGCTCTACACGCTGCGAAGGCAGCTCGAGAAGAGTCGTAGTAAAGCTAGCTAGGCTAAACTGCCTAATTTTTGCTAAAATAGGGTAACTATGTCTAAAAAAGTTTATGTCGGTATGTCCGGTGGTGTTGATAGTTCGGTCACGGCCGCCTTGCTCCTACAGCAAGGCTATGACGTCACGGGCGTGTACATGAAGAACTGGAGCCAGGACCTGCCGGGCTTTACCTGCCCCTGGCAAGAAGACTACCAAGACGCTAAGCGGGTGGCAGTGCAGCTTGGCATTGATTTTAAAATGTATGACTTTGAAACCGAGTATCGCCAGCGCGTGGTTGATTACATGGTGGCCGGCTATCAGGCGGGCATTACTCCTAATCCGGACATTATGTGTAACCAAGAGGTAAAGTTTAAGCTCTTTCTTGATACGGCCCTAGCTGACGGCGCCGACATGATAGCCACCGGGCATTACTCACGCAGCCAAGATGGCAAACTACTCACCGGCATTGATGGCAATAAGGATCAGTCGTACTTTTTGTATCGGGTGACCGAATCAGCCCTCCGCCACAGCTTAATGCCGATTGGCGAGCTGGAAAAACCAGCCGTCCGGGCACTGGCTAAGGAGCTGGGACTTGCTACGGCCGACAAAAAGGATAGCCAGGGCATCTGCTTTGTGGGCAAAGTCGGTATTAAGGACTTTTTACTGGCCGAGCTCGGCGAACAGCCCAATGGGCCAATTATTGACCAGCACGGCAAATTGGTCGGTGAGCATGACGGCGCGCTGTTTTATACCATTGGCCAACGGCATGGCCTGAACGTCGGCGGCGGCCTCCCGTACTACGTCGTAGGCAAAGATATGGCCAAGAATGAAGTGTTTGTAACCACCGACCTGCAAGATGACCGCCTCTGGCACCGCGAGCTCAATCTAACCTCGCTGCACTGGATCAACCAGCCTCCCAACGAGGGAATCGCCTACAAAGTCCGCACCCGCTACCGCGCAGCGCTGGTTGACTGCAGCGTAGAAACCCGCGACGGCCAGTTTGTGGTGCTACTTAAGGACGATGTGCGCGCCATTACTCCAGGCCAGTCAGCCGTCCTCTATGACGACGACGTGGTAGTTGGCGGCGGCATTGTCATCTAATTAGTAGCGCTGTCTAAGATACGGTTTTAAAGCCTCAAGCGCATGGCGCGTATCAGCATGGGAGCCGTTCTTATACCGTATCAGTTCTACCTCTACACCGAATCGTCCAAAGAAATCGTAATAGTTAATGTATGAGCTATAGTCGTTCACTGTCTTATCGCGGCCAAAATTCTCTGGCGCTGCAAAACGAACTACTGTTTGAGGAGTAATGATGCGCTCATACGATTCCTGGTGGCTGCGTAAATCGAACCCTGCTAGCATTTTTCCCTGACTGGTAACGAGTTTAGGCGAAGGCCCGTGGGCTGTTTTCTCAATGCCGCCCCATACACTGCCAAATGTGCTCCTCCATCCATGCCTATCAATATCAGTTTTAACTGTTCCCAAGTACGTGCTAGCGAAATCACCTTCATAATGTGTCTTTTTGGCCAGTTGCGCGGCAAGGTATTTCATTTCTCCGCCACGGGCATCGAACATAGAGAAAGGGCTACAGTTAAGGATGACGCGATTGAGAGGTTTCCCAACTTGCCGAGCAGCCTCTAGCCCTGTCGGACCGCCCATACTGTGGCCGTAAAGACTCACGGTATCGAAAGGCTCAGCAAAAATGCTCATTTCTCTCACAATATCATCCATTTTTAGACCGCTAGTAGCGTAGTTAAAATAGCCAATCGGTTGTTTACGATTGAGCGTTTGGCTGAGTAACGCTGCCATACCGGCCCCATGTCGACTGCCAAATCCGGGTATAACTACCCAACCTTCATCAGTTGAGTAGGGGATTGTTTCTCTATTTATTGTGGTGAGTGCAGTATCCGTATCAGACCAGACGACTTCTCCAACTATGTCATTCATAGCCCAGACTGCTGCGCCGCCAACGGCTAGTTTTAGAAAGCGCCTACGACCTATAGACCGTGGTTCAGTATCTTCGGAAACGGGTGGGGCGTAATCTTGGGCCGCAGGAGCCTGCTCTCCGGGAGCATACAACGGATATCCAGTGCTCTGCCGCTGAGCAGGAACATCCATATGGGTAGGAGGAGAAAGGTGCTCGTACATAACTCTTCCTGTTATATAACTTTATTATATAAAAATCAATAGTGTTTTATGACCAGCAAAGGCCCGTCATCCGGCGGACTTGGGTCTGGTACAAGGTGCGCGGGAGGCGGGAATTGCTCGCAGGCCGAAGCTATAACTTCTTGCAGCGTAGAGACAAAGCGCTTGAGCTGTGCCGTATCTGGTTCGAGCAGGTGAGCAGTGCCCGGTAGGACTTTTGAGCAGTCGATCATTTCTACGTTGTACGAGGCGGGGCGTGAGACGACTTCGTGCATGGCTATGGTGGCAGGGGTTGAAGGCGGTTTAGCAGCCTGGAGATCGCTGCTTAGGGAGTTGATCATCCACCTTGATACTACGTCGGCATCTCGCTCATGATCTCGCCGATGACGCTCAACAATCATCGATCGTTCTGATTCGGCAGTGGATCCGGTTTCTGTATAGAGCACGGCCCCAAAAACCTCGGCACCGTCCTCACCGTCTTGCGGGTATAGATCGTGTGTCATTAAATACTGGCGCCGGGAGACGCCATGGGTACTGCCAAGTTCTTCGAACAGGGCATCGATGGTCTTATCATCAGGCTTTTCGGTTACCGGATCACCGGCAGGGTCGCGTATCAAAGTATTGAGTAGCAATATCATATCTTGGAGTTGCATGTAACCGACCGGTGCGCCTGCTTCACTACAGATGGCAAAACTTACTTTTTCCCGGCTGTTGTCCTTGGTAATGACAATGCCGACGCCACTCGATTTGTCGCGTAAATGTATGCTTGCTTCCGATGGTTGATTAGGTATTTGGCTATGCGTAATTTCAAAGTCCAAACTATAAGCCGGTATCATTGCCGCTCCCTTTTCGGCGAGTAGATATTCGATGGTGGTAGCGTCGGAAGCTACTAGTGCCTGTGGAAAAATAAGTTCACTGCGGTTCCAGTTTTCCGCGATATCCTCTGGTAGGCCATAGATTTCGGGGATCACCACACTGCCTGTCGCCTTGGTACGGCAGACTTGATGAAACTGTTCTATAAACATTAGCACAATGTCGGGATTTGGCAGCCCAGTTTTCATATTGTAGGTATCACCCGTCCCGAGTAGTCCGGCTACAGTGTCATAGAGTTCGATAGCTTCTAGTGATGCGTGCTCCTCTGGAGTCATCTCGGATAACATTGCCATACTAGGTAGTGGACCGGATTCGTGAGCAGCCATATTATCTAAATATTAAAATATTATTAATTCTTAGTCAATCAGTCTGTGCATTATTACTACTTCCTCAGGTGAGCTATGGTAAAATAATGCATATGCTTGATAAATTTAAAGCTGCCGGCTTCACGGCTGCCCAGCGTGCCCTCGATAGTGCTAATAAAGCTTCCGCCAATGTTAAAAAGCGAGCCGGTAAATCCGATGACCAATATATTGTCGCTCTCGACATCGGTACTGAGTTTGTAAAAGCACTGGTTGGCAAGGTATCAAAAGAAGATGCCACCATTGAGGTAGTAGGTGTTGGCCGGGCCCATCAGAGCCTTACCGACATGCAAGCCGGTGCCATTGCCGACATCGCCAGCGTGGTGGATAACTGCGACCAGGCGCTCAACGAAGCCGAGACGCAGGCCGGGGTTAGCGTCCGTACGGCAATTATCGGTATTGCCGGCGAGCTCGTTAAAGGTACTACTACCACTGTCCGGGTGGCTCGCAAGACGCCCACCAAACCCCTTGACGTGGTTGAGATGGAAAAAATTATTGCCCTCGTGCAAGAGCGAGCCGAAACTCGAGCCAAGCAGGAATTGGCCTGGGAACTTGGCGGCAAGAGCGTCGACGTGCGGCTAGTAAACAGCGCCCTCGTTAGTATCGAAATTGACGGCTATCCAATTACTAACCCTATTGGCTTCCAGGGCAAGGACGTAGTGGTGCAGCTCTACACGGCTTTTGCTCCGCTGATCCACATCGGTGCCCTCGAAAAAACCGCCCAGGAACTTGACCTTGATCTTTTGGCCGTTGCCGCCGAACCGTTTGCAGTGGCCCGGGCGATCATTGGTAATAATCCTAACCAAAACTTGAGCGCCATTCTTATGGACGTTGGTGGTGGTACCACCGACATTGCTGTTATTAACGACGGTGGCGTGCAGGGTACCAAGATGTTCGGTATCGGTGGCCGGGCCTACACCCGTGCTGTTGAGCGCGAGCTGAGTGTTGATTTTGAAGAAGCCGAAAACCTCAAACTAGGCCTGAGCACCAACAAAGTTGCGGCCGCTAAGCGCAAACCCATAGAAGACGCCCTCGGTAAAACTGCCGATACCTGGGTGACCGGTATTGAACTGGCACTGGCCGAATTTACAAAACTTGACCACCTGCCGCACCGGATGTTCCTGTGTGGAGGCGGTTCGTCGCTTGATTTACTTACCGACCGCCTTGAGCAAGCAGCTTGGTATAAAAACCTGCCGTTTACTCGTAAGCCAACCATCCATCACATTCGCCCGGATCAGGTCGCCGGGATCACCGATACCACCGGCAAAGTAACTGACCATACTTTTATTACGGCACTGGGGCTGCTGCGCGTTGGTATGGACACACTCCAGTTTAGCGGTGGCAGCAAATCGTTCCGTGACAAAATTGATAAAATGTTAAGCGTATAAATACGGTATGATAAGGCTAACACCAAACGGTCAAATCGATTATCTATCAGCTAAGGAAGCATAGGCTATGGCAGCGACAAGTAAAGACACTATCTACATAGATATCGATGAAGAAATCACCGGTATCATCGACAAGGTACGAGCCAGCGACGGTAAGGTCGTGGCCCTTGTGTTGCCAAAGCGTGCCAGCGTACTCCAAAGCATTGTTAACATGAAGCTGCTTAAGCGCAGCGCCGACGAGAGTAAAAAGAATTTAGTGCTTATCACTAGCGAAGCCGGGCTGCTGCCACTGGCCGGTGCGGTTGGTCTGCACGTGGCCAAAACGCCGCAGTCCAAGCCGGAAATTCCCATGGCTCCGCAAACTGACTTTGACCGCGAAGAGACCATTGACGAAGATGAGCCCGTGCAACTATCCGACGCTGATGCCGCAGTAGCGCCGGTAGCCGCCGCAGCGCTGGCTGCAGCGCCAGTATCGGCCGATGATGTAGAAACGGTCCAACTCGATGATGATGCGCCGGTAGCCGCCGCAGTCCCCTCAAAAGGCGATGCCAAAAAGCCCAAGAAGAATAAAAAATTAGCAATACCAAACTTTGAGCGCTTTCGGCTCCTACTTATTTTGGGCGCAGTTGTATTGATTCTGCTTATTGGCGGCGCGGTCCTAGCCTTTAACGTACTGCCTAAGGCACAAATCTCGGTTACTACTAATGCTACCAGTCTTAACGTGCGCTCCAATGTTACGCTAAGCACAGCGGCTACCACCGTGAGCGCCAGCGATGGCTTAGTGCCGGCTAAGGTTGTTTCCCAGCAAAAGACTGCCACTCAGGCAGCTCCTGCCACCGGCCAAAAGAATAATGGCCTCAAGGCCAGCGGTAGCGTTACTATTGCGCTCACCGGCTGTAACAAAGATACGGTTACTATTCCCAGCGGCAGTGGTGTCAGCTCAAACGGCCAAACCTATATCACCCAGAGTGCCGTTACGCTTACCAGTGTAAAAGTGGGTAATAAGTGTAATCCAAGCCAGTTCTCAAACATCTATAGCCAGGATACAAAAATTGTAGCCATCAAGGCTGGTACTGACTCTAACCTAGCGGCGGGCGCCAGCTTTACCGTGGTGAGCGGCACCGATTACAACTCCTCGGACGTTAAGGCAACTGCCGATAACCCAGTTGATGGCGGTACCGACGATATAACCAAAGTCGTTACACAGTCAGACATCGATTCTGCCAAGCAAAAACTAACTGCCACCGACAGCTCCATTAAGCAGCAACTGCTGCGCCAGCTGCAAGATCAGGGACTTTATGCTGTCACTGATACATTCTTGGCGGGTACACCGGCAATCACCAGCAGCGTTGAAGCCGGTACGACCGCCGATACCGTTACGGTCACCCAAACGGTTACCTACACTATGTTTGGTGCCAAAGAGTCAGATATTAATGCGGTCATCGATAACGCAGCCAAATCCCAAATTGATAGTTCTAAGCAGAACATTCTCAGCCGTGGCCTCGATAATGCGCAGTTTACGGTCATAGATAACGCAGCCGACAAAGCTGATCTTGGACTGCAAACGGTAGTAACGGCCGGACCCGACCTAACGGTCGATCAACTTAAACAGCAGGTGGCTGGTAAAAAGGGTGGTGAAGTTAAAAGCCTCCTAGAGTCTAACCCTGGAGTTACCGATGTTCAGGTTAAACTGAGTCCGTTCTTTGTTACCTCGGTACCCAAGAAAGCTTCCAAAATAAGTATTACTATCGCTGATCCCACGCCGGCAGCCACTAAGAGCAATGCCACAAGCAACCCCTAAGTCTGTTATTGCGCTGGACGTGGGGACGGTACGCATTGGTATCGCCACCGCATCATATGCGGCCCGGATGCCGCATCCGCTCACCACTATTCCTAATGACGTGCACGCCGTTGATACTATCGTTCAGTTACTATCTGATGAGGGTGCGGCGCATGTGGTGGTAGGGCTCCCTAGAAATTTAAATGGAGATGACACGCAGCAAACACAGTCTACCCGGGCATTTGCAACCCATTTAGCCAGCCATATTACAGTGCCCGTACACTTTCAGGACGAAGCTCTCACCTCTGTAAAAGCTAGAGAAGAGCTGACCGCTCGTGGTAAACTGTTTGTAAAGGCTGATGTCGATGCGCTGGCGGCGACCTATATTTTAGAAGATTATTTAGCAGAGCATGGGAGCACGATCTAAATGTTACAATATCGTTCCGGTTTAAAATCGCCAAAAAAGGGTCGTTTTTTCCGTATTTGGGTTGTATTAATCTTGCTGATTATAATCGGTATCGTGAGTACCATCGTGGTCCGTCACACCTACACTGCAAATCTCGAGCCTGTCAGTAGTGATCAGCAGACTCAGATTTTTACCGTCGAAAAGGGTAGTACCTTTAAAGAGGTAGCCAGCCAGCTCCAGCAAAAAAAGCTCATTAAGAGTGCCTGGGCCATGGAGCTCTATGTGCACAGCAAGCAGATTGGCGACCAGCTTCAGGCCGGTACCTATGCCTTGTCGCCAAGCCAAGGCACCACCAAAATTATCACCGTACTCACCAAGGGTAAGGTAACTACCCGGCTGGTGACCATCCTCCCCGGCCGGCGCATCGACCAAGTGAGAGCTGACCTTATTAATGATGGTTTTGATCCAAATGCCGTCGATAAAGCCCTTGAGCCGGGACAGTATGCCGATCTGCCAACACTGGCCTATAAACCAGCGGACGTCACCACCCTAGAAGGCTTGCTCTGGCCGGACTCGTACCAACGCGATGCCAATACCGAACCGTCGGTAATTATTCGCCAATCACTCGAAGAGATGGCCCAGAAATTAACTCCAGATTTACAGGCGGCCTTTGCCGCCCAGGGTCTTACTGCCTACCAGGGGCTTACCCTAGCCTCTATAGTTGAGCAGGAAGCCTCTAAGCCAACCGATCGGGCGCAGGTTGCCCAGGTGTTCTACAAGCGGCTCAAGTCTGATATGGTGCTTGGATCGGACGTAACGGCTTACTATGGTTCGATAGCGGCCGGCAAGGCGCCGAGCCTTACCTACGATTCACCGTACAACACCCTGGTAGAGAAAGGCTTGCCGCCCACCCCTATTAGTTCGGTGAGCGCTAGTTCACTCCAAGCGGCCGCTGCCCCGGCTGCCACCGACTGGCTCTTCTTTGTTGCCGGTGATGACGGCACCACCTACTTCTCTCACACCATCGAAGAACATCAAGATTTAACCAACAAACACTGTCACACTCTGTGCGGCAATTAATTTATTTTAAGAAGTTAAACAGTTAAAAATAGTTGTTAAAACTTGAACATAAGCGGTATTTTTGCTATAATGGTTCGGTAACTGCCAGATATTTGCTAGTTGACTTCCAATTAGTTTATTACCTGGCTTTGTTGCTCCTAAGCCAAATACTATCAATCGCTACACTTTTGTTAACGATTCACCAATATTATTTAACTGCTTAGGGTGTACGTCTTTTGACGTCGGAGCCTTTATTAGTAACATTACTTCTACAGATATCGCGAGCCGCTTAGCGCTTCCTCGTACCATTCAATCGTCTAAGTGGTATCAAAGAATCATCCTAAAAACACACCGAAAAGCCGTTCGCAAGCGCGCACTGCGTATTTCGTTGTTAGTTGGTAACGTCGTCGTACTTGGTGCTGTGGCGGTATTTGTGCTGCATAGCCCAAATACCAGCGTTGCTGCTAATTCGCTCGTAACGCAGCGTCAAGCCACCGCTGGCGCAGTCAATCCTCTCGACCAATTATCATCAACCGATATCGCCCTTACTATTGCTCGTCTTAATAACTTGCCAGAAGCAACAGCCATCACTAACCAAGCCGATTCCCAGGCTAGTGAGTTGACTATGGCTCCAACCAGCAACAATGTGATTGCCAAGCCGCAAGTTGTCTCTACGGCGCTTAAGTCTCGAGCCGATATTCAGTCATATACCACTGTCGCCGGGGATACTATTCCGAGTGTAGCCAGCAAGTTTGGTGTTACTTCGGATAGTATCCGCTGGTCAAACGCCCTCAGCGGTGATGCCGTCGCTGCCAGCGTAACGCTCACGATCCCCCCTGTTAACGGTATTGTCTACACTGTAAAGCCGGGCGATACCCCCGATACGCTAGCGGCTAAGTTCAAGGCCAACAAGGACCAAATTATTGCCTATAACGACGCCGAGATCAACGGTCTGGTTGCCGGCACAAAGATTATTATTCCTAACGGTGTTCAGGCTGCGCCTGCCGTAGCTGCACGAGTGGCTGCCAGTAGCAATGTGACTAGTTACGCCTTTGGTGGCAGCTCAGCTATTTATGGCTACAACGGTTACGACTTTGGTTACTGTACCTGGTACGTCGCTAACCGTATTAGTGTGCCAAGCAACTGGGGCAACGCCAACACGTGGGATAACTTGGCTCCACTTGATGGCTGGACAGTAAGCACTACGCCGCGTGCCGGTGCTATCGGCCAGACCGACCGGGGTAGCGAAGGTCATGTGGCCTACATTGAGGCAGTATCGGACGACGGCACTATGATTAAGTACTCTGATATGAATGGGTTGGCTGGTTGGGGACGAGTTGGCAATAGCGATTGGGTTTCGGCCGCAAAATTCCAGCACTTCATTTATAGGTAGGGTGACCCTCTAGCTAACACACATTGCGGCCTGGAATCCTCCGGTGCTCATTCATCGTACTTTTAGTACGATTACTTCCGCTCCTCGTATTCCAAACCACACTGCACGTCATCTAGAGAATCATACTCATCCTGGAGGGCGGGGCGTTGAAGTTTTGGGTAAAGAATGTTATTATTAGTATTTGAAATGTAAAAGGGTTCGGTGAGTTTTAGATGAGTTTTATTGATAAGGTTAAGGTAACGGCGATTGCCGGTGACGGTGGCAACGGCAAGATGAGCTTTCGACACGAAAAGTTTATTGATAAGGGTGGCCCAGATGGCGGTGATGGCGGTGATGGCGGCTACGTAATCTTGGTGGCCAGCCGTAATCAAAATACCCTTGCAGCCTTTCGTTATCAAAAAGAGCTCAAGGCACAGCCCGGTAAGCCCGGTGGCAAAACCAAAATGCATGGTAAGCGAGCCAAGAACTTACTAGTAGCTGTCCCCGTGGGGACAGTGGCTACAAACGAGGCCGGCAAAGTTATTGCCGACCTAGTGCAGGACGGCCAAGAAGCCGTGATCGCCAGGGGCGGTAAGGGTGGCTTTGGAAATGCTCACTTTCAGTCATCTCGTCGCCAGACACCTAAGTTTGCCGAAAAGGGCGAAGCTGGCGAAATCGCCGACCTAACACTCGAATTAAAAGTTATTGCCGACGTGGGTCTAGTTGGTTTGCCTAATGCTGGTAAGTCGACCCTGCTCAGTAAAATCAGTAATGCCCGTCCAGAAATTGCCGACTATGCCTTTACCACGCTGCGCCCAAACCTTGGCATGGTTGACGTTGATGGTGCCAGCAGTATCTTATTTGCTGATATTCCGGGGCTCATCGAAGGTGCGGCCGAAGGCAAGGGTCTGGGCCATGACTTTTTACGCCACATTGAGCGCACCGCAGTTATCTTGCACCTGGTAGAGGCCTATCAAGAAAACGTGGCCGAAACGTATCTGACCATTAAAGCCGAGCTGGCCGCCTATCAGCCTGAGCTGGCTGAACGACCAGAGGTAATTGTACTGAGTAAGATCGATGGCCTCGATGATGAAATCGTAAAGGACCTCACTAATCAGCTACGTCGAGCAGCGCCAAAAGATGCCACTATTCTAGCTATCTCGGCTCTTTCGGGTCTTGGACTAAAGGAGATGCTGTTTGCTGTTAAAGATAAGGTTGTGGAAGTGCGGTCACGTGTCGAAGAAGCCGCTGCCGTGGATCTAAACGCCATTCCAGTGCTGCGGCTCGAAGACACCAGCAAAAAGTGGGACGTTGTTGTTGAGGGTGACCATTTTGTGGTCACCGGCGAAAAAATTGAGAAGTTTGCTCGCCGGACTGATTTTGAGCAAGAAGAAGGCGTTCGTCGCCTGCGTGACATTATGAAAAAGATGGGCATCCTGCACGAACTTGTTCGGCGCGGTGTTGAGCCAGGCCAAAAGATTGTGGTTGGCCGACCGGAGCATCACTTCCCTTACTAAACAACTTAAACAACCTTAAATAATTCTTAAATAGTACTACTTTGTAGCCCTTAAAAGTCGCCTTATCAGATGAGCATGATAAACTTGTAGCACATATGGCTGCAAGTTATTTCTTTTACGATCTGGAAACGTCTGGCTTTAGTCCGAGTGGTGCTCGTATTATGCAATTTGCCGGTATTCGGACCGACGAGGCACTACAGCCCATCGGTGAGCCAGTCAATGTTTACATTAAGTTAGCCGCCGACGTTTTACCCGAACCGGATGCCGTATTAATTACCGGTATCACCCCCCAACAAACTATTAGCGAGGGCTTAACAGAGGCCGAATTTTTAAAATACTTTTACGACGAAGTCGTGCAAAAAGATACCACTTTCCTAGGATTTAACAGCGTGCGCTTTGACGATGAGTTTATGCGCTACCTGCACTACCGTAACTTTTATGATCCGTACGAATGGCAATGGGCTGACGGCTGCTCCCGTTGGGATATTCTTGATCTGGTCCGCATGACCCGGGCCCTGCGTCCAGAGGGAATTGAGTGGCCCTTTACCCCTGAGGGTAAACCGACCAACCGACTGGAGTTAATGACCAAATTAAACGGCCTTGATCACTACCAGGCGCATGACGCCCTTAGCGACGTCTACGCTACCATCGCCGTTGCCAAGCTCATCCGTGACAAACAGCCTGGGCTATTTAAATACCTGTTTGAGGCTCGCAATAAAAAAGTTGTGTCCGAACTGGTGCTCAAAGGCCAGCCCTTTGTGTATACCTCTGGGAAATATCCCGGTGAGACGCAGCACACCACGGCAGTGGCCTACCTGGCCGACCATCCGCAGTCCGGCAGCGCCTTCGTCTTTGATCTGCGTTACGACCCAGTTCCGTTTGCTAAGATGGGCATTGAGGAGTTAGCGACTGCCTGGCGCTGGAACCCCGATAAAGAAGCGGTTCGCCTCCCGGTAAAGACTATGAAGTTCAACCGCTGCCCAGCCGTGGCCCCAATAGGCGTCCTCGATGCCGCTGCCCAAGAACGCTTACAGTTACCGCTAGAGACTATCCAAGGCAATTACAATAAGCTCAAAGCAGTCCAAAAAGAGCTGACCGATAAGATGCTGCAGGTCCAAAAACTGAGCGAGAAGGAACGGGCAGAGGCACCTAAAGAGCCCACTACTGTCGATTCCCAACTATATGACGGCGGGTTTATTAGTGATGCCGACAAAATGGTTATGAAATCTGTCCGCCAGGCTCCACCCACTGATATCATGTCGTTTGAGTCACGGTTCCATGATGGGCGTCTTAAGGAGCTGTTGCCGCTATACGTGGCACGTAACTATCCTCAGTCGCTCACTAGTGAACAGCGGTTAGCTTGGGACGTACACTGCGCTGAACGATTATTTGACGGCGGTGCTAGTAGCCGGTTGGCAAAATATTTTGCCCGACTCGATGAACTTAAGCAACAGCCCGACTTGGACGATAACAAAAAGTATTTATTGGAAGAGCTGCGACTATACGGCGAAGCTATTATGCCTAGCGATGTAACTGCCTAGCGTGCATGGGTGCTCGCTGGTCGCTGTCATTTTCGCCGGCCAATTGCTGCCGGTGACTAACGAACAATAGCATCAGCACAACCAACAGCATCACGGCTGTCATGAGCTCAAGCCATAACGTAAAAGTGATTTGTATGTCGGTGCCGGGAACTTGCCCGAGTACTATAAATTTTTCCATTGGTGCCTCACGATTTGTGATGCATTATACAGGAAATTGCAGTTATGTCAAGTATGTATTGTTATTTCTTATGCTTAAGGCGGACAAGGCGGTCTCGATTCATGGCCGCAATAAACAATGCAATAAAAAACAGGGCAATACTTAAAGAAATTTGCCAGAAGGCGGCGTGTCTGATGGCCAAGATAGTAACAACCACCAGCAGGGCGGCAACGGCGGCATCGTATAGCCACTGAACGTACTTATTACTCGGGAAGAGCACCCGTACCAGCTCGCCACCGTGTTTGAGCAGGTAATCGCGGAGCTTAGCGGCCCATTCATTGTTAATAGACAGTAGCCCAAGTCCGGCCACTATAAGCGGAATACCGCCCGGACCAGGCAACCAACCTAGTGCAACACCCAGCACGATGAGTAAATAACCCGCAGCATCGGTTGCGATTCGTTTGGCCTGGTGTTTAATCTTCATATTGAGCTATTATACGGCACCCTGTAAAAGTTAATCTTACAGAAGTTAACTAATTGTTAATATTACAGTACCTATCAGCACGCTACATGTGGTGTTTATGTTAATAAGCGTCTACACTAAAAACTATGATTAAAGCATAACAAGGAGATTGTTGTATGGGATTTGCCTCGCATGAAATGCCTAGAGTTGGTGCTGCTAGTGTTATGAATGGGAGAACGGTCGGCGGGCCTGCTAGTCGCGCCATCCAAGGCCCGAGCGTTGGATTTTATGCCGACATGGCATCTACATATGACTTAAGCCCTGAGGGTGGCTGGGTGGAAAAGCAAAAAGTAAAGCCAGTCTCTAGAGCAAAAAGGCAACATAGTCGCGACCGAAGTGAGCCTGCACCGTATTATCCATGGCCAGCAATGCGTATCGGGCGTCCGCTCGCTAAGAAAATTCCTAGCCGAATAAACAACTTTCATACTGAGTTGTCGCGGAGAGTCGCTCCTTTAGAGGGAGTAACAGCTATTCCCCTCCGTGACGTGATGGTTGAATATGTCCCTAGACATGCTATCGTCGCTGCGCTCAACGAACGCTATACAAAAGTTGCAAAAGGTCCGGACCGCGCGGCTCAGAAAAGAGCTGCTCGAGCATTTACGTGCGGGATTAATGACATTATCAGTACAATGGGACAAAATCATGGCTATGCAACACTATCTTTGCTAGCGGAAGACAGGCAGGCAGCTCCAGACGTACCCACGAGTTTGCGGTTTGATGCAAAAGATGATGAGCTTCTACGGTCCGCATCTCTTTGGCAGCCGGGCGATTTTTATCCCGGTGAAACCGAAGCGGTAGGCACACATGGGCTTGGGTTTGTTATTACCGAAGCTGGGGCGATGCACATAGAGCGTGACGAATTAGTAGGTCGTATGTGTAGTCACTTTAGACTTAATCCTGCACACTTCCTTCAGGAAGAGGACGAAGAGACCCAGTTCGAAGTAGCATTTGTAACATTAGACCCTCGTAGCAAAGCCAAAATGCCGCCGTCATCTATTTTGCCCGCCGCACCTTACCCTATTGCCTTCCATAGTCCTAGGGCAGACATGCTTATGGCTGCTTAGCAAATTAATGGTATAATCTCCTAGCTAGCCTAAGGAGTTGTATGCCCCCTCGTTCCAACCAGTATTCCTATATTCGAGCTACCCGTGATGTAGCTCCGTCTGGGCAGTTGTCCAAATTTTACGAGAGGGTTGCCGCCGTGAGTAATAGGGTCATCCCTTTTTACGAAAGAACAGAAGTACGCACCGAACCCGGCATGTATAGACCGGTCGGCAGGACGGCATTGTATTTGCCAGAAGATTATCGCTACACTCATTTTGAACAAAGAGCGTTACCCGGCGACCCACGAGCCCGTAAATTTCCGCAGGTTGCTGCCCGTATGCTTGCAGATACGTGGCCTGCTCCTGGTAAGTTAAATCGTGAGCCCGAGGCTAAAGAAGTTCCTAACCCTTTACCTATAGTATTATCAGCGTCACTAGCGGCCTTTGGTATTGAACCTAAAAATAACGAAGGAGAAGGGCTAGTGACCCGTGCCGTAAATCTTGTCCGCATACAACCATCTGCTCCACCGGATAGGGTAGATGAAGAGACGGATGACAATGGCATTAGAACCGTTCAACCAGTGCCTAAGCTGGGAAGTCCAGCATTTGAATATGCTCTCGTTTTTGACGAAGATGATCCGGTTACGCAGGCTTTATCCGTTATGAATCGTGCCATTTACGATACCATCAATTCTTTTGGTGCTGGAAACGAAATCCTCGATCCGTATAAACCACTCGTTGTTGGCGTTCCATTTGCGAGGTTGCCGCGTGACTCAACCGAAGATCTCCTCGAAGAGTGGGAAGAAAAAGTTTTTGAGAATATACCCGACCAAGGTATCAAAATAGCATTGGATGGTCTGAACTGGACGCAACAGGTCCGAACATAATTATTTTGCAGTAACCAAGCTACTAGATAAAAGCTGGTTTTTTCTGTATACTTAGGTGCCTTGATGGAGGAATACTGTGGCAGATGAAATTGTCGTTAAAGGTGCCCGAGAACACAACTTACAAAACGTTGATGTTACCATACCCCGTAACAAACTAGTCGTTATTACCGGCCTTAGCGGGTCAGGCAAATCCAGCCTGGCTTTTGATACTATTTACGCCGAAGGGCAGCGCCGCTACGTGGAGAGCCTGAGCAGCTACGCCCGCCAATTCTTGGGGCTCATGGAAAAGCCTGATGTTGACCAAATTGATGGCCTCAGCCCGGCTATTAGCATTGATCAAAAATCTACCAGCCGTAACCCGCGCAGTACGGTGGCTACCGTCACCGAAATTTATGATTACCTCCGTTTACTGTTTGCTCGTATAGGTGTGCCGCACTGTCCGGTGGATGGTGAGCCGGTTATGCGCCAAACTACCACTGCCATCATCGACCAAATTGTTGCCACTACGGCCGACAAACGCCTACTAATTCTGGCGCCAATCGTTATTGATAAAAAGGGTGCCTTTGAGCACATTCCGGAGCAGTTCCAGCGCGCCGGCTTTGCGCGTGCCCGCGTGGACGGCGTGGTGTATGCGCTCGATGAATTCCCGGAGCTCGATAAAAGCTACCGCCACCGGATTGAGATTGTGGTGGACCGCTTGGTGAATGACACCGACAGCCGCAGCCGCCTGGTGCAGTCGGTGGAGCAGGCTCTGGAAGTAGCCGAGGGCAAGGCGGTGGTACTCGATGCCGATAATGCCGAAACCTGGACCTACAGCCTAATGTACGCCTGCCCAAATCACCCGGAAATTGCTATTCCGGAGCTCGAACCCCGGACGTTTAGTTTTAATAGTCCGCACGGCGCTTGCCCGGTTTGTACCGGACTTGGCAACCGGCTGGAAGTTGATCCTGAACTAGTGATCCCTAACGGCAAGTTAACAATTGCCGAGGGCGCAATTCGTCCCTATAACCGCATTAACGTCGATAACTGGTATATGAAAAAACTCCAGGCAGTAGCCGAAAAATATCGTTTTAGCCTGCACGTGCCCACCGGTGAACTATCTGCCAAAGACCTAAACTTAGTACTGTATGGCACGGGCACCGAAAAATTTAGAGTTTCGCTTGGCTTAGGCCGCTCATTCGAAACCACCTACGAGGGCGTCATACCCAACCTTGAGCGCCGCCACAAAGAAACTGACAGTGATTTTATTCGGCGTGATATTGAGCGCTTTATGCAGGAACGGCCCTGCCACGTCTGCCATGGCATGCGCCTCAAACCCGAAGTATTAGCTATCACGGTTGGTGGCCAATCTATCATGGACGTTTGCACGCTCTCCATCGACGATGCTCTCGACTGGTTTAACGGCCTTACGCTTAATACCACTGAGCAAAAAATAGCCGTGTTAATTTTGAAGGAGATTGGGGCTCGTTTGCAATTCCTGCAGGATGTCGGGCTTAATTACCTGACGCTGCTCCGCAGCGCCACCACGCTGAGTGGTGGTGAAGCCCAGCGTATTCGTTTGGCAACCCAGATTGGGTCCGGGCTAATGGGTGTGCTCTACGTACTCGACGAGCCGAGTATTGGGCTGCATCAACGTGACAACGAACGCCTGATACGCACGCTTAAGCATTTACGAGAGCTCGGCAACACGGTTATTGTGGTGGAACACGACGAAGATACTATCCGAACAGCTGATTACCTGTTGGACATTGGCCCCGGGGCTGGCATCCATGGTGGCAAGGTGGTGGCGGCAGGAACGCCTGCCGAAGTGGAAAAGGTCAAAGATAGTATTACGGCGCAGTACTTATCCGGGCGCAAGTCAATCGCGGTTCCAAAAAAGCGCCGCGCCGGCAACGGCAAGCAGCTGGTTATCCGCGGTGCCCGCGAAAACAACCTAAAAAATCTGGACGTAGTAATCCCGCTTGGTGAACTCGTGGTGGTCAGTGGTGTTTCCGGCTCGGGTAAATCGAGCCTTATAAACGATATTCTGGCTAAGGAATTGCTGGCGCGCCTGCATAGAGCCGGTACCGTGCCGGGCCGCCATGATGACATTGAGGGCATCAAGCAGCTCGATAAGGCCATCATAATTGATCAAAGCCCAATTGGGCGCACGCCACGCTCAAACCCAGCCACCTATACCGGATTATTCACGCCCATTCGGGAGCTTTTTGCCAGCGTCCCGGAGGCCAAGTTACGTGGCTATGGCGCCGGTCGTTTTAGTTTTAACGTTAAGGGTGGCCGCTGTGAGAACTGTGCCGGCGACGGCATTATTAAAATTGAAATGCACTTCCTGCCCGACGTGTACGTGCCCTGTGAGGTCTGCCATGGCAAGCGCTACAACCGCGAAGCGCTCGAAATTCACTACAAGGGCAAAACCGTTAGCGATGTGCTAGAAATGACCTGCGAACAGGCTCTAGACTTTTTTGGAAACATTCCAAGCATTGCCCGTAAGCTGCAAACGCTGGTTGATGTGGGGCTAGGCTATATTTCACTCGGGCAACCGGCAACCACGCTCAGCGGTGGCGAAGCCCAAAGAATCAAGTTATCAACTGAACTCAGCCGTCGTCCAACCGGACGAACGCTCTATATTCTGGATGAGCCAACTACCGGACTGCACATGGCTGATGTTGATAAGTTACTTGGCATGCTGCACGCCCTAGTTGATACCGGTAATAGTATGGTCGTTATTGAGCATAACCTAGACGTCATTAAGAACGCTGACTGGCTGATCGACATGGGCCCTGAGGGTGGCAATGCCGGTGGTATGGTGGTTGCCGAGGGAACTCCCGAACAAGTGGCAAAAGTTGCTGCAAGCTACACCGGTCAATTCCTCAAGCGAATGCTGTAGGCTAGTCTTTAGGAACTATTGTCTTTGCTAACTGCTGCTGTTTACGCTGGCGCATTTTTATACGTATAACGTGGTACAAGGTCGGTGCCAGTGTGGCTACAATGGCAAATAATAATACCGCCAGAATGTAGTTATCAATGTTTGGAATCCGGCTGCCAACGTAGTAACCAAGGAGGGGCACAACGATACTCCAGGCAGTGTCGCCAACTGCATTAAAAGCCATGAAGCGGCGACGCGGCATTTTTGCGACGCCAGCGAGCAGCGGAATAAAAGTGCGGACAACTGGCAAAAAGTGGGCAATCAACAGGGTTTTTGCACCGTACTTTGTGTAGAATTTTTCTGCCTTGTCTATGTGGTCTTTGCGGAAGATGAGCCCGTCGGGTTTACGAAATACCGTTGGTCCCAGCCGTTTACCAATATGGTACGACAGGTTATCGCCTAGGATTGAAGCCACAATACAAACTAAGATAACTTGAATAATTGATAAGTGGCCCTCGTGGGCGTAAATTCCAGCGGCAATTAATAGGGTGTCGCCGGGTAAGAAAAATCCAAGAAACAGGCCGACTTCCGCAAAGACGATGATGGCTAGCAGTACTAGGCCACCAGACTGAATGATGTGGGATACTTCGAACATGTCCACTTAGCTTATACGTTTTTGCAAACTTCGTCCAACTGTTCTGCCAATTATGCCCTGTATCTGTTATAATAGGATTAAGATTAATAATTATTGACACTATTTTCAGGAGTTTCATATGTCCCAAGACAAAATCAGCTTAACTCTTTCAAATCGCGAAGTGACTGGCAAAACCGTTAAGCACCTGCGCACGCAGGGTATTGTACCGGCCGTTATTCATGACCATGGCAAAGACTCCATCAACGTCCAGGGTGACTTTGTTGCCATGACAAAAGTATGGCGCCAGGCTGGCAAACACCACCCTGTCGAACTTGATGCAGCCGGCAAAAAGTTTACCACTATCATCAAATCTGCGACCTTTGACCCCCGTAAACAACAGCTGACGCACATCGTCTTTAACGCTGTTTCTGCTACCGAGCAAGTCGAAGCCGAAGTCCCCGTTCGTCCTAAGTATGACGAGGGTAATGAATCCAGCCCTGCTGAGCGCCAGGGCCTGTTGGTATTAAGCCAACTCGATACGGTATCCATTAGTGCTATTGCCAGCAAGCTGCCAGACTTTTTGGAATACAACGCCGAACTGCTTAAAGAAGTTGGTGATCACGTAACCGTTGCGGACCTAGTAGTTCCAGTCGGAGTAGAAATTAAGACCGAAGCTGAGCACGCCTTAGCGACCGTCTATGAGCCGAGTGCCCTACAGGCTGCCAACGAAGCTGTGGGCGGTGAGCCTGATCAGGATGCCGCTGATGTCAGTGCCGACCAGGGCAGTGCCGGTGATCAGGCAGATCAAGATGCCGAGGACAAGCCCGGCGGCCAGAAACAAGAGCCTAAAGGCGAATAGTAGCGTATAGTATAAGCATCATGATCGATGCTTCACATGATGGGTTTGATGGGGCGGCCGCAATTTTTGCGGAACACGCTAAGACGCTTCGTGGTTACATTCGATATCAGATAGTCAGGCGCAATCTCGAGCCGTTTTTGACAGGTAAAAAGCTCAGTATTCTCGATATTGGCGGTGGCAGCGGCATTGATGCAGCTTGGCTAGCGAGCCAAGGTCACACGGTTCTTTTAATTGAACCATCCTCGGAGCAGTTTACCTACGCTGAACGCCGTTTTAATTTTTTTCTTACCACGGATCAGCGCCAGAGGATTACGCTCAAACAAATTTCACTTGAAGAGATTCCGGCTCGCCAACAATTTGATGTAGTACTTCTACACGGCGTTGCCATGTTTCAGCCCGAACCAACCAAATTTATTACCTCGGCTTTTCGCTTTGTAAAGCCCGGCGGCCTCTTTTCTTTAGTAGAAAAGGGCTATTACGGTGCCGAAGCCCGGGCTATCCGTGAACACCGGCTTAAGCAGGTGGCAAATCTGCATGCCTCCCAGCGAGTAATTAATACTCTAAAACTTTCCACCTATGCCTTTAAACCGGAAGAGATCGAAGCGCTACTGCTAAAGCATAATTTTAAAATTATTCAGTGGACAGGTGTGCGCGTTATTGCGCATGACATGAACCTACTAGTAGAAGACGTTGATAAAGATGAGCTTGAGACCATATTAGAAACTGAATTTGTGCAGGGAGCTGACCCGGGTATCCGTACCCAGGGTCAGCTGCTACATTTTATTTCCCGTAAACCCAAAGCTTAATCCTCTATAAAGCCGCCAGACTGGTGGGCCCAGAGCTTAGCGTAGGTGCCACCGCGCTGAGCAAGGAGCTCCTGGTGGGAACCTTCCTCGGTGATCTCTCCTTCGTGGAGCACAACAATCCGGTCCATTTTTTGAATCGTACTCAGGCGGTGGGCGATCACAATTGCCGTGCGGCCTTCCATAAGCTTCCATAGGGCATCTTGAATGAGCACTTCACTCTCGCTATCCAGCGCCGAGGTGGCTTCGTCGAGGAGCAAAATAGGGGCGTCTTTGAGCATGGCTCGGGCAATGGCAATACGTTGCCGCTGGCCGCCACTCAACTTAACACCGCGTTCGCCTACGAGCGTGTCATAGCCGTCGGGCAGTCCTTTTACAAACTCATGCGCATTGGCACGGGTAGCCGCTGTAAGGACTTCTTTGTCGGTAGCGCCTTCTTTGCCGTAAGCAATGTTTTCACGAATTGAACGGTGAAACAGCAGCGGCTCTTGCGGAACGTAGGCCAGCTTACTGTGAAGGTCGTCCTGACTAATCTTTGCAATGTCTTGGCCATCAATAGTAATGCGGCCAGCATCAACGTCGGAAAAACGAAGCAGTAAGCGAGTAAAGGTAGTTTTACCGGAACCGGAGTGGCCAACAAGGCCAACTTTTTCACCATGGCGGATGGTGAGGTTAAGTCGCTCAAATAAGGCATCCGAAGAATTGTCATGAGTAAACTCAACGTCTTCAAACGCAATCGAACCCTTTACAATACTAAGCTTTTCCGGTTTTTCCGGATCAACAATACCGGGCGGGGTATCCAAAATCTCGACCATTTCGGCAGCGTCACCCAGCGCCCGGTTGTAGGTGCGGAGGCCGTTATTACTGAATTGGTAGAGCTGGCTCACGATGGTAGTGGTATAGCTCAAAATCAGGAAGACGGTAGCCAGGTCGGCACCAAATACTACGACACTTATAACCGCCATCAAGAGTGCAAAACTGGACATTGTCCCGGTAATGGCAGTAAATATCGTCTGCTGACGGCGATTGGCATGCATGAGGCGGTTGTGAGCGCGCTCAGTGTTAGTAGTTGCCTTGGCAAAGCGGGTTTGCTCGTACTTGTGGCGTGCAAAACTCTTAATGGTCATTACGTTAGTTATCGCATCAGCCAGATGACCCGTTTGCGTGCTCTCAAACTTTGCATACTCGCTGCCAAGTTGACGGACTTTCCGGGTGACGATGAATGCGCAAATGATGTAAAAAATGGCAAACAAGAACAAGGAGATGGCATAGAGCGGCGCCCGACCAAGCAGTATAATTACAACGAAAATCAGGCTGAAGAATAGGGGCAGCGTTTGGAAGATTGTGGTGTCGGCAATTCTTACGTATGCCCCCAGTGATTTAGAGGACTGTGACACCAGCGAGCCGCCAAAATTATTGGCATGAAAGTCTGCTGATTGTGAGAGCAGATGCTTATAAATCTGCTGTGCTATATCGGTTTGCACTTTAGATTCTAGTGTCCAACCAAAGTAATCCACAATACGCCACGTTACCAGGCCGCCAAGCAGCACTAGGATGCTGTACGCTACCAGCTCCGGCCCAAAGCTGGCCCAGACGGCATGCGGTTGGTAGTCGTGCTTGCTAAGCTTGTTCAAAACTTTAGACAGAATAAGCGGTGGCAGTATGTTAGCAACCAACACCGTAAACGGGATAGCAAAAAGAATACCAGCCAGCTTTTTGGGGTATTTACGGACTTTTTGAGCATAAAATGTAATTGTTTTTTGGGTGGTAGTTTTCATGACACATCGCCTCCTGCGATGGCTAGTAAGGACAGACTAGTTGTTGGTTTGGTTGTAAAAGTTTGCGAAAAGAGAATTAGCGTGACACGAAGACAGCTGAAGTCATCTGAGGTAGTGTGTACATTTGTGCCGTCTCCGGGTTAACTCACTGCAAAACGTGGCAGTAAGATTGCTTAATGATGTTATATATAATATACTAAGGAGTTGACATTAGCAAATACATAATCGCACTATAACCATGGAATCAAGCCCAACATCCTCCGAATCAAAAGCTACTGGCGAAAAGGCAGGTGAGGGAAAGAGTAAGAAAAAAAGTGCCGAGGCTATCGGCAGTATTATCGTTAAACCGGAAGCACCAAAGACTGAGGCAAAAAAAACAGAAAGTATTTTGAGCGCCTTAACCGCCGAAAAACCAACGCCTACGGTGGAAGCCGACAAAGAAAAATCAGTCGAAGCCCTCGAATCGCTGAGCAAAGAAGAGGTTACAGAGACCTATAAAAGTCTTGCTGCGGCTCGCAGTGAGGAGTTATCGGATGCTACGCCAGAAACTGATCTCGATGCTCTTGCCGCGCAAGCTGCTGCCGAATCACTTATAGAGAAAACCCGTCGTAGTGGCGACCCAGAAGCGGCTGCTGCCGAGGTTGCTGAGGAGTTCGGGCTTGAACTTCCCGGAAGCGAACCGAGTGAAGCCGAGCCAGCCCAGGCTGAAGAGGCGGATGATAATTCAGCCGCAGGGTTACCGCCAACTCCCCCGCCACTTTCAACTGGCGGCAGCGGGCGTGGTCGTGGCGGGTCAGGAACACCCCCTCCACCCCGCACGCCTGGTGGCACGCCTCCCACGCCACCTACTGGCCCCACTCCTCCGGCTGCTCCTCTTGGCCCTTATGGTAGCCCTTTTGGCGGTCCGGCGGCTGCTCCGGCTGCGCCAGCCTATAACTTTAATTCATATACTCCCGCGCAGGTCGCGGCCATCGAGCGTCACGCCGAAGATACCGGCCTGATTGTAGGCGGCATTGTCGGCTATTTAATCGGTCGCCGCCGCGGCCGTATCAAAACAGAAAAGCGCCTCCGGCCCGTACAAGAAAAGCTCGAAAAACAGGTGTCCGGCTTGCAATCAAAACTTGCCGAGAAAGAATCAGTTATCCGGCAAGCAGTACTATCCAGGCGACGGCAGGAAGCCGCGCCGCTTGTACCAGTTGCGCCGCTTGAGCGTCCAAGGCTTAGCCGTGCCGAAAAGCGCCTCTTTCCTGTAAAAGCAGCTCCTGAACGCATCGGCCATGTAGTTATTGCGGCCGAAGCGCCGAGCACTACTCGACGCCCGGAAGTAAAAAAGCCCTCGGTAGAACAAGCCCTTACTCCCCAGAAACAAGCGGAAACTATGGGGCGACAGGAACTTTTGGCCCTCAGCCAAAAGGTAATTATTGAGGGTGCCAGCCTCAGGCAGGTGTACGAGAATAATCTTATTACCGAAAAGGGTCTGCGCCGATTGATTGCCGAGCACTTAAAAGGTGGCGACATGGTCCGGGCGCTCCGCCGCGAACTGGTCGAGCGCGAAATTGACTTTGAACGCGACCCAATGCTTAGAGACAGGGCGCGCAAGAGCATGAAGAGCGGGGGCGGTAAGAGCGCACTTAACAGTTTACTGCAGCAAGCCGCCACGGTGCCCGCCGCCACAGACGCTACGCCTAGAAAAGCTGCTTCAAAAGCGGCCGCCGCCAAAGCCAAAGACGCTGCCCTAGCTCAAAAAATAAAAAAGCAAAAAATAGCCGACATTTCGCTGCTGGCAACCATCATAACTTTGCTGGCAATAATTGCGCTCGTTATG
Source organism: Candidatus Saccharimonadota bacterium (assembly GCA_028286245.1). Classification (GTDB taxonomy): domain Bacteria; phylum Patescibacteriota; class Saccharimonadia; order Saccharimonadales; family UBA4665; genus UBA4729. Next base: position 135,102 of record JAQBRY010000002.1, on the reverse strand, counting down.
GTTAATCAATAGTTAGGGCTGCCAAAGCTGTCATGTATTGCTACAATAGTCCTATGATTTAGTAACATCACGCTTTTTTGCAACTGTAATGAGGGGAGATAGTGATGATTGATACTGTAGTGGCACAAATGATTGCCGATGAAGAAAAGCGGCAACGTGAGGGCCTAGAACTTATACCAAGCGAAAATTATGTGAGCCGAGATGTGCTGGATGCTATGGGAAGTATTTTTACCAATAAGTATTCCGAGGGCTACCCGGGCAGGCGTTATTACGGCGGCCAAGAAAATACCGATAGGGTGGAGCAATTGGCCATTGATAGGGCTAAGCAGCTATTTAAGGCCGACCATGCCAACGTTCAGCCGCATAGTGGCGCGCCGGCCAACGAAGCCGTCTATAGCGCCTGGCTTGAGCCTGGTGACACCGTACTGGCCATGGATCTGGGCCATGGCGGTCACCTGACGCACGGTGCGCCGGTGACACGCTCAGCCAAGCTGTACAACTTTATCCGCTATAAGATGAAGGATATTTCCACGGGCGAAATCGATTACGAAGAACTCCGTGAACTGGCTCTTAAGCACCGTCCAAAGATTATTCTAGCCGGCTTTAGCGCTTATCCGCGCGAGCTCGATTATGCTAAGTTTGCAGCCATCGGCAAAGAAGTCGATGCACTACTAATGGCCGATATGGCACATATTGCCGGCCTGATTGTGGGCGGCGTTGCTAAGAATCCATTTGATTATGGCTTCCACGTTATAACCACCACTACCCACAAGACACTGCGCGGTCCACGCGGCGGTCTGATTCTTACGATGGGCACGGTCGGTAATCCACTTAAGGCGCCTGAGAAAACCTTAGAGAATATCCCAACCCTAATTGATCGGGCGATTTTCCCTGGTATGCAAGGCGGCCCGCATGAACACATCATAGCCGCCAAGGCAGTGGCCTTTGGTGAGGCGCTCAAGCCGGAATTCAAGGTCTATGCTGCCCAAGTGGTCAAGAATGCCAGTGTCCTAGCCGACGCCCTGACGGCCCGAGGCTTTAAGCTCATAACGGGAGGGACGAGTAATCACCTCATTTTAGCTGATGTCTACGGCAGTTTTGGCCTTGATGGAAAAGTTGTTGAAGAAGCACTCGATAAGATCGGCCTAACGCTTAATAAAAATGCCATCGCCGATGACACGCTGCCACCGTACCGGCCTAGTGGCGTTCGTCTCGGTACGCCCGCCTTAACCACCAGGGGTCTCAAGGAAAATGACATGGAGCGGATTGCCGAGTGGATGAAGCAGGCGGTTGATGCCTATCAGGACGAAGAAAAATTGGCTGCTCTCCACGAAGAGGTAAAAGCCTTTGCCCTGCAATTCCCTCTGCCCAGCGACAACTAGTTAGGGGAGGAGTTCAGGCTCTTGCACTAGTGTGATGCCAAACTTCTCGGCTACTTTATCGACAATCATTTGTTTAAAGCTCAGTAGGGCGGCGGTACTCTCAGTGTGCTCGTTTATAAGTACGAGTGCTTGTGTGTCCCAGACGGCCATGCCGGTCGCGGGATCATGAAAACCCTTAAGGCCTACCTGTTCTATCAGCCAAGCACCTGATAGTTTTACCCCTTCTTCGGTTTTCCAATGCGGTACTTCGCCGTGGTCTGCTTCTAGTTGTATTAACTGGCCTTCGCTCACAATCGGGTTAGCAAAAAACGAGCCGGTGTTTGCAGCTGTCGCTGGATCGGGTAGTTTAGATGAGCGAATGGCGATCACTGCCTGTCTTACTGCGGCCGGTGTGACATCGGTAATGGCATTATCACGCAAGTAGGTTGCCAGTGCCGGGTAAAATGGCGGCTGCGGATTTTGATGATACAAGTGCAACGTAATACCGGTTATAAAAAATCGCCCGGCATCTGTTGTCTTAAAACGGCTTGTCCGGTAGCCAAAACCACAGTCAAGGGCAGGAATAGTTACAAAATCGTGTGCCTGTATATCAAATGCTTCAATAGTAGTGAGCGTCTGGCTGATATCCTGGCCATAGGCTCCCACGTTTTGAATAGGAGTCGCCCCGGCGCTGCCCGGAATTAGGCTGAGGGCTTCAATGCCCGTGAGGCCGGCCTGCACGCTGCGAGCCACCACGCTATCCCACGGTTCGCCGGCACCAACCGTAATGTAACTGTTAAGCTCGTCTTCGTTAAATAATTCAAAGCGCAGGATTTTATTGATTATGAGCAGTCCCGGAAAGCCCTCATCGCGCCAAATGATATTACTGCCTCCGCCAATCATCTTTACGGGTACTTTATGCGTTTGGGCCCAGCTGAGGGCTTCTAGGAGCTCCATGCGGCTGGTAACTTCGCATTGGTAGCTGGCAATGCCGCCCACACGCATGGTGGAGTAGTCCCTAAGTGATATTTGTTCGTTGATTGTCATTGTATACAGTATAGCGCCTCTGCTTACGCTTGCACCACTAACAATCTGGCGGTACTATGAAGACATGAGTGAGTCATCTAACACCAGCCCATTTGAACCTCTAGGCACACACCTGCGGTATTTACGTGAGCAGTCAAACCAGAGTTTGGCTGAGGTATCGGGTGCCGTCGAAATAGACGAGACGTCGCTAGAGCGCATAGAAGCAGGGCTTGAACGCCCGGCAGAAGACGTACTTTTACTACTGATTAGTTATTTTGGCATGAAAGACCAGGAAGCAATCCAGCTTTGGGAGCTTGCCGGCTACAGTGGCGACGTGCCGGAGCAACTCCGTCCTAGCGATGATATCTCGGGCAATGGCAAAAATGTAGTTATGCTGCTCGCCATGGATATGCGCACTGTTTATACCGACGGACTGGACGTGGCTACCAACCGGGCGGGCGTCACGCTCACCTTTACGCAGCTTACCGGACAAAACAAAGTTTCCCCGGTTGCGCGATTGGGTATGAGTTATCAGCAGGCGGAACAGGTTATTCGTACGCTACACCAGTCACTGCTCAAGGTAAAATATCTTAATGGGCCATTACAGTTGCCTCCCTTTGGATTAGATGGTTCCAATGGATCGGCAGCCAAGCACGACGACACGAATACTTCGGCCAATTAATTTTATGCACGGTGGGCAAACATGACAGGACGCACGCACGACTTAGCTGCCTTTACTGCTCTAAGCTTTGTAGCCGTTCTCCACCCTTTGTCACCTATGTCGCTGTCAACGCTTTTACTCTGCTTGCTTGCCAATCAAATCGGTGGCATTGCTCCCGATATCGACCAGCCAACGGCACCGTTCTGGCATAATATTGCGGCCGGTAAGTATGCCGGCAAACTATTTAGTGCCCTCAGTGGCGGTCATCGCTTTTTAACACACTCATTGCTTGGGCTGGTGGGGTTTGCTTTTGGCGTAAGAGCGCTGCTAAATGTCTTACATCCCATAGTGCCTTCTGCAGATATCGGCTATGTATGGTGGGCATTTATGATTGGCATGGTTTCTCATCTGATTATGGACAGTTTTACGCGTGAAGGAGTGCCGTGGCTGCTGCCGCTGCCATTTAAATTTGGCTTTCCGCCAGTACGGCGCTTAAGGATTGTTACTGGTAAAAAGTTCGAGAGTATTATTCTGTTCCCGGGCATCGTTGTGATCTGTGCCGTCTTGTACGCAACGCATTACCAAGTAATTGTCTACTTTTTAAAGCATAATGTCTCATAATTTTGTATCTATAAACACAAAATGATTGTAAGATTTCCCACAGTAGATGGCTGGTATTAAGCCTATGATTGTAGCTGTATCGAGAAAATAAAAAGGAGTCAGCTATGACCATCGAGCAAATGCTCAGCAACCTTCAAGCAATGAATGTAAAAGCTGAAGCACAAACAAAACCAAAAAAACAGCACTGAATTTTTACCATCCATTGCTGTTTACTATGAAATATTTCATTTTAGGCTAGCTTGCCTAGTGTCATACTGGTTATGTAAGGAGATTTGATATATGTCAGATACTAACAAACCAGATAAATGGGAACGAATCGCTAGGCAGCAGTTTATGTCGCTTGAGAGCGATATTCAAAGTGACTGGGGTGATCTACGGGACCGAGTTAACCGTCACTAAGCATAATGTAAAATAAGCTGCCAGGCCGCTGTTATTTAACAGAGTACTTGGCGGTAATTGCTTTTGATACTATCACAGCGTACTGCTTCATAAAGTCGTGCTGTGTCTTGTCGATGTTTTCTGGATACTGGTAATAACTAAATGATAGTGCACCCTGTGGAGGAATGTCCAAGGGGTATATGGCGGTATACGAAATGCCGCCACTGGCTTGATTAATGCGGGCTTGCTGCCCGGTGAGCGCTGGTGTAAAGGTGTAATACCAATCCGTAGTATCCCTCGGTTCGTGGCTCTTAATTGATTGGACAATAATATTCTCGGTGTGGTCCACGGGGATTTTAATGTCTTCGAAGGCTTTAAACGAAACTTCGGTAGTGTTGTGAGCCAGCTCGGTATCGGACAGGGCAACTCGCTCTATTAAACCCGATTTTTTATTAACGACGAGCAAAACAATAAAGGCCAAGAACAGTGAGGCGGTCGCCAATTTCTGTTCAAAGGGAGCATTAACGATCATACGCTGCAATGCTTTATAATCTTGGGCGTTATCGAAACTTTTTTCAAGAACCGAGAAGTTAATAGTCGCCAAATTTATGCTGGAAGGATCATCGCCCATACTCTAATCATATCAGACAACTGGCCAACTTTTACCCAGGCACGCGGTAATTACAGTAAACGTTGCACGGCTTCAAGCCGATCTTCGAGATATTCGGTTGCCGTAAATGTGCCGCAGCGGAAGCTGCTCCAGGTGCCAAGCAGCACATATGGTTGGTTGGGCACGGTCAGATCTTTGCAGACAAGATTATAGGGGTGATCATATATATCAGCGGCAAATTCAAGACGGCGCGGATCTTTTCTGGAAATTTTTACGGCGTCCTGCACTATAGCTAGGCCGCTGGCAAGGCTTTCAAAGCTGTTCATGGCCCTGCCTAGCTCCGGCGGATCAACTTCGTACATGGAATTAAAGGCCATACCGACAAGATATTTGCCACCGGGTACTAGCTTACGGGCCCCTTGCAGGCCTTCGGCAGTCTCTCCCTTTGTAATATCACCTTGCACAAAGCTAAAACCGTCATGTTTCCTAAACAGTAGGCCGCGCAGGTATTTTCTTCTGACGTTGGTGAGCTCATGAGGATAGTACGAACAGGCTTCTACCCAGGGCCAGTTGATTTCTGGCACCTTATCGAGACCGGCATTAACTTTAAGGTTGAGGTTTCGGCGTAACGCCTTACGTATAAGACGCCCGGCATAGCCGCTAGCTTTGATTTTAAAATCCGAAAAGGGCAGATTTTCGCCGAGTTGAATCGGACCGAGCCCGGCGCTACAACCAACATCTATTAGACTGAGTTCGGCGGGAAGCCTGTCAGCATAAGCGGCTATGGCAATTTTGCCGCCGGCGTATCTTTTTTCGTCGTTAGCCTGATTATCATTTGCCCAGAGGGCATCTTCCAGCATGGCCCGCCGATACGGGTTCTCGAGTATGGCCCCAAACCAACCGTGCCACTTATCAGTATCTCGGCCGCCGGCTGGATAGGCTGGATCCATGTCCATAAGGACGTACTGGAAGCCAATCCGCAACAGCTGCGCTTGATAATCCGGCAGCTTGAGACCCTTATGGCGCTTGTCTTGCCGGCTACTGACAAAGCTTTGGAGTACTTGGTTAAATTCTGGGTACTCTTCTGGGCTTTGGACGCATTCAATTGCAGCCATGGCGAATGACTTGATTTCTGGTGAGCCACCTGGGGGATGGTGATACATCCTCTGTAGTGAGCGGCTGATATTATCAACAGCGTCTTGGAGCTTGTCGGCCTCCATGGGAGGCTGTAATAAGCTCTCAAATCTTGCAAACTCCGGGTTGTCCATGTATGTAGTAGAGCATAAATCTATAAGAAAATAAAGGAATACTTCTCGGTATTCACCAGGTAACAATCGGCGGCGAGCTGTATAATGGCAATCGTGCACAAGGTACTACACAATAAACGAATTCTTTGGCAGATAAGCTTTATCCTTTTAGGGTCTTCTTGGTTGCTTGGTCCTGCGCTCAATCACCTACTTTCTCCGCGGACTGCGCTCATCAGTGAGTACGAGATGCCCGGTAAACCTTTCTCGTGGCTTTTTAGAATCAGCGATATCTTAGCGGCCCTACTATTGCTGTGGGCTGTAGGATATATGGTCAAAAAGCAGCAAAAACCCAAAAATTTTATATACTCATGGCTTGCAGCTATAAGTATTTTGATGCTGATAGATCCAATTGCGACTGCAAGCTGCGTGCAAGTAGCAAGCAAGTGCATTACAGAATCAACCATGAGCAATTACATTCACGGCGTGGAGAGTATTTTAGTAGCAGTGATCATTTTTGGGCTGAGTGCCTATGATGCCCTCCACCGCAAAGTCCTGGTGTCTACGTACTTTATGGCGTTCCAACTTACTTTTGGCATCCTATTAATAACGAATGTTGTTAGTCATTATAATTATGCTGCGCTCGGTCAATTTACCTATCAGTTTATAACCATTATTTGGTTGGCTTGGTTTGTTATGTCAATGCAGCCACAAACGGTAATACGGACAGAAAGATTTCAACAGTACGCGCGTCTTGTGTTTGCCGTCTGGACCTACTTAAACGGCATTTTTGCAATTATTATTAGCTTATCGCATATCCATCTGCTTGGGTTTTTGCGTAATGTGTACTTTGCCAATAATACAGCCTGGCTGGCGCAGTACGGTGTTCTGGTCGGTATATCAATGCTGTACGTGAGCAGGCATTTGACGCGTGGTGAATACCGAGCAAGGCAGTTAGTGCTGATTGTGCTCTTTTTTGAGGTAATAAAGTATTCCGTGATTGCACCTGATGTTGACCTGCTCGCCCTGTACGCAATTACATTTGTAACCCTTTTTGCGTGTCGGCAATATTTTATGCGCGGCAGTGTTCGGCTCTCGCGAAATGCCCGGCTACAGGAGGCAGGCATCCTTTTAACGGGAGTGTTAGTAGCGCTTGGCCTGGTAATCACGGTACTACTGCGTGACCATCATCATGCGCAAATTGCGTTGCACTCCTTGGATCACTTTGAGGATTTTGTACTCTATCATGACCAGGCACCGCGTCATTTAGTTCGGAGTTCACTACTGGCGCACACGGCGGCAGCGCTGCTCGTTGGCACCGTGCTATTTGTGCTATGGAGCCTCTTCAGGCCCATTAAAGTAGTACCGGAAACTGCAGGCTATGCCGAGCGGCAACGAGCTCGTAAATTGCTTGAGCAAGTGGGGCAATCATCAGAAGATTACTTTAAGGTGTTATCGGCAGGTCAAGAGTACTTTTGGTCCGCAGACCGACGCAGTTTTATAGCCTACAAAGTTTCTAAGTCGGTGGTGTTTGCGCTTGCAGACCCGGTGGGGCCCAGCTATAAGAAACGGGTTGAACTATTACAGAGTTTTACGGCCTACTGGCACGCGCATGGTTATCGAGTATGTTTTTTGCTTATACCCGAGCAGTCACTGGCCCTCTATCAAGCGTCAAATTTGAATACAATGCAAATTGGGGCCAATGCCATTGTAGACGTGCAGGCATTTGCCTCAAAAACAATAAAGAGTAAATGGTGGCGCTGGCAAACTAACCGCGGCACAAAGGCTGGGTACAGGTATCAGTCGGCCCAGGCTCCACATCCGGTTGCGCTACTGCAGCAAACCCAACGCATTTCTGATGCCTGGTTGGCCCGGCCGGCCCACCGTGAGCAGGGTTTTACCCTAGGCAGCTACCGTCCAAGTTATCTCCAGGAGTGTACCATCCACTATATTACTGATCAAAATGGTCACATGGTGGCATTTGCTAATGAATTACCCATATTTAATCATGGTATCCAAACCACCGTGGACCTTATGCGCTTCTTGCCGGACTATAATAACGCTATGCCGTTTTTGTTGGCTAATCTTATAATTGACGCATCCCAAGAACAACACTTTAGTAAGTTTGACCTTGGCTTTGTGCCACTTGCAACAATGGAAAACCGCTTAGCGACGGCGGTAAAATTCGTAGGGTCAAAGCGTTTTTCTAGTAGCGGCTTAGCACAGTTTAAAAATAAGTTCGAACCCAGTTGGCACAATTGTTACATTGCTTATGACGGCGATATTACTGATTTGGCAAGTATTGCACTGGCCATGGAAGAGGTGATAAAGCCTTTTGATGAAACAGCCTATAGCTAGACTTTGCAGCTCACTCGCCGGAGCTTGCCACCTCTTGGTAGTATGTAGAGTGTTAAGATCACGGCATAAAGCACAGCAAAGCCGCACATAATGCTTGGTATGCCGCTTCGGGTAGCGGGACTGACGGTGTTAGAGATTGCTGTTGGCACCAGGAATACCAGGTAACCAATAACCAGCGCTTCGGTCATTTGGTTTTGGCGAATAGTTTCCCCAGCTTTTTTAAGTGTGCTGCGGGCCCATTTTATGCCCAAGACAATGGCGGTAAACAGCCACCCATAGTAATACAAACCGTAAGCTATTGCCGGCCCGGCGCCTATTTGAAAAATAACGTAGTTACCGGTGCACTTATAGCCAATAAAGGCCGCGCTGTAGGTTAAAAAGTAGCCTATAAAACCTACCATCGTCGCATATGAGATGACTACCGTTTTACGTTGTGATTTGCCGGCAATAATATGGAGCGCATGGAGACCGAGGGGTGGCAGCGTGGTTATTGCAACATAGCCAAGGCGCGACCATTGTTCGGCGCTGAGGCCGTAGCCGGTACAAACCCTGTATTCACAAAACTGAAAGGTGGCTAACGCCACAAGACTCAACACAACTAAGCGGCTCAGGTTGGACATTTTGTATCGCCAAATAGTATAGAGGGCCAAGCTCATTTCGATCACGAGGCTGGCTATCATAACAGGAGGAGAAAAACAGTTAAACTGCGTACCACTTTTTTGGGTCATGAGCCCCAGTATAGCAGCATAGGTATATTATATTGAAAGGCTATAGAAAGGTGTGGGTGTAGTCTGTAAGAATATTTACCGCCATAAGTATAACGGGGGTAGATACTAAAGATGAAGAGGCTGTTTATGATGTGACGTTTTACGTTTGGTCAAGCCCTTCAGGTAGATGATTAACATTAATGTCTAAAGTCGTCGATCTATTAAAATCCTGCTTATCACTGCAATTTGATGATAGGCAGGTCAGGCCATTTTGTGATGGCAGGGGAGAGACGGTACTGGTTAGTTGCCTAATAAAAAACGTACTGGCGATAGCTCCCAACATGACGGCGATAAGTAGGACGTAATTAAATAAATATTTTCTATAATTAAACATTAGCGTACTACAAGCATAGTCGGCGAGTTCAGAATAATGGTGTAACCTAAGTCACATAAACTGCATAATCAACCAATTAATGTAACTTTGATTACATTAAACAGTAACTTGTCTATGTAATGCTTGATACTGCAAACAAAGAAAGCCAGGAAGTATGAGTGTAGTTAAAGAATCAGCAGTTTCACATAAATATATCCTTAGAAAATTCTTCGAGCTTGGCGACCTACGCAGCTACGAAAAGGGAGACTGGATATGCGGTAACGAGACCGGTGCCTGTGATTTTATACACTACATTAAATACGGCTACGTAAAAGCTTACTCCGAAACCGATAAAGAGCACGTTCACATTATTTTTGATGTGAATGAAATTTTCCCTATATTAAAGCTTGATGACTCACAAGATCGCCGGGTACGCTACGGGGCTATATCAAAAGTTAAGATTTATAATATCCACAGAGATCACGTTATTCAGAAAATTAAATCTGATTTAGCGTTTTCTAACTCAGTTTTAGCCTCAGTTTTATCTCTTTACAGAGTGCAGGCAGATAGAGTAGATAACTTGGAGCACCGTGAGGCGTACCAACGGGTAGTCAATCGTATACTATTTTTGGTTGCGCGCTTTGGAGTGCAGCAAGAAGATGGCTCATATGTACTAAGTCGAATATTTACGCACAAACTCATTGCCAATACGCTCAATCTTTCCAGGGAGAGTGTGTCGAGAGAGATAATGCAGTTACAGGAGCTAGGATTGCTCATGCGCTCACCTGGCGGCATGCTGATTACGGACATTCATAAATTAGCAGTCGAACTTAATTGGCCTATCAGCTCCAATATGTGGGGTCTCTTAAAAGAAGTCTGTCCTACTCCTCAAATGAGTGTCTAATTATACTCGTTACGGTCAATACTAAATCTTATGGAACTCATTTTACGGGCTTAGTATGCTAGTAGTGTCAACTAATTAAGGAGGCAGATATGGCAGAAGGACAAGGTAATTTTGGGAACTCGGAGCAACACGCAAAGGCGGGAAGTATGAGCCGTAGCGGGAGCAGTAATCAAAGCAGCGGTAGTGCTGGCAACAACACAGGTAATCCGCAGCAGCACTCTGAGGCTGGCAAGAAGGGCGCAGAAGCTCAGCCTACCGAAGCAAAAGCCAAGGGCGGGGCTAATAGCCGCCGAAATTCTTAATTCCTACTCAACCGGACCTGACAGGGCTGCATTATGCAGCCCCATTTTTATGATGTAATGCAGACTTGAGTTAAACATTTTACAGAGGATAGAGCTTTCGTTAGGCATACTGACTGAATTACATAATGGTAAATGATAAGGTAAGGAATGAGTCAACGCTCGAGCAAAGTCGTAGTCATCACGGGTGCCTCAAGCGGCATTGGTAAGGCTGTAGCTCTAAGCCTCGCTAAGCAAAAGTATAGTTTAGTGATAGCCAGCCGTAATTCAGAAAAACTACAATCAGTCGCCAAGGAATGTCAAAAGGCTGGGGCGCAGATTCTAGCTATTACAACAGATGTTAGTGGCCAAGAAGCCGTAGAGCATCTTTTACAGGCAAGTGTACGCCGTTTTGGTAAAGTGGACATTTGGATAAATAATGCCAGCGTCATCTTTTATGGCCGTTTTTTAGATATACGGCCGGAGGAGTTTCGCCAGGTGATTGAAACCAATCTGTTTGGTGTTGTCAACGGAAGCCGAGCTGCGTTAAAACACTTCAAGGAAACTTCGGAAGGTACGCTTATAAATATTAGCTCGGGGTTTGGAGCTGTACCGGCACCGTTTGTGAGCAGCTACGTGACTAGTAAATTTGCTGTCCGCGGGTTAACCGCTTCATTGATGCAGGAGTTATACGTGGATGGTCAAAAAGGAATTCATGTTTGTAGTGTATTACCGGCTACTATTCGAACGCCAGTATACGAGCATAGTGGTAACCGTATGCAGCAAAGCGCCCGCGCGGTACCGCCAACTTATTCAGCTGAGTTTGCAGCCCGCAAAATTATCCGCCTTATTGACCACCCTAAATCCGAAACTGTGATTGGCAGGCCTATCCGGGCCATGACAATATTTTATGCCATGGCACCTGCTTTAGCGCTGCGCTTGTTTGCCCGCTATGTTAGACGTTTTAATTATCGGCGTCAGCCGAATGCGCCCAATACGGGCAATGTGTTTGCGCCTACAAATGACGAGCGCACAACGGCTAAAAGTAAAGTTCTTCATAACTAAAGGAGCAATTATGACAGACGTTCAGACGGCAATAGTACTTATTAGGCTTGGTACCGGTTTTACGATGGTATGCTTTGGAATTAGTCAATTCGTTAACCCAAAAGGTTGGCTCGTGTATATTCCGGGTTGGCTGGAAACAATTTTGCCTATGAAGGCTGTAACATTTATGCGCGAGCACGCACTCGGCAATTTTATTATTGGCCTGTTGTATATGATAGGCGTGTGGCCGCTAGTACTTGCCTGGATTGTCCTGCTCTGGTGGGCCAGCATCTTTTTCTTTGCACTCAGGCACGACCGTTACATTGCGCTGCGTGATCTATCCATTATCATGTCAACGGTAGCGGTCATTGTCCTGCATCATGCTAGTTAGCGCCTATTAGTGCTGCAGTGCTAAAATAAGCCCATGATCAAGGTATATGTTGCTGGCAAGATATCAAAAGAGTCGGCATTCGGGACGCATTACTGGCGTGATGATTTTTGTACGCGACTGGAGAAGCTCAGCGGGCTCACGCTGGACATGCAAAGTCCCGTTGACGCTACGGTAGATCAAAATGATGCTGAGCTGGTATTTGGCCGCGACAGCTTCCTTATTTCGAAGAGCGATGTAATGATTGTGTACTTATCCGACGATATTAGCGTCGGTGGTTCTCAGGAGATATTAATTGCAAAGTATTTCAAAGTACCGGTTATAGGACTCGCCAAGCACGGCGGCAAATTTAATGGATCCGATAAAGAATACTTTGGTACCATTGTCAAAAATTATAAGGATCCCTTTGTGTTCACTACCTGTGATGTCGTTTGTGAATCGATTGAGGCAGTCGCGGAAGCTCTTAAAGACATTGCCACCATCACTCCTAAATCTCTCGATATCATTCCGAAGTCAATTGATTACTATATAGCAACCCAAAAGGCAGCCTAGAAAAATGCCGGATAGTTTAATTGTTGACCTAGCCGATGCCGGTGACGCCCTCGTAGCAGGAGGCAAGGCCGCCGCGCTCGCTAAAATGATGCAGGCCGGCTTTAATGTTCCGGAAGGTTTTGTACTGCTCGCCACCGATCTGGACGCCACCGTGCCAGCGCTGAAGGAGCAGTTGCTCGACCGGTTTGATCAATTGGCAGCCACCTACGTGGCGGTGCGCTCGAGTGCCCTTAATGAAGACGGCGTTGACGCGGCCTGGGCAGGCCAGTTAGACACCTTCCTTAACACCAATCGAAAAACATTACTACAGAATATGGCGCGTTGTCAGTCATCGGCGGGTTCTGCGCGGGCCCAGTCGTATGCGGAGCAGCAATCGTTAACAACTGGCCTGGTAGCGGTCATTATTCAAAGGATGATTCAGAGCGATGTCAGCGGCGTAGCCTTTTCGGTTCACCCGGTAACACGTGATACCAATCAAATAGTTATCGAGGCTGGTCTGGGGCTTGGCGAGGCGATTGTATCCGGTGAAGTTACACCAGATACGTATATTGTTACTAAAACTAGTTATCAAATAATACAGACCATTGTTGCCCGGCAAACCAAAAAAATGGTACTCGACGACGGCGTGACAAGTTGGCAAGATGCAGGTGATTCCGGCCAAGCGCAGAAGTTGACCAACGACCAAATTACGTCGCTGGCCGCAGTTGTAGTGCAGTTAGAAATATTTTTTGGCTACCCGGTTGATGTTGAATGGGCACTTTATGAAAATAAATTTTATATACTACAAAGCCGTCCGATTACGGCACTTGCTGCCGAGTGATATACAATGAATGAAATGAAGGGTACACCGCATGGCAGACGATAAACTTGCAGAACTACTAAAAACGCAAAAGTCACTCACCGAGTGGCTGGAAGATATTAAACATACGGATGCGGCACTGATCCGCAAAGAAGATAATGACAAGCGCGAGCGGCTAAAAGTTCTGAGCGAAATAATTGGCCTGCCATTTGACCAGCCCACTCAGTTTGAGGCAGCTGATCTTAGGGATGATAATCCAGATTTTGTTAGCTTTTTGAACGAGCGTGGCCAGGAACTCTGTGCGCTTAGGCTGATGCCAAAGCAAGATGGTCTACCAAAGCTCCGGATGCGCGGCAAATCAATTAAGGACGCTTACGCCTGGTTTAATGAACAGCAGCTTGATCCGGCTAAATATCGCGCCGATTTTGTCCCACACGCTCCGGATTCTTCCTGGGCAACCATTTTTATCGTTAATACGCACGGTATTCAGGGTGAGATAATTTTTGGCGGTCATCATCAGCTCACTCAGGGATTTCACGACGGCGCAGCGCCAATCATTTTTAGATATGATTTTAAGGACTGGACAATGACATCACAGGACGACGCGGCGCTAGAACACCTTAAAAAGCTAGCTGCCCTTATCTATGTACCCGATACGCAAGTGCAAGCCAAATTGGCGGAAAAGCTCGGCGCAACATTCGTGAACAATTACCTGCAGGGATATTTTGAAACCACAGACTCCTCAATGGGCACTTGGTATATCGATTACAGCCAGTCACTAGGTAACATGTATGCCGACACTATTGTCCGTACCGCACCAGCCAGCAGTTCAGCATTAGTCAGCGGCCAAACTGGCAGTTCAGGCACAGCAACCGGTGCAGTTTGCATTGTGTCGCCAGATCAACTTGATGTTAATTTTCCGGAAGGCGGCATCCTGGTGTGTAAAGTAACAACGCCAAACTATGTCCCGCTCATGCAAAAAGCAGCGGCAATTGTAACGGACCAGGGCGGTATTCTTTCACATGCTGCCATTGTTGCCAGGGAACTCCACAAACCTTGCATCGTGGGCACCGGTGACGCCACTCAAAAGCTTACGACTGGCCAAATCGTACAGGTAAACGCCGATGATGGCACTGTTACCGTATAGACCGTACGACACAAATATTTACAGAAGGTACTTAACGGTTTCTCGGAGGTTCGATTTGGCCGGAATACCAGCATCTAGTTTGTCAATAATCTCTTGGGCCGTGAGCCAGGTGGCGCTGGTAAAATCTTCTTTATTATATTGGGGTTCGTTGTTACTTTTATAAATGTAGAGACAGCAAAAGTACGGGATCACACCCGGAGGAATTTTGACAATAAACTTAAGATCGCCATCGGCAAGTGTCAGGTTAAGCTCTTCTTGTATTTCACGAAGCGCAGCGGTAATGTATGTCTCTCCAGCCCCGACATGGCCACCCATGCTGTAATCAAGCCCGCCCGGAGCAATTTTTTTGCGTGTATTTCTAGTAGGAACCCATAGTCTACCCGCATCGTTTTGAATAAACATCTGCACACCACGAACATAGCCAATATCATCGCGGCCCAGGCGCGGGTCATTCCTGCCAATGGTGCCAATAACTTCGTCGCGCTCGTTAACCAGGTCTAATAGTTCGTCGTCCATAGTGTCTAAACTGTACTACATACCTACGTCTAATCACATAGTCGCCCTGGTTAACGTGACCCATTAGCTGATGTGCATTATATATTTGCTAAGACATCGAGAGGGTAGCGGCTTCCAAATCTAGCAATGCCCGAAGTTCCCTATCGGTGGCATCTGGTTCTGCGTACCCCTTAAAATAACCAGCCACTACCATGTCACTTTGGACGACTATGCCTGTGCCCTTGAAATGCAGCTGGCCATCGTTAATGTCGGCATAAAGCGTGTGACTATGCGGCCGTAGGTCAGCATTGTCGAGAGTGATAAAGCCGACATCGTTGCTGCATCCAACTGCAAGGTCGGTGATTACTGCAGGGTAACGTACTGCAACTGGTAGGCGAGGCTGATGCAGTGCGAACATGACCATGTATAAACCACCGACAGAAAGTTCACTTTCACGAACACGTTCTGCTTCGCCACTCGTATATTCTTCGACGGGGCAATAAATGGAGAAATTGTATGACATGTATGGTTTATAACATATTTACGCACGCACATCAACCGTCGTGTTAGTGTATGATGACAGGTAATGAGTAAGCTCAAAGAAAAAAACACGCAGGCCTATCGCTACCGCCAGCAGTTTCGGACGACAGTGGTAAAATGTTTGCCGCATCACATGTTTTTGGTAACCAGCGTCCGCCTAAGGGCCAAGCCTATTACAAAACTCTTAAGCCTTAGGCTCGAAAACAAACTGCATACATTAGAGCTTAAACACTATCCGGCTGATAAAGTTGAGGCTTATCTGGTAGCCGCCACAGCGGCGAAACTTTGGCACGGCACCGGGAGGCTGCAGTATCGTGATGGCCGCGTTGTCGATATATTTGCCGCTATCCTTAGCAGTGGCTCACTGAACCCTGTAAAAGACGTATACACCGTTCTACTGGGTGGAGAAGAGATGATATCTATATCGACTACCCCCTTAAGAATAATCGCCAGGAGCTATGCGGACACGCATGGCCGCGGCGATAAAGAAAAATATCGTTACGGATCGTCGCTTTGGTGGGTCGCTTATTACTACAGCATCTTTTTTGGTGAAGTCTTTACCAGGTATGGCCTTACCATATGGCGCAACTGGTCCAAATGGGATAACGCCAGTTCAAGTCAAACTGGCGAGCGGCAGTGGGGGAGAAAGGTGAATAAAGCTGCCATTTCGGTGTGGGATGTTTTTGGATCGGGCAGTGACATCCCTGGAAACTATCCTGTGTTGTTTGGCATTGCCAACTATACTAGCGTGGCCGCGTTGCCGCTTACCATGTCCAAGGCCGAAGTTCGTCTAACAAATATTGTCAAAATGACCGAGATAAGCCATATCGAGGTTCCCGAACGTAACGTCGATGAGACCAAAAAGTTACTAGTCAAATATGGCTATGATGTCGATGTGTTTCCGATCGAACTCGGCGAGTACGTCGCATCGCATCTAAGTATTACTGAATTGTTAGGTATCACCAGACAGAAGCATGCTAAGTAAGTACGGAAGCCCATGATGAAGTCGCCAGGCACAAGCCCCGGGCGCAAAATTCCACAGCGTTTATACCGGCAGTTGGTGTGAGTTTAAAAACGTCTTTATTACGTACATCATCACCAAAAGTTTTGCTATCTTCTGTCCAGCCTAAATATTTATATTTCTGGTTTTCCTCAGGCAGTAGCGCGGCGCCTGCTTCACTGAGTATAATTGCCGCACCATACATTACTAATGCCTCATACAGCGGCTCACCAGATGTGGGATCGTCATCTACGTAACTAAATCCAAACAGCACATTTGTGAGCGAAATAGTACCGAGCTGCGTATCTACAGATGCATCAGCAGGAGGATAACTGAGTTTTCGCCTCATGACTTCTTGAGCGACGAGGGATAACACACTGCTAGTGGTAGAAAGTGGCTCTTGGTGCGGTCTGTAAAAGGCGAGCACCCCTACCTCCCGTATGACCGGGGCATCCCATCCAAGCATGTCGAGCTGATAATCCTGTGACAGAAAATATTGCCTCTCGCTAAGTAATCCGGGCTGAATATGACGCGGTATCTGACCCGTAGGAGTGCTGACGACTCCGTCGTGTGTAGTGGTATTATGCCGCACACCGGTGAGTAGCTGTGTGCGGCTAGGATCATCAGGGTTTTGACGCAAAATCGATAATGATAATACGGGCGTCCAATCGGTATGCGGATCGGCGATTTCCGGGAGCATAGCAGGTCTGCAGTAGCCGGGCAGATTAAGCCCTGCTAGTTGCTCAAGGGTGTACGTGGGTATCTCTGCCATTATTTACATATAATAAAACACAAAGTAAGTTGTTGCAAACTCTAGCTATCCATTATCCAACTTAGTACAGCATCTCAACACCAGTTCGCCCAAATTGCTGTATGCTAAGGCCATGGAAAGACCCACATACGACGAACTAATTACGCGGCAGAACGATATCTACGCTATGGATGTAATTGAACGCTTTTCTAGCCAGCAAAAAACCGCAGCCGGTTTACTGGCGGCGGTAACTGAAGCTTTTATCCTGGGAGCGGGCGGGTACGACGGTGATTTTGATGCTGCGATTACCCTAGAGTCTGGAGGCCTAGCCATTTTATTAGAAAGTCTAGGCTTATCGGATATTGATAAAAATATGTCAGCAGAAGTACCCGCTAGTACTTTTGAGGCGGCTGTTAGGGCATCAGTGGATTTTGGAGCCTCTTGGGACACTTTGGAAGCTGAAATTCCTGAAGGAGCTATTGCTGGCACCGATATTACGGGCGATTATCCATTTAACAGTCCACTGGCTCGTCGTTTCCATATCCCGCTTGATGGTAGTGAACGACCGGACTGGCGAGAGGACTGATATGCTCAGGCTTGGTACGGTCAATATGCAAGTTATAACTATTTTTTAAGCCGTAATTAGTCGTTTAACAATACTGTTTCCAAAATCTATACGTCTAAAGTAACAACCAATGGCAGATGGTCAGAAACATCAACGTTTGGGCATTTGCGTTCCACTATCGTAATATCGTGGCCAACAAACATCATGTCTACGGCTGCAGATGCGTAGCCGGGATTGTTCTTCCGCGACATGTTAAACGTCGTCTTTAGACTGTCTCCAAATACACTAGTTAGGTGCTGCTCAACTCGGCGCATAGCTTGATTTGTTGGCTTGGCATTGGTGTCACCCGCCAAAATTACGTGCGGCTTGCTTTCGACAGCCCGGATAATTGCTTGGCTCATCTGTTTTCTTTGCTCGCTGTAATTATCTCCGTCCAAATCCCAGGTTCCGTGAATATTAAATGCATTTACTTCACCGTCAGGAGTATCGATCACTACATGCTGCAGTGTGTGTGGATACATATGATTATATTTAGGGTCAACAACAAAATCATCATTGTACGGAGCATTAAAAAAGACGGCAGTGCTACGTATAATTGGATATCTAGAGAATATCGCATTGCCAATTAAAAATTTACCTTCTTCTCGACGATGCCGTAAACCAGGGATAAAGTAAGAATGGGAAAGCTGAAGAGTATTTTGCAGAATTTCGAGCGTGCGAAACTGATTGTCACTTTCTGGCGCATTTTGGCCATAGACTTCTTGCAGAAATAGGATATCGGGATTTTCTAGCTTTAAAAAGTCGACTGCCTTATCTAGCAGGATTCCTTCATACATGTTCAGGCTTATGACTTTGATTTTCATGACTCTACTATACATTATGTGGTACACGTTTAGGGTTTCTAATTGGAACTAACTCAAGTCCAAACTGTTGCGATGTGACGAGCTGGCAAATCAGTCACTACTGATGAAGCCAACAGCATAGTGACGAATAGTATTAGAACCAATAATAACTAGTATAGTAGGAGTTATGAAATATCCACAGTATGCCCATGAGCTATCTCAGCTCTTAGACGCAGATCAAAAAGAAAAGAAAGATTTTGCCAAATGGTTTTTTGTGACTAAGGATAGTGCCCAGTTCGAGACAGAGAGGAAGGGCCTGATAGCTAACACTAGAAAACGCACTGCCAGAATGTTGCAAATTCTTGACGATATAAAAGAGCCTTCACTGTCTAATATCGGTGATGAAGGTGCATTAGCAATGTCAGTATTGGCATCACACGACGAGCCAGCAGTACTAGACAAGATACTGATAGCATTCCAGGGATTATATGGGCATGACAAGGAGGATTGTAGATATCAATCCATACCTGCAATGGTCGATGCTTCAAGACTGGCAAAACGTCAGCCGCAGTATTTTGGCACTCAGTGGTTCTTCGATGACGATAAGTACCCATTCTTACCAATCGTAGAAGACTTTGAGGATGTCAACGAACGTAGACGAAAGTATGGTATAGAACCATTGCGCTGGCCAAAGTCACTGGCGATTCCCGAAAGCGAACAGCCCTGGCTCTCGAAACCTATTGAACAACTTGTAATGCGTGTTCCGACGACTGAAGAATATATAGCGAATTTAGGTTAGCGACAATAAAAAAACTTCCTAAAGAAGTCTTTTAATCTGCTTATGCTTGGTACAGCATAATGTTAAAAGTTAGAACGCAACTGCTATCTGTATCGCCAGCTTAAAACTTGGCAATCATTGTATTTTATGTATAAAAATGATATAAATTATCTATTATGCGTTACGGCTACAGTGACTATCCACGAGACGGATTTAATCTAGATCAAGTAATCGATTGGCAAGGAAAAAGTGAAGCATTATTAGGAACGCCACTTGAGTCACTTGATGAAGCTGGTCAGCTTGAGCTTGCTGGACACCTGCGGTCACATACGCTTGATTTATTTAGGGATGATGGAAGCAGATTTTACATTCATGGTACAACGACTATTTCTCCAGAATATGATGAGTCAGATCCAGATCGCGATGCTAAGGATTGGCAAACCCTTAAAGACAAGTTTTTTAACAGCAACTTACAAGTAGATACCCAAGCTGGAGGCAATAGCCCTCAAAAATATGTGTATGATAGTATTTCTATGGCTGCTAGTCTAGAACGACTTCCTGAAGTACGCGCTGCCGCTGAGGCTGCCCATAATGAGATAGCTGTTAATTTTGAAACCGATAAAGCTGCATATGGTAATAAGTACGCGAACCTTCGGGCGACCACTGCTATTGCTCATCGGCTGAATGCTATGCTTGGGCAAGATATTTACCAGGTGCCTCCTTTTGTAGGTGTACCAGCCACTTTTTATGCCAATGCTAAGCAAAAGGATATCGACCCTGCCGATATAAAAAGTTATCTAGAATGGACAGAGCAGAATGCTGAAAATGGTTATTGGGTTCGAAGTAGTGCAGTACATTCCGAAGATCTTGAAGGTTCAACAGCAGCAGGAATTTATGAATCTGTTTTTGTTCCATCAGGGCAACGGACATCGGAGCTTATAGTTGCTATGAAAGCTGTATACGCATCAGTTGATAGCGATGAAGCAGTTAGATATCGGAACGAACATAGTGTAAGCAGTGAAGTTATGGGGTTGGTTATTCAGGCAAATGTTGCCGATAAATCTGGTAGAGGGTGGGGCTACTCAAATGGAGCTGTTCCAGGTGTTGCTGCATTACATGAAATTTATGTTATTGGCAGGTCTAGAGATGATGAGCCTGCTACTATGCTGCGCATGCCGTTTTGGCGTGATAAAACACTACTTGACCTCGCACATCAGCCACATACATATGCCGGCCAAGTTTGGTGGGATAGCCAAGGTAGTTACTCCACAGCCCCTTATTTTGCGTTCGATAGCCGTCGTGCGGATCCATCGACATTTATGAAAGCTAGCTACATGTCGAGATTCAGCGAGCTAGTGTATGGTCGCCCAGTTCAGCAAGAATTTATAGATGGTGATTATTTTTATGCTCTGCAAAGCAGGCCTTTACCGGCTTCACTTATAGAAGTGCCAGAAACATTCAACGGCTTCCCAGATGCACCTTATCATTACAGTGGCCGAGCTTTAGGTATAGCGAATGGCATCGAGGGCGAACCAATCGAAGACAACAGAATTGGGGCTGGCATACCCAACGACGGTAAGCCATACATAGTTGTAGCTGAATCGAACTTTGGATTGTCAGCCATTAAAGCTTGGATGCTTAAAGGTGCTAAAGCTGTAGTAGTTGTCGATGACCAAATATATACGGTAAGTGGTGGGCAAGGTGCTCACATGGAAACACTTTGCGCAGAGATGGGTATACCTTGTAGCTTTGCTACTTATACTGATCCTGAAGGCGAGCATGAGTACACTGAAACAGCATTTAGGAAACTGCTATCACTTGGTAAGATAACACTCTACATGGATGGTTTACAGAGCCGCGTTTATTAGTAATAAGTAATTTCTATGTTACATAGAATTGGTACACCCGATAGGATTTGAACCTACGACCTTTGGTACCGGAAACCAACGCTCTATCCAGCTGAGCTACGGGTGCATATCTCTCGGTACAGTTTAGTTTACCACGCACGGCCGGTGATTACTGGCATTGGTATATTAGGCGATTCCCAGTAGGCTATATGTATGGCTAGCGACAACGTCCTATTTGAAGGTGACACCCAGTTTGGGCATTATAAAGTTGTTGATACTATTTATGACGGCAGAAAGGCGCGAGTGCTGTATAGCGGCGACTACCAGGCTGCCCAGTCCGGGGTGGCGCAGGACAGCCAGAGCGATCTGCTATTCGACTATAACCAGCGCCTGATAGAAATCATTTCTGCAGTTGAGCCGGCGCACGTACTGCTGATCGGCGGCGGAGCATTTACGCTCCCCAAAGCGCTGGCGGAAGATTACCCGGATATGCAGATCGACGTTATTGAATTAGATGCGGGCCTGCTCCCGATTGCTAAAAACTACTTTGATTTTGTGCCGAGCAAACAAGTGCGCGTCCACACGGGAGACGGCAGAAAATATATTGACACCACTACACAAACGTACGATCTAATAATTGTAGACGCCTTTCATAATTCCATGACGCCACGCTCCTTGCAAACTGCGGACGCCGTGAAAGGTTTTGCTCACCGTCTAAAGCCCGGCGGAATAGTAGCCGTCAACGCTATTGCATCGTATTACGGCCTGCGCTCCGCCGCGCTCAGGCGCCACGTAGCCAATTTGCAAACACAGTTCAAAACGGTTGATATTTTCCCGGCCAGCTACGGCCAATCGCTCTGGCTACCGCAAAACTTTGTATTAATCGCTCACGCGGGCAATCGTGATTTTGTGCCCTATGTCCGTTTTGCGCCCGTCGCTCCATATCAAGCGACTGATGAGAGGACTTGAGTCTTTATGCCTTGCGGCACGCATAAGGCGTGAGCATATACCATCTCACTACATCCGCAATATGAAATTAATAGTACTTTCCAAAAGTGCTATGTGGCCGTATTCATAACTAGCTTTTGTTGTCTTGCCCAGAATAATGCGTGTATGTCGATGCCGACAAGCTGGTTGCCTACTATGACATTATTTCCTGGTGCGAGCGTAACGGGATTATCATATTGTATCGTTAGTACACGCTCCGTAATGAGGCCACTTACGAACAAACCAAAGAGTGGACGGCTCGTATCGGCGGCTATTTCCTGGGCGGATTGATAGCAGCCTTGGTGGGAATCGTACTCCGATACATGTAGAGTCTGGCCTTCTACAATTCCGGCGAGCACCCCAGAAATTCGTTTACCACGCTCTTCACGAGTTAACTGATCGAGCGGAGCCGTCATTACCGAGAGGACATCAGCCCTTTGCTTCCTTATCTCCTCGGTGTCCTCACGAAGATCCATTGCCGCAAATCCCCGCACATCATATTCTTGGCGTCCGTGATTTTCCAGATAGGACAACACACTATGCCGCGCTTTGGCCAACGAACTACTGACAGAAGGAGCTCCGAGCTTGCTAAAGAATTCCGGATTTGCTACTTCGATATGGCCTTTGTGATGCGGATCGATATCGAGTAATACCTTGTGATACGCAACTAGACCTTGGACTTTTTGCTCAAAACTCAAAGCCTCCTTCATAGTTTAATCACTACACTTCTAGTGCTTGGCCTAGGTATGCTATAAACTTTTTTGCATCTGCTGAGGACGGGTCACTATAACGACGCCATGGCACAAAACTTGGCTTGAGTTGTTCGGGGAACTCTGCTGAAGTGTCCTCAACGCTTAATTTGGCCTGCATAACTCGCCAATCATCCATTCTAGTTCTGACGGCCATATCTGATTCCACATCAATGCCTATTGCTGTCGCCGCTACTTTTAGAAGCAGTAAGCCGCTGCGTACAGCAGTTTCGAGCCGCGTGTGGTCAACTCCATAACCCGCCCATCCATGATCCCTCGAAGACTCTGGCATTGCTGCAAGCGCGCTTGCCAAAGCAACAATTGATTCTTCCCCGCTTACAAACAAGTGTTTGGAGAGTAGAGCACTACGCGGATTAGTTAGATCCAGCCGGCTGTGAATTTGATCTGGCGTATGGACGATCGCCATTGAACCTAACACAGGAAAATGTTCTCGTGCAATAGTATTTTCTGGTGAAGTTGATTGTTTTGGAAGGCTAGTAGCAAAGCTTGGTACAGTTGCAGTTACTGCCTCGCTTTCAAGTTTAATTTGGTATCCATGTCGGATATCCTCAGACTCCAGGCCACTTGTGACGCTCACTGGAGTTCCATCGGAACGACCTGCTTGCATGAACATGTAGGTGGTAAAGCCGCCGGGTTCAGCCGTAAGAACAGGTGTTGAGGGCTGCAAGCTATCGCTGAATTCAAGCAATTGACTGGCAGCAGTGAGCCGCTCCATCATTTTGGTCGCACTCGCTCCCCTGATAAAGCGCGGATTAACCAGAGCCTGAAGTAGGCTTGGTTGCCTTGTATGCACGTCTTTACCTAGATCATACGGATACCTCGATGTTTCGTAATCTCGTGTTAGCGCATCCCTGACACGAGTTCGAGGACTATCCATGCTCTCCATTATGCCTAAGTTATGGAGTGCTGGCAGTCCAGCGGCATCGAAAGCGGCCTCAGCAGCGCGCTGTGTAGCGTCGAGCTCCTGCCTGGAATCAAACAGCTGTTTCATCCCCTCTACAACTACATGGTGTAATCCGCTCGCTTCCATGTAATCCGGTGTTAGCTGTTCCCATGTTAGTGCTGCTTCAGTTGTTTGGATAGACATAGTAACTCCATTGCATTAGGTGTTTGTTTTATTATCTACCCTTAATCACGATTTGCAAGAAGCGTATATTCTTCTGCTGGCACAAATACTTGTAAATGACCGTAGGCAGACGAAACGGGGCCGCCGGTCTCTCTTTGTGCTACAAAATAAAAAGAACTAGTTTCCTAGTTCTTCATTAGTATGTTGAAGCCTGGCATTTTGGTCTTCTTGAGAGTGATGCAGTGAATTATAGATAGCTAAGCCTGATGCCCCGAGAAAACAGGCAGCCGCTGTCCCAAAGCCTGTTCCAATTATCCTGTCTTGCACAGTCGATGCATGCTCCAATTTAAGGTAGGAAGCTGCCCCTATTAGTGCCGAAGAACCTAGATGAAATACTGATGTAATGCGAAGATTTCTGATTCGTTCTTGTTCTGGATTTGACATAAATATACCATATCATATTGACTGATATTTGTAAATCGTGGTGCACCCGGCAGGATTCGAACCTACGACCCCTTGGTTCGAAGCCAAGTACTCTATCCAGCTGAGCTACGGGTGCGTGATAACGTATACTATCTTAACAGAGAAAGAAAAGGAACGATAGTGAAGACCTATAATAGCTTTGAAGAAGTCCGTGCCGCACTGGCAAGATATGTGCAAGCTTCGCC
Source organism: Candidatus Saccharimonadota bacterium (assembly GCA_028286245.1). GTDB lineage: Bacteria > Patescibacteriota > Saccharimonadia > Saccharimonadales > UBA4665 > UBA4729. Next base: position 110,342 of record JAQBRY010000002.1, on the reverse strand, counting down.
CCCGAGTAGGACCCCGTATAAACTTGAGCGCATGACAAACCTCATGGCGGCGCTTGGCAATCCGCAAAACGCCCTAAAGATAGTCCACGTGGCCGGTACCTCTGGCAAAACCTCTACAAGCTACTACACGGCGGCCATGCTCGGGCAGATGGGCTACAAGGTAGGACTGACGGTTTCACCGCATTTAGACGAAGTTAATGAGCGCCTGCAAATTAATCTTGAACCCGTCCCGGAGCAGGAATATTGCCAAGCCTTTAGCGAATTCCACACACTGCTAATTGAGCTGGATATCCAGCCTAGTTATTTTGAGCTACTCGTTGCCTTCGCCTTTTGGTACTTTGAGCGCCAGGCGGTTGATTATGCGGTAATAGAAGTGGGGCTCGGCGGCCTGCTTGACGGCACTAACGTTATAAACCGGGAAGACAAGGTGTGCGTTATTACGGACATCGGCATTGATCACGCCGCAATTCTCGGGCACAGCCTGAGCGAAATTGCGTCCCAAAAAGCGGGTATTATTATGCCCGGGAACCATGTTTTTTGTTATACGCAGGGCCCAGAAGTTGACGTTGAAATAGCTAGTCGTGCTGCCGAGCAGTCGGCTACTTTGTACGCCTCTGCCTACAATGCGGTCCAGGGCGAGAGCGTGCACCTGCCGGCCTTCCAGCGTAGAAACTGGCAGCTGGCCGCGCGAGCCTACAGTTACCTTGCGCACCGTGACAACTTGCGCCCTATGAGTGCTGATGACTGGCTGGTCACACAAAAAACTTATATTCCCGGCCGTATGGATATAGTGCAGGTGCAGGATAAAACCATCATTATGGACGGTGCCCACAATCCGCAAAAAATGGCCGCCTTAATTTCCAGCCTCCGTGAAATACTGGGCCAACAAAAAGTAACAGCCGTCATTAGCTTTAAAGAAGACAAGGATATTCCGGAAACTCTTAAGTGTCTCGATGGAATCTGTGAAACAATTATTGCTACCGAGTTTATTGTGCAACAAGACATGGAACAGCGATCGATGCCGGCCGCTGAACTAGCGGAACTGTGTAATGGCCTTGCCCCAACAGTCCTGTACCAAACCACGCCACTTGGTGCTCTTAACAAAGCCTTGGAAGCTCCTAATAATACTGTTGTTATCTGCGGGTCATTCTTCCTTTTACATCAAGTGCGCCCCTCTATCCGCACCCTAACCGGCAAGCAATAATGATACGAATAATCGTAGCGGTCGACAGTAAGTGGGGCATAGCTAAAAATGGGCAGCAACCCTGGGATTTACCAAGCGACTTAGCCTACTTTCGGACTCAAACCCTACGCTACGGCGGGCAGGTAGTAATGGGCCGTAAAACCTATGATGCGATTGGCCATTTGTTTGTAAATCGCCATACAATTATCGTTACTCGTTCAGCCGCTAAAATTCCGGGTGCCACCGTAGTAAACGATTTAGACGCCTATCTTAAGAACCTCCAGTCAGATGTCTGGATAGCCGGTGGCGGTGAGGTGTACGAACAAGCCCTGCAATACGCTCAAGAAATCTATATTACTCACATTGCAGCTGACTTTGCCTGTGATGTATTTTTCCCAGCGTTAGACATGTCAAAATTTATAAAGACTTCGGAGACGCAACCTCTTATCGAAAACAGCGTACAGTTTACGCAAGCCGTATACACTCGCAGCTAGGTTAAATCTGTCTCTTCTCGTTCAACGGGTGGTTTGCGTAAGTTTAAAAGCCGCCGATTATTAAGCACTGAACGACGATCTTTAACGGTAGATGGCACACCTTCACCAGTAATTGCCTGTTTGCGCACTGTATTTTCGGGTAATTCCATGCATGTCTCCTTGTACTTACGTTGCCTTACTTAAAAGTGTACGAGTGTGAGCCAAATTACGCAGTGAGATTATTTACACCTTTTATGCTTAGCTAAGGTGTAAAAAAACTCATAGTAGCCCTTTGAGGCAGCGCCTATTATTAGAATAATTAACAAAGGAGTTTGCAATGAGTATTATTGTAATGATTATCTTAGGTGGTTTGGTAGGTCTAATAGCAAGTCGGCTCATGTCTCGTGACAGCGGTGTGCTCGGCAGTATTATCATTGGCATTGTAGGGTCATTTATTGGGAGCTTTATCGCTCGTCTCATTACCGGCGCCGATAAATCGTACTTAGCATTTGACTGGACGGGTTTGTTCTGGTCATTAGTCGGATCGATTATATTAGTAGCAATTCTCAACGCTACTACCTCAAATCGCCACCACACTGTTTAATTTTAGCGACTTTAGCACATAAAACCTCCCCCTGGGGAGGTTTTATATTGGTATCTGCGCTTGCGCATAAGCGCTATAATAGGAGTAATGTCTTTTGGGGAATCAATTCTTGACGCACCATTAGTTTTTGTAGATATCGAAACTAATGGGCTCGACCATGTGCGTGGCCGCATTGTGGAGGTAGCGGCTATACGCGTAGAGCAGGGAATTGTGGTGCAGTCGTTTCGCTCCCTGGTCGATCCGGAAGCGCCGCTGCCCTATTACATCACTAACCTCACCGGAATTACCGAAGGAGATTTACGGGGCGCCCCCACATTTGATCAAATAGCCGACGAGCTACAGGCCGTACTTAAAGACGCTGTGTTTGTGGCCCATAATGTCCGTTTTGACTACTCGTTCCTTAAGCAGGAGTTTGGACGGCTTGGCATGCAATTCCTGCCCAAACAATTATGCACGGTAAAGCTATCACGTGCCCTGTATCCACACGAGCGCAGCCACAAGCTAGAAGATGTTATACGCCGTCACGGTTTTACCTTTTCCAATCGCCACCGCGCCTACGACGACGCAGCCGTACTTTGGCAATTTATTCAGTACGTCCGTAAACACTACCCACCGGAGCAAGTTGAAGCGGCGGTTAGTAAGCAAATTAAGCAACCGGCTTTGCCCAAAAGTTTGCAGCCGGAATTGGTGCGTAACCTACCCGAGGGCCCTGGCGTGTATATCTTCGAAGACGCCGTTGGTCGTCCGCTCTACGTTGGTAAAAGCGTAACTATTAAAAAACGTGTCCTCAGCCACTTTAGCCGCGATCACGCCGAGACTAAGGAGTTTAAAATATCGCAAACTATTGAGAATATTCGCGCCATAGAGACTGACGGTGAACTCGCTGCCTTGCTACTGGAGTCGCAACTCGTTAAGGACCTTCAGCCACTGTATAACCGGCAACTCCGCCGTACTGCCAAGCTTAGCCTGGTCAAGCAGTCCCTGAGTGAAGGCGGCTATATCACTGTAGCCGTGGAAGAAGCCAGTACAATCGATCCGGCCGATGCTCAGCAAATTTTAGCCGTGTACCCGCGCCGATCCCGAGCCAAGGAAGCGCTCATGACACTGGCTCGTGATTATGAGCTGTGCCCAAAGCTTATGGGTATGGAAAAGTCCAGCGGCGCCTGCTTTTGGCGGCAGTTACACAAGTGCAAGGGTGCCTGTAATAACGAAGAGCTGGCTGACAATTACAATCAACGTCTGCTCCGGGCCTTTGACCGTCAGCGCATCCAATCTTGGCCGTATAAGGGCCCCATCTTACTGCAAGAAAAATCTACGGCTACCACGGCGCGAGCAATTGTAGTTGACCAATGGTGTGTACTTGGAGAACTTGTTCAACAGGAATACTGTGAACCGGTGCTGGAATCACGGCCCAAGCACTTTGATCTTGATACCTATAAAATTCTCCAGTCCTTTCTAAGCACCAAAATACACAAGCTACGCATTAGCCCGCTGTCGTCCGACGAACTTCAAGCGCTGAGCGCTTAACTACACTACATAAAAATAAGTATCAGAATACCGAGGGCTACCCGATAGTAGGCAAAGGGTCGAAAGTTGTGCCTGGATACATAGTGCAGCAGCAGTGAAATGCTAAGCAGGGCGGTAATAAAGGCGCAGATCATGCCGATAATTAGGGCGGTAACGCCGCCGTCCAGCTGACCGATGGCTTGAGGGTTTTTTACTAATTTAAGCCCGCTCGCGAGCACAAGGACGGGAATACTTAAGTAAAACGACAGTGCCGTGGCAGTCGGACGGTCCATGCCGGCACCAATGCCACTGACTATGGTCGCCCCAGAGCGCGATACGCCAGGAATGATGGCTAGACACTGCCCGGCACCCACTAAGAGGGCCTGACGGGCCGTAACCGTCTCTACGCGCGGTTTGGCAGCTCGGGTGACGGGCTGGCGGTCTACTAACCAAAGGATGATACCACCAATAATCAACGCCCACGCTATGACATGCGGCTTAGTAAGTTTATCAAGGCTGTCGTTTAACAGCAGCCCAACCACGCCGGCGGGGATGGTACCAATAATAAGAATTTTCCAGAAACGCAGTGCTGCAGCCTCTTTAGCAAACAGTCCACGAATTTTATCGAGTAGGTCAACCCGGTAAAACCAGAGCACGGCCGCGATGGCCCCCAGCTGAATAACCACCGTAAAAATGTCTTTAATATCTTTAAAATCAAGGATTCTTTCGGCAACAATCAAGTGCCCGGTACTGCTAATAGGCAGGAACTCGGTGATCCCCTCGAGGAGGCCAAGTATAACGGCAATAATAAAAATTGGCATGTATTCAGTGTAGCCTATTTGGCCGCGAGCTCCATGTGTTTATTTGCCGAAGCGACGCTCAAGCAGGGCGTATTTGCTGAGCGCATTCGCCAGATCAACTTCGTTGAAGTCAGGCCAGCACTTGTTTTCAAACATGAGCTCGCTGTAGCTGGATTCCCAAAGCATAAAGTTGCTTAAACGGTGCTCTCCCGAAGTACGAATAATAAGATCGGGGGAGGGCACATCCGGCGCGTACAAGTGCTGGGCGATCATGTCGGCGCTAATATCCTCTGGGGCAACACCGCTGGCGGCTATTTTTTTAATGGAGTCCACGATTTCTTGCTGGCCGCTGTAATCAAGGCAGAGCAAGATGGTGCCACGGCTATTGTTCTCGGTCATTTTTTCGGCGTCGTGAATTGCTGTTATCAGCGCTGAGCCTAACTTCGCCTTAGAACCAATCACTCGCAAGCGGATATTTTCTTTGTGGAATTCCTTTACCTCATGTTTGAGTACCCAACGAAGGATATTCATAATGTCACGGACTTCTTGGCGGTCGCGTTGCCAGTTTTCTGAGGAAAAGACGTAGGCGGAAACGTAGCGTACCCCGTGCTTGATAGCTGCCCGGGCCACTGTTTTAAGGTTTTTATAGCCCTGGCGGTGGCCTTGAGCAACCGTTAGGCCATTTGCCCGCGCCCAGCGCCGATTGCCATCAAGTATCAAGCCCAAATGTGTCGGTACAGAAGAATTATTGTCAGCCATGTCTCTACAGTTTACTCCGTTATGTCCAAATATTGTCATCCTAAGCTACTGATCACTATAGCTTGCTATACTATCCATTATGGTAGAGGCGCTAACAGTTGTGGACATGGGTGTGGAACATATTGAGATATTTGGGAGAATGCTGGCGGAGATGGTAGCAGAAGCACCATGTAATTACAGTATTACCCCGGCATATGCAGCTGAATACGGTTCGGGCCAAAAGTTTATTACGGGCATGAAAAAAGTTGTGCAAGAGAATAGCGTTGGCCGCTTTGTGGCAATCGATGGGGCAGGTGAATGCGTGGGTGCGGTCACGACATCGCAAAAACAGGAGAGCTCAAGAATTGGGAATATGTATGTAAGGCTGGCCGCGCGGGTACTTGGCGCTGGTACAATGTTGCTCAATGCCTGCGAACAGCGTGCAGTGCTAGACGGGTACGCGCATACGTCACTTGTTGTAGGCAGCACAAATCATGTTGCCAGAGGGTTTTATGCGCGGCGTGGGTACGTCGCTCTTGACCCACCAGAACTTGAAGCATGGGAACTCCACCCTGGAGTCTACGGCGAAACCTTGATCAAGGCGCTTACGCCTTCAATCTAAGCGCCATCGATTTTGTTTTTAAGGTAATGCTTGACTTAGAGTGCACTCTAAGTCTTATCATGTAGGTATGACTCAGCAATTTACCATTAAGCAGGCGAGCGCCTTAACCTTAGTGTCGCCGTACACCCTCCGTTACTACGAACGGATAGGTCTCATTGACGGCGTTAAAAAGACTGGCTCGGGCCACCGCAGTTATTCCCAGAAGGATATTGAGTGGATTATATTTTTGAGCCTTTTTCGGGGTATGGGTATGTCTATCCAGGAAATGCTCCGCTTTGCCGATATGAAGCGCGGCGGTATTAATCGGGCACCGGATCGAAAGGCTTTTTTGGAGCAGTATAAAAAGGATCTGCAACTGCAGATCCAGGAGCGCCAAAAGATTATTAAGCTGGTCAATCTGAAACTATCAGTGTTGGATAGTAAAATCGATACCAACGATCAAGAAGCCGACTCGCTCGACTTTGAACGCCTAATTAAATGGAGGGAGAATCTATGAATGTAGAATCACAGACCATAACATTAGAAACAAATAGTGCACCAATGGATATGTATGTTGCCAGGCCAAGTGATGGCCAACCGCATCCTGGAGTCATTGTTGGCTTTGAGCTGTTTGGACTTACCCCCTATATACAGCGGATGACCAATAGGATTGCGCAGCTTGGATACGTAGCGGTAGCACCGGACTTTTACCACCGTTCCGGCCAGCAGATACGCTTAAATGCAGACGACGCTGGCCGCAAACGGGGTTTTGAGCTACTCGGTAACCTGAGTCGAGATCAAGCGCTAGAAGATGTTGGCACAGCTGTACAATTTTTGCACGAGGAAGGGCAGACTACTGATAAGCAGGGATTTGTAGGCTTTAGTGTGGGCGGTCATATTGCCTTGCTGGCGGCGGCTCATTATCCTCTACAAGCCTGTGTTGCATTTTATCCTGGCTGGCTTACGAATACCGATATTACCTTGAGCCAACCAGAGCCAACGCTGCGTCTGAGCAATAAAATAGCAGATGGTTGCGAGGTAGTATTGTTTGCGGGTGAAAACGATAACTTGTTGCCGGCACCCGTACGGGATGAGATAAATAGCAGGCTAACAACTGCCGGCGTTGACCACCAATTTATTGTTTTTCCCGACACTGCCCATGGCTTTATGTGCGACGAGCGGCCGCCAACCTATAATCCGGAGGCAGCCGAAAAAGCTTGGGTGCGAGTGCGGGACTGCCTTGCCAAGCTTCATGAATAAATCGATTGGTAGTGGCTGTCTGTAAGATAACTTATTGACGCCCAGGACGGTAAGTTCCTAGACTAGATAGTAGGATTCTCAGACAGACAGTTGGTGACCGCGTGGGCGTAGGCTGCTAAAACGCTCGCCAAGAATTTTGACCTCATAATCAACACGGTAAGTGCCAAAGTAGATGTGGATAGCTTTTTGTCACTTTTAAAGCTAAATGGAGCCCTAGTTAATGTTGGCGCACCGGCCGAACCACTATCACTGAACGTCTTTAACCTGCTAGGAAACCGCCGTTCGTTACCGGTTTGTAATTGATATTGCGACGATGGCCTAGCTGCGCCAAGTATCTCCGGGTAATACCTGCGAAGATCGTAGAGTAAACCATTGTAGTTTACTGACTTCTTCGGCCGCAGGCTGCAATTTAGAGGCTAATGTCAGAGGGGAGTATTATTCTCTCTGTGTGTCCTGGGCGATCACTAAGACCTGTTTGACTAAAAATAGCATGTTGCAACGAGTTAGGCATCACATGCAGAACGGATAGGTTAGGAGGTGCGATCAGCGCCAGCTTGCCATTTCTATAGCCTTGTATGAGTTGTATATCATCTGTAGCGATCCTGAGATTTGTTCTAGGCAGGGGTGATGCTCCACGGTCTTCTGAGTCGAGAGAGCCGTTAGGTAGCGGGTGGTAGATATCTCCAAACGTATGACCGACTTGTACTACCTGAGATAGGGCATGATCACCGAGGGTACCCACGTAGCCGTCAAACCAACGCTGAAAGTCATCCGTCGTTGCTTCTCGAGTACGGGTTTTATAATATTTCTCTAACCAAACTGCTCTTACACCGTCTATCATCTGATCGCATTTAATTGATGTAGCTGGGCCATCGATGACGTTCGAGAATACAGGATATTCAGGATTAGCAAAATATTTTTCGTAAGCTGCGTCGACCTCTGCATTAGCTAGTGCCGCCTCTATGTCGCTATACACAACTCCAAATGCAAACGAAGAAGGAATATGATGCGCCACGGCAACGAAATGCCTTCTAATTAATAGAAGCGTATCGATCATCGAAGCTGCCTGAAAGGAAATGTCGTGTTCGCCAGCTGAAGTGGCAATTTCAGGTAGAAAAGGCAGAGCATTGTCAGGGGTAGACATTCTAGTATATTAACATAAACATTATATAAAGTCAATGCAACTTTGTCACACAAGTTTGGTATAGGCAGTGCTTTCAGCTGCTACTCAAAACGACGAGTGTATAATTATAATAAAGAATTTTATAATGGAGGAGCTCTATGCAGACCGCACTTCGGCGGACGTTCGCATCTTTAGCGGTGCCTAACTTTCGGCTCTATTTTATCGGCCAGGGCATTTCACTGTGTGGCACCTGGATGCGTATGGTGGCACTGTCGTGGCTGGTGCTAACGCTAACCCATTCCGGTACGCAGCTCGGTTTAATAACTGCTGCCCAGACACTGCCCATACTCTGCCTCGGCATCTTCGGCGGTGTTATTGTTGACCGTAAGGACAATAAGCGGTTGCTGGTAATTACACAAATTGTATTTGGTATTGTATCGCTTGTTCTAGGATTGCTGGTTATTAGTCATATGATTGAGCTATGGATGGTGTACGTAATAGCCATTATTTCCGGCTTTATTTCTATAATTGATAATCCGGCGCGCCAAACATTTGTAGTACAGATGGTCGGTGAAGATAAGTTGCGCAATGCAGTCACTCTCAATTCTACTGTCATGAATACGGCTCGTATTGTCGGTCCGTCAATTGCTGCCGTCCTCATTGCTACTGTAGGCATTGGTGCTTGTTTTCTGGTTGATGCCGCTACGTTTCTAGCGGTGCTGATTGTGTTATTTCTAATGAAGCGAAGCGAGCTGCATCCGGTTGAACCTTCACCGCGTGCGCCCGGACAACTGCGCGCCGGCCTGCGCTATGCGTGGTCAACGCCGGCACTCCGCATTACGCTCCTTATGATGGTAATCATCGGTACCTTTGCCTACGAATTTCCGGTTGTTCTGCCAGTTTTTGCAACCGGTACGCTGCACGGCAATGCGACTACCTACTCGCTCATGACCTCGGCAATGGGCCTCGGTGCCGTTATTGGCGGCCTCTATTCGGCTGGCCGGGCTGCTGCCACCATACGAGAGCTCATCATCGTCGCTGGCATGTTTGGGATAAGCCTGTGCCTGGTAGCTGCGGTGCCGAACATCATTACGGCACTATTGGTACTAATTGTAGTGGGCGCACTGTCGGTACTGTTTATATCCATTGGTAACACCACGCTGCAGTTAACCAGTACTCCGCAAATGCGCGGCCGTGTTATGTCCTTATGGTCGATTGCTTTTCTTGGCACAACGCCCATCGGCGGCCCAATTATCGGCGCTATAATCGATCACAGCAATCCCCGCATCGGATTGTTAGTTGGCGGCCTGGCAGCTCTGGTGGCAGCCGTTCTCGGCCTGTTTGTGAGTGGCTTCCGGTTACCGTCGCAGCGGGCTATCCCCAAAGTTTGATACTTATTAACTTTGCTATACTGATTTCATACATAAATAAGGAGATACATCGTGAAAACAATGACCTGCCAACAGATGGGTGGACCCTGCGACACTGCATTTCACGGAAACACAGCAGACGAGGTTATAAAGGCCGAGGATAAACATTTACGAGAAGCCGTTGCAGCCGGCGACGCATCGCACGAAAGCGCCCTAAAAGCCATGAAAGGGCGATGGAAAAACCCCGTCAAGGGCTGGGGCTGGTACTCGCAGGTCAAAAAGGACTTTGCCGCTCTAAGCGAGGACTAATTATACCCATATCGAGACTGTCGTTATAGCAAAAACGACCCGAAGGTCGTTTAAGTTGTACGGAAAGTAATTACATAGGTAACGCTTCGTACACGCACACCGCACCCTCTGCTGCAGACACCAAAGGACAACCTTCAGCCAGTTTTGTTGCCTCACCCATGCTGTCGGCGTTAATGATTGAGTAACCGGTAACAGGCTTGTCTTGTACGGTCATTTTGCCGCCTTGGTGCACGGCTTGGCCGTTGGGCGCAAAAGGATTGCCACCGTCGACTAGCTTGTCGCCTAGTTCACCAAACCATTTGCCCCACTCTTCGGCACTGCCGCCATCTGACTCAGCTCCAGCGTAGTAGATGTATACGTATTTCCCCATTTTATTGTTCTCCTTAATTATGTTTAAAAACCAATTCATCCAGACTCATGCTTGCATCCTGGAAATGTAATTATCGAGTGTGGCCTGAGGGTTGCCCCAAGTTACGTGATATTGTGTGATCCAGTTTTGTGCTAGGCCCAAGGTGCCACCGTCTAACACAACGAAATTTGTGCGGCCTGCCTTTTTCCGTATGATGAGTTTTGCGTTTTCTAGAGTCCGGATGTGTTTATGGATCGCGGGCAAAGTAAGGTCATGATTTCGAGCAAGTTGTCCGACGGTAGCAGGCTGCAAAGAGAGGTCATGAATAATGCCGCGCCTTTTTTGATTTGCTAAGGCGTCGAGTACCATATCGAGCTGAGGTGTATCGTAAGATATATTCATAAAGTTAACCAATGAGTTAACTTTAATGGAAATGTACGATTGTGTCAAACAAAAGACTCACACCCGCGAAGCGATAAGTCTTTTAGCCCGCATATGCTCGTTGAGTCACAGTAGATACTGCCGCAACTTTAATTTGTGAGAGAAGTAAGCTTAATGGCTCCAAGTACTCCATTCAGCTTGCTGCTTGACTGTACGATGTAATTTTCTAAGTCAGGGAAGTTCATGTAGTTATTCACATTTTGTTGAACCTTTGTACGTATGGCAGCCATGAGGCCAGCATGGTCTGTAAGCCCACCACCAACTACGATTAGCTCTGGCCCAGTGATCATCATAAGGTTATTCAGCGCTGATGCGATGTATCCTGCTTCGATATCCCAGGCTTCGTCATCAACAATTTCCTCGGCATTTTTACCATAGCGTTGTGCCATAGCATAACCGCTTGCAATACCCTCCAGGCAATCTTTATGGAATATGCAGGCACCTTCGAATGTAGTCATAAACTGCTCATGTGGAATGCGCATATGTCCCATCTCTAAGTTCAAAATTCCATGGACGAGTTTGGCGTTGCTCACTAAACTTCCCCCAATTCCTGTTCCGAGGGTCAAGTAGATAAAGTTGTTAGCATTTTTTGCAACACCGTAGAATTGCTCGCCAAGTGCGGCACAGTTTACGTCAGTATCAATGGCGACGTTCAATTTTAGTCTGTCTTCGAGCAGTCCTTTTACGTTAACTTTTGACCATCCGGGTTTTGGTGAATTATAAATGTAACCATATTCACTCGAATCGGGATTGAGTTGCACTGGGCCAAATGAACCGACGCCCAACGAAATGATAGGTAAGCCCTGTTCAAAAAATTCAAATACCGCACCAAATGTTTCATCGACGCTCGTTGTAGGGATGGTAGTTTGCGACAATATTACGCCATTGGCGTCAGCTACTGCACATATAGTCTTTGTGCCGCCCAGCTCAATCCCACCATACGTTTTTTGTTCCATATCTTTAATAATAGCAACAAAAGATAGTATCACCGCTGACTTTTTGGTGCGTACTTAGACGCTTATAGCAACTTTGCGTATAGCTAACGTGCCTCGTTATTTATATAACGTTACACTTGAAAGAATTTGCTGAGCAGCTTTTGCTTCGGAGCTGTTCTGCCATAGATCTGCGGAGGCAACGCTAAACTCCTTGCCCGGTGTTACCTGAAGGTAGACGCTCTGTCCATTTTTAACGCGCACAGTCGGATTAAAGTCTTCAAAAGATGATGTGTCGTGCCCCAGCTTGTACTTATTAAAATCACTTTGTGATACCAAGGTAACAAAGGGTGTATATTTTGGGGTGGCGCATTGATCTGAGCAATTTGCGTCAGGAGAATCTACGAGCATTCCCGTTACAACGCTAAGATTATTCTTCAGCGAAATTACTTTGGCTACCTTGATGATACATTCGCTGTACGTCGTCATGTCGCAGCTCGTGTTTGTGTGATTACTGGATTTAGCAAACTCTAATATTGTTCCGGTCGGTGGGTTTATTTCTACCGTGCTACTCGCTGGGCCTGCCACGTGTAAAATGCTGCTCCTGGTCCAGTTGGCAGGCCGAGTGAAACACAGATTGGCATATGGTGAACAAAATTGAACGCTATCATTGGAAACAGTTTTATCTGGCAAGGCAAAGGTATGATTTGAGTTGTCATGCGTCATTTTAATAAGTCCAATGACGATAACGATACACAGAATGAGGATAGCAGGAATAATTTTAAGAGCCGGCGCAGGCAAAGAAACTTTAAAATTTTTCATAAGTGAATTATAGCAACAAAAGTCCCCAAATAGAGATTTTTAAATGTAGGCGTAGCAAAGTAGTATTCATAACGAATACGCTTGTTGACGTATAATTGCTGCATGCTAAAACCACATTTTCGTAAAACGCTTACACGCCGGCACGTTGCTCATTCCCTGATATTGATCGGTATAGTTGCAGCTGTGGGCGCCGCATTACTTTTGGCTCGCCAGCATGGTGTCGAGCCGAGACCACCGTCCGGAGCTGCAGTCTTACAACCGGCCCCATCTTCTGTAAAGCTCAAACCGCAGGTGGTAGCCAGCTACACTGTCCCGAGCACTCACCCCAAATATATTGCCATTCCAGCGATCGGCATAGCAAACACTCCCGTCCTGGAGTTGGGACTGCTAAGTAATGGAGCGATAGCCACGCCAAATAACATCAATGAAGCTGGTTGGTATCACGCCAGCAGCCAGCCAGGACAGAGCGGTGCAATGTTCATTTACGGTCATGTTTCCAGCTGGGATACGACTGGCATTTTTTATAATCTCAAAAAACTAAAACTTGGTGACAAAATTACTGTCACTCGTGGGGATAATACGACTTACGTATACCAAGTCGTACGTACGAAGGTTTATTCGTATGACAAAGTTGACATGGCCGAGGTACTGTCCCCATTTAACGCTGGTAAGCCTGGTTTAAACCTTATGACCTGCTCAGGGCAAATCATCGAAGGTACGAGTGAATTTAGTCAACGGCTCGTTGTATTTACAAGTTTGGTGAAGTCTTAGCCTTTGAGCGTGTATAGAGCAAAGCCAGTCCGGTGGCTATGGAGACGGTGGCACCAATCATCAAGCCTTTCACGACAGGAATATCCTTATTCGGCATGCCGAAGCCCGTATCCGGTGCGGCTGGCAAAGCACCAGTACTCATGTTTGCGGTAGTGATAGGAGCATTGTTCGAAGGTGTCTGAGTCACGGGCGTAATATGCGTATAGTAGACACTATCAAAGTAGATCGAGGAAAATGTCGATATATCAAAGTAAGACCCCCCTAGGACATAGAGGTATCCGTTATAAGCTACTGCGTTGGCTCCTGGAGCACCTTGTGGAAGGTTGTTGGCGTTGGTGCTCCACGCGCCGACCGTCCCATCACTATTTAGCTTAGCGTAGTAGATCGCGCTAGTCCGCCCGCTACTGTTCTCTCCGCCCATTATATACACGTAGTCATCATTGAGCGCTACAGTAGCGCCGTCTGTGGCTTGTGGTAAAACATTAGAGCTCGTGCTCCACGCTCCCACTGAACCATCACTATTTAGCTTAGCGTAGTAAACGGCATCTTGTTGGGTACCGCTAAACGTAATTCCACCCATGACATATACATAGCCATTATCCGATATAGAAGTGGCGTAGTGAGCGGCTTGTGGTAAAACATTAGAGCTCGTGCTCCACGCTCCCACTGAACCATCACTATTTAGCTTAGCGTAGTAAACAGCATCTAGGTCATAATGGCCGCCAGTACCTCCGGCATATCCACCCATGACATATACATAACCGTTGTATGTTACGGATGTAGCCGTAGCGTCTACTTGCGGCAGTGTGCTCGCACTCGTGCTCCACGCGCCAACCGTCCCATCACTATTCAGCTTGGCATAATAAACGGTATTAATGTAGTTGTTAGTATTATCGCGTCCGCCAATAACATACACATAGCCGTTATACAGTACGGATGTAGCCGCGGCGACGGGTTGTGGCAGAGTACTAGGGCTGGTATTCCACGCGCCAACCGTCCCATCACTATTTAGCTTAGCGTAGTAAGTCGTGCCACTTATGCCACCGCTAGTATATCCGCCAATAACATACACATAGCCGTTATACGCAACGGATGTGTTGTTGGTAGTACCTAAGGGCAATGCATTTGTACTAGTACTCCACGGTTCAGTGCTGCCAGCAGAAGCGGCCAGAACTGACGGTGCTAACAAAAACGGAGCGGCCAGGGCTAAGCCCAAGACTAGAGTGCTGCGCTTTAAAAAATTAATGATTTGTTTAATTTTGGATACCTTTTTGTTCTAATTATTACAAATAAGCTTATGCTTACTAATATATACGATTAATAAAATAAAGATACAAAAAACTTTATGTTATCGCATTATGCTTAGAATATCTTAAGATTTATATGGCCTTTCATGGAGGACCACCGTAGACGCTATCGCAACTACAATACGTCATGCGCAGATGATTATGCTGAGCTAGCAATGCCCAAATGTAATGCTGCAAGGCATATTGCTGCTATACTTTGGCAATCCGTAATCTCACCTGATTGGATCATGGAAAGAGTAGTTTTGAGTGGAATCTTTTGTAGCTCGGTGATACCTTCAGCTGCTTGTTTATGATCATCTGTAACTTGAAGGCCTGTTGCTAGAAATATATGTGCAAACTCATTCAGAAAGCCGTTTGCGCTTTGGAGTTTACTCAGTAATTTCCAATCTTTTGCTAGCAATCCTGTCTCTTCCTGTAATTCTCGTTTTGCAGCGGTTAGAGGGTCTTCTCCGTCACTGCCACCAGCAGGAACTTCAAGCGAGTACATGTCGGTCGGATAACGGTAGAGGCCAATGAGATATATCTGCATGTCATCATCAAGGGCAACGATAAACACGGCATCATCGTGATCAATGACATTGTACTCACCCTGCTCGCCACTAGGCATAATGACCGTATCTTTTCGGACTGAATACCAGCGGTTTCGGTGCACTACTTCTGAGGTTAGGGTTTTCCAGGGATTTTTATGACTATCTTTCATACCTTAACTATACCAAACAAAAACTCCTCAGTGCCGAGGAGTTTAGCTAGGCGTATTGGAGGGACACAGTGGAACTTATCAGGACTAAAATCATTCGAGACGCAAACTAACTAGCTTATCGAGGCTTGCTTACCAGTTTCCAGACTATTGAAGTTTCTCAGATAGCATAAAGTGATTGATAACATGAGCGAGAGCTTCGTCATTTTGGGCCGGAGCGATATAGTCTGCGAGTTGTTTTAGATCTTCTGTGGCGTTACCGACAGCAACTCTTAGGCCAGCTGACAAAAAGAGGGGTATATCGTTACCGCTGTCTCCCATGCCAATAGTGGCCTCCTTACTGACGCCAACCATTGTTTGCCAAATAGCGATGGCGTGTTCTTTTGTCGCTTCAGGGTGTGTAACATGAACATCAATTTTACCTTCGCCATCCCAGGCAGGTGTCAGGTGCGCTACCGCAAACGCTTGGGCATTTATGGTGTTAGCTATCCGTACCCCAATCTCAGTAGGGATATTTAACAAGTACATAAATTGAGCATTGTCTGGTGCTCGATCGATCGTATGGAGAGGCTGATGTAAAACCGTAGAAGTTAATAAGTCTCCACTGTCAGACTCCCTTTTAAAAATATCTAGTGTCGCTTCAGCGGCTGAAGCATCGAGGTGTTTTTCCCATAGAGTCTCCTCAGTAACGGGGTCTATGATCCGTGAGCCACCCTGCACAATACACGGACTTGCAATCCCCAATCGTTTCACAATTGGCTTTGCAGAATCCCACCTTCTGCCCGTAGCGCAGGTAATTTTAAATCCTTTTTCCTGGGCCACTCTAACAGCCCGTTTAGCAGCTTCGGATACATCACTACCCTCGGAAGATATCTTTACGGCTGTACCGTCAAGGTCAGTTACCAGTGCTTTATAGGCGGACATGCTTAAAGCATACCAAACAAAGACTCCTCAAAACAGAGGAGCTTAAATGAACCTTGGTTGGAGGGCCAGGAGGGACAGCGCACATTAATCTGTGCGCCGCGCTTTGCCGGGCAGCAGACTAATGACCGAACCCGTCCATTAGTCATCTAGCTCACCAAATAAAATACCCCAGACTAGCTGGGGCACTTTATTTGGAGGGCCAGGAGGGACTCGAACCCTCGACACCCTGCTTAAGAGGCAGGTGCTCTAACCAGCTGAGCTACTGGCCCTTATAAAATCAACGGTTATTTTGGGTGTTATATTTTTGTGTAAGTACGCGTGCTATACGCGCGTTTACCGCAGTTATTCTAACGTATAGGGCAGTATTTTGCAATGGCTAGTTTGTAAAGTAGCTGTCGCTTGAATTGTAGTAATTTTGGGTGTCGTTAGTTGTTTTGTTGAGGCTCGCATTAGTGATGGTCAGTAGTATGACGAGTAGTATCACGCCTACAAATAGCAGTATTGCCGGCACAATTGCCAAATAGTTAAGCTTACTCACGGGTGGTTTTGGTGCGCCGCTGGCTTCCAGGGCTTTAAAATCTTCGTAGCGACCAACTGCCGGGGCGTAGGCGGCAGAAGTAAGAAGCCCGCCGGACGAAGGCATTACAAACATTGAGGCAAAAATCGTACCGAGCATCTCAATAGTATGACCCTTGGAAAGTTTAAGGCTGCGCTTTATAGCCGTGATAGGCCCAACGTCCTCAGCAACCAATATGAGCGGTGCCAGGTATAAGCGGCCTAATAGAATAAAGCCTGGGACAATTAATAAAATGAAGCCAACAGTCAAAATAACACCCAGAATAATAATGAGTGCCAAAATCGGCAGGAATTTTTTTAAACTGTGCGACAGTATTTTCGATGTCTTAATAGTTACGCCTTGAGCACTAGCGGCAGCTAAAACTTGGCAGGTGCCGACGTAAAAGGCAGCAAACAACAGAGCGAGGACAATAGTGATAAGGGCCGTGGCCGCTGCACCTCCGCCACTGAGGCTCACCGCTAAAATCAGCGAAAGAAAGTAGCCGACTACTATTATTAAAAGCATCACTAAACTAAGCAGCATGGTAGACACAGGGTTAACCTGGAAAACCCGTACTAAACTACTCAGCGTATTGGTGAAAGGGTTTGAGTCGTAGGTGCTAAAAGCAGCTCCTGACGCGGCTTGAGGTGGCTGTGCTCCGCTGTCGCCACTAAAAACTGGGCTAACAGGTGTTTGCAATGGAGCAGGTGCAGAGGGTTGTGGCGCTTCGAACTGCTGAGCAAACGGTGGTTGCGGCTGCGGTTGATAGGCTGGAGCCTCTGGCGGAGTAGGCGGTACTGGCGGCTGAGGCATAGGTGCGGGTGCAGCCGGCTGATCAGATGGCTGATCAGGGGTGATGTTCTGTGGTTGATATTGTTGATTAGGGTCGTTGGGATTCATGTTGTTATTTCCATTACGTTTAGCATAAGCATAACGAAAACTGAGCCCGAAAGCAATACGACCCCGCCATCTGTTACAATAGGGTCTTATGAAGACGTTAAATGGCAAAGAATTAGCCGAATTTATTAAGGAGCGCCAGGCACACCAAGTTCGTGCCCTCCGGCAGGCTTGGAACGTGGCGCCCAAGCTGGCAATTGTGGTCACCATCGATAATCCCATCATTGACCTTTACATGCGTCTTAAGCAGCGCTACGGCGGCGATATACTCATTGACGTTGAGGTACACCGCGTAGAACAGGCGGCTGCTCCTGAGCTAATTAAAGCGCTAAACGCCGACGAAAGCGTGCACGGCATTATTGTACAATTACCCCTGGCCGACCCATCGCAAACTGATGCTATTGTTGACTTAGTTGCTCCCGTTAAAGACGTTGATGCTCTTGGTGTCGCGGCCATTTACGACCCGGCTACACCCCTGGCAATTATGTGGTTATTAGCCGGCTACAACGTTGATATGCGCGGTAAGCGAGTCTTACTTATTGGACACGGCAAATTAGTAGGTGCTCCGCTCAAAAAAATGTTGATAGCCTCTGACGTGGACGTGCACGTTGCCGACCGTTCCACTCCGGACTTAGCTGCCGAAACCCTAGAAGCAGATATTATCATTACCGCAACCGGCAGTCCGGCCATTCTGTACAGCGACATGATCAAACAGGGTGCCGTTGTCGTAGACGCTGGAGTCGCCAGTGAAGACGGCAAAACGGTAGGTGACGTTGCCCCTGATGTGTATGAGCGCGACGACCTGACCCTCACCCCCGTCAAGGGTGGTGTTGGCCCCCTCACCGTTTGCGCCCTTTTTGATAACGTCATCCGCGCCGCCCGGGCCGCAGCCGAACCTGATCAGCCCGTATGAAGGTCGGGGTCTTCGATTCCGGTATCGGCGGCCTCTCGGTTGTTCGAGCAATCGAACGAGACCTACCAGCTATAGAAGTACTCTTTAGAAATGATAGTGAGCACATGCCGTATGGCACCAAATCGCCGGCTGAGATTTATACCTTTATAGTACCCATTATGCAGTCACTAATTGACGAGGGGTGCGCAGTGATTGTTATTGCCTGCAACACAGTCACGACCACGCTTATTAAAGAGTTGCGGGCGGCATTTACTGTTCCATTTGTGGCCGTTGAGCCAATGGTAAAGCCGGCAGCACGCCTGACCACCAGCAAAATCATTGCCGTTTGCGCTACCCCCACCACGCTCGCGAGCCCGCAGTATGCCTTGCTAAAAGACATGTATGCCCAGAACATTACGGTGCTTGAACCCGATTGCAGCGATTGGGCGAGCATGATTGAGCGCCAACAAGTTGATAACGAAGCTATCAGTAATCGTATTAACGAAGTTATCGACGCAGGCGTCGACGTGATAGTGCTAGGTTGCACGCACTATCACTGGATAGAAGAAAAAATTCGGAGTATAGCCAATGGCCGCGCTAGCGTCATACAGCCGGAAGCGGCTTTAGTTCGTCAGCTCCAGCGCGTTCTGAGCACGCTGCCGTAACACTGCGTGCAAGCTTTACGCCAGGTTGCGTATAGTATCTTTGAACTGATTGCCGCGGTCTTTATAATCCTTGAACATGCCAAAGCTAGCACAGGCAGTCGATAGAAGTACGACGTCACCTGGCTGTGCAGCCGCTTTGGCATTATGAACAATCTCCGGCATGGTAGTTCCGCCTGGCATGAAATCTGTAAAGCCAACTGCTTCCAGAGCCGCCTGAATAACATCTGCTTGATTACCGATTAGTAGGGCTTTACGAACGTTGCTATCTTTAACCGCAAGGGCTAAGTCTGCGTATGAGGCGCCCTTATCCGCGCCGCCCAATATGATCACCTTGGGTGCCTCAAAAGCCTGCAAGGCAACGATTGCTGTTTCCGGTGTGGTGCCAAAGCTGTCGTCGTAATAGCGGATACCGTCAAGCTCACGGACCAGTTCTAGTCGGTGTTCAAGGCCGCTAAAACCGGTTATGGCTGATTGCATAGCGGCGGTATCTTGAGTAACTTGCCAGGCAGCAGTAACGGCTGCACAGATGTTTTGTAAGTTGTGCACCCCCAGTAGCCGAACATCAGAAGTATTACAGATCGTCTGGCCATCTATTACAACCTTGTCGTCACTCATATAGGCGCCCGGTGCCGAGTAAAAAGGGATTTTACGGCCAGCGCCCCGCGCGGCAATATCTTTCGAATCGGGATTTTCGCTAAAGTAGATGGCGATGTCATCGGCTGTTTGCTGAGCAAACATGTTGGACTTGGCGTGGGTATAGTCGGCAAAGTCGGCGTGCCAGTTAAGGTGCTCGGGCACTACCATCAAGCACACGCCGGTGTGCGGCGAGTATTTGGCATCCGATAGCTGAAAGCTTGATAGCTCAAGTACTACCCAGCTGTCCGGTGTGAGCTTGGGGAGCAGGTCCAGCGCCGGCAGGCCGATGTTGCCGGCCAGGTGCACATCCTTGCCAGCCGCTTCTAGCATTCGGGCAACTAGCGTGCTGGTGGTGCCCTTACCCTTGGTCCCGGTGACGCCAATAATATTGCGCGTCGGGCTGGCCTTAAAAAACTCATTAATCTGGGTGGTGACTTTATCCGGCGAAAGGGTAGGGTTAGCATCAAAAATCTTACCCGGTGGCAGACCGGCTGTCCGCACAATTAGGTCAAACCGGTCCAGCCCATTCAAATAGGTATCTCCCAGTACTGCCTGCGCGCCTTCCGGAACGGCCAGCTCAGTTTTGGTATCAAGGATGGTCAGCTGGTGACCATGCGCCAAAAAGTAGGCGTACGACGAGCGCCCTTCCGTATCAAAACCAAGTATGGCAATATTCATTGGTAACAGTATGACATATTTACGGTGTCATCCAGAGAGCAGAAATGTTAGGCGGCTAGTTGCTTACGCACTAGTTCGGCAACTTGGCGTGGTGTCATGTCGGCCTTGAGGATAACAGCGCTCACGTTGAGGGCTTTGACCTTTTCGGGAATTTCTTGCTCGCCCATATTGGTAAGGATAATAACCTTGAGATTCTTGCCCCAGGTGGTGGCCCGCAGCTTCTCGAGCATGTCGTCGCCGCTCATAATGGGCATCATCAGGTCGAGTAGAATAATATCAGGCTTGAACGATTCGGCCATTTCCAGGCCAAGCTTACCATTCTCGGCGGTTTGGACACTGTAACCTTCCGCTTCAAACTTAAAACGGTACATTTGTGAGATGGCTTGATCATCTTCGATAATAGCGACTTTGGACATATAACTGGTAACCTTCCTATCAGTATTAATGATAGTAAACTTACTAGCGATTACCAAATAGTTATTTAAGATTAGCTGGGTCAGGCATACTGTTATAAAAATACAGAAGCTTATGCATGCAAGCGTAGGTGGTGTTTAGAGCCGTTCGATGTAGGTGGTGTTTTCGTCGGTAGCTTCGAAGTAGTCAACGATGTTCTTATAAATGTTCTCGCATTTTTGCGTATTGTCATTCATATAGTTACATAAAAAAACGTCCAATTGGACGGTGAGCCGCTCAGGCCAGGTGTGGATCGATATGTGTGATTCTGCCAGGGCTATCATAAGGGTGTAGCTGTTGTTTGAGAATTTGTGAAGCTGCTGCCCTAGACACACGACTTTGTTTTCCTCGAGTATGGCCTGGATGGCTTCTACGCAGGCATCACCATCGAATAATTTATCCGGTTGATCAGTAACAAGCGTTCCAAGGCAGTGCTTAGAAAGCTTAGGGGTGATACGTAGCTCGGGTTTTATCTTTTTAAAACGCATGATGTATTATGTAATAGCGATTATACCTGAGCATAAGTAAAATACAAAGTAAATCTGTAAGAAAAATTACAGTCAAAATCATAATAGTTAGGATTGTAGTATGGGTGAAGACATTGACCAACAATATGATATAGCTTCGCAAAAGATCATGGAGCTGGAAAGCGGTCTCAGTGTAACGGTAAACCCGGAAATTACTCCCGACGAGCGTGATGTACTTTGGGGTATTATTGAGCAAGGATTTTTTGACCTCAACCGACGTTCCTACGAAAAACAGGACATGACCCGCGAAGAATTTGATGCAGATCTTGATTCTGCGGCAGTTGTAAAATTTATTAGCCATGATAAAGAAGGCAAACCACTCGGTTTACTGACTGTTCACAAGGGCCTGGAAGACATTGTTTGGACTGATACCTCCGCCATGGCGGCGGAGCAGGCCAAGGTTGATCCGCTGGCGTCACCCTATTACATCGGAACGATTGTGGTGGCCCTCGATGCCAAAGGTTCAGAGGCGGCATCTAGAATGTTACAGGGAGCGTATCTGCACTTTAGGAATGTAAACGAACGATATGGTCGCCAATCGGTGGCCTTCTTTGACTGTGCCGATGCTAATTACCCGTGGCTCGGAGAGTTTGCCGAAAAGGCCTCGCACCCCACCGATGGCTTTGAAGGTGTACCACTACACGTTAAGGAGTTCCAACAAGAAAGCTGGGTACAGACCAGTGACGGTGAAGTCGCACAAGTAACAGTGTTGCCAGAAGATGCACAAAGCTACAGCGTCTTGGACAAGCAGCATTACTATGTAGTAACACTGGATACGCCAAACGAACCATCTGCTGCCTAAGTAAGGATAAGCATGATAACATAAGAGCACGATGATACAAGTTGCTTTATTTGTAACAGCATTACTCTCTTTATTGATTGGCACGTTCGTATTTCTTAATAATCCCCGGGCGTTGTTATTCCGCGTGTACTTTATTTTTAGTATTACCAGTGCACTTTGGATGATCGTAAACGGCTTGGTGGTTGGCGACCCTGTGGGATTATCACCAGGCGCACTGCTGACAGTGGGTCGACTAATTACGCCGCTTGCTCTGCTGACACTAACATTTCTGTATCTGTTCTTAAGGATGTTCCGGCGCACTTCTATTGGTAAATACGGGTGGGTAGCGGCAGCTCCAACGATTATTATATGTATTTTTTCGTTTTCCAATTATAACGTCTTTTTAGATGCAAATAATGAGCTCGTTCTGGGAAGATTATTCCCAATTTACCTAGCGACTGTCATGCTAAACGTTTGCTTGGTTCTACACGCTCTTTATGGGAAGAGTGAGCATCACCCTAGGAGCAATGGCCATGAAAGCTTGAGTTCACAGCTTAAATATTTGCGAGTAGGTACATTTTCTGCCGTCATTCCAACGGTTGCTATCGGTGCGCTCCTGCCGCTCGTAAGCTCAACTTCTTTCAGCAATATTGGTCCCTTGTTCTCGATTGCTTTTTTAATATGTTCCGGTATTGCGATAGTGAGGCACCGCTTATTTGATATTCGCACCCTGGTTGCGCGTTCTGTGGCCTACGTATCATCACTGGTAGCGCTCAGTGCCTTGTTCGTTTCAGTCACCTTTATTATTACGGATGTGCTGTTTAGTCACGCTGATCTGCATGGCGGCGGCCTTACGGCCGTGTACACTATTTTGGCAGTCGGCCTGGCCTTTGCCTTCCCGGTGCTCAAGGTATTCTTTGATAAGACAACCGATCGTATTTTCTTTCGTGATTCCTATGATACGCAGGTATTTTTAGATCAGTTTAATAAAATGCTAGTATCCACTTTTGATCTACGCTCCATACTCGAAAGAAGTAGCCATGTTATTGCCGATAACCTAAAGCCTACTTCGGTGATATTTGATCTTAAAGCAACCGAAACTACCCGTCGCCGTGTCGCTGGTACTACAGGGCATATCAAGCTGAGCGACAAAGATATTGCCTATGTCGATACGCTGGTCCCGCATATTCGTCAGAAAGTTATTGAGGTGAATGCGCTTGAGGGCAAACACGTGCAGCTCCGTAATGTCCTTGAACGAAACAACATTGCCATTGTCGCTCGCTTATCTGTCACTAGTACGGAGTCCGGCATTGGCTACTTATTCTTAGGCCCGCGTAAAAGCGGTAACCTATATAGTAGCCAGGATATTAAAGTGGTGGAAATCATTACTAATGGGTTGGTACTCGCCATCCAGAACTCGCTGCGTACCGAAGAAATTGAGCACTTTAACCTCACGCTCCAAGAGAAGGTCAACGATGCTACCCGCAAGTTGCGCCGGACCAACGAAAAGCTCAAGGAAATGGATGAAACCAAGGACGACTTTATTAGTATGGCCAGTCACCAGTTGCGCACGCCGCTCACCAGCGTTAAGGGCTATTTGAGCATGGTGCTCGAAGAAGACGCCGGCAAAGTAACGCCGATGCAGCGCGAAATGCTCGGCCAGGCTTTCTTTAGCTCGCAGCGCATGGTCTATTTAATTGCTGACCTTCTAAATGTGTCGCGCCTAAAGACCGGCAAATTTATTATTGATCCGGTGCCGGTAAACTTGGATGAGATTGTGCACCAGGAGCTCAACCAGCTCGAGGAAACGGCCGCGGCCCGCGAACTGACGCTGCAATACGATAAGCCCGTTAACTTCCCAACCCTCATGCTCGACGAAACCAAAACTCGCCAAGTGATTATGAACTTTGTGGACAACGCCATTTATTACACACCGGCCGGCGGTCATATCGTGGTCAAATTGCTGGAAACACCCACCACCGTCGAGTTACGTGTAGAAGATAACGGTATTGGGGTCCCCAAGCACGAGCAGCCGCATCTGTTTACCAAGTTTTACCGGGCCGGCAATGCTCGCCAGGCCCGCCCTGATGGCACCGGACTTGGACTGTTTATGGCTAAAAAAGTGATCATTGCCCAGAGCGGCTCCCTGATTTTCGAGAGCCAAGAAGGCAAGGGCAGTACCTTTGGGTTTACCTTTTATAAGTCCAAAGTCGGCCTCCCGGCCGAAGCCCCTAAACGGGAAATCAAGAAACCTGCCGCCGTTAAGTAGAAACCATCTAATCATATAATATTGACAAAATAGCACTATTCATGTATAGTGACTCTTATGTCAGTGGAACTTATCACAACTATTGCAGGAGGCGCCGGTTATGCAGGTGGCCAAGTTGCTGAGTACGTTGCGCAGCAATACGTGGCTGCTCGCCGCGATAGTCTTGCAGAAGCGTGGGGCGAAGGCGTCAGGCAGGAGCCAAGTCACTTAAATATACGACGCGTTATTGCCACCGGGTTAGCGCCTTTAGCGATCTTTGGTGGTATCGGCGTAGCAGTGGAAACACTCGGCTGGATTCCTGGCGACACGCATAAGGAAGCTCCCGCTCCATTAGTTACGGCAGTTGACCACTCAGGTACCACTCGCTATAGCGATGATCCTACAGTTGACCCAACTGTTACGCCGTTCGCTACGATCAATAAACTGGTAACGAGCGTAAATACCGCTAATCCAGCCAATCAAATAATTTTATCGACCGCTGGTGAGTCCAAGCCGAGAAAATTAGAAGACGTAATGGCCGATATGCCATCCGGTGGTTCGGACATGGTGAGGGCTACCTCACAAGCCATCAGTACCGTTGGACAAAGGACAGACGCTAAGGCCGAAACAGGCGGCAACCAGGGCTCAAACGTGCTGGTAGTAACCTACGGTCACGATATTGGCCAGCCCGACAACGTGATAGCCGAAGCTAAGGCGAGCAAGACGGCCGTGTATGTTGTGGACGTCAAAGGCACGCAGTCCGACCCGGCAGTAAATACTGATCTTATTAAAATTACCAAAGAAACCGGTGGTCAATATTGGAGCGGCAGCGCAGCCGACGAAAAGAAAATCACCAAGGCAATCAAAGGCAAATTTAGCGGGGCGCAGATTGAAACCCAAGTTCCTTACCGCAACATATTAAGACTGTTGGGCGGTATTGGGCTTATCGGCGTGGCCAGCACATTTGCTTACCGCAAGAATATGACACTACAAGGAAGAATTAAAGGAGAATAATCATGACACAACTACTCGAACAACCACCAACATCTGCTGAACCAGTCCCTAGCCTAGAAGTTATTACAGCCGGACAAATGCTGTCTCTTGAAAGCGCTGCAACGCATGCAGCAACATTTGCTAACCAAGGCGTAGTGCAATACGATAATCTGTTGATTGGCGAAAAACGAGCCAAGGAAATGATGATCGCTGGCTTTATTCTAGGCGGCAACGTACTACTGGCCGGTCAGCCGGGTGGTGGTAAATCCACAATGTTGGAAAACGCGCACCGCATTATTGGCGGCATTCAAGATAACGAGGTAGCATTTGTGCCACACCGTGCCGACCTAACAGCCGCACAGTTGGTAGGCGACGCCGCAACTATCTTCCGAGAAACTGGCGAAAACCCGGTACTTCGCGAAAAGATCATGACCATGATTGCTTCGATAATTACACCGGAAAGCCGAGTTATCATCTTTGATGAAATTAACCGTGGCAACCCGTATGTATTAAATGCGGCCTTAGGATTCTTAGCGCAACGTACGCTTAACGCAAACGGCAAGCTCTTTAAGATGAATGGCGTAGAACTTATTGCATCTTCGGCAAACCCGGATGAGGGCAGTAAAACTACTTTCCGTATGCCGCCTGCGCTTGGTTCTCGTCAGTCTCTGGGCGCTATGCTTGGCAATGGTGATGCAGCGGAGCGAGATATGATTCAGGACAAACTCTGGGACCAGAACTGGAAATCCACGCCTGAGTCAATGACTCCGATCATAAGTACGAGCATGCTCCATGGTATACGTGCAGCTGTTGAGAAGGTTCCATTTAACGATGAGGCCAAACGACTCGGCAAGAAGGTATCCAAGGCAACCCGTGACGAACTTGCAGGCTTGGGCATCAAAGAAGCCGACGGTCGTATCACGGAGCAGATTCGCGGTACTTCACGGGCACTTACGCTCATGCGCGGCCGCCAGACTACTAACGAGACAGATATTAAAGACGCTGTTGAGTACACGTTAACAGGACGTCTAGCTGCTCAGCCGAACGGTGCTTCACGCATCGAAGCTGCGACTGAACGCGTCCTTAACGCGGCCTAAGTACCGGAAAGATAGGAATCAGCCATGCTGTTGCCATTAACCCAAGAAGCCCTCTACGAATTTGATGCTAGCGAAATGCCTGGCAGCGGTGACCACAACGGCTATGACATCGCCAGCGGTATGCCAGGCCTAGTGATCGGTGAAGCTATCTACGATCCGATACTGCACCGACCCGAAGACATCTACCACATGTCAGTACGCGGCGCGGCTACCGGTGATATGTACGTGCAAGTGAAGAAGCCGGAACGGCCACTTGCAGTAAACGTCGTGATCCACGAAGACAGTCGCGACCACCCGATGTTTGCTCGTGCTAAAGAACATCTCGGCGGATTACTGGTGGACGCTTTAGACGAAGCGCTGCCGGGCGCGCAAGACGTTACTAACTGTTACTACATGGGTAAACGAGATCTCGGCATTAGTGATTTTGAGCACCTGGCGCTCACCGAAGACGCGGACGCCAACGCCCGGCTGCTGGCCGAAGTTTGTAACGGCGGGCTATCCTTTGTGCTGAGCCGTTTTAGACGGCTCCCTATTGAGCGCCACATTGACCCGACCGATAAGATGGTAGGCGTGCTGGTGAGCCACCCGGCGGAATATGCTTTTCCGGCTGGCCATGGCGTTATTAGCCTGGGCGGAGGCGAAGAAGTAAATACTAATAGACGTGGTCAGCTCGCTCGTAAAAACGCTGAGCTGAAAGCGGTAAATGTTGCCACCGATGCCCAGCTTAACGCTGCCGGTATTGCCACAGCGCCTGTGCTATTTGACCCCCGGGTTCCATACCACAAGTGGAATACCGAGGCTGCCGACAGGGCCATAGCACAAGCTGTAACAACGGTGGCCAGAAAATAAGCTAGTGCTTATAGAATATAGTTGACAATACTAATATTGTATGCTATCATTGCGTAGTAATAAATTTCTGGTTATACAATATATCTCCAGAAATACAATAAGTGAGATTAAGTACGGAGGAAAATGGAATGACAGAGTCACACTCAGGCGATGAATTTCGCGGACCAGAAGGTTTTGACGACCAACCACAAGAACCCCAGCACCGGGTTAGTAAGCGCACGGCCCTAGCGGTAGCAGGAGTTCTACTAGTAGGTGGGGGAACTGGAGCTGCTGCCCTCGCTATGAACAGGTCTAGCGACGACGGCCAAGATGGCCCAGCCGGCACCGGCGTTACCACTAGCGTCTCAGACGCATGTAAAACAATTGAGTTTACTGATGCCGCAGCCAACCCGCAGGCCTACTTACCGGAAGCTTTCCTTCCTAAGGGTCCTGCTGTTAGCGCAGCCGGACAAGAAGTTCCTTATGTTGCAGGCTTATTTGACGCTGACGGCCCAGCCGCTGGTAAAGCCGATATTGGCACCCTGGCTGTCTTAGATGCGCTCATTACTGAGCCATCAAGTGACCACGTAGTTTTTGATCCCAAGCGCTCTTTAACTGACGCTTTTGACAAAGCAATCCAAAAGTACTCAGCCGGTCAAGACGGTCGCAAGCAAGCTGCCCAAGACTGTGTAGCTACCAACCGCGTTATGGTTGCAACTGGCCAGTTCGATTCCGCATGGGCACAGAACGGCGCAAACATTACTGCTATTAATGCAGTCCGCGGCGACCAGTACCGCGTTCAACCGCACCTAGCTATTCAAAACACAAAAGCCGATAAAACACTGTACGGCATAGTATTCCAGCTTCGCCCCGGTGACGATGGTTACGATGACTTTGGCAGCGTATTACTATCGACTACACCCGGTAGCGAAGGCCGCATCTTTGTGCAGGGTGTAACCCTCGAAGATAACAACGGCAAGCCAAACGAGAATGCCGGTGTTATTCCAACTCCTAGTCCTACTCCAAGCCCTGTAACTGGCAACACTACGCAGAGCGACCAGGGTGGCACCGCCGCCGGTATCACTACCGGTGATACTCCTGAAAAAAACCCAGCACAGATTCCTGGAAAAGTTCCAGAAGCTGACAAAGGTAAGGACAATACGCCAACTGGCGTCACCGGCCCAACTACCGGCCCTACAACCGGTGGTGGTGGCGGTGGTGAAAAACCTCCCGTCGTAACACAACCTCCGGTTGTGACTCAACCCCCAGAAACTCAGCCTCCAACCTCACCTCCAACTAAGGGTGGTAAGGGTTCGGAGCCAACTACTCCTCCAACCAACCCTAACCCTTGGTATAACTAAGAGAATAATAAGGATTTAAGGATATAACTATGAAAAAGATTAATTTCTTCCAGAAGGCCTCAGCAGCATTAACTGTTCTGGCGGCCAGTCTGTTCCTAAGTACTGCTGTAGCCGGAGCAATCCCATACAGCGGCGATTCTACTCCAGCTTCTCCAGTACCTGCGTTTAACGTATTTACTGGTGTCCCATCTGCTGGCGACGAAAGCGATTTCTTACGAAGCCGCGTGCCTGTCAACGGTGACAACCAAGAAAGCACCACTCCATTTACTGACCCTACCAGCGCTAGCTGTGTAGAAGGCCAGAAAATTCAGATGCGTGTGTACGTCCACAACGGTGCCAGCAAGGACAACAACGACAACGGTAACGGTGCGAGCGTTGCTCACGGCGTAAACGTTAAAGTTGCTGTTAACGGCGCTGTACCTGCCAAGCAGTTCAAGCCAGAAGCCACTATTAGCGCAGACAATGCAGCCGCTGTTAAAAACCAAGCTACTATCAACTGTACTAATAGTAAGAACGTGACGCTTAGCTACGACAATGGTTCTGCTCAGCAGTACGCTATCGGTACGGGTATCATCCCAGTATCTGACACCATTGTTACTAACGGTGCGCTTATTACCAGTGAAGGTAAGCCAGGCGATGTATGGGGTTGTTGGGACGAGCGTGTTTACGTTGTCCTAACCGTTACCGTACACGAAATTACGCCTCCACCAGTAACACCCCCAGCACCAGTGCTGCAGTGTGTTATTGACACCAAGAACTTTACAGTAGACAACAAGAACCGCAAAGTTAGTGTCGGCATTACTGCCACCAGCACCAATGCAACCGTTACCGGTTACACCATTGACTGGGGTGACAAGACCGCTGTAAGCACTAAGCAGAGCGATTCTCACACCTACGGTAGTAAGATCGGCAGTTCCGTCATCACAGCTAGCTTTACCGCTACCTATGTAGACGCTAACGGCAAGACCGTTACAAAGACCGTGAGCGGTGCGGACTGTGTCAAGAATGTTTCATTCACGACCACTCCTCCTGTTACGCCTCCTACGACTCCGACTCCAGTTAAGCCTGTTGCCCAGACCTCGCTTCCAGCGACTGGTGCAGCCAGCACAATTGGTCTCCTCGGCCTGTTCGCAGCTGCCAGCATCGTCGGTACTAGCATGTACCGCCGCTTCCTGACCCGCGACTAATACTCGCCCGTCAAGCAAAATAGCCCCTATCCGTAGGGGCTATTTTATTGACAAATTATACTATTTATGCTAATATGTATATAACACTACAGGTGTGAGTTTTACAGTAAGAAATACGATAGACGCCCAGCGGCCTATCGTGAAATTATCAAAACAAAGAAAAGAAAAAAAGAGACGAGTGGGACATGATGAATAAACCATAACGACAGGGAGGCTCACGCCATGAAGATTCTACCGCGCACATCAGCCATTATTAAAAAAGCATTACTAACCGTTGCCGTAGTTGCAGCCAGCGTAGTAGCACTGCAGGCATTGCCTGCCAGCGCCTCAGAAGTCACCCTTGGCGGTGGCCAAGACTGTGACGCAAACGCCGTTGTTCACTGTGGTGCTCATAGCACTACTGAACTCGTCAACGCTTACAATGCGGGCAAAGAGAGCACCAGCGCCAAGAGCATCCAAGATATTTATAGCTACTTTGGTATTACCGGTGCTGACATTAGCAGCATGCAGTCTACTGCAGTTGCCGGCCATGTAACCAGCAATGGTGAAGTCTTTGTAGACGGTAGCAATACGTCTGTCGCTACATCAGCTATTACCGCCGGCCGCTTGAGCATGCCTGGTGGTAGCACTGCCGTTAACAACAATGGTACGGTCTTTTATACTCGCCCTACCAGCGTTTCATTCCGCAGCGGCTCTATTCCTGCCTTTGTGGTCATGCAGAACGGCGTCTTTAAATACGCCATCCTTTCTAGCTGTGGTAACCCCGTAAAGGCTACCCCTAAGACACCTGACTTTGCTATCGAAAAAACTGTTAGCAAGTTTGGCCAAAACAACTTTAGTAAGGACTTAAATGTCACTGCAGGCGACAAGGTTACCTATCGCGTTGTAGTAGCTAGCACCGGCAGCGTTCCACTAGTAAACCTAGTTGTTCGTGACGCATTACCAGCCAACGTTACTTACGTAGGCGGCACGCTCACGTCAAGCGCCGGTGGCGGTGTTGACGCAGGCCAGTTCTTTGCAGCTGGGGTTACTATCCCAACCTTTGCAAATGGCACTACCATTACCTACCAGTTCGATGCCATCGTTGGCCAGAACGAAACTCCTACTACCTGTACTACCGAAACGCTTGATAACGTTGCCCACACCGCAACCAGTACCATTCCAGAAAAAACTTCTGAAGCCAAGGTAGAAAAGGCCTGTAAGCCCGTAACGGCTGCACCTGTTTGTACCGTCCTCAACATTGTGCCTGGCGATAACCGCTCGGTCCGCATTAGCGATGTGCAGTACACCCTTAACGGCGCTACTGTTAAAAGCGGCATCATCGACTGGGGCGACAGTGTCCGAAGCGACGCCATAGACGCCGGTAGCCTTATTGGTCAGACCCACACCTATGCCGCTGATGGCCACTACATGGTTAGCCTGACGCTCACCTTTATGCAAGGTGACAAGACGATTGTTTCTAGCGAGCCTGCTTGCCAGAAGCCCGTTTCCTACAATACCATCACGCCAGCTGCCGCTCCAGTATTACCTGCAACCGGAGCAGGCATGGGCATTGCCCTCGCCCTCTTTGCTAGCGTAACTGTAGCTGCAACTGGAGCCTACCGCCGGTTCTTGAGCCGTCGTTTGGCCTAGTGGTTTAGCACCTAGCACTAGCGTATTTATACGATCTGTGCTACCATGCAAGTTAACGAGCACCGTGACTGACCGCTCTGCAGGACAAAATCTTGCTAAAATACCCTGGCAATTGCCAGGGTATTTTATTTGCATTAGGGTATCATTTCGCTTAAGCTTAGCTTAACGTAATACAGGGCTTGTGCTATGACATCACTCCGCAAACGACAACAGGGCTTTAGCGCCGTAGAACTCCTCCTAGGACTGGTCGTATTGGCGCTAATCATTAGCGGCGGTTTCTACGTTTACAAGCGCGGGCAGGATAGCGCTAGTAGCAAAGCTTCGAGTAGTAGTGCTACAACTGATGCCAGCGCAGTACCTAAAACGGCTCCTGTCATTGATCCGACGACTGGCTGGGCCTCGCACACTGAACCCAGTGGTAAATTTAGCCTCAAGTATCCGTCATCTTGGGCGACTGCGCAGTTCCCGGAATACTGCGTTTCTAATGACGGCGGTATATTCATGCTAGGGCCAGACACTGGCCATGCTGGTAAATGCGGCTCGGAAGCTGCCGGAGAAGTAACTTTCTCGTGGACAGAAAAGGGCAACTCAGTAAATAAGTCGCTCATAGAACTCGATCCTGCTATGTATGCCAGCGTATCTTCAAAAACGGTGACAATCGACGGCGTATCAGCTAAACGCGACCAGGGAACAGTAGTAGAGCATGCGGCTCCAAATGGGTTTGGCGATATCCCAAGCGGCACTATCGTGGTTGACTACACATTTACTAAAGGCGGCCTAGATTATAAGGCGCAGTATATGCAGCAAACCAGCGACCCGGATGTGCTGAAAACATTCGATACTATTTTGACAGCTTCCTTTAAATTCAGCCTTTAGCTAGCGCGAAACTTCCATTTTTGTATCTGTTATGGTACAATTTACCGGTTACAATTATCGATAACTGTACGTAGTTAATGCGGTCTCATATCTTCGATATGACGACCACTCGTCGGAAAGTAGTTTACGATGCAAGCATCGAAACATACATTCCTGCCTCGCGGTCTCATCGTCTAACGGTTAGGACACCAGGTTTTCATCCTGGCAATCGGAGTTCGATTCTCCGTGAGATCACCATAGTAGAATTATCAGGCACTTCGGTGCCTGTTTTCATGTTCGCTAAGGTGTAAAGATGACTCAAAACGGGTGTTCCAAGTTCTTTAGTGTAGAAGTTGAAGTCTAATCCTTTGGGGAAGACCATCGCCTGGTACGTGACCCGCACGTCTGGGCTGGCGTCTCGCCACAAGCGTGGTGCATCGTCCATATAGCTGAGTGCGTAGTCGATAGCTTCTTGCTTAGTGCCGATTTGTTTACCGAGCTTACTGACGGCTTTCTGTAGGTCGCTTATCTGTTCATCAGCCTTACGGTGTATCGTTAACTTCTCATTCTTCGTTATCTCATCAGATACAACCTTGTCGGTAGCCTTCTGCTTGTGCTCTTCTAGGGAATCAATGTGTGCCTGGAGGCTCTTGCGTTCGTTATGCAGGGTCTTGAGCTCATCATTCCATACACGGACAATCATTGTCTTCATGAGTTTTAGGGATAGCTCGTTAGGTGTAACGTCTTCCAGGAGAGCGGCGAACTTGTCGTCAAGCTCATCAAGCTGCACGGCGGCTTTCTTGCACTTGTCACAGTGGTAGCGTGGGTAAGTCTTGCCACTAGCGCCAGTAGACGCGCCGCCTCGTATAGGTCGCCCACAGGTTGCACAGCGTATGAAGCGGCGAAGTGGATAGTCGGGGTGATTTACGACGTAGCCGCCGGTCTTGGAGTTCTTGTTGTTCTCTAACACTTGCTGGATACGGTAGAAGGTCTGCTTGCTGATAATGCCATCGAATACGCTATCGACGAGCTCGCCGCCAGTGTGTAGGCTCTGCTCTAAACGTGCATAGAGCGGTTGCCTGAGCATCTTGCCCATGAACATATGGTCCATAGGCTTGCCGTTGAGACGGGTTAAGCCACGCTCATGAGCCATTTCTATGAGCTCCTTGATGGTGTAAGTACCTTTAGAGAACTCATTGAGAAGATAGGCGACATGTTCTGCTTTACCGTCGATAGGCTCAACGGTGGACTTGCCGGAGCAGGTCACGCACGTTACGGAGACCATAAGGAGCTTTAGACATGCGGTAGCCATCATTGGCGTGCTTCTGCATGTTATCTTTGACCCGCTCTGACTTGAGTTCATTATCGAACTGAGCAAGGACAGCTTTGACGTTGCGTATCAGATTATCTGACTTAGTGTTGTTTAGGTTAGAGCTTGGGTCTTTCAACTGAATGCCCTATCTTCTCGCTGATAGCCACGAAGTCGTTGAGGTTGCGGGCAAGGCGGTCAACCTCATAAACCACTAGGTAGTTGATCTCACTGTGATGCTCGGCTATGTATGCTAAATCTCCTGGAGCTTTGGGCGGTCTGTCGTCTTAGCGGACACGCCTTCTTCACGGAATGTGCGGGTCATCAGCACGCCGTTCTGCAACGCCCATTCTTGGCATCGTCTCTCTTGTGTGCCGAGGCTTGCACCATCAACTTGACCGGCGGTGGAGACCCTGATGTAGGCGATGGCTTTACGAGCGTTTTCCATACCCTTATTTTACCACCGTTTGTTTACGAACAATATAATCACGGAATATAAAACGTAAGAGCTGTTCTGACTGTGATATCATCAGCTCTAATTCTCCGTCGGTTAGATGTGCGGCGTCGGCACCCAGCAACTTGCGGGCTTCCTTGACGGTTATTATGGGTGGCTTGTGACTTAATGAGACTTTATTCAATGGTTTAGAACGACGGCGTTTCCGGCTCGCTCGGTAGAGCTTATTTAGCTCTATGGATTAGTCTCCTTCGTCTCATGGTCACGCGTGCCGAAGATGCTTCTAGTATAGCTTCTTGTGCATCAAAAAACAATGCCATAGTATCTTAGTTAAACCTTGTCAACATGGTTCACCTAGTCAATATGTAAGTTATACTTGTATAACAGAGGAGATGCTATGTCTGACCAAGAAATACGCAACGCTGTACTTACAGCAATGAACGAAAGCCGCAAGAAGGCACGCAATGAGAGTGAGTTACAGCTTACGCTAGAGCAGATACGACGAGCTCTTCGTAATGCTGGCTATACCGACTTGACGCAGCAGCAGGTTACCCAAGCCGTTAACTATCTAAAGGCTGCCCATATGCTAAAGCGGTCACAAGAAACCAAATCAGTTAAGATTGGCATGTCGTCTGGTGCCCGGTCCATTGCACGACGCACTGGCTCGCCAACTTCGTTTAAGCACACTACCTACCGCTACACGCTAGATGTCAAAGCTATCGATTTGCTCGAAGGAGAGACTGAATTCTCCAAGAAGCCGTTTATGCCGTTGCAAAGCATCACAATCAATACCTCCAATGCTCCAGTAATTGTGGGCAATAATAATATCGTCAATACACACCTGCAGCTATATCAGTCACTAGATGAGTTGCAACAGACTCTCTCGGAGGCTAATGAACTGAGTGTAGAAGAACGGCAAGACGCTGTCAGTGATGTGGAAAGCTTGAAGCAACAGCTTGCAAAACCTAACCCCAACGTAAGTGTCATGGCAGCATTATGGACGACAATTGGACGAGCAGCAGACCTAGCCGGTGCCGGTGCTTTAGCTATCCAAATTGCCAAAGCCATAGCAGCTGCCACAGGGCATCCTATTGGCTAGTTTTTGATACCCTCTATGCACTAGAAATACTTCCCAAAGTGTTATGATACTGGTATATGAAAATTCTCTTCGTACGGCATGGTAAAAGTCTCGCAAATGCAGCCTTAACTATCGGTGAGCCAAACACGCCACTTGCAGAAGAAGGGCTTGAGCAAGCCAGGGTGACAGGGCAGGACTTAAAAGGCGAAAATGTAACGCTGATCGCATGCTCGCCCTTTATCCGTGCTCAGCAGACAGCAGAGATAATTGCTGGTGAGCTAGGTATTCCCATACATGACATTACCATCGTTGATGAGCTTCATGAACGCCGAATGGGTGACCTTGAAGGCGGTCCGAAAATACACGAAACGGAGTATTTTTACCAGAATGACACCGAACATGGCTTTGAGCCGCAAGCAGAACTGATAGCACGCATGCAGACTGCACTTGCTAAGGTAAAAGGACTAGCTAATCAGACCGCTGGCGCTACAGTTGTAGTCGGACATGCTACCTCTGGTTTTTACTTCTTACAGGTTGCAAAAGGTAGAACACGGTTTCAAGACTTTGACCCTGTAAACCAAATGAATAACGCCGAGTTTATTGAGGTGAGTTTAGGGGCGGAACATGCCTGAACCAGCATTAGCTGAGCAACCGATTGTAGTCGTTGACATTGACGGTGTACTCTTCGATACCCCAATTGACGCCGTTACCGCAGCAAACGTTGCAAATGGCACCAACCACGACGTCACAGACATTTTCAATCACAATGCAGAGCATGACAGGAGCAAGTTTGTCGTTGATGGGGTTGACCAATTCCATAAATACCAGCTTGATACTGCCAATTATCGCCAAGTCGAAGGTGCAAAAGAAGCACTTGAGCATCTTGTTCGTCAAACTGGTGCTAAGGTCATCGCATTGACATCACGAAATTATGACATGTTCTATGAACCCACAAAAGCTGCAATTAGTGAGCATTTTGGCGACCTTATTTCAGAAGTCTACTTTACCACCGAGCCCTCTAACGACACACATCGTGAAAAGGGTGAGATTGTTAAGGAACTTGGTGGGAAGGTCTTGCTAGATGACGCAGTCAAGTATTGTGAAAGTGCAGTTACCCACGGCTTACCCGCTGTCCTGATACCACAGCCGTACAACAGGACAGGGCATAATTACCCGCCAGAGTACACCGCAACCGACTGGCAAGACGCAGTACGAATTGTTGAGCAAGAACTTGAAAAGACAGGAGTAACGACTATGCCAATCACTGGTGAAATGGGTGAAGTAAAGATAGAAGACGAAGGGTTTGAGTTTGCCCAGGGCTTAGTTCGTCAGGCTGGTGAGCTTATCCGTAGTAGCCTGGCTGCGGGTGATTACACGAGCGCATGGAAAGAGGACAATACTCCAGTTACTTCTGTAGATATTGCCGTGAATAAAATGGTTATTGAAGAACTGAGCCGTCAGTTCCCGAATGATAGAGTGTATGGCGAAGAGCAAAGTGCTGATGGAGAGGCACCAAGTGGCATGACCTGGGTACTTGACCCGATTGACGGCACACAAGCTCTTGAACAAGGTATAAATGCCGTCACTTGTTGCTTAGCACGGCTGGACGCAGATGGTCAGCCACTGTTCGGGCTTGTCTATAATCCCGAAAAAGACCAGCTCTTTGCAGCTCAACGAGGTGAAGCTACAACATTGAATGGTAGCCCCGTCAGGGTATCTGAAAAGGCACAAGTAAAGAGTAGCTATATCTATCTTGGCAGCAAAATACACGGCGAGGGTCTAGCAACGAATGGTGCCGTGTATGACCGTCTAGAAGCTAACGGTGGTAAGGTGCTAAACCTTCGTGCCTTGGCGTTTGGTTGTACGCAAGTAGCAGCAGGACTGGCAGAAGGTGCTTACATCGGCGTAAAGACGCCCTTTGAGGCAGCTTCGGTAAAGCTCATTGTGGAAGGAGCTGGCGGTACGGTTACTGACCTATACGGTGGTGATGCTGGCAGGCTGGACGGTGAGATAAGAGGTTTGGTAGTTTCTAACGGACATCTTCACCAAGAGTTGCTTACAGCTCTTCAACCAGTAGAGAGCCAGGCATAGCATGCCCCTTATTCTAGAGACGAAGGACTTCAAGGTTACGGGTCACGATAAGCCGCATCATCCACGTGAGAATGGCGGTCATATTGTAGTTTGGACTAAAGAACCGTATGCTCATTTATCCGACCTGCCGCTTGGCTTAGCTGCTGGCTTCATGCACCTGAACCAAGTTGTCGGCGAGGCTTTTGTAAATGTTGCCACGGCTAATGGTCTAAAGGTTGCTAGGGTAAATTATGCATGTTTCGGTAATTGGAACTATAAGGAACCTATAAAAGACCCTGTCGTGCACATGAGCCTTTATCTTCGCACTTGGGGCGAGAAGCACCCTGACAATGACCCTTTGTTCCTTGCATTCCCTGAAGCCTTATACCTGCCTGACAGAAACACTGGCTACTACGACCACTTCGAGCCATTGACGGAACAGGAGTGCCATCAGTTAAAAGAAGAACTGTTACGCTTGCTAAAGACTGACAAGTATAAAGGCATAGTTTTCAGCATCTAAATGCCGCTCTACTGACAGCGATCGATACAATTATAAAGATAGAGGAGACAAACTCATGCAGCCGAGCATTTTTGGTAAAGACCTTGCTAGTGTCGAATTCACAGACGTTGTAGCTTTCTGTGACCAGCAGCCAAAAGAGGGGCTTGGGCTGGACTATAAGAAAGACCTTAGCACGCTAGAAAGCGTGGTAAAGACATTGGTATCGTTCGCCAACACAAATGGCGGATGGGTGATTGTCGGCGTTGAAGATGAGAACGATGCTCCAAAGCTGCCTGTAACTGGCATGAAGAATGAGGATAATTTTGAACAGCGTCTAAATAATTCTATAGTCGCAAGCGTCAGTCCAATCGTGTTGCCGACGTATAAGAAATGCATATCACAAGACGGCAAGCATGCGTTGTTGGTGGCGTACATGCCGCCGAGCCAATCGGCACCACACTTTATGGAGTACAAGAGCAAACATGTGCTTTTCATTCGAGTTGCAGATCGCTCCAAGAGCCAAGAGTGGGAAGACTATGCATCAGCTCCGCAGTGGGAGATGCTGCGTAACCGTCGCCAAGCCAGTGTTGACCTGCGAGTACAACTACTGGATATGATGAAGAGTGCCTACCAGAGCCAAGCCTTCAATGAAGATATGCGGAAGGATATGGAGCGTCCAGCCACGCTCATTACTGCGTTATCGCCTGTAAAGTATACGCCACGCAAACACTACAGAGGCTCCCAGACAATAACGCTACTACCTATGTATCCGACGCTACAGGTTGGAGAAGTCAATTCCGTTAGGCGCATGATTACCAGCGAACCTATACATAACGGCATTACTATGCGTAGACCGCAGACACCAGACCACCGAGGTTATGACACGAAGATTTACCAGAACGGGGCTTACGTTTTTCATGACGACAAACCAGCTACCGATAACTACTACTTCTTCGGACTTGATACCTATGGCACCGTCATGCAGGTAGACCCGATTGAGTTATGCAGAGATATCAAGGAAGATGATGGCGGTACTAAGCGGCTTTGGTTCACAGACTTGCAGTTGATTGTTATGGACATTGTTGGCACACTCAAATTTGCACAAAAGTCCTATAAGAGCATGGGGCTAGTGGGTAATCTGCTGTTTCATGCTGAATTCTCTGGTCAAGACAAGTGTCTGATGTATTTTCCCTTCACTAATCCGCAGTGGGTATATAATACGGAAAACCCGCCCGAAAACATAACGGGCTACTATTCCGTAAAGCGTGAGATTGATACTAATGTACTTGAAGATGACGAAGCATTTACCCTGTTCGTTGCTGGCGTCGCTAAAGAAATTCTGTATTCTTTCAACTATGGTACGATTAACAATGACCTGCTGACAGCACTTATACATCAGGCTAATCGCCGCCAGTAAGGTCTATATTTAGGGTTACTGTTGCGGGCGTGCCTTCGTGCCGTTGTGCCAGCATGTTGTACGCCTTCATGGTCATTTCCATAGCCTTGAGCTTGATAATAGTAGGTTCACTGTCGTCGTTGATAATGGCGGTCAGTGTAGCCATGATTTGCTCTGGTGATATGGCAGTCGTAGCCATTTGTCCGATTTTTTCCGATAACCAGTCTGGTTGCAGGTGGTTGAAGTTACGGGCAGTCTGCACAGAGTAGCCTGCTGCTATAGCACTCTGGTATGAGTTGCCGAACGTGGAACTGCTGGGGTCATGGTAGCCGTGCAGATACTTGCTCTGCCGTGGTGTTAGGGCTGCTGGTTTCATTACAGAGACACTCATACAGGGATGTAGCTATCGCTATATATTATTGATTTGAGATGGTACCAAAAACAACGCCCATAGGCGGGGGCGTGGTGGTCACTATGGCTGTATACTTCTATGTTCATATCAAGGCTGGGAGCACCTTTAACTGACGTGACCCCTTGAGTATGTCGTACCAGTTATTGATTTCCTCAAGGATATTGTTCCAATTCGTGCGTATATGGTTCACCAAATTAAGGCGCTCACCGCAAGGTGGGCGTTTTAATTTGGTGAGCCTCCAGTTAGCGAGAGGCGAACGGCAGAGTTCGATGTTTTGGCGGTCAGCCAAAACCTATGCCGAGCCCGACTCGCCATCCCAAAGGAATAAAAGGCGAGCTGGCGCGAAGCTATACTCTCCTTGGGCTCACATCTTTGCTATGATATTCGCATGCCTCCGTATTTTAAGCAGCATAATAAGTCAGCTTGTTCATTAGCGGCACTTCGCTCGGTTCTAGCACTAAAAGGCCTGATAGTGAGCGAGGAAGATCTTATTGAAAAAGTAGAACCAGACTACGGTGGTTCGTTCAGTAATTTATGGAATCCAACTATTGCTAAACTGGCCCTGGAATATGACATTGATACTACTATGTATGCTGATTGGCCGCTTTTTAAACCAGAACTCTTGCAGCAGGTGCTCGACGAATATCACCAATCACCAGATACGATGGATATACAAAGATACGAGAGCCCTGACGATGGTGATAGTCTGCCCGAGCCGCTCACGCTCGCTTACAAAGAAATGTTCCGGGCAATAGAACTTGGCTGCAAAACTATGTACGGAGGCTTGAGCCGTGGCCTACTCACAGAATTGCTTGAACGCAACCTGCTAGTGCAAACCTCGATCAAGACAAAACTCTTGTATCCAGGCGAGCGAGACACCTATCATTCGATCTTGATTTATGCTCTGAATGACGCTAATGAGGTCGTATACCATGATCCAGCTAGAGAGCCATCAATGGTGTGCCCGATTGATGTGCTAATTAATGCGGCGAATGGTACGGGCGCATGTCTTGTCTATGACTGGAGCTAGTCTTCTTCACTTATACTGCTGCCGAAGAGGCGTAAGTCTACTCCTAACAAGCGCCTATACATGCGTAACAAATTTGCATTTAAAGAGTTCCACCTAAATGCGACTTGACTCACCACGAAACAAGCTCACCGCAAGGTGGGCTTGTTTCGTGGTGCTTTGCGTAGCAAAGTCGAACTCAGGAGAAGTCTAACTGAGCTGCTTGTTTGCAGCTTCTTCGCGGTGGTGCTTGGCCCAGTTGGTAATGACTGCGAAGAAGTTGTCAAAGTAGATGCCACCCAGGTAATAGTTGTGGTAGATATTGTCATCGGGGCCGATGTAACTGGCTTCGTCGCCCATAGGGTTGAGCACTCCTTTTTCTATCATCGTATCGATTTCTTTGCGAGAGAGGCCGATTGTATCGTATAGCGAGTAGGTGTCTATAGCGGGCTGTTGGGTAAGGCCGCGCATTCGGTAACAGTAGTTGAGGATAGCATTCACGCAGGTGTAGCTGCTCTTTGTCCAGCCTTCAAAGTGGCTCCCAGGAATAATGCCCCATTCTGGGTTTTTAGCGCGTCTAGCGTCGGCTGCATCAATCGCATAATCTTCGATGTCTTGACGACTGACTTCTTGGTCTGGGATGCCGAACCGGCGCCAGGTAGTGAAGTCCTGCAGGGTATCACCTTTTTTAGATGGCGCAGGTGTTTCGTCAACGGGCTGGGCACTATCCTCATCCTCGGATTCCATTTGAAGCCATGAATAATCATTTGCGCGGTGAGTATCCCATATGGCGTCCACTGCTTCGTCGCTCAGTACTTTGAACTCGTTGTAAGTCAGGCCATTGTATGTGGCCTGAACTCGTTCGAGTGTAGGCAGGTCCTGCTCAATTCTCATTATTAAACTAAACTATACACTTTTTGTGTGACTTATTACAGCGCCTTACGTTATGATGTTCCGTAATTATCAAAAGTCTGCTATTCATCAGTATCAGGCTTGGCAGTAGGGAGTTCCACCTAACTGTGACTTGGTGTGTTTCGAGAAATTTACGATGTAAACAAGCTTCCGGTGTCACCGTAAGGGCTGCTCCTTATGACGGCGTATTAGTCTCTTTTGCCTGCACGATTTAATGGGTCAAGTGCAATTTGGGGAAGAAGTGTTTCTAGCGGCGCTGGTGAAAATCCTCGACTAGAGAAACCAGTAGGCTCACCTTGATAATTGGTCCCCGTTGAGCACCACTCCTGTCGAGCATATCCGGATACGAAAGTAGCTCCCAGCAGTGCGGCGACGTGTATGCCGCGACTGCTATAATCGCTCAACACTTTACGACTGTCTTTGACACATGCGCGCAACCTTTCATCTTCACAAATGTAGACTGCGCCGGTGTTGTCGGGGAGGCGATTATCCGAGGGTACGACCTGTACACCTATCATGTAGCCGCTTATTGTGCGAAAGCCTACTTGTCGTTCAGGCGTTGTCACTTGAAAAAAGCGCGACAAACGTGAACGTGACGCCGGATTCGGTACTACCACACGAGGCTCGGCAGGCACAGGCAGCATCAGTACATCTGCTCCCGTCATGCTGCGCTCTTGCATAGCCTGAATAAAGCCAATTACCAACGGCGTCATAGCTCCTAAGATGGTTTGCGGGTCGGTGCCAATCACAGCATTTGTTTTCTGTAGCTCTTTTTCCTGAACAGCTTTGCCTAATGCCGCTTGTTGTTCAGCGTTCAGGTTTCTAATAGTTATTTGTTCAGCGTCAATTCTGGCCTGGTAGTCGTTCAATGCTTTCTCGAAGTCACTCATATTCAGGAGTATCTCATGAACTCAGCCATACGTCAAATGAAGCGCTGCTTAGCTGCGACATGGCTCATGACGGAACCACACAGAACTGCAGTTTACGGCGTTTTTGGTATAGTAGTGGCATGTCAGAGCATGAACCACAGCCAAACATTCCTACAGGCCTAACCTTCGTGAGCGAAGTTTCTTGGGACGAGGTCATGCAAAGCTGGAAAAACGACGAAGACACTGATACGTTTCGGCGTGAGTATGCCGAACAGGGTTATGACACGTGGGAATCGTGGAGGAGTAGTATCATTGATCCGCTGCATCTCGATAGACTCACCTGGGCGCTGTACGAAGTAGATGATCCACTGGCATCTATCCCTGGCTTTAGGGGCGGCCCTTTTAAGCCCTGGGAAGATATGTATTACGGCGGTAAAAAAGCTCCTACGTTCGCTGAAATTGTAGATACCGAAGGAACTGACGTTAACACTCGGGATAAGTTTGCGGAGATAAATGCTTCGAATGGCCCCACTAAGCTTATTGGGCTGCTCAAGGGTGCTAGTGTTTATATTATCGAAGGCATGCACCGCTCAACGGCTCTCGCCCTGGCAGCAGCACGAGGCCAGTCGGTGAGCAGGCCCGTATACTTACTCCTAGCCCGCACCGATTTAGCTGAATTCGAAACTATCCAGTAACAGCTTTGCGAGTTTGTAATAAAGATGTTAGAATATAGTTAGATTAATAACTGT
The DNA here is from genome assembly GCA_028286245.1 of Candidatus Saccharimonadota bacterium. Classification (GTDB taxonomy): domain Bacteria; phylum Patescibacteriota; class Saccharimonadia; order Saccharimonadales; family UBA4665; genus UBA4729. The sequence continues at coordinate 67,092 of JAQBRY010000002.1, read as the reverse complement.
ATTACCACTTCTTAGCTATGACTCAAAATCGTTTACATTCTGCAGCCCGGACGCCTATACCTACCTACTGGTGGCGGTATGATTATCCGCGCAAACTGAACTTTGGTGACGAACTAACTCCTATTATTATGGAAAGGCTTTTTGGGCGTAAAGCTGTTTGGGCCGATCCGTCCCAGTGTGAGCTCGCTAGTACCGGCTCAATATTGGAACTGCTAGGTGAACTTAGCGTTGGCAATACTATTAATGTATGGGGCAGTGGGTTTATTAGACAAGGGCCTTCTAACCAAGCACAGAATTATGTTTTCCATGCGGTACGAGGGAAGCGTTCACGAGAGCGCTTGCAGAACAACCAGGTTGCTGTCGGCGATCCAGCATTATTACTGCCCTTAATTTTTGATCCGCCTGCAAAGCCCCGTTATGAGCTTGGCATCGTGCCTCATTATGTCGATCAGGCGGATGAGCGGCTGTGGGATTTTGCCGCTGCAAACCCATCGACAAAAATGATAGATGTCCTGGACAGCCCCGAAGTTGTTGTTGGTAACATACGAAGTTGTAAACGGATTATGTCGTCTAGTCTGCATGGATTAATAGTGGCAGATGCCTTCGGCATACCTAGTAGACAACTGACATCAATTAACGGCCTGGTTGGTGGTAATTATAAATTTGGCGATCACTACTCCGTGTTCGATTCATACGCTCCAGCTGCGCCGCTATCTATAGACGATATTACGCAGGCGGTACTTGATCCGCGCCCCGACGTACTAGATGAATGGTTTTCTGGCAACACAATAGACCCCACCGAACTAGGCCGCTTACAACAAGGCCTCATCGACTCGTTCCCGTACTAACAGCTTAAAGGGCTAGCTGCCGGCTTTGGTATACTACTGCTACATGATTGCCGCTCCACTGGTTTTAGTTATGTTTGGAATAGGGGCGGCTATAGCGTGGGGAAGCGGTGACTACCTGGCGGCCAAAGCGTCCAGACGTAGTAGTCCTAACGCGGCCGCACTTGGTGTAACGATACTGAGCGCGCTCCTGTTCACGATACTCTTTGTGTTTAATCATGGTACGGGTCAGTGGAACCTGCCGGGTGTGCTGTATGGAATCGGAGCCGGCATAAGTCTTGAGGTTGGGCTACTGATGTTTTACAAAGGCCTCGACGCCGGACCGGTTAACCTCGTTAGCCCTATTAGCAGCGCCTATCCGCTCGTAAGTACGGCGATAGTCCTACTGCTATTTGGTGGCACTTTGCGGCGAATGGACATAGTCGGAATTATTATTGTCGTTAGTGGTATAGCAATTGCTTCCGGCATTTTAAACACTCGTAAATTTGAGCGTAGGCTTAGCAAGGGAATTATCTACGCGCTGCTGACGGTTGTTATATGGGGTTTGGCGTACGCCTTAATAGGTAAGTCGGTGTCTGCTTTGGGCTGGCAAAAAGCTAGCCTGGTTGATTTTTATGCTGGGCTCGCCGTTTTGCCACTGGTTTTGACTCTTGTTGCTGGCAAGAAGTTTTGGAAAACCGTAAATAGCAGCCTTATAAAAGATACATACATCGTTGCGTCAGCTGTTGCTCAGACACTGGGGGGCATTATCTTTAGTATTGGCCTCACGCATGCTCGCTCGAGTGCTGTTTTGACGGCAATATCCGCGACATACCCGGCGCTAACAATTTTCCTGGCGCTAAAAGGTCTTAAAGAAAAAGCTCAGATATTCTCACTGATTGGCGCATTTATCACCATTATAGGTATCATAATCTTATCGGTATAAAGTTTGAGCGAAATAAAGCTGTTTAGACTTCGCGGGGAGCTGGTTTTTTAGCTTCGTCGGCTTCTCGTTGCTCGGTCTTGGCTATACCGCCCTCAAGGCCTTTCTTGAGCTCACCGGCTGATTCGCCAAGGCTCCTGGCGAGCTTAGGCAAGCGGGTGGCGCCAAACAAGAGCAATAGTATGAGTGCTATTATGATGAGTTCTGGTAGTCCTAGTCCAAGCATTTTATGTCCCTCTTTATTTAAAGCTTATGGCTATATTGTTGCAGACTAGACAACTATTTGCAATAACTACTTAGCTTTGCGGAATCGCGAGAGCGGCTTTATAGCAAGCAGAATGGCGCTCACGATAAGCACCGCGGACACTACAAGCGGCAACCATGCTCCAGCTCCGGTGTTTTGGAGGACTCCACCGTTGCTATTGGTGCCGGTTGGTGTAGTAGTGGTGCTATTAGTTCCAGTGCCGTTATAGTTGCCGGTATCGTAGTTATTGGATCCGTACACAGACGCTGTGGTGCGAAAGCTCACTGCGTAGAGACTCTGGGCGGCCAACATACTATCGACCGTAGCCTGATTTAATGTTGTTGACCGGTTGACGCGCCGTGCTGGTAGTGGTCGTGCCGCCAAGTTTATGGAGACTGTTTAAGAACCCTGTGATCCCAATGAGGCTAAGGATAGCTACCCCTGCCATTTGTAGAAACTCTCGTCGGCTTACTTCCATTTTGAGAAACTCGCCAATGTCTGCTTTAATTACGTTCATTTTTTACACTTCTTTTTAGTTTTAAACTTTATACCCTAAATGTATATGTTTTTGCAACAATTCGCAAGTAATAGATCGCACACACCTGTGTCTTTGAGTTAAATGCTTGACCATAGCACCTAAACTCCATATCATAAAGCTTATAGTTACATAAAAAAGAGTTTGGTTGTACGCTATGGCACAACGGTTGCCTATCCCAGGTCAGGACGACGGACAATGGGGGGATATTTTAAATGGCTTCCTCGGTGTTGAACATAACGCTGATGGTACCTTAAAGGCGTCTGGAACTCTAGCTAGTAAAGCCGACAATACGAGTACGGTGCACACAACCGGTAACGAATCGGTGAGTGGTACTAAAACCTTTACGGCCTCTCCGCTAGTGCCGACCCCTACGCTCGGTTCTCAGGCAGCGAATATGAGCTATGTAGACGGGGCAGTTACCGCTGGCTCGCCAGTAGTTAGTGTCAACACTATGACGGGAGCTGTGACGCTCGCCAAGGCGGATATAGGGCTCGCCAATGTCGATAACACTTCGGATGCTACCAAGAACAGCGCTGCCGTGACGCTTACTAATAAGACTATCTCGGGTGCCAGCAACACCATCAGTAACCTTCCGGAATCGGCAGTCACGAGCTTAGTGAGTGACCTAGCCGCTACAGAAAAATCGGCCAACAAGGCTGCTGCCGGCGGTTATGCTCCCCTGAACGGTTCCAGCCAAGTACCGATTGCCAATATTCCTACGGGCAGTAGCTCGACTACGGTGGCCTTGGGCAATGACGCCCGCATTACCGGTGCTGTCCAAAGCACTGCTACGCCGGGCGGTGATTTAAGTGGCACTTACGCTGCTCCAACTGTTTCTAAAGTCAATGGAATTGGCATATCAGGTACGCCCGCAGTCGGCAACGTACCGATTGCCAGCAGCACGACCGCCGCGGTGTGGGGTGCTGTTCCGGTTGGGGCGTGGTTGCCCTCGGATAATGGTCTTAAGGCCGCAAACATGATTCCTGAGACCGCAAGCTCGGGAGTGGCACCTGCCGTTTCTACACATTACACTTTTAAGATTCGTGTACCACAGGCCATTACTGCCACGAATGCAGTCTTTTACCTTGCCGTAAACGGGACAACCTTATCCGGCTGGTATGCAGCGCTCTATGATAGCACCGGCGCGCTCGTAAGCGGCACGGCTACAACGGATCAGTCAGCTAAGTTCACGGGTGCGGTCGGCACTATTTCGTTGCCTTTAGGCGTAGCCAGCGCGCTGGCGGCTGGGACGTATTATATTAGCTTATCTACGGGTACTGCCTCGACCGCTCCGCAGCTACAAAGAGGCGGCTCAAACAGTGGTAACCTTGGGCTGACCAGCGGTGTGGCGAGTGCCACCGCGCCTCGTTGGGGAACGGCAGCAAATGCGTGGACGACGGGTACTCCTCCGGCCACGCTCGGTACAATCACGGCAGGCAGTATTTCGTTCTTTGGTGGTATATCGTAATGAAAAAGTGTGCTCAGATATGCTTATGGTATGATGAGTCTATAACACATAGGGAAGGGCCAAAATGACTGCAACTCGCTTACCTATTCCCGGTTCAGACGATGGACACTGGGGAGATATACTAAATGACTTTTTGTCGCAGTCTCACCACGCGGATGGCAGTTTGACCAGCGCAGCTGTAGCCGCAACGGGTGCTTACTCTAAGCCGAGCAGTGGTGTTCCAACCGCAGACATTGCTGACGGGGCAGTCACCCAGTCAAAATTATCAGGTTCAGTTCAGTCTGCCCTAGCCAGTGTAGCTCCTACGCCTTCCGATGGCGGCACATGGGCTGCGGCACAGGCCTACGTTGCCGGTAGTATCGTGACCTATAGTGGTGCGCGGTATATTGCACCGGCAGCCGTTCCGGCCAATAGCTTTTTTGATACAAGTAAATGGATACTACTTGGCAGTGTCCCGGACACATTCTAATACTATGAAAGGCTTACAAATATGACACAGATGGTTGACCGCAAGCACGGTGCGTTTTATCCTGCAACCACAGTTACGAATGGTTCGTATGCCTACAACTTTGACTACCTGGAATCAACCGTCGGGCGTAAATTCGACATCTACTCGACCTTTATTGACCTCGGATCTGACTATCCCGGCAATCCAACTCCTCCATCTACTCGCAAGCAGCACTCCGATATTGCTGCCGCAGCCGCTGCGGGCCACGACATACTTATTGCTATGGCCACATCCTACAAATACGTCCAGTGTACGGATGGTAAGTACTATCCTGTCTATGCAACCGGTGCCGACATTCAAGCCGGAATGTTTGATAGCCAATTTACTAGTATCTTTACGTGGCTGCTGAGCCTTGGCGTCAATGTTACGGTTCGTTTTATGTGGGAAGCCAATCTTGGCCCTAATATCTCGGCCTATTATCCGGGCGTGACGAGTTATGCATCGACTGGTACGCCCGCTGTTCCAACCTCCTCACCACTCAAGGTCATGACGTCTAGCGGTCTGTCACCCATAACCTCACCCGCCGACTATAAGCAAACTTGGCAATATGTCACAACACTACTGCGCGGTCTCCCCAATGCTTCCAGTCGTCTTAAGATGTTTTATTGTCCTGGTTGTAATGACGGCTCAGCGGCGCAAGCCGCCGGCAACACCTTGTCTGCCATGCTGCCCGATCCGGCTTACGTCGATTACATCGGGTACGATACGTATAACGAAATCGGTTCAACCTGGCACAGTGCGCTCGACACACTGCGCGGTCCGCGTGAATCGGACAGCACTAATCTATGGGCGTACGACTTGCTAACGAGTCTTAATAGCACGGCAGATGTCTGGATTGGCGAGATCAACTGTATGGATCAAAACGACTCCAAGGATACGTCGCATACGGCGGTGGGGCATAGCAAGGCGCAGTGGTACGCCGATCTATTTAATCTCACGACTGAACTACCGCGTTTGACGACGATAAACTGGTTTGACTCACCGGGTACTCGTATGACTTGGCCGTTTAATTCCTCCTCCGCCGCGCTCAGCGCCTTCAGCGCCGGCTTTAACTTTGGCCCTGACGCTACACAGCACGGTGTAGCTGCACCGACCTACACACCACCTGCTGGCATACCGCCAGCCAACCCAACCAGCGTTGCGCTACCTTTCCCTGCCAATCACCAGCCGGGCGATGCTAACAGGACAAACTGGTTTAATGCCCATGAGTACTTCTTTAATCAGATAGCCAAACCGGACGGTTCGGGCTGGGTGGCTTTGAGTAGTAACACCGACGGATCGATACCGGCATTAACCTTAACGCGTGAATCGCCCGGAGTGAGTTACGTTCCGGCTATATCGATTGCCCACCCTGGCGGCACCAACTACGATATTATCGATATTAAGCTTGGCACCAATACCCATTTATCATATGCGCTTCGTGACGATGGCCGCCAAGTATGGGGCCCCGGTGATACGGCCGACCCCGATGTGTACCTACTCCGCTCCTCGGCCGGACTACTACAGATTACCGGTCCGGGCTCAAATCCCGGCAGCCTAGCGGTTACGGGCTACCTGCAGTCTAACAATATGTTGCTGCCGGATGTGAGTTCAGCTCCGTCATCACCGGGTGTTGGCGGTGGCGTGCAGGTCTTTGCGCAAGCTGATGTCCTCAAAGTTCGTAACTCTGGGATGACCTATTCACTCGGGCCGCCCCTGACGGCTAAATTCTCGGCAATTGTCGCTTACAACCCAGAAGATGCAAACTCTACGTCGAGTGCGCTCACCAGCGGTGTTATTTACTTGATTCGTTTAGCGGTGCCAGATACCCGGACGCTGGCACGAGTCGGCTTTAATATTGTGGCGGGCGGAGTCAGCCTTACAGCTGGCCAATGTTTTGCGGGTATTTATGACGCGGCTGGCAACTTGCTAGGCCAAACAGCCGATCAAGCAGCCGCTTGGGCAACCGCTGGCGCAAAGAATATGACACCAGTGGCCGTCGGCTCTTTGTCGGTTAATCCGGGCTATGTCTATGCAGCCTTCTTGTCTAACGGTACTACCGGCCCAACAATATCACGCAGCCTTGGACTCGGTAACTGGTTGCAGGTTGGCGGTGCCGGCACTAATTACGGCAGGTACGGTGCTGGGCAGACGTCCCTTCCGACCACGCTTACCTTAGCGAGCATCACGACTGATGCCGATAACAAATTCTGCTCAATCTCATAGCCATTCGCTCTCTGCCAGCCTTTCGTTACCCCAAATCGTAGCCTCGTTAGCAGCGTAAATAATGGCCAAAATTTTATGACAAATAATCTTAACTGCCGCACCCTAACAAAAAGGAAGGACGTAAGAGAGACACGAGCGCTCATAACGGCTATAATCGGTATATGCTTTTAAAACTTTATCAAGCTGGGCAACCGATACTACGCCAGTCGGCAAAATCGGTTACTAAACAGCAGCTAGCATCCAAGCACGTACAGGACGTAATAGATTTTATGATCGCCACTCTGCGCGATGCTCCAGGCGTAGGTTTGGCGGCGCCGCAAGTTGGCGAAGCTCTAAGGATTGTAATCATTGAAGACAAGGTCAAGTATCATGACCAAGTGCACCCGCCCCTATTTAAAGAGCAGGGCAGAAAGGCCGTGGCGCTAAAGGTGCTGGTGAACCCCGAAATAGAAATTATTGATCAGGAAAAACTGTACTATTTTGAAGGTTGTTTAAGCGTGGATGGCTATACAGCCGTGGTACCTCGAAGCAGACAGGTCCGAGTAACAGCCCTCGACCGGACTGGTAAGCCCATAAGCTTTGTAGCCCATGATTGGTTGGCTCGGATTGTGCAGCACGAAGTAGATCATCTGGATGGGCAACTCTACATTGACCGGATGATATCGACCAGTTTTATGACGCTTAAAAATTACACACTGCTATGGAGAAAAGCGCTGACGGCAAAAATCAAAAATACTTTTTCGTGATGCGACTACGCGGCAGCTCAATAGGGTATATACTGAAGTGTAACGATAAAAGACAAGGGAAGTATGCAGCAAACAGAATCAGCACCGTCGGTGCCACTAGAACAATTTAAGCGTACAAAAATAATTGCTACGGTTGGCCCGGCCACCAATAATTATGAAGCCATTCTGGAGCTTATTAAAGAAGGCGCTAATGGACTTCGCCTAAACTTTAGTCACGGCTCTTTCGAGGAGCGCAGCCAGCAGATAGCCTGGATTCGACAAGCCAGTGAGGAAGTTGGAAAACCAGTCGCTATTATTGAAGATTTACAGGGACCTAAAATCCGCTTAGGGGATTTTGACGGCACTATCGAAGTTGAAACCGGCATGGACTTAAGCTTTGAGTACGGTATTACGTATGAGCCAGGCGGCCACATCCCTACTCAGTACGATCTGGCGACTAAGGTTAAAGTCGGCGAACGCATTTACTTATTCGATGGCAAAGTAAAGTCGATTGTTACTAGCGTATCAGATGGTATTGTGTACGCTAAGGCTCAAAATAGCGGCACGCTCGTTAAGCGTAAGGGCATGAACTTACCCGACACCGACTTTGGTGGCGACATTATTACCGAAAAAGATAAAGCCGATATTGAATACGGTGCCACCCAGGATATAGACTATGTGGCGCTTAGTTTTGTGCAGACTTCCAACGACATCGTGCGGCTGCGCACCATGCTCAACGACCTAAACTTTGACGCTAAAATCATTGCCAAGATAGAAACCATGGCCGCTGTGGCTGACCTGGACGCCATTGTGCAGGAAGCCGACGCCATTATGATTGCCCGTGGTGACCTAGCCGTAGAAACCCCGCTGGAAAGCGTGCCGGTGGTACAACGACAAATAGTCGGACTGGGCCTGCGCTACGCCAAACCAACTATTGTGGCTACCCAGATGCTCGGCAGTATGACGGAAAACCCTGAGCCGAGTCGTGCCGAAGTGTCCGACGTGGCAACAGCTGTATTTATTGGTGCCGACTGCGTGATGCTCAGCGACGAAACTGCCAACGGCAAATACCCTCACGAAGCCGTTAAGACCATGAAACGCATTGTGCTCTACGCCGAGCACCACGCGCCGCTCAAGGTGACCTACGAAAAGCACGAGGACCACTCACGCCACGCCTCAATCAGTAAAGCCGTCATCCGATTAGCAGAAAATATTGCCGCCAAGGCAATTGTTGCCGAAACTAAATCCGGTGCCACGGCGCTGCAAATTGCCGGCCTGCGGCCCGAGATCCCAATTATTGCTGTTACCAGCCAAGTGCGTACTGCGCAGCAGCTCTCGATTGCTTACTCAATTAAGGGTTACATTCGACCGGATGATGCCAAAGCGGCTACAAAACTCACCGATTGGCTCCGAGACAACGAAGTGTTGCACTCGGGGGACATTGTGGTAACTGCCTCCGGTCAGTACCCTGGTGTAATTGGCACCACCGACACCATAAAAGTCCGGGTTCTAGAGTAAAGATTTTATAGTTTGCGGCTTATAGTTTATAGTTAAACACAAGCATAATACTAAAAACATTTGGGGTGGGGATGTTCAAAAAACAGACAATTAGAGATATTGACCTCAGCGGCAAGACCGTACTCCTACGGGCTGACTATAGTGTGCCTGTAGAAAACGGTAAAATTACTGACGATTACCGCATTAAACAGTCTCTGCCCACCATTAAGTTTTTGCTGGAACACGATGTAAAACTGATTATTTGCTCTCATTTGGGACGCCCCAGTGGCCCGGGCGACGACGCTAACAGTTTATTCCCGGTGGCTAAGCGCTTACACGAATTGCTTGACCGGCAGGTGGCTTTTGCCACCGACTGCGTGGGCGAACCGGCTAAAAAGGCTGCTGCCAGCCTAAAGCCCGGCCAGGTGCTACTACTGGAGAACCTCCGCTTTCACCCTGAAGAGGCGGCCAACGACGAAGCCTTTGGTAAAGAACTGGCGAGTCTAGCCGATATCTTTGTGCAGGACGGCTTTGGCGTGGTGCACCGGGCTCATGCCAGCACCGATGCAGTCACCCACTACCTCCCGAGCGTGGCCGGTCTACTACTCGAAAGAGAAGTCGATACCATTACCAAGGTCATGGAAGAACCGCAGCGCCCCCTCATGGCCATTGTTGGCGGTGCCAAGATTGCCGATAAAATTGAGATTTTACACCGCTTTATAGAAATTGCTGATTTTGTAGCCGTTGGCGGCGCCATGGCTAATACGTTCCTAGCGGCCCAAGGTATCGCTATTGGCGACAGTCTGTACGAAAAAGCAGACGTTCCGGTTGCCAAGGACTTACTGCGCCGTGCCGGCCGTGAATCTCAAAAGCGGCCTTTTGTGTTCTCGGTGCCGCACGACGGGGTGGTATCCACGGGCATTGACCCCAAGCTCCCAACCCGGATCGTGGATTTTAGTACGCACGCCATAGCCGATATAGAAAGCTACCCTAAGCGCGTACTCCACAGTGCCAGCCACGTTCTAGCTCACGAAAAAATCTTAGACATTGGGCCTTTTAGCGGCTCGTTTATAGCCGGTGGCGTGCAACTGGCCAATACGGTCATCTGGAATGGCACCATGGGTGTTACCGAAACGGTTGGCTTTCAGGGACCGGTTGGACCCTATTCGCATGGTACCGACATTGTAGTCGATGCCCTGCTCGGCGAATTTGGACACAAGCCTTTCACCGTCGTTGGCGGGGGCGATACAGTGGGCTACGTGGAATCGAGAGGCCTGGTTAAATCCTTTGGGCACGTTAGCACGGGCGGCGGGGCCAGTCTGGAGCTAATGGGCGGCCGCACATTACCAGGAGTCGAGGCACTCCTTGATAAAAAATAGGGTATAATCAAGCGTAAGAAGTATGAAAAAGAAATTAATCATCGGTAACTGGAAAATGCACCTCAATACGCATGATGCGAGCGTGCTTGTGCACCGGCTGCACATTACTATCCCGGTGCACCGTAGTGTTGAGGTGGTTTTGGCGCCAAGCATGTTAAGTTTGCAGCCGTTAAGCCTGGAAATTGACCGTCGTCAATTTAAGCTGGCCGCCCAGAACGCCTACTACAAGGACGAGGGCGCTTTTACCGGTGAGGTTAGTTATGACATGCTGCGCGACCTGGTGCACTATGCTATCGTTGGCCACTCCGAGCGCCGCATTTACTTTAATGAAACGCTTGAGGTTGTCCGTGAAAAAACAGCTGCAGCCGTCCGAAACGGCATTGTTCCTATTGTTTGCGTTGGTGACACGAGCCAAGAGCGATCGGAGGGCGAGTCAAAAAGGGTTGTGCACGACCAAGTAACTACCGCTGTTCAGAATTTGACGTCAGAAGATATTTCAAACATTGTCATCGCCTACGAACCGGTATGGGCAATTACCACCTTTGATGGAGTGGTGGCTAAGCCGAGTGACATTCAGGACATGCTAGCCTATATTCGCAGTATTATCTTGGATCTATACGGAGCGCAGGCAGCCGAAGACATGCTGTTGCTAAATGGCGGCAGCGTAAATCCTGACACTGCAGCCGGCTATTTTTCACTGCCAGATTGTGATGGTGCAATCGTAGGCGGAGCCAGTCTTAATTACAAAAGCTTTGCAGCAATAGTTGCTGCTGCCTATCAGGTACAGCACGAGAATCCTGACAATGGCGGACAGTGAGCCCACACTAACCGCTAAAGAGATTAACGAGGCTGCAGCGGCGGGTGCCGCCGAGCCACAACCAACCGTAATGACACACCGGCTTATTATGACACCGGACAAGCCCGGCACGCCAGTGGACGAGTTGAGTCAACCCGAAGTAGTTCGCAAGGCGAGCACTAAAAAAATGACCATCGAGCCGTTAACGGAAAAACCTGCCGAGCAGCCAGCCGCCACTCCCCAAGAGGTAACGGAAGATACCGACAGCGCCGAAGCCGCCGAATCCGAGAGTAGCGACAAAGCTGATCTGGAGGCTACCGACGAAGATCAGGCTAAAACTGACCACGACAATATGGTTGCCGAACTCATCGAAAAAGGCAGCTATTTCTTACCCATTAATTCGGTGGAACAGCGCCGGGCCAAACGGGCCATTATTTTAGGGACTATCCTTATACTCGTGCTTGGTGCAGCCTGGCTCGATGTAGCGCTCGATGCAAATCTTATCCAGATTAATGGTTGGAAAGCCCCAACCAGCTTTTTCTCAAATTAAATTATCATTAGGTTAACGTAAGTTACAACAGCAGCATTACCGTGATTTTGCTAAAATATAAAGATGTCAGAAGATCTATTAGAAGGGTTAAACCCTGAGCAGCGCCGGGCTGTCGTAACAACGGAGGGCCCGCTCTTGATTCAGGCCGGTGCCGGCAGTGGTAAAACTAAAACTTTAACCCACCGGATTGCCTATCTTATTGCTACCAAGCGGGCTACACCATACAACATCCTAGCCGTTACCTTTACCAATAAGGCTGCCAAGGAAATGCGCGAGCGGGTTGCCCATTTATTGGGTGCCGATGCCACGCATCGTGGTTTTATGCCCTACATGGGCACTTTTCACGGTATTTGCGTCCGGCTCCTGCGCCAAGACGGCGAAAGCGTTGGTATCCCCCGTAGTTTTGTGATATTTGACGAGTCGGATCGCCAGGCGGCTATCAAACAGGTGAGCAAACAGTTAATGATCGACGAAAAGGCCTTTCCGGCCCGGACGATCGCCAGCATGATTAGCAGCGCTAAAAACGAAATGCTGACCCCGGCAGAGTACGCTGGTACGGCCAACAGTCCTGCCCAAAAAGCGGTGGCGCAAGTTTTCCCGCTGTACGAACGATCCCTAAAGGATGCATCAGCCCTCGATTTTGATGACCTCATCAATCGGACGGTGCAAATGTTTAAAACGCAGTCACCTATACGCGCTAAATGGCAGCAACAGTTCAAATACATAATGATCGACGAGTATCAGGATACTAACACTGCCCAGTATCTGCTGGTAAAGTTGCTTACCAGTGATGCCCGCAATGTAGCCGTTGTCGGCGACGACTGGCAGTCAATTTACAGTTGGCGCGGCGCGGATTTTCGAAATATTCTGAACTTTGAAAAAGATTATAAGTCGACAACAATTATTAAGCTTGAGCAAAACTATCGCAGCACTAAACACATTCTGGACGCCGCTCATGACGTGATTACTAAAAACGCTCAACGCTCCGATAAGCGCCTGTGGACAGAAGCTGGCAGCGGCTTGCCGGTGCAATTGATGCAGCTGAGTAGTGAACGAGCGGAAGGCGAGGCAATTGTCCGCCGGGTCCGAAACGGAGTTGATGCAGGTCAGCGGCACTATGGTGATTTTGCGGTGCTTTATCGTACAAACGCCCAGAGTCGTTCGATAGAGGAAGCCTTTGTGCACTATGGTATTCCGTACCGGATTGTTGGTGGCCAGCGTTTTTACGACCGCAAAGAAATTAAGGACATTATTGCCTACCTGCGCCTAGTGTTCCAGCCGGAGGATCGGGTGAGTTTTGAACGCGTAGTAAACGTACCGACGCGTGGAGTTGGTGCTAAATCATTGCAAAACTTTTATGCCTGGCAGCGTGAGAACAATCTTTCGTTATTTTCGGCACTGCAGCAAGCCGCCACCTGCAATGAAGTAACCGCCAAAGCCCGTGCCAGCTTGAGCGAGCTCGGTGACATCCTGGCCAGCCTCCGGATTATCATGGAAGACACCAGCGTGAGCGGCCTGATAGATTCATTACTTCGCCGTATCGGCTACCTGCAATACCTAAGCGACGGCACGCCGCAGGGCGAAGCCCGCCAGGAAAACGTAAAGGAGCTCTTAAGTGTTGCCCAAGAATATCAGGACGTTGGGCTCGACGGTTTTCTGGAAGAAGTTGCCCTAGTGAGCGACCTAGATAGTGCAAACTTTGACAATGATGCCGTTACCCTAATGACACTGCATGCTGCCAAAGGTTTGGAGTTCCCCGTGGTCTTTATGACCGGGCTAGAAGAATCAATTTTTCCGCACTCCCGTGCGCTGTATGACCAGTCGGAGATGGAAGAGGAACGACGACTCTGCTACGTGGGCATGACGCGCGCCCGCGAAGAGCTGTACATGCTCTACACTACCGGGCGTTTACTATACGGGGGCCTGCAGCATAATCCACCGAGCCGTTTCTTGAGTGAGATCGACGGCGAATTTGTAACCAACAGCAATGACACTGGCTCGGGCTATAGTCAGTATGATCAACGATCATCGTATGACGAACCTAGCTGGCAGCCAAAGGGTGAGGTGATATCAGACGAGCCACGTTACGTTCCGGAACTCAACGAAGGTGATGGCGTCCGACACCAAGTATTTGGCATCGGCACCGTTATGGAACTTGATGGTGATACGGCCGTGATTTACTTTAAGGGCAAGGGCACTCGCAAGTTAAATATTAGCTTTGCGCCCATCGAAAAATTATCATGATGCGGCTATGGCGTCTGGCGGGCAAAACTATATTTTGGCTTGCTTGGCCGGCGCTCTACTTTTATTTAAAGGACAGCCGACGTAGCCGAATTGCGGTACGTTGTGGCAACGAATTATTAGTTGCCCGAATATGGATTAGTGATGGTGCCTGGTCGCTGCCCGGCGGCGGCGCGCATAGGCATGAGTCGGCGCTGGCGGCGGCAGTCCGTGAACTTTACGAAGAAACAGCTATTACCGTTGATCCGGCTCAGCTGCGATTGGTGGGCCTACAGCAATACCGCCGGCACGGGCTAAGGTATCTGTACGATGCCTACGAAGTAGTACTCAAACTAAAACCTACGGTGCACAAGCAAAAGCTGGAAATAGCCGAACTGGCCTGGTTAACGCCCGCTCAGCTGGCCCATCAGGGAATGAGCCCGGACGTTGCAGCCGTGTTGGCCCATTGGCCAGACTAGCGACACTTTGGTATACTTTTAAGATAGCTAACAGGGAAGTGTACGCGGTGGCACCTACACGTCGGACTTTCCTGGGCTCATAATATATGGCTACATCTTCTAAACTCAAGTCCAAGCTGCCCAAGCGCTTACGTACTCTTAAGCTGCGTAACAAACGCGTTCATAGATTTAAGCTGGCCGGGTGGCACCCCTTTGTTATCCCGTTTTTTACCTTTGGCATACTACTGGTTATTACCGTCGTTGCTTTTGCTCTGGTCCGTCTCACTACTAACACCGATGTGCCCCATACCGACGCCCGGATCGTGATTATTTCTCATGACAAGCAAAAACAGGTCGTGCCCAGCCGCGAACGGACGGTTGGCGGACTGCTTAAGCGGCTTAATATTCAGCTCAATGAGGGCGACCGGGTAGAACCGGCCCAAACGGCTACTATTAATCAAGATGATTTTCGTATTAACATTTATAGGGCACTACCGGTCCAAATTGTTGATGGTGGCAATAAAATAGTGACTTTTAGCGCTGCAACGACGCCGCGTAGTATTGCCTCGCAGAGCGGTACCACGGTGTATCCGGAAGACACCGTTACCACCGACCCGGTCCAAAACTTTTTAAAGACCGGTGCCATTGGGCAGCAAGTAGTAATTGAGCGGGCCACACCGGTAAACTTAAACCTGTATGGCACGCCGGTGGCGCTGCGCACGCAGGCAAAAACCGTTGGCGAGCTTATGGACCAAAAAGCCATCAAATTATCAAAGGGCGACCAGGTCACACCGACCGTTGATACGCCGCTGGCGCCGCAAACACAGGTATTTATTACCCGTAACGGTGTAAAGATTGAGTCGGTCACCGAAAACATTGCCATGCCAATACAACAGATTAGCGATCCGAGCCTGGCCTATGGCACCACGGCCGTTAGGCAACAAGGTTCGGCTGGTAAGCAGGTGGTGACCTATCAGGTAACGCTGCGTAATGATCAGCCCGTTGGGCGCTCGGTGCTGCAAACGGTTATCACTCAACAGCCAGTTACGCAGATACAAGTGGTAGGCAGCAGCCTGAGCGGTATTAAGGGCGATATGGCCCAGGCCGGGATTTCACCTAACGATTACACCTACGCTGACTACATTATTAGCCACGAATCTGGTTGGTGCCCTACCAAAGCCCAGGGCCAGTATGGCGGCTGTCCGGCCTATGCCGGTTCGGTACCAAGTAGCGGCGGCTACGGACTCTGTCAATCTACGCCGGGATTAAAAATGGCCAGCGCCGGCGATGATTGGGCAACCAACCCGGTCACCCAGCTCCGCTGGTGCTCCGGCTACGCCATCGGCCGCTACGGAAGCTGGGGCGCAGCCTATAATCACTGGGTCAGCTATCATAACTGGTAGAATAGGAACAATAAGGAGTCAGCATGCCACCAATTAGAGATTCATCATGGAACGATCTTCCTAAACCGAGCTCTAGAGAGCTCGCTATACATCAAGAGATCAGGGCGAAAGGCGTTGCCGCCTGGCAAAGTGCGGAAAAGTTGCTGCCGAAACGTCGTTCTCGATTTGGCGTTAATAAGTCTCCAGTAGTAGTCTGTCAAAAGTATGAGGATGATGATAGGTTTCAAACCCTAGTGTGGTTAGAAAGTAAGGGTAAAGACGCCAAAGCGCCGATAGCCGTAATGGCAAATACCCTTACAGTAACTGCCGAGGTGTGCCGCCAGCAGGGAATGCCCGTGACGATGGCTGTGATAGATCATCATGGCCGACTCATAGATGAAGCCACTAGTAATCGTGTACCTTCTCAGAAGTTGATCATTCTGGAAACAATAACAGACTCTTTGACTCTGATTGCTGAACAAGCCCAACTAGAGCGCTATCGGCAAGCTGGCCACACGGCACTGAGAACGTAATGCCAGAATTACCTTTTGCAAAAAAATCGCTCGGTCAGCATTGGCTCAAAGACGAAGACTCGTTAGAGGCGATGTGTAGCGCTGCCGACGTGCAAAAGGGCGACTTTGTGCTGGAAATCGGACCTGGTGCCGGCACCCTGACCAGCCATTTGCTGGCCCGCGAAGCCAGGGTGCGCGCTCTGGAGTTTGACGCCAGCCTGCTCACCGGACTTAATCAAAAATTCCACGCCGTTCTCGGCAAGCAGCTGGTGATAGAGCAGGGCGATATACGCTCTTATGACTATACTTTGCTTCCAGCCCACTACAAGATAGTGGCGAATATCCCTTATTACCTCACGAGTAATTTAATTCAGTTGCTGAGCGAATCCACGAATCCGCCCGGCACCGCTGTGCTGCTGGTGCAAAAAGAGGTTGCCCAACGCGTAGCCGCTGCCCCAGGCGACATGTCGCTACTGAGTGTTACAGCGCAATTTTATTGGGATGTGAGCCTCGGTCAGCTGGTGCCGGCAGAACTGTTCCTACCGCCGCCAAAAGTTGATTCCCAAATCCTGGTGCTCAAACGTAAAACCAAGCTGCTACTACCAGACAGCGAGGTTAAAGGCTTCTTTAGACTGGTAAAAGCCGGCTATGGCCAGCGCCGCAAAACCCTGCTCAATAGCCTAAGTGGCGGTTTGCGCCTCGATAAGGAGCAGGTAAAAGCCCTCTGCGAGATGGCCAATATCGCTCCCACGCGCCGGCCACAGACTCTCAGCCTAGAAGAGTGGCACAACCTGTACCTTGTTATAAATACATAATGCCTAAATCCGGTACGAGGAAGCACTAGCGAAATATACTTAAAAGTGCTATAATGTAATTAGCTATAGGTGACTATAGTAAATATGGGGCTGAATTTTAAGCTCGACATTGGACTTTATCGGTTAGATCAGCAGGTCGCGTGCTAGCGTTATACGGCAAATTTTTGTAACTGCAGAACGCAAGTCTACAATTGCTGAATTGGCTGCTTCTTTTGGAAACTTTGTTTTCCCTAAGAGCACGTCATTCGCAACCGCAGCCTAATTTATTGGCTGCAACGTCCCTAGTGATTTCAGATAACTAGAGTTCGTTATATATCTTCTGAACGCTCGCGCTGAAGTGTTCGAGCAGTGCGCTAAGACCAGGACTGCCGTAGTAAGATGTTTGTTTGTTTCGATACTTACTACCTAAGACAGCAAAACAAACTATACCTGTAGACGACTAACCAAGATAAACCGATGGACGCGGGGGCGGTACCCGCCAGCTCCTCCAAAAAAGGCTTTCGACTCGCTCGAAGGTCTTTTTGTTTGCCAATGTATTATTCAAACGAGTAGGGAGTCATGAGCGGACATGGGGATGGACCAAAAGTAATAGCACCTTCTTGGTCTGTAGTGCCTACCGACACTGCGTCAGTTGCAATAAGCATCGCATAATCTTCTGCTTGAATAATTCTGGCTAAAGCCCGAGCGCAGCCCGCCATCATCTCGGCTTGCTTCACAGGATCTTCTTGGCTGGCCGCACGGATTTGATCACTTGGACAAGTGCCATATTCGCATGGTGATTGAGGTCTTGCCATAGTTATACTCCAGTACAGTTTATAAAATAATTACGATAACTTTATTATAATTATTAACTTTTGTCAATGTTCTAGCGCCTAAACCTTAACATAGTGTATGTCTAGATCAGATGCTATGATGGACTGATTGTAAGGAGGCTGCAGATGGGGAATATGATTGAACTACATTACCAAGATACGCCGCTGGCCGCCTATCTGGCTGTACCAGAGGGCGCAGTGAAGGGCGGGGTGATTGTGATCCACGAAGTGTGGGGTTTAAATGACCACACAAAGTCGATTGCCGACAGGTTTGCGGCCGAGGGATACATGGCTCTGGCGCCGGAGCTGGTGGGTGAAACCGACATTGCTGCCCATGCTGCGCAGTTGCAGCTGGACTTCTTTAACCCCGAAACGCGTAACGAAGCCCAGCCCAAGCTCCGGGCGCTGATGACGCCGATGCAGGCTCCCGGCTTTGCCGAAAAAACGCTAGGCCGCTTGCAGACGTGTTTTGATTACCTGTACGACAATCCGGACACACATCAGTGGGTGGCGGTAACCGGATTTTGTTTTGGCGGCAGTTACGGCTTTTCGATGGCAATGGCAGAGCCACGGCTCAAGGCAGCTATTCCGTTTTATGGCCATGCCAACCTCTCGGACGTAGCGCAGCTTAAGCAAATAGCCTGTCCGGTTTTGGCGTTTTACGGCGAGAAAGACGCTGGTCTTATGGAGAACTTGCCAAAGGTTCAAGAGGAGATGGCCTCTGCCAATGTTGACTTTAAGGCCCAGGTGTACCCGGATTGTGGCCATGCATTTTTTAACGATACCAATCCCTACGCTTATAATCAGCCGGCGGCCACTGATGCTTGGCGCCGCACCATAGAGTTTCTTGATCATCAAGCAACTGTCTAGAGAGCGAAAATTTTTACTGTATAAACCGGCTGCAACTGTCAAACTCAGAGCAATTACTAACATAGAGGGCTTGAAATGACCGAAACTGCCGGCAACGTAATTGATAGAACTCCGGTAGTAGAGACCGTACGCCCTACTCATGAATATTCTTTTGACCCAAGTATATTACGACGCCTGCAAGTAGGCGAAGACCATATTGATCTGCGGGGCAATAATGCGCGTATTTACAATGCGGAGTCGGCCATTTACGGCGTGGTTGACGAAAAGCTGTATGGTCAGAGCCAAAACCCCGAAAGTCCGGAAGGACCGATGGGAACAACGGCGGGGCTTATTCGCGAAGTGCTTAGCGAATCTATTACCCGGGATTTTGATCCGCTCGACCCTATCAGGTCTATGCGCGAAGCCTTTTTTACGACCCAGGAGAGAGTGCAGACCGCAAAATTTGAGGGGCAGATTGGCCACGACGTACTGGCATCAACGAGTGTGGCCAGGTTTTACCATGAGGGCACTACGCTTAAGGCCGTCTATGGCCATGTTGGCGATGGTCGCATTTTAGTACGCTCCGGTGACGAGGTTAAAGAAATAACCCGTGATGAGGGCGACGTAGAGCAGCTCCACCATGGATTTGGTCACGAATTTTTTGATCCGGTACAGGTGGGCGTCATAGACCTCAAACCGGGCGACCGGCTCGTGTTTTTATCGGCTGATATGATTGGCGATACGCGAGCACAGTATATGACCGAAAAAGAATTTAATGATGCCATGAGCTGGAAAGACCCGCAAGTTGCCTCGGAATTATTTATTGATTACAGTAAGAAAAAAGAAGTCGATAAGTCAGTCATCGTTGTGGACGTGCCGCGCCGCCGCCGCCGTTTACTCGGTAGAGTTGGGCTTGGTGGCGCAACCACGGCTGGCTATGTGCGCAGTACCAACTACGTTAGTGAGCGGGTTGCCAGCCGCCGCCTGGCGCGGGCTGAGCGCGGCGAACGCCGCCGGGGCAGTGTATTCGGGCGCGTGGCCTTGCTTGGTCTGGGCCTGGTAGGGGTGTACCTAGCCTACCAGGGGCTGGAGCATACTATTTTTGACTTTGGCGACGGCAAGGATAAGGGGATAGACCTGTGGCCGGGACGACACGACGGCCTGGACCTAAACGCCTGGAATGGCAGCAGCACCCTCAATGATGATCCTGTGCAACCTCTAAAGCATCTGCACAATAAAAAGGGTTTCGACATCTTACCACCGTTACTGGATGGTGACTGGTTTAGTCTCAGGCCCGATCATTCTGCTAAGCATGCTGCTGTTGCCGCAAAAATACCGGATTTGTTGACCGGTCCACCCGTTTTTGCCCACCCTAGCAGCCCACCAAATGTTACAGTGCCATCAGTTCCTGCCTGGCAACCCACGCCATTTGTAGCTGAGCCGGGCACTGGCTACATACGTGAATTTCGCGAGCTAGGTAACCAAATAGTCGGTCCAAATTATAGTGCTCACCAGGCAGAGCGCGCCTTTGACGCTACTCGGGCTGCCTTTGGCAATGATCTAATAGACTTGCCGCACCACGCCGGCCCGGATAGCTACCTCGTAGGCAATGATCTAAGGATTTCCGCGCCGGATCCGACGGCCCACTGGCGAACCCAGATGATAGAAGCATTCGCCCGCCAAAGTATCGAAGATTCCGCCAAACAAGCGGCTTAGCCGGCTGCACTTATTTGACAGCAATCTTGCTTACGCTTATGCTTTATGCAAGTGTCGTAAAAATAATAGGTATACGAACCGACCATGATAAAGCCATTAGATCAAAAGGGTATCGCGCATCTCGTTACAATTTTTGTTGCTGTCCTGGTGGTGGGTGCTGTAGTTGCCATTGGCTACAAAGTATCGAGTTCCGGTCATGCGGATACGCTTACTGCTAGCACCGCCACCGTTGGTAAAGACGCACCAACCTCGAGTGTTGTAAGCCCGGTACAGCTAGCTGCTAAGCTCAAGAATTATGCTAATCAAATTAATGCCAAACAGGGTATCTATAAGTACCAAGAACTTAAGGATGAGACTGACGGTGTGGTCAGCTACCAAGCTCGTGATACCCGCTACAACGTTACCTCGCAACCCGAGGCTAATGCCGGTTTTGTCTTTACGATTACTTCTGGTGACAACACGCAAGCGATTGTAGCCAGCGGCCAGGCGCTAGGTGATTACGCCATTAGCCAACTGGGTATGAAGAAGATTGATACCATCCACATTGCCGGTGAGGGCGATCCGGCGGTCTACGCAGTATTTCAAAAGGGTGACGCTCTCTGCAGTATCCGGGCCCAAATCGTGTTTGCAGCTGGCTGCGTCAGTCAGGCTAAACTGGAGGCAACAGCCAAGTCGGTAATGCCGTTTGCTGATTTGTACCTGCGTGGTGGGGGCGATAACTATGATGCCTACGGCCCTGACGTCAAGATAAGCGACGGTGCGAACGGCTACAAAGTCGCTAAGCTGGCAACCAATGTAAATAACTTAGTATTTACGCAAAAACCAAACACTACGGACTGGCATTTCTTTAGTGCTATATCTAGTCAGACGGCCCCCAATTGCAGTATTTTTGATACCGACGCCGACGCTAAGCTCGCCTTCCAAGGCTCTAGCTGCACCAGTGGAAATACGGCCACAACGGTTAAATAGGCACTCACCAAAGCGTAAGCTTAACAGATTACGAATAGGGTTTGCTGGCGGATCGGCGTATAATAGGCAGTAAACAGGTCAGCTTTAGCTGAGAGCCAAAAATTTATCAATTGATACGAGTTAATAAGATAAGGTACCAAATGTCTAAAGATAAGGGCCGTAAAGAAGTCAAAAAACCTAAAGCACCAAAAGTCGCGAGTTAGTCATTATGGCAACACTCAAGCGAGCTAACTTTGCAAATACAGAAGAGGGCATCCGCATTGAGAATGAATTGGCACTCATGATGCTTGATGTATCACTGAGTACCCAAGCGAGCTATAGCTCCAATTCTTCTCTGTACGCCGATAACAGTATGTCCTTTGTGCAGAAGCACATGGCCTACCTGGAGTGTCACCCAAAGGTGAACGCTGACCACTACCTGGCAAACCTGCGTCTGATGACTAAGATTCGCTAAACTTTTAGCTAATAGGGTAATAAGAAAACCGCCCTCCTCGGAGGGCGGTTAAGGTATTCGGCCTACGTAGGTAGACAAATGCCTAAAGGTTAGGGGTGCTAAAAGCGTACCTCACGCATATTAGTTTTCATTGCCTTCCCGTTAGATTTAGGACTTTTCAATGGATTACCCCCTTTCTTTATTTTGCTAATCACTCTATTATAATACTCAAAATACCTCTTATGCAATGTTTTTTGGTCATCAATTTTGCAGTGTATATGTACCGAAGTGTAGTGTTATTGCCGAAATCGCTTGACCGCCACGCCTCTGACCCGCTAGTCTGTTGACATGTCTACATTTAATAAAGCCAAGGATTTGGTAAACAAAACGCTGCAATTATCCTTCCGCCCGGACAAGGAATTGACTGCAGTTGATGTGCAAGCTGCCCGTGCATACATCGGCAACTACTGGAAAGAGGTAGAGCGCTTTCACCCTAAGGACGACGAGAGCTTGCTCGGCGTTCCCAAGCCCTACCTGGTGCCATCCTTTAGCGCTAAGACCGGCTTTGACTACAATGAGCTGTACTACTGGGACAGCTATTTTATGGTGCAGGGTATGCTCGACCCGGAGCATGAAGCGTTGGTGAGCGGCATCTTAGAAGACTTGATGGCGCTGTTTAAACGGTTTAAGGTAATCCCCAATGCTTCCCGTACCTATTTAATGGGGCGCTCGCAGCCGCCGTTTTTGACCACCTTTATTTTTGATGTTTACCAAACGTATAACCCTGGCGAAAAGTGGCTCAAAGAAGCCATAGAGATCGCCAAACAAGAGTACGCTACTGTCTGGCTAGGCGTAAAAAAACCCAACGAACGCCAGGTGTATAAGGGACTTAGCCGCTACTACGACATTAATTATCTGCACGACCTGGCTGAGGCCGAAAGCGGTTGGGACATGACGCCGCGATTTTCGCGCCGGGCCCTTAACTTTTTGCCAATCGACTTAAATGCCCTGCTCTACAAGTACGAAACCGACTTTGCCCGGGCAGCCCGGATTTTTGATGATAAGCGCGAAGCAGCCCGCTGGGATGATGCCGCCAAAGTTCGTCAGACGACGGTCAACGAGTTAATGTGGGACCGCATCCGGGGACTGTTTTATGATTATAACTACGTTAAAAAGAAGCGTGGCAACGTTAGCAGCCTAGCTGCCTACTTTCCAATGTGGGCGGGCATGGTCAGCGACAAACAAGCCGCCTCTATGGTAAAGGCGCTGCGCCGCTTTGAAAACCAGGGCGGACTGGCGACCACCGACTCGCTCCCGGTTGGCCAGTTTGTGCTCGGCAGCATGCCAACGCAGTGGGCCTACCCCAATGGCTGGGCACCGTTACAGTACATTGTTATCAAAGGCCTGGAGCGCTACGGCTACCACACCGACGCCCGCCGCATTGCTATGAAGTGGCTCAAAACCAATCTGGCCTGGTACAACGAACACGGCCTGTTTCTAGAAAAGTACAATGTTGTATCGCCCGAGAAGCCACCCGTAAAAGGCGTCTATCCAAGCCAAGAAGGCTTTGGCTGGACTAACGCCGTCTTTGAACGCCTTTGCCAAGACTACGTTGACCGACCGCTCTAACTAGCTGGGTAGTGCGCGCTCCACAATGTAGTCTGCTATTAGGGGTATGGCAGATATGGCGGCATCGCCGACGTCGCTGGTTTTGTACAGTGGTGCTAGTTCGGTCTGAGTAAGGCTTGAGGGGTCTTTCCTAAAGGTAATCCCGTGTGGCTGAACGCTTACGGCAGATGCATCCTCTGCAGAGAGGGAAGGATTATAATCGGCATCATATTTAGTGCCACCTGGCCCGTAGCTCGTCATTCGTTCATGTAAATTTTTGGCCGCTCGGCCGACGTGATTGGTCCTAGTGGCTACTTCTTGGTAAGCAATCTGTGTGATGCCGCTCGATATAAAGTGTGGCCCGTAGCTATATACTAGCGAAAAAGGATAAAACCCGGTGTCCACCAACTCGGCTTGCTTGGAAGCGATGGCCATTTGCAGGGCTTGGCGGACGCGTTCCACCCGATCGGCTCGGATTCCCGTAGCTAACCGCTGCGCAACCTCTTCGGTATGACCGCACTCAACTAATGTCTGGTAAGCGTCATCGGCGCTCGCCCAGGCAAGAATATGTTGCGGGTCAAATTCTGGGTGATTCATAAAGTATATTATACCAGAAATATACGTAGTAGTAAATGATAATTATTAAACCTTTCTGCTATAATTAACCCATATGACAGATGTAATTGATTGCCCGTTTTGTGAACCGCAGGAAAGAGTCCTTAAGGACAACGCCTCGGCGCAGGTAATGCTGAGCGATCCCAGAAAAGTTCCCGGCCACCTTTTGGTGATGCCCAAGCGCCACGTTGAAAAACCCTGGGATATGACCGAGCAAGAAGTCCAGGATGTTTTTGAGCTCATCTTTTTTGTAGAGCGCCGGCTGATTGGCCAGCTTGGTGACGGCTGCGACATTCGGCAGGCCTACCGGCCGTTCCTGCATCAGGACGCTTTAAAGGTAAATCATCTGACCTTCCACGTTATTCCCCGCACCAAAGACGACTACCTCTACTCCGTAGCAGAGCGCTATGAGCAGGATTTGTTTGCTGAGCTTGATGACCTGGAGCGCGAAGCCGTTATAAAACTACTCAAGTAATGCCCAAGCAGAGTGCCGGCATCCTGGTGTTTCGTCGTAGTGTCAAAGTAATTGAAGTGCTGCTGGTCCACCCGGCCGGGCCAATTTGGGGCCACAAAGACGTCTGGTCAATACCAAAGGGTGAACTCGATGGCGACGAGGATCACTTAACGGCTGCCCGCAGGGAATTTCTAGAGGAACTCAGTATTCCGCCACCCGATGGCGAGCTGATTGAGCTAGGGCTGTCTAAGCAGAGCAGTGGTAAGGTTAATTTTATTTGGGCGGTAGAAGGGAACCTAGACCTAACGAGTTTTGCCAGCAACACCTTTACCATGGAGTGGCCGCCCCGCTCCGGCATACGGGCTGAATTTCCGGAAAACGACCGCGCCGAATGGTTTACTATTGCTACCGCTAAACAAAAGGTTTTTCCCGACCAAATTGTGTTTTTTGATCGTTTGGCGGACCATCTTAACCAATAGGGTTTCATCAGGGGTGACATGAGTCGCTAAAACGGGTACACTGTAAGGATGAGCAACTACTACGTAACCACTTCTATTCCCTATGTAAACGGTGAACCGCACCTCGGCCACGCCATGGAATTTATTATGGCCGATGTGCTGACCCGAGCTGCCCGCCAGCAAGGCGAAACGGTTATCTTTAGTACGGGTAGCGATGAGCACGGCGGCAAAATTGCCGAAAAGGCCGCCGAACTGGGCCTCAAGCCCAAGGAATTAGCCGACAAAATGAGCGCTCAGTTTAGCGGCCTGGCAAAAGCCCTTAACATCAGTAACGACCGTTTTATTCGTACCACTGATCCGGGCCATGAGCAGCGCTCCAAACTTATCTGGAAGGCGCTTGCTAAGGATATTTACAAATCCAAATACATCGGCTGGTACTGTACCGGTGACGAAGCCTTTTTTACCGAAACCGAAGTCAAGGCCAATAATGGCGTCTGTCCAAACCACAATCGTCCTTACGAAAAAATAGAAGAAGAGAACTACTTTCTACGCCTCAGCAAATACAACGACGCCATTCGCGAGGCCATCACTAGCGGCAGCTTTCAAATTTATCCCGATACTCGCCGCAACGAAATTCTGAGTGTACTCGACGAAGGCTTGGAAGACATTAGTATTTCCCGTCCTAAAGAAAAGGTTAGTTGGGGCATTCCGGTCCCCGGTGATGCGCATCAAATGATGTATGTGTGGTTTGAAGCGCTGCTCAACTACATAACGGTGCTCGGCTACCCGGAGCATGACGATTTTAAGCAATTCTGGCCCGCTGATGTCCAAGTTGTTGGTAAGGATATTATTCGCTTTCATGCCGCCATTTGGCCAGCCATATTAATGGGACTTGAGCTGCCACTGCCAAAGGTACTCTATGTGCACGGCTTTATTACCGTGGAAGGCAAAAAAATGAGCAAGAGCCTGGGCAACTACGTGGCGCCGCTCGACATTGTTAAAAAATACGGTGTTGATCCGTTCCGTTACTACTTATTGCGGCACATCCCTAGCTATAACGATGGCGACTTTAGCCAGGCTACTTTCGAAGCAGCCTACAACAACGAGCTAGCCAACGAACTCGGTAATGCCGTGCAGCGTACGGCAGCAATGATCGAAAAGTATCAGGACGGTGTTGTTGGCGAGATTCCACCGGCCGAGCATGATATTGGTGAGTACAAGCTAGCTCTCCAGGCTTGCCGCTTTGACAAGGCACTCGACGAAGTTTGGAACCAAGTGCGCGGACTCAACCAGTACATCGACCAAGAAAAGCCTTGGATGATCGCCAAAGAAGGTGACACCGATCACCTGCGCGAAGTGCTGGCCTACCAGGCTAGCAACTTGCTGGAAATTGCTGAATTGCTCGAGCCTTTTATGCCGGAAACTGCCGCCAAGATCCAGGCCGTGTTTAGGGATGGCAAGGTCTACCCTATTGAAGGAACGCTCTTTCCTAAGAGCGAGACTAAAGATGAGGCCTCAGAGGAGTAGCTCGTGGACGACTTGTTAGATACCCACTGTCACATGCAGTCTGCCGGCCTCGCCGAGGGTGAGCGCTCTACGCGTGAGCTATGGGCCAAGGCCCCTGACATTACTGGGGCAGAGATTGTGGCCCGGGCGCACGCCGCCGGCGTGTCAAGGATGCTCTGTGTGGGCTGTGACCTGGAAGACAGTGAATTGGCGATCAGTTTTGTGGCCGATCAGCCGAACTGTTACGCCACAATCGGGCTGCACCCGCACGAGGCCCAGCATTATTTTGATCAGCCCGACCGTTTGGCGCAGTTTGCAGCCTTGGCCACTAGCCCAAAAGTGGTGGCTGTGGGCGAGTGCGGGCTTGATTACTTTTACGAACACTCGCCCCGCGAGGCGCAGCTAGCAACACTCCGCTTCCAAATTGAGCTGGCGCAAAAACATGACCTGCCGATGATTTTCCACGTAAGGGAGGCCTTTGATGACTTTTGGCCGGTCTTTTCGGAGCGCTACGCTTACAAACCAATTAGGGGTGTTTTGCATAGTTTTACCGATTCGATGCAAAATTTACAAAAGGCCACTGAGTACGGACTTTTTATAGGGGTCAACGGCATCGCCACCTTTGCAAAACAGCCGGCACAATTAGAGGTGTACAAAGCTATTCCGCTTAATAAATTATTATTAGAAACTGACGCTCCCTTCTTGACGCCAGCCCCATATCGTGGTAAAGTGAATGAGTCGAAACATTTGCCCATAATTGCAAATTTCCTCTCAGCGTTACGCGGCGAAGATATCGAAGTTCTTGCGCGGGCCACGACTGCGAACGGCCGAGAACTATTTTTAATTTAAACGACTATGACAAATATTCATACTGGATCCAATTCTGAATTTAGCACGCCTACTCCCGAGGTGATTGATATACGCCGCCCGGTTAAAGATTGGGGCGTTTATAAGGTTGAAACCGGCCTGCTTGCCGCCCACCCTCAGATTCTAGATGAGCTCGCTGCTCGCCAAATGGAGCAGATGCAACAGTACACCACCATCATGGAAGCCAGCGTGTCCCAGGCTAAGCAAGTCCAACAAAAGGCCGAGACGGTTAATAATGTGATACCCCTTCGTGCACCACAGTCTGATGTAGCACTTGAGCTCCCTCAGGAGCAGCCTAGTGCTGACGTGGCCGATCCTGACCGTGAAGCTCAGATGCTCGCCGCCCGCCAAAGCGTGCTGAAGGCACAGAGGGCCGCATAATGAAAACCATCCTTCCTAAAATTCTTCGGCCTAAGCAGGGAACTAACCAAGCTGCCTACCGGCAGCTCATTAGCGATGAAGCTAAAATTGGTGGTAAGCTGTTTGGCCCGGTTCCAGCCGGCCATCGCCGCGAATTCTTTTGCCTCGATGAGCACACTTGGGTATGGCACGAGGAGTGGACCGAAAACGGTCACCAGCGTAGTATTACCACGCGCTACGACGTACGTCCCAACGGTGTGCTAAAGTCCCAGGCTGGCCAACCCTACACTATGATTGGCTTTGAAGAGGCGGTTAACCTCTACCAGGCCGTTGACCTGTACGACAAGCAAGTTAATCAGTATTACGATTACCGCCTAAAAACTGCCTAGCAGAGACAGTAGTATCACAGTAGACTAAAGCCATGAAGCCAGAGCCGATATATTTTGATTATGCTGCGGCTACGCCGCTTGAGCCGGCTGTGCTGGAGGCTATGCTCCCGTATTTATCGTCACAGTTTTATAACCCGTCTGCCCAGTATTCGGCGGCACTGAGCGTCAAGGCTGATCTGTTAGCAGCCCGCGAAAAGGTGGCCCATTGGCTGGGATCACGGCCCAGCGAAATTATTTTTACCGCTGGCGGCACCGAGGCAAACAATTTGGCCATCCACGGCGTGATGCGCAGCCATCCGGAGGCAAATATGGTGGTGAGTAGCATTGAGCATAGCGCCGCTCTGGCGCCGGCACAACACTATGATGTTCGCCAGGCTGCTGTGCAGCCGACTGGAATTGTAGATGTCGATTCGCTGAGGGCTGTAATTGATGACAATACGGTGCTCGTGAGTAGTATGTATGCCAACAACGAAATTGGTACTATTCAGCCTATTAAGGAAATAAGCCAGGTCGTGGCTACTATAAAGGCCGCCCGTAAGCGTGCAGGCAACCATTTGCCGCTGTACCTGCACACCGATGCCTGCCAGGCCCCCAATTATCTAGATTTGCACGTGGCTCGATTGGGTGTGGACCTGATGAGTTTGAACGGCAGTAAAATTTACGGGCCCAAACAAACGGGGGTGCTCTACGTAAAGGGCGGCATTAGTCTAATGCCATTAATTGACGGTGGTGGCCAGGAGCGTGGGCTGCGTTCCGGCACCGAAAATATTGCCGGTGCCATTGGCTTTGCAACCGCTCTCGACCTGGTGCAGCAGCAACGCCACGACGAAGTCCAGCGCATGCAGACCCTACAGGACTTGTTTTTTAAAGAGCTCAAACAGCGTCTACCTGTAGCGGTGACCAATGGTTCACTGTCACGCCGGCTCCCCAATAACGTCCACATTACCATTCCCGGTTCAGATAATGAACGACTACTGATTATGCTCGACCAAAGAGGGATTATGGCTGCCGCCGGATCGGCCTGTAGTGCCAGTAGCCAAGAGGCTTCCAAGGTGCTAACGGCTATCGGGCTCAGTGAAGCTGCCGCCCGATCATCACTACGATTTACCATGGGCAGGCACACTACCCAGGCGCACGTCCACGCTGCCGTTGAGACACTCCTAGCCGTGCTAGCCTAAGCCTTCGGTTGTACCCATAAGCAAAAGCGGTATACTTGAGGTATACATGTTTAGCAAATCTATTAAACGCTGTCGAACGGGCGTCCTGCTCCTAGCTATCGTCTTGGCCGGCCTTAACTTAGTAGTGCCAATCAGCGCGCTGGCGGCCAGTACTACGGCTGCTAAATCCGATACTACTGCCAAAAATCCCGAAAAGGATATTTCGCAACAAGTTGTCCAGAGCTTTAATGCCGATAAGAGTATCCAACAGGGCATGATTGTTCGGGTAACCGATAAGGATAAGGCGACTATCCAGGCTGCTGATCAGAAGTCGATAAACTACCTGCTGGGGGTAACGATTGCACCAAATGATGCGCCGGTTACCATTACTCCACAGACGGTCGATAGCCAGCAGGTTTTTGTGGCTACTTCAGGCCGATATAGTGTCCTGGTAACAAATCAAAACGGTCCGATTAAATCCGGTGATTACATCACCGTATCATCAATAGCCGGCATTGGCATGACAGCCGACCAGGAGTTGCCGGTAATACTTGGTACGGCAACATCCGACTTTAATGGCACCTCGAACGTAGTGGGGACGGTAAGCCTTAAGGATTCTAGCGGTAAAACTCGGCAGGTTTCGATTGGCAGAGTCACCGTAAACCTTGATATTGCCCGCAATCCGCTCAAAGTGGCCGTGGCTAGTGATTTTGTGCCAACATTTTTATCAAAAGCGGCTATTACCGTGGCCAATAAGCCGGTCAGTACAGCCCGCATATACATGGGCGCAATTACGCTCCTCATTTCGGCGCTGGTATCTGGTGTGGTGCTCTATAGCGGTGTGCGCAGCGGCATGGTCGCCGTCGGCCGTAACCCGCTGTCTAAGAAGTCGATTATTCGTAGCCTCATCCAGACGGTTTTGGCCGGATTGATTATTTTTATTGTTGGGGTTGTGCTGGTATACTTACTACTAAAGCTTTAGCACTTTGGGCCATACGGCTCAAACAGGAGTGCAAGGTTTAAAAGACCATTATGATGAAACGTACTGCGGTGGGTAAACAAACATGACAATTTGGTGGTTATATTTAATTTTAGGCTTACTGGCGGCAGTCGGTATTGCCTTTGTGTGGTTAATTGTCCGTATTGGCAACGCCGGGGCACCAAAAGGCCGAAATGTTATTGACTCCTTTGAAGAGGCAGCCGACAAAGATGTAGAGCACATCTTTAATGAAGATTTTCGTGAAGAGCTCCGTAACCGCGGCCGACTACACTTTGAGAAGATTATTGGCGAGAACGCCATGTTCCTGCAGCAGGACCTCCGCCTGACTACCTCACAGCTTAATGAGTACATGAAGACGGAAATTGCCAGCAAGCTCAAGGATGAGTTTGCTAAGTACGAAGAGTCCATTATGGACGCCAAGCAGATGGCCATTGAATCGATTCAAAAGACTAATGCTGCCATTGATGAGCAGCGGCAGCTTTTGGGCGTACAGGTGCAGCAGGAAATCGTTGCCGAAAAGAAGCAAATGGTCATACGGTTTGAGCAAAACATGACCGACATTATTAATCACTACGTACTGGCTGCCATTGGTAATCAGATCGATCTCAACGACCAGCTGGAGTACATCCTAGCCGACTTAAATACCAACAAGCAGGCAATTATAGAGGACATTACGAATGGCGCCTAGCGTAGCACCAGTTCCAATGACGCTGCCTCTGTCGGTAATCGGACCAGTTGACCTGGGACGAATAATACGCGAGGTCGAGACCATCGATAACGAGCAGTTGCAAACAGCTATTCGTAAAGAGGCCGATGCAAAAATTGCCAAAACCTCCAAGCTGCTCGACGATCTGCTACAAGATAATCACCTGGATCTCACCAACAAAGACCAGAGGGCGCAGCTAAAGCAATTCTTAAAAGTAGTGAACGATCAAGCGCCCACCCTGCACATTAGCTTTAGTGCCGATCCTTCACCGCTGTTTCTAGAAAAATTAATCACCTGGCTACGGACCGAGATTCACCCGGTGGTGCTGCTGACAGTTGGTTTGCAACCGAGCATCGGGGCTGGTTGCCTAGTGCGCACCACCAATAAGTACTTTGACTTTACACTCCGCGAAAACTTTAGCAAAAAGGGTGATATTCTGATGGCCAAGCTGCGCGAGGTCGTAACAGCATGAATTCCGGCAATCAGCACTTTGACAAGCTCATAGAATCCGGCAATCCGGTGGGTGAAGTTATTGGTGTGGAAAAATTCTTAATTAAAGTGCGGGGTTTACAGCCCTGTGCCGTGCACGCGCTGGTGATGTTCGAAGACGGTAGTAAGGGCTTTGTACACCAGGTTAATGCTGATCACGTGGTAATTTTGCACCTTGGCGCCGATCCCCTAAAGCTAGGATTGGTAGCGGTTTTGCAGCACCAAGAGCTGGTCACAAAGGTTGGTAAGGACTTTATTGGCCGGGTAGTCTCAGTAACTGGTGAGCCAATTGACGGTAAGGGCCCGATTGCTGCCTCGGGCGTATGGCCCGTCTTTAACACGGCACCAAAGTTGTTTGAGCGCCGTTTGCTGGAAGACCAGCTAGAAAGCGGTGTTACCGCCATTGACGCGCTCTTTCCGATTTTGCGCGGCCAGCGTATGGCACTGCTCGGTGACGGTAAATCCGGTAAGAGTACTATTGTGACGCAGCTGGCTATTAACCAAAAAAATACCGATCAAATTGTAGTTTATTGTTTGATTGCTAAGCGTCGTACCGATGTGGACACGCTGCTGTCGCGCTTGCAGGAGAATGGCAGCCTTGATAAGGCGATTGTGGTGGTCTCCACCATGTTTGAGTCGCTCATCATGAGTTACCTGGCACCGTACGTTGCCTGCTCAATGGCTGAGTATCTGTGGCAGTCCTGCGACCAAGATACGATTATTATTTACGATGACCTTACCAGCCACGCCCATGCCTACCGTGAAGTTGCCCTAATGTCCGGGGTGAGCCCTGGCCGTGACTCCTATCCGGGAGATATGTTCTATGCCCACTCCAGCTTACTGGAGCGCGCCGGCCGTCTGGACCGTAACGGCAAGTCGCTTACCAGCATACCGGTTGTTAACGCCGCCAACGGTGATATTACCGCCTATCTGCCAACCAATATTATGTCTATTACCGATGGTCAATGGATCCTAGATATGGAAATCTTCCGCAGCGGCCTACGACCGGCACTCAACATCGGTTTGAGTGTAACTCGTGCCGGTGGTGTCGGCCACAACAAGCGGCAGAAAAACTTTGCAGCTACCACGCTTAAGACGCTGGCTGCCTACCGCCAAGCCGAAGAGTTCTCTCACTTTGGTTCGGAACTCGCCATCGAAGCTAAGCGTGCCCTGGCAACCGGTAAACGGGTGTTCGAAATTTTGACCCAGAGCCCTAATGACACGCACTCCCTCATGGAGCAACAGCTGATGTTTGACCTTATTTTGAATCTTGCCGATGGAGAAGATTTGGACCTGAACGCCCTTAAGCTGTCGGCTGCCGAGTTTGCGACCCGTATAACAGGGGACGAAAACTACGACGCCATTCGCGACGAGCTAAAAGTTAAATGTATTGTGGGCCTAAAAGGAGCGCCTAGTGCCGATACTCAGCCGCCTGAGGATACGCCGCCTCCGGAGGACAACCGCAGCGACAAAGACAAGGCCAAAGACGCCAAAGATGCCGACAAGGCCCAGCAAAAACAGGATAAGCAAGACAAAGAGACTGAGAAAAAAGAAGCCAAAGAAGCCGAGGCGGTAAAAGTATGAAACGCCCCGTAGAATACGAACACGAAGAAAAATCGATGGCCACACTCGTGGAACTCACCTCTGCCTTTGAGGGTATTGCCAGCATGCGCATATCGCAGCTTAAAAACCAGGTGCTCGAGTCGCAAAAATTCTTTGATGAATTATGGGATATTTACACGCAGCTGCGGGTAGACAGTTTATTTAGTTTTGGCCGTGAATCAGCTGTCGATATCATAGATAAGGAACTGTACATCATCATTACTGCCGAGGGTGGCTTTAGTGGTGATATTGACCAAAAGCTTATTCAGCTTATGCTGCAAACCTTTGACCCGGAAAAGAATGAAATTATTGTTATTGGTCACCACGGTGCGGTCCAGCTGGCCCAACGCGGTATTGCCTACAAAAAGTACTTTAAACTGCCAAATAAGGATATAAATATTAACGTCAGCCCCATTATTAAGCAGGTCCAGCAGTACAAAGGCACAAAATTGTTTTACCAAGAATACGTGTCGCTCATGGTCCAAGACGTTAAGCGAATTGAGCTGTCCTCGGCCATTAAGGAGCGCGGTCAAGAAAACGATAAGCCGGATGAAATTATTAGTGAAGACACCTATATTTTTGAACCGAGTACCTATGCTGTGGCTGCCCACTTGGAGCGCTCAATGATGCAGATCGCCGTGAGCCAGCTGATCCTTAACTCCAAACTGGCCCAGTATGCCAGCCGTTTCCGGGCTATGACTGCCTCGCATACCCGGGCTGACGAGTCACGCCAAGAAGCACACCTGGGCTATAACCGCTCCAAACGCGCTATTAAAGACGCCCGGTTAAAAGAAGTGATTAACGGCATGCGCAAGAGCGCAGCAGGGCAGGCTAAATAGTATGCCCGGTATAGTAGTTACGGTTAAAGACT
Source organism: Candidatus Saccharimonadota bacterium (assembly GCA_028286245.1). GTDB lineage: Bacteria > Patescibacteriota > Saccharimonadia > Saccharimonadales > UBA4665 > UBA4729. The sequence continues at coordinate 33,167 of JAQBRY010000002.1, read as the reverse complement.
TGGTGGTACGAGCGCAGTTTGACGATGACGCGCCAAATATTAATGAGATCGTAGAAATAGATAACGGCTTTAATACCGCGCTGCTGGTTGATCACCTGGAGCCAGGTGGCATTGCCTTTTGCTTGAACATTCGCTCCGATTTGCGCGTGATGCGCGGCATGGGTGTAACTCGCACGCATAAGGGTATAGAAATTCCTGTTGGAGAGATTACGATTGGGCGTATTCTTAATGCGCTTGGCGATCCGCTCGACGGCAAGCCGGCTATCGAGGGCGCGGACATTGTTTATAAGGATGTTAATAAACTACCACCCGCTTCTACTAACTTCGAAATTGCCAAGTCGGAAATCCTGGAAACCGGTATTAAGGTGATTGATTTCTTTACGCCCTTCGTAAAGGGACGCAAAATCGGTATTATTGGTGGTGCCGGTGTTGGTAAGACGGTGCTGACTATGGAACTTATTAACAATATTGCCCGTTCGGGCAGTGGTCTATCATTTTTTGCCGGTATTGGTGAGCGTATTCGTGAGGGTCACGAACTCTACGAAACCCTCAAAGACGAGGACCTGCTTAAAAACACCTGCATGTTCTTTGCGCAAATGAATGAAAACCCTATTCAGCGTTCGCTGATTGCCATCTCGGCAACGGCCGCCGCCGAACATTTTAGGGACGAACAGGGTAAGAACATCCTGTTCTTTGCCGATAACATGTTCCGTCATATTCAGGCCAAGAACGAACTTTCGACCATTCTGGACCAGGTGCCGAACGAAGGTGGTTACGAACCCACCATCTTCTCAGACGTAAAGGTGCTGCAGGACCGCCTAAGCTCCAACGAGAATGGTTCCATTACCTCGGTGCAAACTATTTACGTCCCAGCCGATGATATTTCCGACCCGGCCGTGCAATTTATTCAGCACGAAATGGACTCCATTATTGTGCTTTCCCGTAAGGTGGCCGAACAGGGTATTCGTCCAGCCGTTGACCTTACACTAACGACGTCTTCGCTGCTAACGCCGGAGATTGTCGGTGATCGCCACTACCTGCTTAGCGTGCAGGTCCAAGCCTTGCTGCAAAAGTACGAATCGCTCAAAGGCATTATTGCTATTATTGGTGAAAACGAACTGAGTCCGGCCGACCGTGCCGACTACGCCAAGGCTAAGAAGCTCATCGAAAACTTTACCCAGAACATGAACGTGATGACCAAACACACTGGTGTCGAAGGATTGTTCTCTACCCGTGAAGAAACCCTTAAGAGTATCGAAGAAATCATTGTATGAGTGACCCCGCTGCTGATGACCAGCCGCATGAAATCATTGATGCCGATCTGGCACCTGCCACCCGAAGCGAACAAGAACAGAATCAGGCGGCAGCCGATTTTGAGAAGCACCACGACAAAGCGGGTGAGTCTAGCATGGAGGTTAAGGTCCACTCGCCGTTTAAATCATATTATGACGGCCAAGCTTTTAGTATTAGCGGCGTCAACGCCACCGGACCGTTTGACATCTTGCCGCGCCACCACAACTTTATTACCCTGCTCGATGCCTGTGAATTAGTAGTCCGTTCTACGCATGGCGACGAAAAGATTCAAATTGGCGGCGGTATCATGCACGTTAAGGCCGACAAAGTCATCGTTTTTCTTGACGTGTAGAGCGTCGTGCTACACTGGAAGTATATAACAGGAGATAGACCATGGGAGTAGAAGCTAATACAAGCTACGACATACTACGAACCGACGCATCTTATAATCGCCTAATGCGCCATCATGATCGTCCCGAGGGCGACATAGTGCAACCAGATGATCCACGGAATATGGCCGCTTGGCAACGGGTTGAAGACGTCCGTTTTGCGAATGCAGAAAGATTTATAGTCGCTTTGCCGACGGCCGCACGGATAGGATGTTTTGTTCTCCCCGATTTAGTCACCTTTAACGATGGTGTGATTAGTTTAAGCGGTCGATACTACCAAGGCGACGAAGGTGAGATGGCTGTACCCGGAGCGCCGGCTGACGACCTAGGATGGGTTCCAGGTGCTCAAATAGACTTTGATTTTAATACCCAAACGGGCAACATTAAGTTTTTGGAAACTGCCGAAGGATCAACGCTAGCGACAACAGGGGTGTAATAGGGTATACTACTGCCGATGGAAAAAATTATTCTGTTCTATAAATTTGGGCCGGTGGCAGACCCGGAGGCGATTAAACTGTGGCAACGCACGCTCTGCGAAATGCACAACCTTAAAGGGCGAATTATTATCTCGCCACACGGCATTAATGGCACACTCGGCGGCAAGCTAGCCGATCTTAAGGCCTATGTTAAAGCCACCAAAACCTACCCCTCATTTAAGGGTACCGAATTTAAGTGGAGTGACGGTGGTAATGAACATTTCCCACGCCTAGCCGTTAAGGTTCGTGAAGAGATTGTAACGTTTGGCGCAGCCGACGAAATTTCGGTGAACGAGAGCGGCATCGTAGGCGGCGGTAAGCACCTCAAACCCGAAGCGGTTCACAAACTTATCGAGGAGCGTGGCGACGACGTAGTGTTCTTTGACGGCCGCAATGCTTACGAGGCGGCAGTAGGCAAATTTAAGAATGCTGTTGTCCCAGACATTGAACACACACGTGACTTTGCAAAAGAGCTCGAAGACCCCAAGTATGATGCCATTAAAGATAAGCCTGTAGTAACATATTGCACCGGCGGCATCCGCTGCGAAGTGCTGAGCGTGCTCATGAAGAATCGCGGTTTTAAAGAGGTGTATCAAATTGACGGCGGCATTGTAAAATATGGCCAAAAATATGCCGACAAGGGTCACTGGGAAGGCTCACTCTATGTTTTTGACGACCGCATGGGCGTTAAGTTTAGCGATGACGCAGTTGATATTGGCGAGTGCGTGCATTGCCAAGGTAAAACCAGTAACTATGAAAACTGCGCTAATAAATCGTGCAACAAACTCGTCCTTATCTGTGACGACTGCCTGACCGGTAAAGAGCTTTGCACCTCCTGTGAACCGAGTGTTGTCAAGGCGTAGACTCGGCCAAGCCGTATAATTATGTTATAATAGTGTTTATGACTACAGAAAATAGGTTGCCGCCGTTGGAAGTTGATCCGCCACTGCCATTGCCACCCGCGCAAGCAGCTGTACAAGCCGAAGTTGTTGCAGACCCAATCCCCGGTACTGCCGCCCATACGGTGGCCGTGTATAAGCGTATTCATTCGCAGAAACTGTCCATTGATGAGCAGCGACAAGCATATGCCAAAGCTCACCTTGAAGGTGCGGAAATTGATGTGCCACGTATACACTGGCGTCTCGATATTAAGAGAATGTTAAGGGGTGATGGACTTTTTGTAGGCGAAGATATGAAAGACAGAGGCCTGTCAAAAGAGATAATACATAAGAATGCTCGCCGAGCGCGACTACTTAGAAGTATGCGTCAAAAACGCCCAATTCATAATTATTATGCAGCAAGTGTACACCGCGGTGTCTCAGCCGAAATTCCCGTTCCGCATCATGCACACATAGATCATTAAAATACTTATCGTAATAACTTGCTAGAATATAAGTATGGATATTAGTAAAAATATTGCCGACAAGCTCAAGGAGCTCCCGCGGGAGCCTGGCGTGTACTTCCATAAGGATAAAGAGGGAACTATTATTTACGTGGGCAAGGCGGCGGTGCTCAGCAACCGGGTGCGTCAATACTTTCAGAAATCCAGGGGCCGCGATATAAAAACCGAAGCGCTGGTTCGCGATATTGCCGACATTGACTGGATGGTGGTCGATAGTGAGCTTGAGGCGCTGTTTCTGGAGGCCGAGATGATCCGGCGTTACATGCCGCGTTATAACATTCTGCTGCGCGATGATAAGTCGATGAGCTACATCCGGATTGACTATGACAGCAACTATCCGACGGTAAGTACCACCAGGCGGCCAATGGATGACGGCGCTAAATACTTTGGACCCTATAGCAGTACGGTGGTTATTCGGCAGGCGCTTAAGCTACTGCGCCGGGTCTTTCCCTATGCTACTCGTCAGATTGTTGGCCAAAAACGGGCTACGCTGCATTATCACTTAGGGCTGGATCCGGGCCTGGAAGAGGGGCGAACCAGCTTGGAAGATTATCGGGCCAACTTACGTAAACTCATGGCAGTCATTGAGGGCAAACGCCGCAGCATTGAGAATGAGATTGAGCGCGATATGAAAAAGGCTGCCAAAGCGCAGGACTTTGAGCGGGCGGCTAAGCTCCGAAATCAGTTGTTTAGTCTGCAGCGGCTCAGCCAGCAGGTTATCTTTAGCGACAAAGAATTTTTGGACATTAGTAAGGACCACGCGCTTAACGAGCTGGTGGATTTACTGGGGCTAGAGAAATTTCCGCGCCGGATTGAGGGCTATGATATTTCGCATATGCAGGGCACGGACGTGGTGGCCAGTATGGTGGTATTTACGAACGGCGTTAGCGACAAGAGCGAGTACCGTAAGTTTAAGACCAAGATCGATCACAATAACGATTTTTATAACATGCACGAAACGCTCAAACGCCGCCTGAGCGAAAAAAATATTAAGGCCTGGGGCAAGCCAAGTTTGGTGCTAATCGACGGCGGCAAGGGCCAGCTTGATGCGGCCACCCGGGCCCGTAACGAACAGGGCTGCGAAAAACTACCCTTTGTTGGCCTTGCCAAACGTGAGGAGCAGATTGTTATTAAAAAAGGTTTTTCAAACGTGGACCTAAACATGGAAGTGCTCCACCGATTGGGCGGTTTTATGACGGAGAGCGACGATTTTATATTGCTCAATTTGCCGCATACTACCAATGTTATCAAACTACTGCAGCGCATCCGCGACGAGTCACACCGCTTTGCCGTTAGTTATCACAGTGTGCTCAAATCTCAGCGACAGACTACCTCAGTACTAGAGGACATTCCTGGCATCGGCCCGCTGACCCGCAAGAAATTACTGCGTACCTTTGGCTCGCTGCGCGCCACCACCCAGGCCAGTCAGGCAGAAATCGCTACCGTGATTGGCGATGCCAAAGCCAAGCAGGTCTACCAGTATTTAAGCGCCAACGCTAGCGCCAATCTGTAAAAAAGTGGGTCGTCTGCTATACTTGGCACTGGCATTATGAAAACCTATTTTTCTCAAGAATTCTTTATGGGCAATCGGGCGCGGCTCCGCGAGTCATTTATGGATGCAGCACCAATTGTTATTACGGCCAACGGACTCATGCAGCGCGGCTCCGATAGCAGCTATGCCTTTGCGCAGGATGCTAACTTTTGGTATCTAACCGGCATTGATGAGCCTGATGTGATCCTCGTTATGGACCGGGATAAGGAATATTTAATTGTGCCGCCACGCGACGCTAGCCGTACGGCCTTTGACGGTGCTATCGATGACAACTCACTGACAAGCATTTCGGGTATTGCCGAAATATTAGAAACCGAAGACGGCTGGAACCAACTTGCTAACCGTATTAAAAAGGTACAACGGGTAGCAACTATTGCTCCGGCACCGGCCTATATTGAACGCTATGGCCTCTATGCCAACCCGGCCCGGGCCCAGCTGACTGAGCTCATCCGGAGCCATAACGCAAATATTGCGCTGCTCGACCTGAGCCCACACCTGATACAGATGCGGGTTATAAAGCAGCCGGCAGAGCTCAAAGCCATTCAGTCGGCCATCGATATTACAATTGCTGCCATTAAAGCTGCTTCCACGGCGTCCAAACGCGCTAAATATAGCTACGAGTATGAGCTTGAGGCAGAAATTACCCGTGGCTTCCGGGCCCGCGGTGCCACCGGCCATTCATTTGAGCCTATTGTTGCTGGCGGCGTGCGGGCTTGTACACTGCACAACGTATCCAACAATGGCCAGCTCGCCAAGGATGAGTTAGTTATTATGGACGTGGGTGCCGAAGTTGATCACTATGCCGCCGATATTAGCCGGACCATCAGTCTGACCAAACCTAGCAAGCGCCAACAAGCCGTCCACGCGGCTGTGGTAGAAGTACAAAAATTTGCCTACGGACGTTTAAAGCCCGGTATTATGATGGCTGATTACGAGCAAGAGATTATGTTGTTTATGGGCAAAAAACTTCGTTCGCTTGGGCTTATTACATCCATTGATCATGACAGCGTTCGTAAGTACTATCCGCATGCAACCTCACACTTCCTAGGGCTAAACGTCCACGATGCAGGCGACTACAGCCAGCCGCTGCAAGCCGGTATGGTTGTAACGGTAGAGCCAGGTATCTATATTGCCGAAGAGGGCATCGGCATCCGGATTGAAGATGACGTTTTGATTACCCCCAAAGGTATTAAAATTTTGTCCCGGCGGCTGTCAAATGACCTGACGATCCGGGCTGTGTAACAGCGGTAATCGTGCTATAATAAGAGTCTTATGCGTCGTCCACTTACAAGCTTTTTAACCCGTTGGCTCGTTTGCAGCCTTGGTCTGTGGATTGCGGCCGGATTTTTAAGTTCCAGCATTACCTACCAGAGTGAAGTTCGAGTTATTGTTCTGGCAGGGCTATTACTGGCGGTGATTAACATTTTCTTAAAGCCATTACTAATTATATTTTCGCTGCCGGCGATTTTATTTTCGCTGGGATTATTTATGATTATTATTAATGGCCTGACGGTATATATCGCCAGCAAACTGTACACGCCACTGCATATTACCAATTTTTGGGCGGCAGTATTTGCCGGGATGGTGATTGGACTGGTAAACTACTTAGTAACGGCAATTTTAGAAGAAAGAAAACATGAGCGTATTTAATTACATTACCATCGCAACCGCATTATTAATCGTTCTCCTTGTGCTGGTACAAACCCGCGGCGCTTCCCTGGGCGCAGGCCTTGGTGGCGGCGGTGAAGTTAACACTACTCGTCGTGGCACCGATAAAACAATTTTTCAGCTCACCGTCATCTGTGGCCTTGTTTTTTCCCTGTCATTGTTACTCGGTATCATAGTTAAATAAAAGCGGTAATAATAGTGGTAAAAAGATAGGCCGATATGAAGTTCCGTTTTTTTAAGATGCGGTTTCGGCGTCGTATTAATAAGCGTCGTCAGCAAGTTGAAGATCTTGGCCAGCAGGCTGAGCGCAGCGTTGATAAACTTATCTTTAAACGGTTTAGCCGTATTGCTAAGGTGCGCCGATTTGTTATTGGCTGGGTAGGCCTGATTGTACTTTTAATTGGCGGCATACTGCTGCAGGGATTCAACCTGGCCAACTACTACCAAAGCGTGCGGCCGGTTGATGGCGGTATCTATCGTGAGGGCGTGCTAGGCACCTTTAGCACGGCAAACCCGCTCTATGCTACCAGTCAGGTGGATAGCACGGTTTCTAAGCTGGTCTTTTCGGGGCTGCTGCACTACAACGTCCGTAATCAGCTGGTAGGAGATCTGGCGAGCAGCTATGAGCTTGACGCCCGCGGCACTACCTACACGGTGCACCTCAAGCCAAACCTTAGCTGGCAAGATGGCCAAGCGCTCACCAGCAAGGATGTGTTATTTACCTATACGTCAATCCAAAACCCTGACGCCCAGTCGCCGCTGAATGGTAGCTGGCAGGGAATTACGGTGGCAGCACCTGATCCGCTGACCGTCACCTTTAAACTGCCCAGTCCCTTAGCGTCGTTCCCAAACAACTTGGTGAACGGTATTGTACCCGAGCACTTGCTTAAAAATGTGGCCGCGGTGGACCTCAGAACCTCTGACTTTAACACGGTTAAGCCAGTTGGATCGGGGCCATTTGCCTGGAACGCCATAGAGGTGCAAGGTAATGATCCGCAAACAGCCCAAGAGCAACTTGCCTTTGTGCCCTTTGATCACTATGTAGGCGGCCGCCCCCGATTGGATCAATTTGTGATGACCGCCTATGCCAACCAAGAAAAGCTCATTTCCGACTTTGAAAAGGGACAGCTCAATGGCCTAGCCGGCCTTAATGACGTACCCGAGGCCCTAGCCAACGATTCCGATGTTCAGATTCACAATGCCATGCTGACGGCTGGTGTTTATAGCTTTTTTAAAACATCCAGCCCTATTTTGAGCAGCCAGAAAGTTCGACAGGCGCTGGTGCAGGCCGCCGAGCCACAGGCAATTATTAGCAAAATTTCCTACCCTACCCGGGCAATACGCTCGCCACTCCTTAAAGAGCAGGTGGCCTATGATCCTAGTATTCTACAGCTTAAGCCAAACTTGCCCGTTGCCAAGTCACTGTTAGACCAGGATGGCTGGGTGGTGGGCAAGGACGGTATCCGGACAAAGGACGGCAAGCCATTGACCTTTACAATGGTGGCCGCGGATAGCCCGGAATATACCCTAGTAACCAGTCAGCTCAAGCAGCAGTGGCGCCGAGCGGGCGTGGATCTAAAGGTCCGGTTGCTTGATAGCCAAGATTTTCAGAATGCCCTGGCGTATCACGATTACGACGCGGTACTGTACGGTATTTCACTGGGCACCGACCCGGATGTGTTTGTGTATTGGGATAGTACGCAAGCCGACATTCGCTCAGCTAACAGGCTCAATTTGTCCGAGTACAAGAGTGCCGTGGCCGACGAGGCGTTGGAATCCGGTCGGACCCGACAGGATGCCGGCTTACGGACGGTAAAGTACCGGGCATTTTTACAGGCCTGGCAGCAGGACGCACCAGCCCTCGGACTGTACCAGCCAAGGGTACTGTATTTGACCCGTGGAAACGTAGCCGGCCTAACCGATAGTGTCCTCAATACCGGTACCGACCGCTACAACAATGTCCAGAACTGGCAGATCCGCCAGGCAAAAGTTGCCAATTAAGTCCCCCGTACCCTTGTATCAGTTCCCAGAGTAGGCTAAAATACCCCAGTTACACCCATGCGGATGTGGCGGAATGGTAGACGCGCCGGCTTCAGGTGCCGGTGCTCGCAAGGGCGTGGAGGTTCAAGTCCTCTCATCCGCACCAAATAAAATAGGTCAGCACAGCTGGCCTTTTTTATTTGGAGGTGAGAGGACTTGAACCTCGCCTGCGTAGCAGGAGGTCGTGGCGGCGCGGATAAAGGACGCAGCCCGCTAGTCCTCTCATTATTTTCCTCACCATCAATTTTGGCAGTATATCGTATATGCTATATCCTGATCTGTTAACATAGCACGTATGATATATTGCAGAAATTGCAATGCAACATCTTCCGACTAAGACGAGCAAAGCCAGTGAGCTCATTAAACCTCACAACCAGGAGTCGTGTTTTTCCAGAGTGAACACGCTACTGCTTGCAAAAGTATTTTGGGTGGTTAATACTTTAATCATGAAAAGTTACCCTATGCAAATCAACGCTCAGCAGCCTTACTTTATTGACTCGACGTACCCCGAGCTTGACGGTGAGGGATTCGCCCTCGAAGAGGTCTACGACATCCCTACTATATTCGCCTCAAGAGTGAGGCGCTGGATGAACAGTGATGTCTTAGGGGCTATTCTTGACCGGCAGGTCGCAGGAGCGATTTCAACTAGTGGCAAGGAGCTTTGCGTTCAATGCCCAGCGGGAGATCTATACGTCCGGCCAAATGGGCAGCGACAGCATATCCTACTTACCCGTTTCGTAACGGCTGACACACTCCGTGGCCAAGCGGAGGAATATAAGTTGTATATCCCAAGTAGGACGCGAGACTATCTCGATACACCAATGACATTAGATACTGTCGAGCGTGGCGGGCACGCTTTGCACGCCAGTTTTACAGAACTGCAATTAATGGATAGAGATCCAGTATCTATTCGCTTGGCAGAGATGATTGAGCTGATTCGAGCCACAACCACCCCAAGCGTCGGTGTCTCGCAGGCTGTTTACCAAGCGGTTGCCGCTTAAACTAACCTTCTTTTAACTGCCGATATCATAGCGTCTGTGCAGTCGCGAGCATTTCATAGAGTAAACCTTCAGAAGCGCGCGATGCGGCCAGCTTGTGGTAGGGCTCACGTTCCGTGTGATGGAACCCTATGGCACCAAGGTAGGACCGGGTGAGCGAGCTTTCCCAGAAGTTGATTTTTAGCGCCAGGCCGCCGGCATTGCGAAAGCGCTGGACTATTAACTCCTGTTCCGCATGCGCGTCCTCATCAGTGTCGAGGCGACCTATCAAGTGTGCAACATCAAGGCGGTCGCTAAAGGTTTCAGGCAGCCACAGCTCACGAGTATCTAAATGCCGGGTAAAATCTGCTAGTTGACGGTGTTTTTCGATTGCTAAATTGTTCATAGTTTTCTCCTCAAATATAAAAACAGGCCTCGGACTGGGGCCTGGCCTGGTATTTATAAATGAAAAGTTTGCCCCAGTCTAAATAACTGAGACCACCACGTTTTGCTTGGATTGCTTGCGTGTGAACATAAAAATAGCTTAGCAGCCGCGCCACCCTATGTCAAAGTGACAGTCCTAAGCAGTAGCATATAAATAAACCCCGGCATGCCCTCCCGCGCATCCTCCGGTACTCCATTAAAGATCACAAGTACGGGTAGCTGCTGGTGCTTAGCTGAGGTTCTCGGCAACTTGTGCTTGCAAATCTACTGCGAGAGCGCTGTACTTGGCGAGGGTGTATGCGCCAACGCTCTGAGGGTAGAAATATGGGCCTTCAAGTGCTAGCTCAGGGAGGCTTCCACCTTCCGGAATCAGAATAAGTGAAGGCATGTCCGGAAGCTCTGCGGCTTGCACCGCATACGCTCCTAGACCATATCCTGGCTCCTTTAAGACGCCGACAAAAGCATCGCAGCCTTTCATCGCTACAAAATCCTCATCAAGGCCATTGTGACCAAGCGCCAGCCCGCCAGTATTTTTTACAATCTCCCAGCCCTTTACGTTGTCAGCAGCTGCTAGTAATTCCGCCAGAAACGCTTCGTTTGGGGCTGGATCAACATTTGTTGCGATAAATAATTTCTTTGACATGCTTATCTCCGATTTTAATAGTCTATGCCTCTAGCCTATCACCCCCGTTGACAAATGCAAGCATTAGTAGTGTAATTTTTTGTGCCTCTATCCCTCTCATATCGCTGACATACTTAAGAATGCCCCCTGCTATGCTTTCGACGATCGACATTTGGCATTGACGAGCGTACTGCAGTTTGCACTTATGGAAACCGCTGCCTTGCCGCGGCGAACACATTTGGACCCTGAATCAGGTAAAGTCTAGCGGGCCCAACAGCGTAAAGGCTTGCTATTTTATACTTTTTATGCTATAATTAAATGATGCATACTGCACAGTCCTCTCCAGAGGTAGGCCAAGCGCCGGAAGCACTCACCGAAGCACAGTTCAGCGGCTTGCTTAATGGTATGGCCAATCACGAAGCAAAGCTGCTTACCGCCGCTATTGTCACGGGTAATCCAGAGCAATGGTTTAGTCGCCAGCAGCTATACCGCGAACTTTTAAGTGCACAAGGCCAGACTCCTGCTTGGAAAGTAAATCGGTCTGCAGGCGGTGAATACTGTTCCCGCAGTTTGGTACCGAGTGGCGCTGTAGTAGTGGGCGAATTCGAAGACAACGGTCGTTCCATAGCCGGTTACCATGCCACCGAATTTGGCGCACAATGGGGCTTGGCCTGGGCTGGTGGTCTGGCCGATTGGAGCCTGCGCCACTCTAATGTTTCGCTGCAACGCTTACTCTCAGCATCACATAGCCCTACTGACAATCGTGGGCCTGAATTACGCTTACAGATTTTTAGTGATCTCCTTACGGCACCCTCCAATGAAGTTTCACTGATGGATATTATTGATTCGGTTGGCCGCAACCGCACCGATGAGGGTGGTCGCCTCAATCGCCACATTCATAACCTCGACAAAATGGGTGTCCTTGAACTCAATTCAAAATATTTCGACTTCAACCCTATTTTTGAAATTCTGAGCCCGGATTTCTATCATATCCAGCGCGATATCAGTGATATGCAGCCCGCAACCCAAGCCCTCTATGCTGCCATGGGCGAGTTGTTTAAAGGCAAGGGCACCGAAGTGAGTCTGGAAACGTTGGTTGAGGTTGCTGCTAACTTGGCGCCAGAAATTCCTCAATATAAGCTATACCAACGAGCAATGCCAGCTGCAAGCAACGTCAACCACTTCCCTAATCTCGTGATCACCGATCGAAATGGTGCTCCTATAGCTCGCAATGTCGTTAGCTTAAAGCCAGAATACCGCGCAAGCATTACCGACCTCGTAGAAACCATCGAAGCCCTGCGAGATCCGGCAAAAGTTGCTGATTTTGCCGAAAGGGGCCGTGCACTCCTCGGTGATAGTAGGGCTTGCTACGCACTTATGGAAAAAGGTCAGCGATTTTCTAGTCGCTATCTCACTACACAAAATGGTGGACACGACGCGCTAGGTCGATTAGTAGTCGGTATTATCCGCGACAGCGGACCATTGACTGTTAGCGAAGTGCAGGAGCAGCTCGAGTCGCAAGGCCGTACCCTTCAGCGTGGCACCGTGGGTGCACTGCTTCGTGAAGTGGCTCGCCAGGGTTCGCTGGAGGTAAGTTCGGTAGCCGTCTCCCCGAAAACCACACGCATTATTCACCGCTATAGTGTTACCGGCTCTTAGTCACCTGCCCATGGCGGATTTGCCAGTTTTGACGTTGCGGCAAAGGCGGCTCTTTTTATTTGGAAGTGAGCGGACTCGAAGCTACGTTTCGTGAACATCCCACATTTTTTGTCTAATAATGATAGACTAAACACAAGCACTTAAAATTCAAGAGGTAACAATAGATGGCAACCCGCCTCCCAATTCCCGGATCAGATGATGGCCAGTGGGGCAATATTCTCAATGATTTCCTGTCCCAAGCTCATAATGCAGATGGGTCACTCAAACCGCTCACCCAATCGCAGATCACCAATCTCACCAGTGACCTGGCTGCAAAGGCTGCGCAGACTGACCTAGCCGCTAAGCTCGATAGTGCCGCCGCCGCAACGACATATGATGCAATTGGGGCTGGGGCCGCTGCTCAGACCGCAGCCGCCAGCGACGCGACTACCAAGATTGCAGTGCATGCTGGCACGCCAACCGCACACGCCCGGATTACTGTAACCGATGTGCTCATCAATCGTACCGGTACTGGGCCTCCCACCGATGCTCTGTTTGCATCACCTACAGACGGAATGGAATATACCGACACTGCCAATGCCAGGAAGTATATCCGGGTTGCCGGACAGTGGCTCTATGCGGCCCTCTCGGCTCCCTCGGCCTTTACGCCCGCGACGCTGAGTGGCCTGGTGGCGTGGTTCGATGCCAGCCAGATTACCGGTCTAGCTGATGGCGACCCCGTGGCCCAGTGGAATGATTTATCAGGTAACGGCAACCACGCCGTGCAGGCTACCGGTGCAAATAAGCCGACCTACAAGACCAATATCCAGAACGGCAAAGCCGTCGTGCGGTTTAACGGTACCACCAGCGTCCTCGCCCGGACGCTCGGTGCCGCCCTCACCGCTCCGTACACGGTCGTTGTTGTCGGCCGAGCATCTCAGGGCATTAGTGCCAATGAGTGCTTTGTAGCAGGAGGTAACAGTACATTTTTATCAGGACGCACCACTGGTCGCTATGCCATTCAGTCCGGTTCCCCAGGCTTTGCGCAGCAGTCCAACAGCCTGGTAACAAAGACGAATGCTTTTGTTCTTGTTATCGGAACTTTTTCTACTACTCCGATTGTGCGAGTGAGCGGCATTGACGGTGCCGTCGGCTCGTGGGCATCGGTCGCCAATATGTCAAATATCTATCTCGGTGCCGTTAGTAATGCAGACTATCTTAATGGTGATCTGGCTGAGGTTATCGTCTACAACCGGGTGCTTACATCCGGGGAGGTCACGCAACTCGAAACGTACTTGGCATGAGCAAGTGGGGTGTAACGGTCAATTACCCGACTCCGGTGGGACCGCTGGTTAGAGGATGGAAGCTGGGAAAGCCCGCTGTGCGCACCGGTTGGGATAGTGCCAGGGTTGTAGCAAGCTTTACCGATCCAAATCCCGGACAGTACCGCTCGCGCATCGGTATGAATGCGGCACCAAGCCTCCAGAATATGCAGGAGCTCACTGCTGCTGGTATTACATGGTTACGCTGCGATTTTGCCTGGCCAGCCATCCAGCCGACGTCTTCCGGACAGTTTACTTGGACTGCCCACGATGCAATTATGACCAGCGCCGCAAAAACCGGCATGAACATCCTAGCTATACTTGATTACTGTGCACCGTGGGCGTCTACCAAAGGTGCTCAAGCTGGCGATATCCGATTTTTTGCGCCGTCCAACAACGCCGATTATGCCGCCTTCTGTACTGCCGTCATCCAGAGGTACGGACCTGGCGGCTCCTTTTGGTCTGCCAACCTTGGGCTGCGCCCTAGCCCAGTGACTGCAGTTGAAATATGGAATGAGCCGTGGCTGTCTTTCTACTGGAATCCCGAACCGGATCCTACGGGTTACGCCTCCTTGGCGCTGGTTGCCGCACAGGCTGTAAAGGCGGCCTCGGCTGCCGTAAAAGTGATTATCCCTGGAGATCTGTTTCAGTCCCGAGCCGACGGTCTAACCCAGCAGCGCTGGGGCTCTGCCGTATTTGCCGCACAGCCGACGCTCAAGAATTACACCGACGCGATCAGTGTGCACCCCTATCCATCCAGTGTTTGTCCGGATCCACTCGATGACACTCGAAATGTGGATCAGGGGTGGTATGGTAAGTGCCTGGAAGCCCGCGATCAGATCGCGCTCACTACCGGTACGCTGCTACCGGTGTGGATTACCGAGTGTGGCTGGACAACGGCTACTGGCGCGTCCAATGGCGTCACCGAGTCGGCCGCGGCCACCTATATGAATCATATGCTCGGTCGAGCCCTCCAGTCTAATGGCAAGTCAACCTCTTACCGGCCGATAATTGAGAAAGTCTTTCCCTTTAAATATGAGCCTGCCAATGGAGTAATGACCGACGCCGAGGGTAATTACGGCATGCTGCACACGGACGGCACCCCGAAGCCGGCCTGGCTGGAAGTACTCAAGTACTTATAGTAGTAAACTCCGCTGTCCTAGGTTACACTAAACACAAGCACTTAAAACTGAGAGAACGACAAAATGGCTAGTAGACTCCCGATCCCGGGCTCAGATGATAACCAATGGGGTGATATCCTCAACGACTTCTTGTCCCAAGCTCATAATGCAGATGGGTCGTTAAAGCCGCTCACCGAGGCTCAGGTAACTAATTTGGTCGCTGACCTCGCCGCCAAATACACTAAGCCGAATACCGGGATTGCTAGCGCGGACCTCGCTACTGCCGTCCAGGCCAGTCTTACTAAGGCCGACGCGGCGCTGCCTGCCAGTACTGCCGCCACAACCTACGCGCCCTTGCCAGCGGCAGCGCAGAACCCGCTCACCGGTTGGTTCCAGCCCGAAGGTTTTGGCACTATCACCTACGGCAAGGGCGTCACCAGCGCTCAGGCTCAGGCAAATGCCGCTGCCGTCCAGGCAGCTATCGACGCTGCTAATAATGGTGGTGGTATCGCTGCCAACACTGCCGGTGGTGGCGTTGTTATAATTCGTGGCGTCATCGAGTGCTATAAGTCTGGCGCTACGCAGGCACTTACCCTCTACGGCGGTGTGGCGTTGCAGGGCTGGGGACCGGGCGGGGATGTTTTTTCTGGTACCGATGCTTCGCTACCCTATCGAGGCTCGGTACTGCGGTTGTGGGGAGGCGCTAATCAAGACTTGATTCGTACGGCAAACTTTGCCGCCCTCACCGGCGTAACAACCCCGAGCGCTTACGTCACGCCAAACCGGTTTAGCCTGAGTAACTTGGTCTTAGATGGCAACAAGGTTGCGAATACCTCAGGCAACTGTCTAACGATCTACGGGCGCTCTTACTGGCTAAATAATCTTGTTGTGCAGAACGCCCCGGCGCAAGGGATTTATACCGAATATGGCACAAGCGCGGGCTACGACAACGAAGCACAGTGGACCAATGTCCGCGTCACCGATTGCGTGAGCGACGGCGTGAACTTCTTGGGGCCGCATGATTCGTCGATGGTTAATGCCTTCTGCTCCCGCAATGGTGGCAGCGGCTTCATCGCCGGGCCTCTTGTGGGATCGCTGCAGATCACCAACATGCACAACTGGGCCAACGGCGGCTACAACTTCGACCTCCAGGCAGGCGACATCTCGCTCGTCAACTGCGTCAGCGACGGTGCCGGCGGCAGCGGTAAAGCCGGTGTACGGGTTACCGCCTCCGGGATTCACTGGCTGGGTGGCAGTATCTACGGCACCAACACTACAGGCGAGATCCTCGTCCAGATCGGCGACGGAACCACCGCGCTGCTGGCGCAGAGCATCATTTTTAATACTCGCTGGTGGAACCTGGCCCTGGGCTCGGCGCCACTCCGTTTTATGAATAACGTCACCTCAAACTTTGGTAACAGCTTTAGTGGTCCAATGGAAGCTGGGGCCAACGCCCGGTACATTATGGGCAATGGCCGCACCATCCTGAACGGCGCACAGACCCTACCAGTAGGGACGCTCACCGTTGCGGACACCACCTCATTTCCCACCTCCGGAAACCTCTACGCTGGGGTGCCCGGGGTCGGTATGACAGCGTTCTCCTACACCGGGAAGACCGGCACTACCTTCACGGGCGTCACCGGTGGAGCGCTGGCAATGCCGAACGGCACAATTATCTGGCAGCTAAACTCCAACAGCCCGCACGACACGTTCATGCTGCGAGCCGCCGACGGTGCCTCGGTAGGGGTTCTGCAGTACGGCGCCGACCTCGGTGGATCCTCGCTGTTTATGGACCAGGCCATCACGTTCGTTGGGCCGCCGACCCTGAACGACGGCACCAATCTGGCAGTGGGCACGTCGAGCGGATCTAAGATCGGCACCGCCACCACTCAGAAGATTGGCTTCCACGGCGCGACTCCGACGATCCAGCAAACTGGCACTCCAGCGGCAGCGACAGATCTCGCCACTGCCCTTACCTTGGTTAACGACCTGCGCACCAAGCTCATCGCCAAGGGCCTCATTTCTTAGTAGCGGGCCGGCTCTGATGGCTTTATTGCTAACGACTACTCCTTACGTTACACTAAACACAAGCACTTAAAACCGAGAGAACGACAAAATGGCTAGTAGACTCCCAATCCCGGGCTCAGACGATAATCAATGGGGCGATATCCTCAACGACTTCTTAAATCAGGCCCACAACCCGGATGGATCGCTTAAGGCACTTACCGAATCGCAAATAACCAATCTTACTACCGATTTGGCGGCTAAGTATGTTAAACCCAATACCGGTATCGCCGGTACGGACCTGAGTGCTGCCGTTCAGGCCAGTCTTACTAAGGCTGATGTGGCGCTGCCGGCGGCGACTGCCGTATCGACCTACGCCACAGTTATAAATGTGTCAGGTTTTGGCGCTAAGGGTGATGGAGCCACTGACGACGCTCCAGCCATACAGGCGGCACTAAACTCGGTAGCCAGCACTGGCGGCACGGTCTGGTTTCCGCCCGGTGTTTTTGTGATTGGATCGACGCTCATTATTGGATCCGGCGTTACACTCAAAGGTTCTGGAGCCGGGGCAGACCTTTATACCGTCGGCGCTGCGGCTCGGCCATCCGGTACCGTTTTGCAGCTCAAGTCCGGTGCTAACTGTGACCTTATTCAGACCCAGTATTTTGCACCGCTCGATAGTGGCACAACCATGACCGGCGCTCAGGCTACCAATTCGACGCTTACGGTAGCCTCAACGGCCGGTTTTCCGTCGAGCGGGCAGTTTGACGTTAACTTAACGCCCGCAACCTCAACCTTTGCTGTTCGCTACACCGGCAAAACAGCTACCTCGTTTACCGGCCTGGCTGGCGGTGGTGGCAATGGCACGATTCAGCCGGATGGCACGGTAATCACCCTTACCGGTAGCAACTATGATGCTACCAACCCAAAAAACTACCAGCAGCCGACCCGTCTAGCAGTGCTCGATATGACGCTGGAAGGCAACAAAGCTAATAATGTGAGCGGCCGCGGCCTAGCGTTTTTTGCCAATGCCTATCAGGTTAAGAACGTCATTATCCAAAACTTTGCGGGCGACGGCGCCTACTCTAATAGTGATCACAACAATGGCTACGAAGCTTCGCCGATCTGGGACAGCTTTCACATTACGGACTGTAACGGCAACGGCCTAAACTACCAGGGTAGGCACGACGGGCTCATTACGAACGGCTCAGTGGCCCGCTGCGGCAGTAGCGGCGTGGTGGAGGGGGCATATTGCGGTACGCTCATGGTATCCAATGTTCATGTGTGGGGATGTGCACAGTACAACTGGGATCTTGGTTCGGGCTATGCCGGACACACCAATTGTATTAGTGACGGTAGCGGTGTAAATACCAGTACGGGCATTAGGGTAACGGCCGACGGCATTAGCTGGCTCGGCGGCAGTATCTACGGCCAGGGCCGGGTTGGCGAAGTCCTTGTGCAAGTCGGTGCCGGCGGTGTGGTGTCGCATGTTCGCGGCTGCAAATTTGACTGTCCGGCCTTTGGGGTAGGGTATGGTGGCACCTTTGTACGATATATGTCCGATGGTAATCTCACCGTCCGGCACAACGAATTCCGGATGAAGATAGCAAGCTACGACATTACCTACGGTCCCAATCCTTTCCACTATGGCAAGACTACCACAACCGGCTCTCAGCTTGGTAACACGGCCACCCTAACAGTAGCCAGTACCACGGGCTTTCCGACTGCCGGCCAAGTAGTAGTAGGTACGGCCACCGGCTCAACAGTGGTTACCTATACTGGTACAACCGGTACCTCATTTACCGGTTGTACCGGCGGCTCCGGGGCGCTTACCCTGGCGGCCGGATCGTCGGTACTGGCTCGTTCTCCTAATGACAGCGGCGTGCAGTACGGCTACGAAAACTTTTCGCTCGATCCGCTGGATGATACTGCCGGCGGCTACACAAACATTGCCCGGGTGGGCGCCGGCGGCAGTGTAACTGACGCTCGATCTGTCACTTACTCGGGCTCAGCTATTTATAGCAATACGGTCAGGTACAATCTGGCAAGCAAAACGTCCTCCTACACCATTGCAGCTACCGATATGTTTGTGGTGATGAATGCCGCAGTTGCCACCACGGCCACGTTACCAAACGCCGCGACTGCTGGTGCCGGCCACCCGATTATGTTGCGGAATGCTGGATCGGCCACCGTAACGGTCGGCTCAGTCAGTGGCACCATTGACGGGGCGGCCAACCAGACTCTGACTGCCGGCAATGCTACGCGCTACGTCTCGGACGGCACAAACTGGTGGTCTTGGTAAACAAGGCGAACGGGTATCGTAGGCCGCTCGGGTCGGCTCTTCGGTACGATACTTTGTCGAGGTTGCGTTCTAGTGCAGTCAGTACCTAAGCAGCATTGCCAGATACTAGTTAAAGATGTTTAATATATAAATGGATAAGGCAGTCAGGCTAAATGCGAACGCTAGCCTATATAATGAGCGCCCGGATTTATTTATGGCGGCCGCAATTGGAATAAGCGACGTTTTAAAATTACAGGGCCATACACCTGTATTAACAACCAGCGGCCCAGAAACTGCCGAAGCAATAAGTGGCTTCGAAGCACGTTCTTATAACCCGGGGCGGCAGCAGCTAGATCTTCGTTCACATCTTGAGTTGCTGGCTGCTTCTACCGATTTAGCCGGACCTAAAACAGATTTTCTGGTCACAGATTGGGACATGTTCGCCGAAGGGACGTGGTACGTTTTTGGCGTTACGATCTATGAATGGCAACTATCAGTGCAATCGGTCGCCCGCTTTGTTCGTCACACTAGTGACGTAAAGCTACAAGGGAAGCTTATGACTCATATTGCGCGGCACGAGTATGCGCATATGGCAGGCATGATTAGCCCCCAAGACTACTCGCACCCGGATAGACGAAGTGGGCTTTATGCGGGGCACTGCGCCAATGTTTGCACACTGCAGCAAGTGATGATGGTCCCGGAAACCTTGAGCTTAGCATCAAAGCTCGATGGTCATGAGCTGGCAGGCTTCTGTGCGGGCTGCGTAACCAGTTTACGTCGTAAGGCCTAATAGTTGGCCGGAATTTAATGAAAAGTTAAAGACTGTGGCAGATCCGGCTGCTAGAATAGTGGTATGAGCGATGCAGAAATATCCTACTTTAGCGTCATGCTGGAAGCAATCCGAGACGAGGTCAAAGCCGTCCACGAAATTGTGGGAGCTATGAGTATGCATGTGGCAAAAATTCCGCACATTGAGAAAAAGATAGCCATATTAACGGCTGATATGAAAACAGTGAAGTATGCGGTAAAAGATATGAGCATGCAGCAACAAGAGCATAAAGTACGGATTACAAGGCTTGAGGCGGCTTGATCCGGGCTGTTAGGATGCGCTAAGCATAAGCAAAGCGGGAAAATATGCTATCATGTCCGTAAGGATATGACTTTCAAAAAGGTGACAAACAGATGAGTAAAATAGCCCATTACCTACAAGAGCACTTGGTCGGTGAAGTTATGACTTCGGCCGATGCTCGTCGCTACTTTGCTACCGATGCCAGTATTATGACGCTGCCTCCGGCGCTAGTGGTGTATCCGCGCTCAGAAAATGACGTTCGCAAGACAGCTCGCTTTACCTGGCAACTTGCGGAGCGCGGTCGCGTGATTCCGATTACGGCCCGCGGTTCCGGTACTGATCAAACCGGCGCATCGCTCGGCAGTGGCATTATGATGGTATTCCCGGCTCACTTGCACCGTATTTTGGAACTCGATATCAAATCCGGCACCGTTACTATAGAGCCGGGTATTAACTACGGTAAGCTGCAGCAGACCCTGCACACCCACGGGCGATTTTTGCCCCCCTACCCCAGTTCTTTAGAGTACTCCACTGTTGGTGGTGCCATTGCTAACAACGCTAGCGGTGAAAAATCATTTAAGTACGGCGACACCCGTAGCTACGTGCGCAGCCTGCGGGCGGTGCTCGCCAACGGCGAGGTGATTGAGACCGGGCGGCTGAGTAAGCGCGAGTTTACTAAAAAGCTGGGCCTAGCCTCATTTGAAGGCGAAATTTACCGTGCCCTCGACACGCTCCTAGAAGAAAACCGTCAAGTCATCGAAACCATGATCCGTGACATTACCAAGAACAATGCTGGTTACAATCTGCTTGATATCAAACATAACGACGGTTCCTTTGACCTAACGCCTCTGTTTGTAGGCAGCCAGGGAACGTTGGCAATCATTACCGAGGCGGCCCTGGACACCGAATCGCACAATCCGCAAACCACGTTGATGATGGCCACCTTTGATAGCCTGCAGCACGCCGAACAGGCAATTTTGGAAATCCGTAAATTACACGATGCTCCCAGTATGGTGGAGATGATCGACGGCCACGCCCTTAAGCAGGTCAGCGCCATCAACCCTAATCAGCTCAAAGGCATCCTTACCGAACAGCTTCCGCTGTTGGTGCTCTTGGTTGAGCTCGATAATCAAAAAGAGGGCCAGCAAAAAAAGATCACTAAAAAACTGTTTAAGATTTTTGAAAAGTACGCCACCAGCTTGCAGACCGAAACCGAGATGGAAAAGCAGCAGAACCTTCTCAAGGTCCGCGAGTCGGCCGCTATGCTGCTTAGCCACAGCGAGGGCGGCGCTCGAGCCGTTCCAATTGTAGATGATGCCATTGTGCCACCGGAACGTCTCCGTGAGCTCATTGAGGGTGCCTACGCCCTCTGCGAAAAGCTTAGCATTGAGCCTGCCATCTGGGGCCATGCCGGCGAGGCAAATATCCAGTTAGCGCCCATCCTTAACCTCTCGCAAGTTGGTGATCGCCAGAAGGCCTTCCGCCTCATGACCGAATACACCAAGCTGGTAATCAGCCTCGGTGGCAGCATCAGCGGCGAACGCAATGACGGCCGCCTGCGCGCACCCTACCTAGAGACTCAGTACGGTACCGAAGTTTTTGCACTGTTTGAGAAGGTAAAGCAGATTTTTGACCCGTACGGTATTTTAAATCCGAACGTTAAGCTCGGCACCAGCCTAGAAGATATTAAGACGCTGATTCGTCCCGACTTTAATCTAGGCGACGCCTACAACCATCTCCCCCGTAGCTAAGCCGCTCTAAGGCTTGAGTTTTTTGCCCAAAACAGATAAGATAGTCGAGACTTTAACATTTTATGCGGACGTGGTGAAATTGGTATACACGCTACCTTGAGGTGGTAGTGGGCGCAAGCTCGTGGAGGTTCAAGTCCTCTCGTCCGCACCAAATAAAAGGATCTAGCTTCGCTACCGCTAGATCCTTTTATTTTGGTTTAGTGTAGAGGCATTAACTAGGTCGGTTGAATCTGTCAATCTGGTATTCGAGATCGGCTTGCATTATCTGCTCCTGCCTACCTGTCTTTGCTTCGTTGAGGGCTTTATCGAGAATGGTCGCATTGATAATTTCGCGTAGGTCTGCTCCGTTAAACGAGGGAGTCTTTCTAGCAAGTTCTGGAACATTAATGTCCTTGCCATAGAGTTCAAAGCCTAAATTCATGCCGGACATAATCATAGCTGTAATGATTTTTATACGGCCCTCTTCGTCGGGTGGCGGAACTGGTAAGATTTTGTTGAACCTCCCACTTCGGATTAGTGACTGGTCTATGGAGTCTAGATTATTAGTAGTCCCAACAATGATAACGTGAGGTGAAGTTTCGCTTAAATCGTTTAAGTAGCGTTTGAAGCTGCCTGCCACCTGGTTACGCTCGTTAGAGGCACCGCCAGGCCCACTAGCGTCTTGGATTGAAACTATGCTATCAATTTCGTCGAATAACAATACTAGGCGGTCCTTGTACGCCGCGACCGTATCAAACAAATACTGCATATTTTTGTCTGAAAGGCTAAGCCACATGTCGTAGAGCTGTGCGCTTTTAACTATCCACAGCGCGCTATTAGTCTCACTGGCGAGGGCGTGAGCCAACATAGTTTTGCCAGTACCAGGAGGGCCGTGAAACAGCACTCCGCTCGTGGAGGCTAGTTTATATCTGGCCAGGATTTCGGGATGGTTGTAGGAAAGCGCAATTTCTCTAATTTGTTGTTTTAATTCTTCGTGGCCACCGATGTCATCTAGCGTATATTTGGGCGTTACCACTTCAAATGACCGCTTTATATAGTTTGATGGGTCATATGGTTGCGTCTCGCCTGATGTGCGGAAAACATCTACAGGCTTTTTATGCTTAATTGCTGGCTTCTCAACTTCGTTAGTGACTAGTGGAGGCAAATCCAGATCCTCCGGCTTTTGCGCAAGTATACTCTTGAACGGGTCAACCTTTTTTTGACGGCGAGCCCGTGGCTTCCCAGCTAGGGGTGCTGGTTTAACCCGGGTATCTTCGGACGCTGAATCAGTGGGTGATGTATCGAGAGGCACCTGCTTCTTAGGGGGGGTACGTTTAGCTGGGGCTGCTTTTTTACTCGCGGCCTTCTTGGCCGGCATTTTTTTAGGCGCAGGCTGAGTGGCAGCTAGTCCTTCGGTGGTCTCATTTTTGTCGGTGGCCTTCTTGGCCCGCGTCGGTCGTGACGTAGGCTGTTTATCGTCGAGTTTGTTTAGCTGCACCTTTTTCGCAACCAGTTTCGTTGGCTGCCGGGATGCACGAGCACTAGAAACCCTAGTGATGCTACTCTCTTCGGGCGCTAAGGCTATAGGCATTTTATTATTTCTACGCTGAGAGCCCACATACCTAACGGGGCTAAACGAGCTACCAAAAGTAAACCGCTGGGGTAATAAACGTCTGGATTCAATGCCAGGCAGGTTACTGTATCGGCCCTTCGCAAATATACGATTTGCGAGCCAGCGCTTTTCGCTGTTTCGAACGGTTTTCTGTAGTAGTAGGAAGCTAGCTGCAAAGCCAACCGCAAGCTTGACCTGATCTATACTTTTAAGAGGTTCCGCAAACAAATACTCTGGGCCTGCGGCTCCTTTTACACTGGATTGCATATCACTAGCTAATATTAAAACGCCGTCGTTACTATTAAAGTGCACCATAAAATTATTGCCCTGGGCCCGCAATGGTAGCCTGTGTTGGGCACCTGTACGGACTGCAAAAACATTATTTCCCAAATTGCCTTTGGCAGCGGCCAGGTCATCATTTATTGTGGTGAAGGCACTGCGAGCGGAGCGAGTCGATGTATCAAGATTGATATCTGCTCTCCAGGCCACACTCAGCGTGCCATCTTCGGCCGTAGCGGGTAAGATTCGTACAGCATTCTTAAGGATGAGACCTTTCTCCGGCTGTTCTTGGTAAACAGTTTGTGGTCCTTGAGGGAACCTAGCAATAAGATCGCGCAGCCCATCTATACAGACTTGGCTCTCGAAGGCGTTGACAATCAGTCGTGGTAGATATTCCGCTGATGGTGATTGTTCGCCAGGCATATAATTACTATAATACAATTAATTGCGTTTGTGTCAATGTTAAAATTGGAAAATCAGGCTAATACGTGCTATTATCTCTCAAGTCCACTAGGACGAGCATCAAATAAGGGCGCTTAGCTCAGTTGGCTAGAGCATCTCGTTTACACCGAGAGGGTCGGGGGTTCGAGTCCCTCAGCGCCCACCAAAAGTGCAAAGTTCGAAACACCGACATTGTCGGTGTTTTTATTTTGGCTGATTGCGCCGCTCATGGGTTGTGCGTACAATAATTACATAACCTAAGGAGTGTCATGGCCGCATTTATTTTTGTAATCCTGTTTATCGTTATTATCTTTGTGCTGTCGGGAATTAAGGTGGTCCAGCAGTACGAAAAGGGTGTTATTTTGACGCTTGGTAAGTTTACTGGCATCAAAGAGCCCGGACTGCGAATAGTCATTCCAATCTTTCAGTCTATCAAACGGATCGACATGCGCTCCACGCCTATCGACGTCCCAAAACAAGAAATTATCACTAAAGATAATGTTACTGCCAACGTAGACGCCGTCGTATACTTCCGGGTTGTTGACGCGCCCAAGGCCTACCTAGAAACCGTCAACTACGTATACGCTACTAGCCAGTTTGCCCAGTCGGCACTGCGTGACGTAACCGGCTCCGTGGAGCTTGACGACTTACTCGGCAAGCGCGAGCAGATTAGCCAGCAAATTAAAGCCATCGTCGACTCCGAGACAGAAAAATGGGGCATTGACGTAGAGAACGTCAAAATCCAGAACATCGAACTACCTCAAGACATGAAGCGCGCCATGGGCAAGCAGGCCGAAGCCGAGCGTGACCGCCGTGCCAACATTATTAACGCCGACGGCGAAAAGCTGGCTGCCCAGAACCTAGCCGACGCGGCCAAAATCTTTTCTGGCGTACCGGGTGCCCTCAACCTACGCACACTGAATACCCTGGAGCGCATTAGCACCGAACCATCGCAAAAGACCATGCTCTTGTTCCCCGTAGAGCTCATAGACGCCCTGCGTGGTGTTAGCACGGTCATTAAGGGCGGCAAAGAGTAGTTTCCGGGCCTATGCTGAGCGTGGCTGACCTGGAAAGTTTGCCCAGCCCGTTCTACCGGGTGGCCGTCAAAGCCCTGGTGCTACAGGATAACAAGCTGCTAATGGTGCAGAATTCTGCGGGCGCGTGGGAAGTACCCGGTGGCGGCTGGGAGCACGGCGAAGATTTACGGACCTGCCTAAACCGAGAGTTTAAAGAAGAGCTCGGGGTAGAGCTAGAATCGGTGAGCGACGTGGAGTTTGTATACCGTAGCAAGAGTGAACATGGTTGGGCTGTGCTCCGGGTAGCCGTGCGGGCCCAGATTACCAGCACAAACTTTGCACCCAGCGACGGCATGACCGATGCCCGTTTTTTCTCCAGGGCGGAATTGTTGGCACTCAACGTCCACCGATCGGAGGCGGGCATTAAGGATTACGTCGACCAAATCTGGCGCGTGTAATGCAAACTGCTCATGCTTGCGCCCGCGGCGAGGATGTGGAATAATCACCGGCATGGCGATTACTGACTATCCACTAAACGACATGACCACCGCTGTTCGCACCTTCGGTGAGCAACTTGGGCGAGGCGAATGGCAACTTGGCGAGTCGCTGGCGAGCTATGCTGGCCTAATAATTGATCTTGGCGTGGCCGATGATTATTGGGCACGTTACGGCTTTAGAGAATTAGAGCAGGCTGATGAGGCACAAGTCGTCGGCCACGATAGCGAGCCATTCCACCAACTTACGACCATGGCAGTCACGGCAATTGTCGGCCGTGATCCTGTTGCTAATGAGCAACCAGTCCCCACCCCTTTCCACGATGTGATCGAGGGCTCTCACCTAGAAGGGGTATTATACGAAACCGAGTCAGGTAAAGCCTTCCGAAAGTTTGTAGCAGATACGAACGGGGCATTACTCAGATCACTCGTCGATGGTATGGCAGATGGTGGCTATCCGCGCCACCATGCCAAGGCACTCGAACGCCAGCAGATTGAAGTGATGCTAGACCAGCTTTCTGGCCGAACTGGCTATGGTGCAATTGCCTATGCACGATCAATTCACCAGATCCGCTCTCAGGCCGGTCTCAATAACCTACGGGCACACCGTAACGATGTTCTTCGCGCTGGTCGTCAGATCAGAGAAATTGGCTTGTCGATCCTCGGCTAGGTGTAAAGCGGTTGTAAAACAGCGGTATAATCTGTAAAATAGCATAAGTTCACTCTCCATGGCTCTTTAGCTCAGTTGGTAGAGCAGCGGCCTGAAGAGCCGCGTGTCCCCAGTTCGAGTCTGGGAGGAGCCACCAGTAAAAGTCCGACCCTGCGTCGGGCTTTTTCTTTTGCAAAAATAATCGGCAGGGTAGTATCATAAACAAAACATCAGGAGCGCTTGCATGCAGTTACCCATCCCTAGTCCAGAAGTAGTCCGGGATGCAGAGTTATATCTGGCCGACAGGCAGGGGCAGCCTATTGCGGTTATGGAGACCTGGCATTTGCAGGGCCGGGCAGTCAGAACCTTTGGCTTTGTGGGTGTGTTGGACGACGGTGACAACTGCTTAGGCGGCATTAAATTACAGCGCCCCGTGCACGAACTGAGCGTCTCGCTGTTGCAGGGAAGCCCTCGGATCACCCTCTGTAATGAGCTACCGGATGTGTCGGTTATACCGCTCGCCGACGACCGGTTGCCCCTCACGCTGGGCGTGCCTCGGCAGGTCACCCCCTATACGGTTACGCAGGACGTGCTGGCCGGTGAGGACATTACACCGTGGATTACCGAGTGCTTTCAGGACCAAATTGACCAGTACGTGGTATTTTTTGGCATTGGCAAGGCTCTGCGTGCTCGCCCGGCTGCTCGCTACCTCATGCAGCAGCCGTTCGTAGGTATGCTGGAGGCCGAGCAATCCACCTTGCTTGATATGGCGGTAACCCTGATTGACACTGAGGTTACCATTGCTCAGCACGAACGTGCCATTGAGGACGCAAAAAAGGCTGCCGCCGAACGCCTAGCGCACCTACAGCAAACAGCTGGCCAACTGGCCTTCCGTATTCCCCAGAGCGCCAACTGCGAACAGCAAACCATGCCGGCAGCCATTACCGATAGGCGCGACATTCAAGGCCGCCTGCGAGCCCTCCATCAGCAGCTTGCCATGCTAACAGAGATCATAGAAACTCCCAAAAGCTACTAGTTGATTGTGTCAGGCACAGGACGGGCTTTTTCTTTTGGCAATTATATGGCGCGGGTAGTATCATAGATCAAACAAGAGGAGCGTCCCTATGGAAAGACCTATCAACCTAGTCACCGACCGAGAACCACTGGCCTACGACTTTGACGCAAATCCACCCGCTCGCCCACTGCCTCCCGGCGAACCATTCAAAAACGCCTTTAGGCGCGGCGACCTGTCTTTTAATGACGAGCTATTGGACATGGTAGCCATGATCGATGGCCTAGACGAAGACAATTGCCTGAATATGCCCGTACTCACCGCCGTAGAAGCCGTGCTGGACTACGTAGAGGGCAGGCAAGGCGAGCCGTTTGTTATGGCTGAGACTTTCTACATTGGGGATGCGTTTGGCCGCCTAGACACGGTGGTCGGTATACTTGGCCAGGAACAGAAGATTGCCGGTGTGTTCCAAGGTCCTGCTGGGCGCCGTGCCAGGTATAGCGGACTAAAAGTGAGCGGCGAACCGCGTGAAGTTGCCGCCTATGCTACGGATCAGGGCCTGCGTCTAGACAATGTGAGCCTGCCGGTACCGGAAGTGGTAAGCGGCGTACTGCCTTTTGTGACGCCCTATTTTAAGTTAGGCCGACCTTCGGTATTGGCGGCTGATCCCCGCAATAGCCGCAGCAAACAAGAAATTGTTGCTGGCGACGATATTTTACCGTGGATCAAAGAGAGCTTTACGAGCGAAGTAGACCAGTACACCATCGTATGTGGCATAGCCCGCGCTCTACAGTCCAAACGCGCGTCTCAGTATATCCTACGGCCTCCGTATAGTGACAAGTTAGCGCTAGAACGTTCAACACTTGAGACTATTGCCGAAACGCTGTCGGCTGCTCGCGATCAGATCACCCAACATGAGGAGGCAATAGTAAACGTTAGGGAGGACGCTACTAGGAGCTTAGCAGGCATAAAAGAGACGCTCGGCGCACTGGCCTACCGGCTTCCATATACTCGGGGTGGTGACGTCGCAAGCGTTGTGGCGCCAGTCGACGCCGGTAGCAATTTAGGGAGCCGCTTGCGTGCCATTGCCAATCTCCAAAAACAGCTCGCCGAGCTAACAGATTCGACAGACTAGCAATTACGCGTTGATTTTTACCGCTAACTTCGGTACAATCGAACACGTGCTTCGCACAGTAATGCGGGTCTAGCTCAGTTGTTTAGAGCGCGTCCTTGCCAAGGACGAGGCCAGGGGTTAGAGTCCCCTGACCCGCACCAAATAAAATGCCCCAAGCGAAAGCTGGGGCTTTTTATTTGGTCTGACCAGCGTCCGCTCTAACCCCTGGCCTCGTCAAAAATAATAATAGGCCAGGTGGTTCCGTCCCTAGCGCCTCGCGCTAGGGCGTTAGAGTCCCCTGACCCGCACTAAATGGGAATAACATATAAAGACACCCCAATCGGTGTGTCTTTTGTTCTTTGTCGTATCTGTTAAAGGCTGAGAGTCCCAAGCGGTCATCGGGCTCATATTTTTTATCTTGTGATTTGTGGTATAATATGCATCAATAAGTATTGAGTAGTCTAAGGAGTTTTCATGGCCGATCTCGCAGAGGCAGTGCAGTCTTTATTTGTAGAACAAGCATTAGTTAGCACGACACAGCACCGCTCAGATCGTCGTCATGGCGAAGTATGGGGCGGTGGAAGGCGGTATCCGGCGCAACTTGGTTCGCTGGTTGTGGAGAGCCTTCGCTTTGATCCCGATTACGACGCGAGTCGTATCGCAGATGGTGTGAAGGCTGACTTCACTGCTTCTTACGTAATGGATGATCCGGAGACTGCTAGTGCTGTGCGCCAGCGCAGCATGGCCTGGCTCGATTGGCTATCACAGGGTACAAATCTTAATGTGCACCATAATGCCTACATTGAGCTTGCGACTATCGCCGCCGAACATGGCGATGCTGAAGCAGTTCGCCAAATTGTAGAAGACCCAAAGCGCCTATGGTTGGACAAGCATGCTGGAATTCCTGTTAGCGACCCCGCTTTTGGTCAGTTGGACCGTTTGAGCACCGATAGCATGAGTGGCAAAATTTCTGACATTGCCAGACTTATGGTTGTAGCCCCAGAAGGCAGCGCAGAGCAAGTACGTGCGGCAGTTATGCCTACATTCCGTAATGTTATTACTGAGTTAGTAAGTCGTGACCTTACGGATAACGGGTACCCCGTTGGGCGGGCGAGTGGCCAGTTGCTTACCATAGGGACGCCGGAGGCCGTAGACCAGGTAGGTAGGCTTGTAGCTGCTATGCCTATGACGCCCGCAAGGCTTGATGTCTTGGTAAACCTCGCCGAGAAGGATGAGCGATTCGCAGCAGCAGCGGCAGAGGCCGTAGCCTGGCACAACGAAAAGGCAAGCCTGGCCCGGCAAATCCTTGCAGGGTATATGAAGCCTTACGGTACTGCACGTGACATTATTAACTATCCACTAAATCAAAGTGGTAGAAAAGATTCAGCCGCGAGTCAACCGATTGCCGCTGCGATTGTTGACCAGATTCCAGCCTATGGTGGCGAGGCGAGTACAATTGAAACTTCAGTTGCTTTCGCTCATGGCTCAATGTTTGGTGGAAGCGTACACGGCGACATACTCCGCTGCGTACGAGTGCTTACAGACAACCCGCATTTTGAATTTACCGACCCACAGTTTGGCTTTGCTGCAAGATTTGAGGATGGCGAAAACAGCTATGCACATGGCCTTGTAACTGTGGTTGATGCTAGCCTGCCTGAAGGCCGAATGGTGGTAGACCTTTCTTCAGAGCCCCTTCGCTACAGCATAGCTCATGATGAGACTCGGTTCCTTTGCCGCATTATTCAGGCCGAGAAGAACCGCCGAGTACAAGCTGCTTAAGTCTCCCGTGTAACTCCCAGCTCTCACTTGCTGAGTAGACACTCTTGACACGGTGACTCCAAAATCTTCCTCCATCTCACTATTTCATCACTGATAATGTGTAAACTTTTACCCGCCTGCTGCACCATTGTAAAATAGTCAAGTTAGTGATATTATATGTATCACTAACTTTTTATTTTATGACCATGATTCCTATCTTCATTCCCGCACGTAACGAAGAGCCTCATATAGGCGATGCTCTTTCGAGGCTGCCTATAGAAGATGTAACAGTACTTGCCAATGGATGTACTGATAGAACTGTAGAAATAGCAAGATACTTCGGAGCACGAGTAATTGAACGCCCGGATGCAGGTAAGCTGCCAGCGCTACAAGAGGCTATTGCCGATTTGGGTAAGTATGCGACTGGACCTTTCGTGACTCTTGATGCTGACAGCGTGCCGTTATTCTCTCGCTACTGGGTACCCAGTCTTCTTTCAAGCCTGAAAGATATTGATAAACAGCAGCCTGCAGTCGTAGTTGGACCAGCTGTATTTGTTGGTGGGCCAGGCTTCGCAGCAAATACCCATCGGACCGTCACCCACTATAAAAAGCAGTTCACAACCCGCAAACTAGATTTCCAAGGTAGCTTCGCAGGGCGCAATATGCTTATTCGTCCTGGTAACAACGACGTGGTCGATACATTACTTGAGCTTGAACACTATTGGCCAGGTGAAGACTATGCTATCCGCGATACAATTGTTGAGCATGGTGGAACCACATATAAGAATCCCAGTCCTCTTGCTGGGGTAACTACCGATGCGGCACGCTATGGTAATCTTCGTGACACCCTCTCAAAAACAAAGCAACATGCGCTACGTTCAAGATTGAAGCAGTCATATATTGACGATAGACCATTC
This sequence comes from Candidatus Saccharimonadota bacterium, assembly GCA_028286245.1. GTDB lineage: Bacteria > Patescibacteriota > Saccharimonadia > Saccharimonadales > UBA4665 > UBA4729. The sequence goes on along the minus strand of JAQBRY010000002.1, from coordinate 1,847 downwards.
GGCGCACGACGCTATTTTAAGCCCACTGATCCTACCTATACGTTTGTTGATTTAACAGATATGCCCACGGAGCTTGATGCTACTCACCAGCCCCAGCTGACTTCCGAAGAGTAAGTTGTTTCTCCTTCACTATTAAGCGTGTAACTCCCCCCGCTTACTTACTGAGTAGGTACTCTTGATATGGTACTTCCAATATCTTCCTCCAGCGAGTCACTTCATCCCTGATATGGTGTAAACTTTTACCCACCTGATGCACCAAATTTTGATTGTTCACACTATAAGTTATATAATATTAACTTATGTCAAATTTAACTATTGTCAACATCGATGGCGCTCCGCTGGCTAGGGGTAATCTCGAAGTTGGCAATTTGCCTCTTGATTATGTCGATCAGTCGATAGCAGCAATTCGTGACTGTGCCCGTGTCGTCATGTTCGAGATGGGAGTTACCCGTAATAATCGTGATCTCGATCATGTTGGCGAGTATCTAGCGTCGGTTGTTGCAGCGGGTGAAGACTTGGCTGTGAAGCTACCATGGTTCGAGGATTACTATAGAGGCGAGCTCCGACAAAGCGTATCAGAAGCAATTGAAGAAGAGGCGGTTTGTCTAAACTCACTCAATGAAATTTTGCTTGGTCTCGCTTTTGGTCCTGGTATGCGTATTGAAGCTCATACCGACGTGTGGGCAATAAATGCTAATCTCTTCCTGAAAGCGGCTGTAAGGAAAGAGGCCGTACCAACGGAACTAGCGGGAGGCACTATTATTGGCCATAAAGATGCCAAATCCCACACGGAGATATTGGCTAGCCCAATTGCAATTTTGGCAGGTAAGGTAGGCACTATTGGAGTGATCGCAGCCAGTAAGTACCCTCACACAATCGGTGTAGCAGAGACGCCAGCAATTTTTGAACGACCCGATATAAGTAGTGATGAATTTTGGGCCAATCCAGCGACACGCATATCGTTCAACATCTCTTATGCGACCGAACGACAGCTTAGTGAAGAGCCAACACTTCGACCTATGACTAGCTCGGTTGGGTATTCAAAGCCGGTCCTCGGGATGTAACTCCCCGCAGCTTTGTCAAAAATAATAGAGGGTATCGTCTCTAATGGGATGAAAACTATTCGACTAACTGAATGGCGACCTGAATCGCTTCATCCAGAGTTTTGCCAACTTTTGGCGTGTAAAAGCAATCTGGATCGAACATTAATCCATTGCTAAATTCATGTACTTTATCCCAGTCTTCGGCGTCTAGTGCTTCTACGAATTCGGGATGCTTGGTTCCAGGCATCAGCAGTGTTCCGTCGTACACAGCTATAGTAGGTATTCCAGCGCCAAGTAAGGCATAACTACCCGGCGTATTAGAATGATTTTGATACACATTAATTTTCTTCAGCCATTCAGTTTCTGTAACGCCAAAGAACGCTCTTCGGGAGCCATGAGTATCGTTTGTTTCCTGGCTACGACGATCATTGAAGCCACTAAAGACCAAAGAATTGTCATACCAAGGTTGCAGGCTGGCATATGCAAGAACCTTACGCATTATCGTTGCATTTAATGTAAAATCGTCTTTAACAGAATGGCGCTGTGTAAGCTCGGTATCAACCTTCAGCTCGTAGACGGGGATAGTATTAGACATACACTCATTATAGCATAATTACGTATTATTCGCAATATCACGGCGGGCTCACGAGTGACTATCAAGTTGTTACTGTTTGTTGCTTATGGTGATGGTGGTGCTAGAAGTATTGGCGTTGGAGCTGCTGCCACTGGTGGCGTTGCCGCCGCTGGTGTTCCGGGTGCTTTTTGCCTTTCCGCTTGAGGCATTTTGAGTATTGCTACTCGTGA
>JAQBRY010000001.1 GCA_028286245.1 Candidatus Saccharimonadota bacterium | reverse complement strand
GTTGCCGCCGTTATCCAAGGTGCCAGCGGTCAGGACATCGCTGACTTCAAGAATAGCGGTGGTGTTGTTGCCGCCAAAATCGATAGTGCCGGCAACGTGGGTGCACGAACCTTAACTCTTGCTTCTACTGGCGCTACTGGCATCGGCACCACCGTTACCAATACCAACGTTTCCACCACACCGACAACAATTAATGGCGCTTTATTTACGCTGAATGGCACCGCCAACACGAACGTCGGTGCCAATGTTATCAATGGTGCCAACTTCAGTAGTATTATCACTCCTGCTACCAACAACACCTTCAACGGTATTTACATCGGTACCGGCTACGACAGTCTACTTAATTACAACGGTACCAGCTTGATCTCCGGCCTGGGTAAACTCCAGAATGCCGCCTTTGACACTGCGCTTACCTACACCAACCTCCAAAAAGTCGGTGCCCTTACTGCCGGGTCAATTGCCAGCGGCTTTGGTAGCATTTCGACTACCACTGCTATCCAAGGCGGCAGCTTTGCAAATACCGGCTCAAGCTTTGCCGTTAACAGTACCGGTAACGTCACCACTGCGCTTAGCACTACCAGTGGCACCACGCTCGTTTGTCAGAACGCCAGCAGTCAACTTTCCACCTGTACTAACACCTACGCTCAAACCAACGATACTACCAACTTTATCCGTAACCAGAGTGGTAGTGCCCAGACAGGTAACTTTAACGTCTTTGCCAGCAGCGGTGTTGCTGCTGTCCTGCGTGGTGCCAGTGCTACCGATATTGCTCAGTTCCAGCGCAACAGCGACGGTGCCGTTGTTGCTAAGATTGATGCCAGCGGTAACCTAACGGCAGTAAATGGTGGCTTCAGCACACTTGGCGTCAGCGGACTCGGTACCTTTAGCGGTGGCCTGACAGTTGATACTAACTCTAACTTTACCCAAACCGGCAGCGGTACGTTCACAACCGGCACCGGCATTGTTAAGCTCGGCGGCCGTGCCGCCGGCATCCTGACTACCGATGCAAGCGGCACTATAAGTACCGCTGCGGTAGACCGTAACAGCGCTACTTACTTTAACACTGCGCTTACTACCGGTAACGGTGGCACTGGCTTAACTAGCTTTACCGCTAATGGCTTACTGTACGCCAGCAGCACTAGTGCGCTTGGTCAAACTACCGGTACCACCGGCCAGATCCTTCAGGCCGGCAGCGGTGGCATTCCGGGCTTTGTGACGGTTTCGGGTGATCTCACCCTGGCTACCGGCGGCGCCTACACCATTGCCACCGGGGCAGTGAACAGCGCCAAAATCCTTGATGGCACCATTGTAAACGCTGACCTGGCCGTTGGTAGCTTTACCAACATCACCGGTGTGGGTGCCCTGGCAGCCGGTTCAATCGCTACCGGCTTTGGCGCCATCTCAACAGCCAACAACATTACTACTACTGCTATCGTCCAGGCCGGTACTGTTACTGCCGGCGATGCGACCCACGCCGGTAACCTGGTCATAAATGATGGTTCCGGTGACACGGTTACGTTCCTAGCGGCCGCTCGATCTAACAGCCTGACCATTAACATTCCTGCAACCGCCAACACTACCGACACGCTCTGTCTCGCCATTGTTCAAAACTGTAGCGCCGTTGGCGCAGCCGGTGGCGATCTGGGCGGCACATTCCCTAACCCAACCATCGCTAGCTTACAGGGCAAAACCCTTACTATCTCAACCACCCCAGCCACCGGCAGTGTGCTGCAGTACAACGGTAGCGCCTTTGTTGATGGCCTGCTTACCAACACCAACCTCACCGCTGGTACGTACGCAAGTATCACTGGTACTGGCGCCCTCGCAGCCGGTTCCATCGCCACTGGTTTTGGCGCCATCTTAACAGCCAACAACATTACTACTACCACGGCCATCCAAGGTGCCACTGTTACGGCTACCGGCGCTTTGAGTGGTCAGAGCCTGGGTATTAACAGCGGTGTCTTTGCCGTAAACTCAGCCGGTGCCATTACGGCCCTTACCGGCGTGACGACCACTGGTGGCTACTCGCAGTCCGGCGCCGGAGCCAACGGCTTTAGTGGTGCCCTTACCGTTACCAACACTGCCGACATCAACGTTAGCAGCGCTACCGCCCTCAAGGTCCGTAACGGTGCTACCAACGTCTTTATAGTCGACACCGCCAACACCAAGGTTGGTATTGGTGCGGCCCCAAGTAGCACCGGTGGCCTATTACAGGTTGGCACTAACACCACCTCTACTACCGGTGGCCTGCAACTTGGTACTGATGCTAATGCCACCCTCTACCGCAGCGGCACCGACGCCCTTAAAGTCGGTGGTGCCTTTGCGGTCACCGGTGCCTTAACAGTAGACACCGGTACGCTTAGCACCGGCAGTGCGAGTGCCAACATCTTTAACACTGCTACTACGGTTAACTTTGCCAACGGTGCTACGGCGCTCAGTGTCGGCGCTGCCACCGGTATCACCACCATCCGTAACAACCTGACGTTGAGCTTATACGGCCAGGGCATTCTGTCTTCGACCAGTGCGGGTGTTATCTCGAGCGCCGCCCTCGACCGTAACAGTGCTACGCTCCTCACCGGTACCACTAACGTTGCCAACGGTGGTACTGGCGCAGCTACCTTTGCCTCTAACGGCATTCTGTTCGGTAACACGACTAGTGCTATCCAGGCTACTGCTGCCGGCACTGCCGGTCAGTTCCTGATGGCAGGCGTTGGCGGCACGCCAACCTTTAAGAGCCTGAGCGGCGACGTCACCGTTTCTACTGATGGCCTTGCCACCGCTAACGTAGCCAAACTACAGGGAACTACCCTTACTCTGACGACCCCAGGTACGGGCCAGTTCATTCGCTACAACGGCAGTGCTTACGTTAATGCTACCCTCCAGGGCAGCGATGGTGCTGGCATCTTCCTCCGAAACGTTCCCGCAACTGCCGCCGAAAACACCATAGCCCCAACGGCTAACGGTGTGGTTGGCCTGACCGTAAAGGGAACTACCGGTACGGTCGGTAACGTCCTCGAAATCTTTAACTCGGCAGCTACCCCAACTCGTCAAGCTTACTTTGATAACACTGGTGCCCTTAACGTCAACCAAACAATCCAACCTACCGCTACCAACACCGTGGACCTTGGTCTTTCTGCTAACACCTTCCGCGCCGGTTACTTTGGCTCCAGCGTCACGATTGGCGGCACCCAGCTATCCTCAAGTGCACTCGGCTTTACCGCTAATGGCACCATTAGTACCGGTAGCGGTGCGTTGACCCTACAGTCAAACAATAACAACATTAACTTGAACGGTACCACCGACCTGACCACTAGTACCACCGCCACCTTTAACCTCATTAACACCAATGCCACTACCATCAACGCCTTTGGTGATGCCACCGCTATCAACTTAGCTACTAACGGCAGTACGGCTACCACTTTTGCACTCGGTAACACCGGTGGCACAACGCTCCGCGGTAACGGTGCAGTCACTATCAGCACCAACAATGCTGCTGCCGCTTATGGCATCACCCTCAAGCCTGGCAATAACACTGCCGCCGCCGGTACCGGTGGTGCGGTTACTATCAGTGGTGGTAACGCAACTGGTACCGGTGCCACCAATGGCGGCAGCGTATCGATTGATGGCGGCAGCGGCGCTTCATCTGGTAACGTGCTGCTCGGCACCAACGGTACTACTGGCCGAGTTGACCTGGGTCGCACTGGCATCAACGTTAACAGCCTTGGTAGCTTCATCGTTGCCGCCGGCCAAAACTTGAGCCTGGCCAGTGGCACCGGTCAGATCCTCCAGACGTTTAGTGCTGGCACCGGCAGTGCCCAGACTACCACCCTCAGCAACACGGCGACCTCCGGTGCAACCATTGTTAGTGGTCACACTATTAACATCTCCGGCGCCGCCAATGGTACCGGTACCAACGTGAACAACGGTATCTTTATGGGTAACGTTACGGCTGCCACCAATAACACCTTTAACGGCATTAGCTTTGGCACCGGCTTTACTACGCTCATTACCAACAACGCCGGCTTTAGTATCTCCGGTACCGGTAACATCCTTAACAGCGGCACCTACAACGGCAACACCTTTGCCAACAACAACCTGCAATTTGGCGGCGGCAGTGCAACCAGCATTGCCAGCGCCGCCGGCCAGTCGCTGAGTATTAACGGCAGTACCGGCGCAGCCGTCCTGATTGGTAATGCCACAAGCGCAACCACCACTGTTACGCTGCAAAACGGTTCAAGCTCATCTATTACCGTTAACACAGCTGGCAGTGCTGTAGTGGGTACTCTATCAGTCAGCGCCCTCGGTTCCTTCAACGGTGGCCTAACAGTTGCCACTGGCCAGAACTTTACCGTAAACGGTGATATCTTTACCGACCTGACCGGTTCCGGCCTATCGCTTGCCAGCGGCGCCCTAAGCGTTGATGCGACTTCTGCTACCGGTTTCTTCCGCAATGGCGGCAACAGCTTTGGCCAGGCGGCTGTTATCGGCACAAACGACACTAACAGCCTGTCACTGCGCACCGCCAACACCAACCGCCTTACTGTCGATACCACCGGTAATGTCAGCATTCTAGGTGCACCGGCTGCCTCGACTTCGCTGTCACTCTTCCAGCTTGGTGCTAATACCATTTCTGGCGGTAACAGCGTCACCAACGGCGGTACCTACCTGGGTCTTAACAAGCCTGGTTCCGGTCTTGGTTCGGCAGCTGACTTCTTAAACTTCCAAAAGGGTAACACCAGCGTCTACACCATCGACAGCAACGGCGCCCAGGCTATCAGCGCTGCAAGCGGTACTGGTCTCACGGTCACAAACAGCAGCAACAACCAAGCACTATCTGTTACCAACACCTACACCACTACTACTATGGCCACCTCGCTGGTTTCTATAAACGGCCTCCAGGCCAGCACCGGTACTAGCGATGGTAAGGCGCTCGAATTTAAGGTTCAGGGTGACACTACTGCTCGCGGTCAATTCTACTCTGACGGTAAGTACGGTATCGGTGGCGGCAGCGCCGTTCAAGACGTCTTTATCTCCCGCGAAAGCGCCGGCGTACTTAGAGTTTCAGCTAACGGTACTACTGGCGCGGCCGATCTCCACGTACTCGGTAACGGCATCACCGAAGGCACCATCACTGTTAACGGCACCGGCAACTCCAGCATTGCCGGTAACCTCGGTATTAACAACACTGGCCCCGCCAACCGCCTGGCCGTTAACACCGTCACCAACACCACCAACACCACCACCGCTCAGGCAGTGATCGGTACTGCCGGCACCGGCAACCGCGGTCTGGTAATCCAGGGTGTCGCCAGCCAGTCAGCCAACATCTTTGAACTACAGGCCTCAACCGGTTCACCACTTGCCGGTTACAACAGCGCCACCAGCAACTTCTTTGCCTCTAACACGTTAAGCATCGGCAGCACTACCGGTATTACCACCAACACGCTTAGCGTCACTAATATCGGTGATGTCATCGGCGCAATCGTTAAGGGTAACGGTACGCAAACTGCCGACCTCTTCCAGGCTCGCAAGTCCGACAACACGGTCGTTGCCTCGATTGGCTCTACCGGCGCCTTTATGGCAGTTGGCTCAGAGCTCATCCAGAACACCGTTGGTGCCAACATCTTTAACGTTGATGCTACTACTGGCACTAACCTGGCCGTTAACTCCGGCGCAGAAACTGCCTTTACTACAGACTGGACCGGTAGCTCAGCCACCGTTACTAGGACCACCACAGCTGGCGAATTTGTCAGTGGCACCGCTGGTGTTAAGACAGTGCTGCCGACCGCTGGTGGCGCCGGTGCCAAGAATAACCTCGGTACCGCTCTGGCAGCCAACACCACCTACAACATTACCTTTACCGCTAAGGCCAGCACCACGATTTCTGACGTAGCTATCAACTACTGGCGCACCTCTGCCATCCAGGATAATAACTGTTCTGTGAGCGGTCAGCTAACCTTTGCCACCACCTTTAAGAAGATCACCTGTACGCTTACCACCAGTGGCAATGCCGGTAACGCAACCGCCTACCTGGTCATTGGCCAGGTTACTGGTAGCGGTGCTACGCGCAACCTCTTCATCGATAACTTGAGCATCGTTGCCCAGAATGATGGCTCAGTCCAGAACACCACTGCTATCAAGGTCGGTGGCAGCAATGGCCAGGGCCTCACCCTTCTTCAGGTTGACAGCGCGGCCGAGCAGCCAAACACCAGCACCACCATCAACTCGGCGCTGTTTGGTTCAATGTACTACGACACCAGCCTTGGCAAGATGCAGTGTTACGAAGCCTCTGGTTGGGGTTACTGTGGTGCCTCACCAGACGTCAGCGTTAACCTAGTCCCAGAATACGCCGGCGCCGTCCTGAACGGTCTGCTGTTTGGCAGTAACAACATTGGTACGCTCACCTCGGACATCTGTTCCTACGCGCTGGCCATCAACAAAACCACCGGCTCAACCACCTGTGGTACTAGCGGTGATGAGTACAACTACTACAGCTGGACTTCACCACAGGCTTCAGCACAGAGCTACAGTATTTACGTTCGTTACCAGCTGCCAGCCACCTACAAGAGTATTTCCGGTACCAATCCAATCACCCTGAGCGCCCGCAGCACCAGTGTTGCCAGTAGCGGCACCGGTAGCGGTCTGCAGAACGGTGTCCGTTACAGCATGTACGACGCCAGCGGCGTTGCCTGTGCCACCAACCAACAAGTCACCACCACCGCCAATACCTGGCAATCCGTCAGCATTACCCCATCCGGTTGTACGCTGGCCGCCAACACCATCGTCATGTTCAAGATCGACGTCACCGCCCAAAGCGGTTCCACGGCCTACGTCAGTAACTTAAGCTTTGTTGCAAAGGGACAATAGGAAACACTATGAAGACATCTCCACTCCACACTCCGAACCGTGCTCCACCATAAGCCCGGTTCGGACGTTGCTACCAGCAGCTGGCAGGGAACTGATCAATCCGCCGCCGGCCCGCAAGCAGTAACAAACAAAACAAACATCCGCCACAAATAGTCTCAAGTCTCACAAAAAGTCTCAACACAGTCTCAAGTCTCAAACAAAAAGTCTCAACTAAAAACGCAGCTCACGGGCTGCGTTTTTAGTTGGTTGTGCACTTTTGTGCTCACGATCACCCTGTGGATAAAAAAACTGTTCAAAACCCCAAAAAGTACTTTACAGACCACTGTTAGAGAGTGTAGAATAACAAGTAGATTCAGCTAAAACAAAAATCACAAACATAATACAAAAGGTCTCACCGATGTCATACCGACTCAAGCCCCCAGAATAAAGCTCCCGCATCACTCACCCAAAAAAATCAAAAACTCACAAAAATAGATACGCGAACACAACGAGGAAAGCAAAATGAAAAAAGACAAAAAGCAACAAGACGACCGATTATTAAAACAATTATCAATGCGTGACAGAAAACAGCAAGAAACACTCAGAAAAATGATTTTGAGCGATCCAGCCTTTAAGTTCGCTTGATCCGCACCAGCTAACAGTCCCCGTACTCCGTCCAAGCAGCCTCTGCTGCGCCCCATAGTTTAAAATAGTTTGAGAGCTGCCCCACCACAGATAGCAGAACCTCCCGGGTCCAAACCAGGAGGTTTTGTTTTGCCCAAAACGCGTCTGCCAAAGCAATAGCTCTACTGCCAAAGAAATAGCTACGACCCCTGTAAATAGCGCCAGGTCATCCTAGAAATGCCAGCCGCATCACTCCGCCGCCTGCCAGAAGGGCGGCATGAGGGGCAGGTCGTACAATACGGCAACTGCCAGTACTCATATATGTGTAACAAACAGGGGTAGTTACACATATATGAGTATTCGTAAAATTGGCCACTAAAACCACCCTGTAGCTAAAAGCCACCGGTTAGATTGTGTGGTAAAAGTATTATACGGCTAGCTGTATAATACTACCTAGGCACGCCGTAATCAGGCGCTACAGGCGGTCTTTAATCTCTTTGCTGAGGGCTTTGTAGGCGCGGGCGCCTTTGCTCCATTTGTCGTGCTCGAATATTGTGCGACCGTAGCTTGGGGCTTCGGCAAGGCGTATGTTACGGGGAATTGCCGTTTTAAATAGCTTTTCGCCAAAGTACTTTTTGACTTCGTCGCGGACCTGTTCGCTGAGGCTGGTTCGCTTGTCGTACATGGTGAGCGCAATCCCTAACAGATCAATATTGGGATTGGTGGCTTGTTTAACGGCTTGAATGGTATTGAGCAGTTGGCTTAAGCCTTCGAGGGCGTAATATTCGGCTTGTACCGGTATTAATACGCTGTTGGCCGCTGTTAGGGCATTAACGGTCAGTAGTCCGAGGGATGGCGGGCAGTCAATTAAAATATAGTCATAATCAGCCTGCTGGAGGGCCACTTGCAGAGCAAATTCGCGTCGCTGCTGCGATACAAGCTGTACTTCGGCCCCGGCCAGATTAGCATTGCTGGGCACTACGAACAATCCCTCCACATTGGTGGGTTGGACGGCGTCTGCCAGGGGAGCGCCGTTGCACAGTACCTCATAGGCAGTGACCGGTAGCTCTTTTTGCACGCCCAGTCCGCTGGTAGCATTACCCTGAGGATCGAGGTCAAACAGTAGCACCGTGGCGTCGCTGGCTAGCTGCGCTGCAACACTAATTGTAGTGGTAGTTTTACCGACGCCGCCTTTTTGGTTTACGACTGCAATAATTTTTTGTGTCATGTCGTTCTTTCGAGGATGGCAATAATGCGGGCCAGCTCTTGGTCGGTAGTAAAGCCGATTTCCAGTTTGCCGCCCTTGGCGGTGCGCCGAATGGTCACCGGTGTTGCCAGCCGTTTGCCGAGGGCTTTGGTGGCGGGAGTTTCGGTCTGGACGCGCTCGCGGGCGTCGGCGTCGTCTTTGGCACCTTGCTTTAGGCTGGTAACGTAGCGCTCAGCTTGGCGGACGCTCCAACCATTGGTTAAGATGGCGTGCAACAGTTTTACTTGATGATCCGGTTTGTCCTTGAGGGCCAAGATCGCTCGGGCGTGGCCCTCGCTAATTTTGCGTTCGGCCAAGGCCTCACGCGCGTCGTCGGGCAACCCCAGTAAACGTACAATGTTTGTTACGGTTGAGGGCGCCTTGCCGAGCCGCTTGGCAATGGCGTCGTAGGGCACCGAAAACTGCTCATGCAGTCGTTGCAGACTGGTAGCTTGCTCAAGAGGGCTTAGGTCTACGCGCTGGACGTTTTCTACCAGGGCAACCTCCAACTGCTGGAGTTCTTCCAGGCTGCGCACCACGGCCGGCACCTTTTTGAGTCCGGCAATTTTAGCTGCTCGCCAGCGGCGTTCACCGGCCACAATTTGATAGCCACCCCCGGCCACCGTACGTACCACCAGCGGCAGCAGCACGCCGTGTTCGCGAATTGATTCAGCCAGCTCGTTCAAGGCTTTTTCGTCAAAATGGCGGCGCGGCTGGTCGGCGTGCGGCGCTACACTGGCAATATCCAGTTTTTGAATGCGCTCATCGTCGTCGGTTAACAGCAGCGACGTGTCATACGACTGGGGTAGCAGGCTGTCGAAGCCTCTCCCGAGACCCCGTTTTGGTGTTTGACTCATACAGAAATAATAGCATCTAGCCACGGTACTCGCCACTCATAAACGGTTATGGTAAAATAAAGGCAGTTCGAGGAAAGAGTAAAACGCCAAATAAACAGATATGGATGACATACGCCCGCCCAAATTTTCTGCCGGTCGCCCGCAGCGACCTATTCATGATGGCCCATCGCCGGTCCGGCCTTCCGGCCAACGGGGTAGTATAACCATAAAGTTCACCGTGCCGGGATGGGTTAGGAACTTCCACCCGTTCAGGGCCGCCAAGTCGCGGTTGCCAAAGCGCGTGCGGCAGTACGCGATATTTCCCAAATCTTTCCACGTGCGCGTGGCACTGGCCGTCACCATCATAGTACTGCTCGTCACCGAAGTTATCCCCATTATCCAACCCAATTTAACAGCTAAATCGTATGCACTCGAAGGTGCCGACTCGTTGCTACAAAAAACCAGTCAAACCATGGCCTCCAAGCTCGTCTACGACGCCAAAAATGCCACCTACAATTTTAACCAAAACTACATACCCACCGGTACGGCGGACGTGGGCCAGGGCGGTGCGCTCATTACGGCTGTCGCTCACGCGGATGGCGCTAAGGGGATCGACGTTAGCGACCCGGTTAGTAATGTCGACTTTGGTCTCAAGCCTACATTTGCCGTCCGGGCCGCCAAGCAGGAGCAAAACCGTTTGGAATATCCGCTAGCAAACGGCAGCGGCTGGCTAATCTACAGCTTTCAGGCTGGTCAGGTAAAAGAAGACATTATCCTCAGCCACAAAACCGACAACTCAATGAAGTTCAGCTACGATCTAGACCTGGGCGACAGCTTACGCGCCCAGCTATTAAAAGATGGCAGCCTTGGTATTTATGGCTCAAGCCTACCGCTTAACGGCCAAATCAGCACTGGCAGCGATAAAGACGCCAAACTGCTGGACCTGGCCAGAAAAAAGGCCGTCAAAGACACCCTACTATTTACGGTCCCAGCTCCGGTTATTAAAGAAACCGGCAAAACCGGCACAAAAGTAACCTCCAAATTTGTGCTAAAAGGCAGCGAACTCACCGTCGAAACAACCAACCTGGCCAGTGCCAATTATCCATTAACAATCGACCCGAGTGTCTACGTAAAAAGCGCCCAAAAACTGATGCGTGGCAACAACGAAACCAACGTCGACTTTGACGTTACCAACAACCAGATCCTCAAGGGCTCAGTGACCGGTGCGCGTATTCCCGCCTGGGTTACCACTGGTATGACGGTACTACCAACGGCGCTGTGGGGTCAAAGTGTCGTCATGGCTGGCGGCTATGTGTATGTTGTGGGCGGTAATACCGGCTCTGCTAATGTCGCTACAGTTTATTGGGCACAGCTCGATACAGCCAACGAAACAGTGGGGGCTTGGAAAACCAACGCTGCCTATAACCTCCCGGCGGCTCGGTCGGCTCTTTCGCTGATTGCCTATAACGGATATCTTTTTGCAATCGGTGGGCAAAACGCTACCTGTACGGCAGCAAGTGGTTCCATTAACTCTGGTACAAGCGGCGTGTGTAAGACGGTATTTTCTATCAAACTGGCGGCTAACGGCGAGCCAATAACCTGGAATACATTAGGAGAGCTTAGTACGCCGCGGCGTTACGCAACGGCAGTTGCCTACGAAAATAATATATATTTAATGGGCGGCCAAATCGGTGGTGCCGGGGCGCTCGTAGGCGTTACTACTGTCGAAGTCGCAGTGGTTAATCCGGATGGCACGTTAGGATCCTGGTCTAGTTCGGGTACGTCTGCGCTGCCAGCAACAACATTGGGAGCTAGCAGTAATGTTTATAACGGCTATATTTACGTGGTAGGAGGGAATACGGGCTCCACGACTCCTACCGCAAATGTTTACTATGCAAAAATAACCAGCACTGGGCTTGGTGCGTGGGTGGCTACAAACTCGATTACTACCGGCAGACAAACTTTTGGTGGCAACTTTACGACAATTTGGGGTGGTTATTTGTATGTATCTGGCGGCTGTAGTGTGGTAAACGCTAGCAATTATTGCACCACACCGCTTAGTGATACGCAGCTAGCAAGTATTAACGCTGATGGTTCATTGACCACCTTTGATACGCTCCCTGGAGTCACACAATCACGCTTCAGCGCTGGGTTTGCTACCTGGCGCGATACGCTTTATACCATTGGCGGTTGTACGGCCATGAACACCTCCACGGGGGCATGCACCACGACGGTTACAAGCACTTCGTACGGAGTAATCAACGGCGATGGTGACGTCAGCCCAATCACCACCGGTGGCGTCTTGCCACCAGCAGGAACTGGAGCAACAGCCGGACAGGGTGGCCGTTTAGCCGCCGGTGTGGTAATTAACAACGGCTTTATTTATAACATTGGTGGCTGTTACAGGAACGACTGCAGTGATGCCTCCGGTACACAGGCTAGGAGTACTTCCTACGCCGCTATTGATGCCAACGGCAATATTACCAATCCAGCGACTTGTGTTGGTACCGTTGCGGGCGTCTGGTGCGTTGATACCACGAATACCTTAAACGGAACTACTGGCCTAGCGGCATTTGGAACCACGGTTTTTAATAACCGGATATACGCCTATGGTGGCTCCACGGGTACCAATGGATTTAATACGACTGCGTTATTCTATGTTGCGCTCAATGCCAATGGCTCGCTTGCCGCATCTTGGACGTCTGCCGCTCAGACTGTAACTGGCTTATCCACTACCGCCCGAGGCTATACCTTTATGTTTGCCCAATCGCGGACAACGGCTCCAGCAACCATAGCGGGGAATATGTACTTTATGGGTGGTTGCACTGGGGCGAGCGGTGTTGGCTGCAGCGCGTATAGAAGTGATGTCTATAAGTGTGATGTTGCTCCAAACGGTGCAGTTTCCAATTGCACCCTCACGGGGCAGGCACAAATAGACGGAGACCCTAACACGGCCGGTACACAGGGTCTAGGAATCTTTGCGGGTGTATTTTATGGCAATTATATATATTTAGCTGGTGGGGCGAACGGTACCGGGGACGCCAATGCTCAGGTAGATACTGTGTATTATGCCAAATTGGATGCCAGCGGAAATATCGTTAATCCGACAAGCCTTTCTGGTGCTTCTGGCGTAGTTTTTGGATTGGCGTCAAACCGCCTCCCCATTCCACGTCGTCGTACCTTCGCTTTTGGGCTTAATGGTTATTTATATGTTCTCGCCGGGCATGATGGTCGCTCGACCACCCTCGCGGCGAATAAAACTTTGAATGATATTGTCTATGCCAAAATAGATCTGGAAACCGGTGATATCGGAGCATTTACCACCTCTGCAACTACCATTACCAAGCGATGGGATTTACGTGCAGCCGCTGCTAATGGAACCGTCTATGCCCTAGGAGGTTGTAATACAGGAGATCCTCCAGCCACTTGCGGTGTACCTGGAGGTACTGGTGCTGCAGGTGTCGATGGTATTTTAGGAACCGATGAGTCATTTTCGGTCTATAACAACTCAAGCGGTGCACCAGTATCCTACGTTAGCCCGTCTACATCTCCCTCGACTAATCAGTTCACTACCGATCGGTTAGGCGCCAGTGCCGTATCTGATAGTGGTAACCTGTATTTAGCGGGGGGCTGTACCAGCACAACCGACTGTACTACGTATACCAATACTACCCAGTACGCGACTATCGACGCTAGCGGTGTGACTACGTG
The DNA here is from genome assembly GCA_028286245.1 of Candidatus Saccharimonadota bacterium. Lineage (GTDB taxonomy): Bacteria > Patescibacteriota > Saccharimonadia > Saccharimonadales > UBA4665 > UBA4729. The sequence goes on along the minus strand of JAQBRY010000001.1, from coordinate 213,761 downwards.
GGCCGCTGGGCCGGCTTTACCGGCAACTCGAGGCTTTGGTTGTATGGTTGCGCAGGGCGACTATCTCTATTACCTTGGGGGCCGCGATGCCAGCGCCAGTGCCTATAGTACAGTCTATTATAGTCAGCTGGTTGGAGGTGTTCCACAAGCATGGGCGACCGCTACGCGAGGCATTGGGCAGACGAGTGCTGCAGCGGCGGTAGCCCGCCATAATGCCGGTTGTGCAGTCGTAAACAATCGTATTTACCTTAGTGGCGGCTCGGATGCGGCCGGTACGCCGGTGTACTACAATACCGTTTATGCCTCACCGTCGCTTCCTAGTGGTGGAAATATAACCGGTGACTGGACCAGTACTACGGCATTTTCGCAGGCACGTAACGGCCAGGTGATGATTTCCTACGCCGGTAACTTATACATCCTTGGTGGTTTTGACGGCACAAACTACCTGCTAGATGTGCAGTATGCAAAAGTAAATAATGATGCAACTGGTACGCTTAGCGCCTGGACCGCCTCGGCCAGCTTGCCGCAACCGGTACGGCAGGGAGCCGGCTTTGGCTCTAATGGTTTTATGTATATCTTTGGTGGACGCTCGGCCGCCAACACCTGTACCACTAACACGTATGTGGCCCCTATTAACGGCAATACGCCTATTAGTAGTGGCAATGATCCGACGGGTCTCGGTAACTGGTCGCAAACTGCCGTGAACTTTACCACTGCACGTTATGGTTTGGCTGCGGCCTTGGTAAACGGCAAAGCCTATTTAATGGGCGGAGCCTGCGGCGCAACCCTCACGTATTCTGCAGCGAACCGGGTCTCCTACACAACACTGCAAAATCAGCCTCAGATTGCCAAGTTTTCGTACGTAGTCGATACCGATAGTGATGTTTTCCCATCGAAAACCTTATTTAATGGTATCGACAATGGTATTGGTGCCAGTTGGCAGCTTAGTTATCGTTCGTCAACTGATGCTACAGCGGTATGGGGACTCACTACTAATTACGGTGATTTAACGCTAGGTACTCCGCAGGCCTATATACCTATTGACGCCGCGGGAACAAATACAAACTTCTCGAGATACCATTTTATTGAGCTGACAATCGACGTATCCCAAGCGTTCGGTTATCCGGAAGACATTAGCCGCGGACCGACCATTACCGACCTTACCTTCCAGTTCTCAGCCGACCCGAGCAAACGCCTCCGAAACGGCAAAACTTTCACCGGTGGCGAACAGCAGCCTCTCGACACACCATTCTAAGTCGTAATTTGCCTCCACAAATTTTCAAAGTTTCATTAAATTTTCCTTAAACTTTTTGACTCCTGTGCTTAGTGAGACATATGATAAGAGTACAGTCAGTAATTCAGAGGGGGTTTATGAAATTATCAATGGTCCGGCGAGCTTTATACGTACTAGCAGCAGTCCTACTTGGCACGCTCTACAGCCTCCCGCCCGCATCCGCGAGTGGCAATAACAATCCAGAAGTGCTTGCTTCCGAAACAAATTCACTTCAAATAACCACTGCGCCACAAATTTCTGGGGATGGTCGCTATGTAGCCTACCAGACAGTCGTCGATGGCGATCAGTACAGGATTGCCATAAAAGATAGGCAGACCGGCGCAATTAATAATGTTCAAACAGCATCGTCAGGAGAGGGAGTAGACAGCTTTTATCTTTCTAAAGATGCAAAGTATATAGCATATACAACGTACGCTACGGGTATTGATCCCCGCGCAGACGGACGAAATGCCTATGGCTATCGTATGTCTGTTGCAACAAAAGTCAGCCAGCTAGTTACGATCGATTCTGATGGTACACCATATCCTGTTTCTAAACTGGCAATCTCAGACGACGGTTCGAAAGTTCTATGGAATAAGTCCCTAGATAATACTGGGCAGAATTTTTCAGCATGTTTCCGCAACATCGCAGCGGCAACAACTAGCTGTCCCGTTAATCGTTCTCCAGTCCTGTCATTCGGGAGTGGTAGATATATATTTTCGCAAGAGGGTTCTAGCGATTACTATCGATACGATATTACTACCGGCCAAGAAATACCATTCAACATGAATGGTAGCTTAACTCTGCCTGCGGTATTCTCATCAGATGGGCATTACGGTGTTAACTATGCATACGACAACGACTTAAACGCGTACGGTCTCGTGAAGGTAAATGTTGACACTAATGAAGCCACAACCCGTATCTTTAGTGGGGATGGTACTATCGAGGGACATATGCCTGCCCAGGGTGGACGATTTGAAAATCTTTCACTGTCGGCTAATGGTAATGTTGCAGCGTTCACGGTCTATCTAGGTGGGGTAATGTACTTCTCTACGGGTAATGAGACTCCTCAAGTAGCCACTTATAATTTTAATACAGATAAAGTTTCAACGTTATCGAGAAACCGTTGGGCAAACTATTCCGACTATGGGGCGGCTACAGCGGATGCAGCCGCTTTGACGAACGATGGGTTATTAGCCGTGTTCGGCTCTTCCGCAACTAACCTTGGTGATAATGCTGGCAGCTATGCTAACCGTATCTACATTAACGGTACGGATGGCACAACGAGCGGTCAAACTGACACCATTAAGCCAGTTGCAGGCCTGATAACTCCGCAGCAGAGTACTAAAGACATTAACGACACTGAGACGTTTAGCGTTCCGGTTAGCGACGATAATTCAGGCGTAACACAGGCCGAGTTCTACCTTACTGACAATAATCAAGGGTCCCCATCATTCGCCAGACCAAGCGCAGTCACTAAATCAGCGGCTACTAAGAGTGCATTAACTGCACCGGCTGCGCCTAGTACTGCCATCAAGTTCCCAGGCCAATACTTTTATGGCACGCTTACTAAGATGACGATCGCAAACGGTGTAGCCACAGGAATAATTGGCAGTGATGTCCCAGACAGTGACTATACAATAACGGTCCATGTCCAAGATACTGCGGGCAACTGGAGCGATGACTCCTCAACAGCACAGCTGAGCGTAACAGGGCTTCGCAGCGATGATACGCCGCCAGTAGTCACCGGAACCACTGATCCAGCTCCAAACGCCGCCAGCTGGAACAATACGGCGGTTACCATTAACTGGACCTCCACCGATCCCGAGCCGTCCGCAGGTGAACCTACGCAACCGGATCCAACCACTGCTAGCAATCAGGGTAAAAACACATATACCTCGGACCAATCGTGCGACCCAGCAGGCAACTGCGCCACCGGCTCACTAGATGTATGGATTGATTCAGTTCTGCCCGGTGGAACGTTTACGGGCAGCGATAAGATCAAGCGCAAGCAGGATGACAGGGTCACCGGTACTTCTACCGATACTACATCGGGTGTGACCCGAGTGGATATAGTAGGTCTGAATGGCAATACGCTTAGTAGTGATGCCGGTCAGGTTACTATCAGCTGCAATACGGCACGTACGAGCTGTACCTGGAGTGCTGACGCTACCTCGTTAGCAAAGGGACACCAGACGCTAACGCTCAAAGTCACCGATACAGCTGGGAACGTCTACGCTACTACCAAGTCGTATAACATTAGCTAGATCAGCATAAGCAATATCTTGCATAATTAGGTACAATGTATGCATGATAGATAATAGTCGCTTTCGGCGAAATGCAGCCGGGGGTTATGTGCAGCGGCCCGTGCCGCCGTCTAGGTTGGTAGTGCCGGAGGTGCCTACTGCACCTGCAGCCGCGCCAGTTGCGCCCCAGGCGCAGTCCGCGCCCATTCCCACGGGGCCTGCGCCCAGGTTAACCCCTGAGCAGAGCGGCTGGCAGCACCCTATGGCTCGCCCGGGCGGGTTACAGGCGCTTTCGTCCGCACTTACTCCACAAGCGCCACAACCTCAACTACAAACTCAGCCTCAAGCCCAAGCCCAGCCGCAGCCCCAATTTCAGGCAATGCCGCAGCCGTACACGGCTCCACCCGCTCCACTCCCCAAGCATGTCACCACGCTTAAGCCGGTATGGCAAACGCCGGCTTTGCCTGATAATTTGCGGCCGCCATTTACACCTAAGGCGTCCGCACCGACCGCCGCAGCCACTTCACAGGCCAGCCAATCGGCAACCCAGCCGGCCCCCCAAAACGTATCTATAGAAATAAAACTGCCGGAGTTTAAGCTTCCAAACTTACAAGCCCCCACCAGGGCTGCTAAACGGGTCTTGGCAGGGGCAGGGCAGGCTGCAAAGGCGGCAGCCGGCAATATCCCCCGGCAATATCCCCGCAAAGTTGTTGTCTCGGCCATTGTAGTTGCCGTATTGCTGATCGGCAGCGGTGCCGGGCTCAAAACCAAGGATGTTCTAGCCCAGCGTCATGCAGCAGCGGCCGCAAAAGCCGTCACCGATAAGGCCAAGCTAGCAGCCAGCAGCCCTGCATTTAGTCCTATAACACCCACAAAAGATGCCGCTACTACTTCCACAAAAACTCAGATCGCTTTTGATGCCGTCCACAATGTTTACAGCTTTAGCGACAGTTTTAAGGGTAATAACCTGGTAGTCAGCCAGCAACCAATTCCAGCCAAATTTAAGTCGGGCAGTGAGGCCGTTAGTACTATTGCCGCGTCGCTGAGTGCTAAACAATCAACGCCGGTCGACGGTGGCGTAGCCTACATTGCTAGTGATGCAAAGTCGGGCGCCCAAACAGTTGTTTTTACCAAAAATGACCTGCTTATCTTTATCCAGAGTCCGTTTAGACATGACGCCAGCGACTGGAAAACCTACATTGATACCTTCAAAACCTAGCTGACCAAAACCTAGTCGACAAGCTGTTAGAATAGCTCGGACTTATTAAGCGGAAAGACGCGAACAACCATGCGTCCAATAATTTGATCGGCGTTTATGGGGCCAAAGGTCCGCGAATCGAGTGAGTCGGGCCGATTATCGCCGCAGGCGTACAGCTCCCCGGCTTTTAGCGTTACATCGATGTTATTGCCGGTAGTAGTCGGAATGTGATGGTCGGCTCCATAAGAAAGTGTCTTATCCGGCTGGAAGCCCGCAGGGTTAGATTTGTTGTATACCGTTAAAACGCCGTCATTTACCACAATCCGGTCACCGGGCAGACCAATAACCCGCTTAATGAGCTGTTTTTTGTCTTCTTGGCCGTACTGGCTGAGGCCGGATTCTTCAAAAACGATAATATCGCCGCGCTTTGGGATGTAGTTATGGCCGGTGATGCGGGCCCAAGTGCGGGGAACTTTCCAAATAATAAGTTTATCTGAGTTTTGCAGAGTAGTTTCCATGCTGCTTCCGTCTACTTGATAGGTACGGAACACAAAGCCAATCAGTAGTAGCGCAATGGCCAGCGCCAGGGTGAGGATACCAATAGTAGATAAAAAGTCGTGGACGCCTGAATGTTCTTTTTCTGCTACCAGCTTAGGTTCCGGATCCTTTACGGCAGTGCGCATAGGGGTAATCTGAGGTGGCGGCACTACTACCTTAGGGGTGGGATCGGATTGAGTTGGTCGATTATCGTTATCCATACAGTATGTAACTATACCAGACCCGGGCTGATACCTCTGTAACTTTGTGATTTGTACATCTATTTTTTTCAGGAATGCTACAGCAAAGCCCCAGCTTATTGACTGTCCACAGGATGGTGTTAAAACTACCATAAGCGGGGTTTACTCCTAAGCGTAAGCAGGCTATAATCCTTAGTATAAAGAGTTATGGATAGTTCGCGATTTAAGCGGCGTGAAACAAACACAAAACGCCATTCACTTGACCAAATCAACCGAGGGACACCAGTTGTCCGCCGTCCTCTTCGAGCTGGCCAGCGAATTCCACTCCAAGATGGCCTCGTTACACTCTCCCCACAAGCTGTGGCCGCTCCCATCACCCCAATAGACCCAATTGATGTTGCCGCCCAGGTGCGCATGCCGCAGCCGCTTAAGCCGCACGCCCCAGTGTTTAATGATTCCGAACAATCGCCAGAACAGGAAGAGCCTGAGCAGCCGCGCCGGGCTAGTCGCATCGACATGGGTCTTCCTGGCCAAGCCAGCCCGGAACGGCAGTCCAGAATTGCCGTTATTCGCAGCCGCTGGATTGCTATCCGCCGCTGGGGATTCCGGAGTGTGGCTTTGCTGCTCGTACTTATTATTGGTATTGGAGGCTTTTTATTCTCACAGGGAATCTTCAAGGCTAAAAAAGTATTTAATGGCGGCACTACTTCGGCCGCAGCCCTCAAGCCAAATGTTAATCCGCAGCTTCTTAAAGGTGAGGGCGATGGCCGTATCAACGTGCTGCTCCTCGGCCGCGGTGGCGGCGACCATGATGCTCCGGATTTGACCGACACACTGATGATTGCCAGCATTGACCCCGTAAACAAAACCTCAACCTTGTTGAGTGTGCCGCGTGACCTCTGGGTAAGTATCCCCGGCGCCGGTGCCATGAAAATTAACGCCGCCTGGGAAACTGCCAAGTATAAGTCCCTCGGGCACATGGACGAAAGCAATAGTAACACTGCCGCGGTGAACGCCGGTTTTGCCCAGATAGACTCTACCGTCGAAGAAGTTGTCGGCATACCGATCCACTACAACATGATTGTCGACTTCCAAGCCTTTAAGCAAGCCGTTGACACCGTGGGAGGTGTTAGTGTCAATGTACCCACAGATTTAGTGGACCCAACCATTGCTTGGGAAAATAATAACAACTCGGTTATTGCCAAGGCCGGCGTCCAGCAATTTGATGGGAAAACCGCGCTGCTCTATGCTCGTTCCCGTGAGACCAGTAGCGACTTTGCCCGTGGCGAGCGCCAGCGAGCCATTATCCTTGGGCTTAAGGAAAAAGCCAAGAGTCTCGGCACCCTTACAAACCCTCTTAAACTCTCCGGGCTTATTAATGCCTTTGGCGATAATGTCCAAACCGACCTTAACATCAATGATGCCGCCCGTTTGTTTGGAATTATCAAAGATATCGACAACACCAACGTCAATTCCGTAAGTCTGGCGCAGGAGGGAGTGAGCCTGGTAACTACTGCCAACCTCAACGGTCAATCCGTGGTACAGCCTAAAGCCGGTCAATTTAACTACACCGCCATTCAAAACTATGTCCGTAGCCAAATTAAGGATCCCTATCTTTCTAAAGAGGCTGCCAAAATTGTTGTCCTCAACGGTACCACAGTGCCAGGCCTAGCAGGGGTAAAGGCCCAGGAGTTAACTTCGTATGGCTACACCGTCACCAGCACCGCTAACGCACCTACCAGTGGCTACACCACCACAACAATCATCGACATGGGCACTGGCAAAAAATACACCAAGAATTATTTGGAACAACGCTACAGCAAAACAGCAGTCACCACCCTGCCTGATCCACTAATTCAGGCAAATGGCGCAGACTTTGTTATCATAATAGGTAGCGATGAAGCCACTACTAACCAAGGTTAAGCCCACCAGCGGCTTTTCACACTTCTTTTTAATCTTCCTGCAAGTAACCTTGCCGGCAATTATCTTTGTGCTGGTACGCCTTGAATTCGTTCAGCTGGCACTCAGTGTGGTGGTGTTAAGTAAGTGGCGTATGCTAGCCGTGCGACCGCGCTTCTGGTTGGCCAATATCCGGGCCAATGCAGTCGACATCATCGTCGGTATATCCATCGTACTTTTTATGGTCAATGCACCGTCAGCCGCCTTGCAGCTTGGCTTCGCCGTCGCCTACGCCATTTGGTTAGTTTTTATAAAACCGGCCAGCGGCTTACTGCCGATTTCGATCCAGGCCTCAATTGCGCAATTTTGCGGGCTTATGGCGCTATACCTGGTATGGACCGACGGCCCACTCTACGGCCTGACGCTTGTTACCGGTATGGTATGTTTCCTGGCGGCTCGTCATTTCTTTGACGGCTTTAACGAAACCTATGCCCGGTTACTATCGTACCTGTGGGGATACTTTGGTGCGGCAGTTGCCTGGCTACTTGGTCACTGGCTGCTGTTTTACGGGTTTATCTCGCAACCGGCACTGCTATTGAGCGCGCTGGGTTACGGCCTGGCCACGCTGTACTATCTTGACCATCACGATCGGCTGAGCAAGGGACTGCGCCGACAGTTCATATTTATTATGCTAGCAGTTGTTGCCGTCGTACTAATCTTCTCTGATTGGGGCAACAAAGTCTTATAATTACAAACATAACGGGGGACTTTTTACATGGCAAAAGATAACAACGCAGCCGAAGCTGCATCGGTTAAAGAACCAGTAGCCCACAGCGTATCCAGCCGGCAGGGGCACCAGCCCACGCCCAGTATCCGAAAATTTGTTGCTGAGTATTACGCCCACAAGGCTGCCACTCGCAGGCGCGTACCGGCTAGCCGTGTTCGGGCCGGCATCCTGGCCCTGGCCTTTGTAGCAGTTGCTGTCCTGGGCGGCATTGGTGGCGGTTACCTTGAGTCACACAACCGCACTACCATCATAGGTGGCACCCTGAGCAGTCAAAAACGGATCGTCAGTAGCCAGAGTCAACTTATTAACCAGATTGCCAAAACTACCAGCCCCAGTGTAGTTAGTGTCAATGTCAATATCACTACTGCTGCCAGCAGTGATAATCCCTTCAGCTTCTTTAGTGGCGGTGGTGCGTCGCAGCAAACAGCCGCCGCCGGTACCGGAATCATCATCAGCGACGACGGGATTATCATGACCAACCGCCACGTGGTTCCCGAGGGTACCGATAAGGTCAGCGTTACGCTCAGCGATGGCACCGAGCTCGATAACGTCAGTGTCATTGGCCGTACTAGCGCCAGCGACAGCCTAGACATTGCCTTTTTAAAGATTGCTGACACTGAGGGTCATAAGCTCACCGCCGCCAGCATCGGCAACTCATCAACCGTCGAAACCGGCGACGACGTCGTTGCCATCGGCAATGCCCTCGGTGAGTTTCAAAACACTGTTACCGCCGGAATCGTTTCCGGTTTTGGCCGCAGCGTGCAAGCCAGTTCCGGCGGCAGCGATAGCTATTATGGGAGTGGTAGCGATGACACCGAAAGCTTAAATAATCTCATTCAAACCGATGCCGCCATTAACGAGGGCAACTCCGGTGGCCCGCTGGTAAACTTAAACGGCCAAGTCATCGGCATCAATACCGCCATTGCCGGCAACGCCCAAAATATCGGCTTTGCCATCCCAATTAACGATGTTAAAGGCCTGATTAGCCAAGTCCTCAAATCCGGTAAGTTTGAACGCCCGTATCTCGGTGTCCGCTACGTACTCCTCGACGCTCAAGCCGCCAAAGAGTACAAGTTGAACGTCAAGGTCGGTGCCTACATCGCGCCGAGCACTGACCCAACCCAGCCAGCAGTTGTCGCTGGCAGCCCGGCAGCCGCTGCCGGTCTCCAAGAAGGTGATATCATTACCAAGATCGGCTCCAGCAGCATAGACAGCAAAAACAACCTCGTCAGCCTACTCGGCCAGTACAAGCCTGGCGATTCCATCAGCCTCACTCTCATCCGAGACGGCAAAACCATCACCAAGCAGGTCACCCTCGCCGCCGTCCCCACTAGCTAACCACCCGCTCTTTGCTCCATGCCAGCGCACTCCACTTCCATCCCCAACTTTCTTACGTGCGCAAGATTAGTTAAAAACAGCCGGTTGGCGAACGTTTTTGGTGGAGCGGTAAGCGCGGCAAAAGCGGGAAGGGCTGACGCGCCAATTGGTATGGCAATTAAAGCAGCGGTAGTGCACAAAATCATCCTGCTGCAGGCACTTGGTATTGCAACTGGGGCAGATGCTGCGCTTGTATAGCCAGTCGCGGTAGGTGTCTAAACAATCTTGAATGTGCTCTTCGTCTATCTCCATGTGGAGCGATTGGGCAATCTCCTGCGCCTTATTCCAGGCGGCCAGTTCCATACGAATCAGTTCAAAATCGGCCTCGTACGAGTTATGTTCAAGCAGGGCGTGGCCGGTTTCGTGCAGTAGTGACCACTGTGACTTTACGCCGCTGGCAGTCTGCCTATATATAACCTCACGATTTTCCGGCGACCAACAAAACTGCGTACCTTTAGTGTAGGTGAGCTGCGGAAAGGCCGCTCTTAGCTGCGCCAGCAGGTCATCCATAGATTTGACTCGCTAGGTCGTAGCAACCGTACACTACCGCTTCTTCGGGGCGCTTGGCCTGAATAATTTTAGGAATGGGCGTCAGCGGAGTCTCAAATTTCTTGAGCTCTGCTACAAGGAGGTGTTCGTAGCGGTCAAAGTATGTCCCGACGCTGCCGCCCACAATAACCAAGTCCGGTTGCACCACAACAATGTTTTCAAAAAAGCCCAGTGCCAAGTTACGCACAATGTATTTCCAATCAGCTTCGGCGGTAATATCCTGGGCTTTTTTATTAAAATGCTCATAAATTGCTCGCCCGGACGCAAATTTTTCCCACTTTACCAGTTGGTTATTAAAGGGCAACATAATTGCACCGCCTTCAATGTCGGCCAACTCCTCCGAAATACGCTGCTGATAAATAACACCGGTGCCGATGCCGGTACTAACGGTAATGTAGAGTACTTTTTCGGCCTGCTTATTTAGCATTGCTTCCGACAGACCACCGAGATTGGCATCGTTATCGATTACTACGGGGCATTTAAGAATTTTTTCGCAGTCGGCTTGGATATGCTCATTTTTCCAGGGTAGATTACCAAGTGCCTTAAAGGAGCCATGCTTACGGTCAATGCGGCCGGGTACGGCTACGCCGGCCGCTTTAAAATCTTTGGTTTCCAAATGGTGCACTGCGTGTGCCAGCTCAAGCAGGAAATGATCATAATTTTTAGGCGTTGGAAATTTTCTAGATTCGTGGATTACGCCAGCGTTTGTTAACACTGCTACCAGTGTCTTCGTTCCGCCGATATCAACCCCCACGATCATAGCCACAGTGTACAGGAGCTAGAAGTCGTTTACCACTTTTCTAGAACAACGTCACACCTATTAGGGTATTGCTTGAGCGTGCGTTCGCTAAAGCCAAAGGATTTATACATAGAAATCACCGGATCATTCCAGCCTTCGGCATTGGTTTGCACGCTGTAGCGGGTTTTACCACGTAGCACTTGCAGGCCCAGGCAATCATTCTTAGCAAAAAATCCTTGCAGCAGGGCAGTGGCAATACCCCGGCGCCGATGGTCCTCGTGTACTGCCAGCTCGCTAATATAGATAGTGTTCACCGGATAGCCCAGCGGCGTAAAGCCGGTACATTCATGGGCTGCAATAAAGGCAATCGGTGTGCTCTCGCGCTCTACGGCTAGGCCGTGTTCCCATTTGGCGTGTAACCATCTGCCAGGTTTACAATCGGCCAAGATATCGGCCTCGGTATAGGTTACCAAGGGAATAGTATTTGCCAATAGGGTAAGCTCAGCGGCATGCTCGGTAGCGTAATCACGAGTTAGGTCAACGGCAGTGTAGTGTTCCGGGAGTTGCATAGTCATCACTGCGCATAATACCAAATATGGCGCACAATGTTTACTAACAGGGGCAAATCAGCTATAATTACAGGTAATCTTGTGAGAGCAGGAAATACACTACAAAGGAGGCACCTGAAAAATGCCAAACACTACACTTACAATGGACGAACTGCTAGCAGGCAGTGAAATCCAAGGCCTCGCCGTTGGCGATGTCATAGAAGGGGTAATTACCTCTGTCCGAAAGAATGAAGTCTGGGTCGACCTAGGCGCCCGCGGCGTTGGAGTCGTAATGCGCCGAGAGATCGGTCATGGCCAAGCCCTCGAAGAGGGAACCAGCATTACAGTCAGCGTTATTGACCCGGAAATGGAAGAGGGCCACGCCCTCCTCAGCATGAAGCGGGCCGTCAAAGACCGCGGCTGGGACGAAGTCCAGCGCTTGTTCGACGACCAAGAAATTGTCGAAATCAGCCCCTATGATGCAAACCGTGGCGGTTTGCTGGTAGAGCTGGAAGGCATTCGTGGATTTTTGCCCGTTAGTCAGTTAGCTGCCGGTCACTACCCACGGGTATCTGGCGCCGACAAGGACGAAATCCTGCAAAAGCTCAATGCGCTGACAGCTCAAACGCTTCGCGTGCGAATCCTGGATGTCAGCCGCAAGGATAACAAGCTTATTTTCTCAGAAAAAGAAGCTGTTAAAGACGATATGCAAGCTCGCTTCGCCGAACTCAAGGTTGGTGATGCCGTCGAAGGCGTCGTAACCGGCGTGATCGACTTTGGTGCCTTTGTAAACGTTGATGGCATCGAAGGCCTGATCCACATTTCTGAGATTTCTTGGGAACGCGTGGACAACCCTCGCAACTACATCAAAGTTGGCGACACCGTTAAAGCAAAAATCATTGCTATCGACAAAGACCGCCTGAGCCTAAGCCTCAAGCAAATGAGCGAAGACCCATGGTTGAGCGAAGTAAAAGCGTTTAGCAAGGGTGACGTCGTAGACGGCAAAGTCACCCGAATTACGCCATTCGGTGCGTTCGTACAGCTGAGCCCCAGCGTCGAAGCTCTAGTGCACGTTTCGGAAATGTCCGATGACGACACCGTTGACCCAGAACAACTCTTCCAGCTCAACGAAAAGAAGCAGTTCAAAGTATTGGATATCGATACTGACAACCGCAAAATTGCGTTAAGCCTCAAAGAAGCAAAGAAGTAGCACTCGCTACACATATTAAATAGAGACCGCAAGGCCAGAAAGCCTGATACTATCCATGGCAGAAGATGTTAGTACAATCGAAATCGAAGACATGATTACTGTCGGCACCCTGGCCGAGCGGCTCTCTATTCCTGTGTCTCGCCTAATTGGCGAGCTCATGAAAAACGGCGTTATGGCCACCGTTAATGAGCGTATCGACTTTGATACTGCCGAAATTATTGTAGAAGAATTAGAACTTGGCGTGACGATTACTCGTAAGGATGCAGCCGATAGCGGCCCAACTACCCGTGTAAAAGCCATCGCCAGCGACACAGCCCCATCACGACCACCAGTAGTAGCCGTTATGGGGCATGTCGATCATGGTAAAACCAGCCTTTTGGATGCTATTCGTAGCGCTAACGTCGTTTCGCGCGAGGCCGGCGGCATCACCCAGCACATTTCGGCCTACCAAGTCGAACACAAGGACCGTAAAATCACGTTTTTGGACACCCCGGGCCACGAAGCTTTCGCCGCTATCCGCGAGCATGGCGCTCTCCTAACAGACATCGTTATTATTGTGGTAGCTGCTGATGATGGTATTAAGCCGCAAACCATCGAGGCCATTCGCTTTGCCCGCAAAGCCGGCGTCAAAATTATTGTGGCTGCCAACAAAATCGACAAAGAGGGCGCTGATGTTAACCGACTCTACAGCCAGCTCGCTGAGCACGACCTCATGTGGGACGGCTGGAAGGGCGGCGATATCCCCGTACTACCAGTTTCGGCCAAGACCAAACAAGGAATTCCCGAATTATTAGACATGATCCTGCTTGTCACTGATGTTGAAGAGCTAAAGGCCGATGTAGATACCCCGGCGCGTGGTCTTATTATCGAAGCGCATGTAGAGCAGGGCCGCGGCCCGGTTGCCCACGCCCTCGTCGAGACCGGTACGCTTAGGCCCGGCGATTTTATTGTAGCCGGCTCAAGTTACGCAAAAATCCGCAACCTCGAAACCACTGACGGCAAGCCGCTCAAAGTAGCGACACCTTCAACACCAGTAGCAATTACCGGCTTTAAAACACTGCCAGAGTTTGGCGACGAATTTAACTTTGTAGATAACGAAAAGGCGGCTCGCGCCCAATCAACCACCAGCGCTAACGCCCAGCAACTCGGCGGTAGCCGCTCCGGTATTGGCAGTACCGAACTGATCCGTCTTATTAACCGTAACAACGAGGTGCAGGAGCTCAACGTTATTGTTAAAGCCGACGTACAAGGCTCGCTGACCTCTGTTATTGACAGCATCAAGGCCCTAGATACTGCCGAAGTCGCCATCCGAGTCGTTAGCTCAGGCGTTGGTGCCATTAACGACAACGACCTTCACTTGGCGCATAGCTCCGGCGCTATTATTTACGGATTTAACGTCGAACTTCCATCCTCCAGCCGCCAACAGGCCGCCCGCGATAAAGTTGATGTGCGTATTTACAAAGTTATCTACGAGCTCATCGATGACGCCCGCGAAGGCCTCAGTAAATTGCTGGCCCCAGAAATTATCGAAACCGATCTCGGCCGCCTAGTTGTTAAGGGCGTCTTTAACACCACTCGTACGGCCGTTATCTGCGGTGGCGAAGTCACCAAAGGCAAACTTGTTGCACCGGCACTGGCCCGCGTGCTCCGCGGCAAAGAAGTACTCGGCGAAGTTGAAATTACCGGCCTCAAGCGCGGTCCTACCGAAGCAAAAGAAATCTTTGAAGGCGAAATGTGTGGACTGAGTTTTAACACAGCTAAGCGCATTGACCTGGAAGAGGGCGATCATATTGAACTCTTTACGCGCGAATCCAAAGAACGTACGCTTTAACTCCCGCTAGAGTGGGCCCTTTGACCTGAATTAATTTTGACGGGGCCCGCCTGGCGCTTCGCTTTAGGCTCCCGGGATGCTCGTCAAAATTAATTCAGGCGCAAAGGGCTCCAGTCCGTGGGGATTTAAGGGGGCAGGGGGGTTGCTATTTAAGCATAAAAGGTGTATAATATATAACACTATGGCTGCCAAAGGTTTTCCATCCCATTTAGAATTAATACAGGCTGAAGAAGCTTTGCTTTTGGTGGCTCAAGAAGACCAGGCTCATACGCTTGAAAGAGTAGGTATTTTGGATACTGCACGGGAGCTTTTAGTCGATCAGCACTTTAGGCACCTCAGAATATTGGAGGATCATGGTCATTCTGATACCTATGTTCCGCCGCTTACAAATGACATGCGAGCGGCCATTAGCTACCACGTTCCTAACCCATTCGAGTCTCCAGAAATGCAGCCGGCTATTCGTTTTACCGGCACGGTAGCGTACCTCGATGGGATACGAACGTACCATCACTACGTACCTATGATTGATCCGGCCCGTGATATGGATCGCGGCTTCAGCCGCTTCAGTGATTTTGACGTGAGACTAGCCAGGAGTATGATAGGCGGTCTGTTAATAGCTCGCGAAAAGGGTATTTTACCGCATCTGACCCCTGACCTGGCCTCAATCGATGGCAACCAGCCTGTTCGTAGGGACTATAAAGTTATAGAGTTCCGCGAACCGGAGGCTTGACCGCTGACAATTCTATAAACCTACGCGCCCTAAAGTGATACAATGGAGTTATATGTTAAAGATTGATGACAATTTACTACAAGAAATAGGCCTGGCCGGACTTCCGGACGGGGAAAAGAATAGCTTACTCAAGCATATTTACGAAACGCTCGAGATGCGTGTTGGTATGCGCTTGGCAGATCAAATGACCAACGAACAGCTCGACGAGTTTGAGCGCTACTTCGAAGCCAAGGATGACGCCGGTGCCTTTAAGTGGCTGGAAACCAATTTTCCTAACTACAAAGACATCGTGCAAGAAGAGTTTGATAAACTCAAATCAGAAGTAGCTACCGCTGCACCACAAATTCTGTCGGCCAGCCAACAACAGGGGCAGATCGCTGCTCAGCAGCCACAACCACAGTTCCAGCAGCCCCAGCAGTATGCGCAGCCTCAGCCAGCTCCCCAGTATCAGCAACCACAGCCTGCTTACCAGCCGGCGCAACCAGCTCCGGATGCTAACCAAGGCTACCAGCCGCAAGACGCGCCAGCTCCAGCACAGCCCTATGCCGCACCGCCGCAGTACCAACAGCCAGCGCAGCCCCAGTATCAACAACCATATGGTGCGCCCGCTCCAGCTCCTGCAGCAACTCCGCAGCCCCAGTATCAGCCAGTCCAAGACCAGCCTCAGCCATATCCGCCGCAACAGCCACCAGCCGGTCCCGGCGCAAGCTAATTATCAGTTGGGGGTTTGTAGCCGGCGAGGTATGCCGCCGCCGTCATTTCTTTTCGACCGGCCGGTATCAGGCTATCAATGACCAAAATACCGTCTTGGCAGTGAATGCCCAGTTGTTTGCCGTCAATCCATAGCGTCCCCGGTTCGCCCTCGCCTTCGCGAACGTGAGCAGCGGTAATAATCATTTCCGTAGTCCCAAGCGTAGTCCGTACCCGCGGCCAACCCGCCAGGGCTCGAACCTTGCGCTCCAGCACTATCGCCGGCTGCATCCAGCCGTCAATCTCTATAATGCCGTCTTCTTTCTTAAGGCGACTATCGTAGGTGGCAGCTGCATCATCTTGTGGGCTGGGCGTCAGGCTACGCGTCAGGATGGCCGGCAGGTATTGCACGAGCATATCGCGCCCGAGCTCGGCTAACTGGTTTGCCAACTGTTGTTTTGTCTCTTGACCATTAAGAAGCACTGTTTCTTGGGCGTATACCGGGCCGGCGTCCATCTTGGATACCAACTGCATGAGCGATACGCCGGTTTCGCTGTCGCCCTGCAGTATTGCGCCCTCTATTGGTATGGAACCTCGGTGACGCGGCAACAGGGAAGGGTGAATGTTTACAATACCGGCCGGAAAGATATCGATAACAGATTGCGGTACTAGCTTGCCGTAGGCCGCCAGTACGCCGGCTTCAGCCTGGTATGCTGCCAACTCGTCTTGGATGTCACTGAGTTTGCCCGGTGCTAGCACCGGAATACCATGTTCCTGGGCCAAAGCGGCTATTTCTAGCGGGCGAGTTTTGCGCGATGACCGGCCATCCTCCTGGCCAACCACAATTGCTGCAATAGTATAGCCGGCTGCAATAAGGCCCCGGAGTATGGATAAATCGGTGCTGAGACCTGTTGCTAACCGCTCGTTACCAAAAAAAACTAGCCTCGCGCTAGCGGGCGATGGAGCTACGCTGCCGTCCATAGTTCCATGTTACCTTTAATGGCGGTTTCGTAGTCGAGCTTGCCCAGCTGGCCATCCTCCTGGAGTTTATAAAATGCTTCCGGGTTACTTTCGATGTGATCAATAAACACAATGCCGTTGGTGTGGTCAATTTCGTGCTGAAAAATGCGGGCCAAAAATCCTTCGGCAGTGACTCTAAATTCGGCGCCGTTGGCGTCGAGTGCCTTCACTTTTACCTTGGTGTAGCGGGGCACCTTGCCGTACACATTCGGCACGCTTAAACAGCCCTCAAAATCTTCTTCGATCTTGCCTTCAAACTTGGTAACTTCGGGGTTAATAAAGGTCGTAAAGGTGTGGTCATTTTTGTCATCATAGTTGTTTCGTATGACAATAATTTTATAAAGCTTATCAATTTGCACGGCGGCCAGCGCCACGCCCACTTCGTGATCGCGGCTCTCATCCCAATTGATGGTAGCGGCTTCCATCTCGGCAATAATTTTTTTAATTTCATCACTTACAATACCCACGCGCTGTGATTTTGTACGCAGATGGGGGTTGGGCAGGGCAATAATATCGTCTTTAGTCATAATTCTAACCAAGTATACCGGAAATAACTCCTCTCGTCACCTGTTTGTTAGTTGGAAAAATTGACTATATCATATAAAATGTTTTAGTAATTATGTTTAGCTTGCCAGAATCTTACTCATTATCAACTGCTCAGCTAGACGACACGTCGGAAGTGGCTGATTTTTTGCAGCTCCAATATCGGTTGGCATACCAGCACGATACCGGTCTGGACCCAGAGTTTTTCTCAAGCCGCCGTTTTAGAAACAGACTCGAAGATTATTTAGAGTTTCAAATAGATGACCCACACACGCAGCTCCTGCTTGCTCGAAAAGCGGAGGTGGTAAAAGGGACGATCGGCTTGGTGTTTGACAGGGTGCGTGCGCAGCGTGCCAAAGTTTGGGGCTTCTATGTCGATCAAGCTGCCCAAGGTAATGGCCTTGGCAGAGGGCTTTGGTCGCACACTATGGAAGTGGCACGCTTAAGCGGAGTTGAGGACGTATATCTAGAAGTTGCCAAGGGCGCTACCGAAGCGATTGAATTTTACCAAAATCGTGGTTTAGTGGTCACCGACGAAACAAAATCCACCTGGCCAGGCAACTGGGGCGGTTTAATGGTAGAAACCAGTTTCTTGACTATGGAGCGCAGTGGTATTATTGAGCAATAATGAGACTACTGCGACAATTATTTTTTCTTAAGCGAATTTACTTTCGTCAAACACCGCTGCAAATCCTCTATTTTTACTTTATCCCACTTATAATTGCCACTGGGGCTACCTTCGATAATGGTGCGTCATGGCACCGGTACGCTTATATCGCCGATGCAGTGCTAGGGTATTTTGTACTCCGAACCTGCCTTAGAACCTACATTGTTGCCAGCCGGATGCGCGGAGCGCCAGAAAAACAAGCGGCCTACGTTATCAATTCTCAAATCAGTTCGGCGGCGGTCAGCTATGAGTTAGACCATGTCGATAGCCTTAGACTGCTTCGGGAAGGCCCCGGCTGGAAGTTGTACGATGCCGTCTTTGATTTTTTTCAGCACACCAAGTACGGCACCTTTCTTTCCAAGCAGGCCTACTATACCGTTTATGAGGCACAGCTCATTCGAAAAGTACCGCACCTAATTTTTGACAGCAAACTCGCCAAACGCCGGCAGTTTAAGTATCTGTATTTACGGTCGCAGTCACTGTCGTTAGAAGGTGATTTCGATGATTACTTTGCCACTTATTCTCCTCAGCACTACCAGATTGATACTCTAAGCTTTATTACACCCGAAGTCATGCAGGCCCTGGTGGCGCTCAAGGATTACGACATCGAAATATTCGACGACAAAGTGCTGTGTTATGGTCCGCTTAAAGACGCCGCAGACCTGGATACTATGGAACAAGCTTGCCAAGTCTTATGCCGCGAACTTAATGACAATCTTAATACATACCGTGACGACCGCTTGCTGGGCGACGACCGCAAACATAGTGTAGCGCCGTTTGCCAGGACCTTGCTTAAGAGCCCGTTAAAATACGTTCCGGTGCTCGTACTATCAGCGATTGCACTGGTGGCTTTAATTTGTTTTTCAATTATTCTCACGCCCAAAGTTCTTATAACTTCATACGCCTTGTTAGATTACGTCCTACTCGGAGGTGCCATAATAAATATTCAAAAAGTAGTAACGACCAATCGCCGCGCCGTCCGCGAGTACGAAGTACTGACCGGCCCCCGGCCTAAAGGCCTGTAGTTGGTTAACAACCTATAGTAGGTCAATAGGATCGATGTCGTAGGACCAGTTGGCTGGCAGGTCGGCAATAATCTTTAATAGTTCGCCACGTTCGACAGCCTTAATTACGAGCTGCCACTGAAATTTGCCTTGGAATTTTTCGTAAAATGCCGGGGCAGGGCCTTCCACGCGCACCTTATAGCCGCCGGTCTCAATCATGTGGCGTAGTTTTTCGGCGGTCGTTTCGGCTGCCTTGGCGCTGGCGCGCTTGCAGGTTAGCTTGAGCATAAAGCAGAACGGTGGGAATAAAAATTGCTTGCGGCCGGCAATTTCCTCGTCGTAAAACTTTTTATAATCGTCTGCAATCGCCGCTGCAAACAGTGGATGCTCCGGGTGATATGTCTGGATAAGTGCCTTGCCCTTAACATGGCCGCGGCCAATGCGCCCGAGTACTTGGTTAAGCAGCTGGTAGGTGCGCTCCTGAGCTGTAAAATCAGGCATATATAGACTGGTGTCAGCTAGCAGCACACCGAGTGTACTCAACTTTGGCAGATCAAGGCCCTTGGCAAGCATCTGGGTGCCTACCAGTATATCGACTTCGCCTCTTTGGACGGCATCATAGTGTTTTTCGAAGCGTTCGGCCCTAGTATTGTCGGTGTCAAAACGGGAAATCCGGGCCTGCGGAAATAGCCGCTCGGCTTCCTCTACAATTGCCTTGGTGCCCGCGGTTTTATACAGAATAGACGGATGACCGCAGTCCGGACAGCTACTTGGCGCGTGCGTGTGGTAATCGCAGCTGTGGCAGCGCAGCTCATGACTATCGCCGTGATAGGTCAGCGGGATATCACAGTGCGGGCAGTTGGCCTGCCAGCCGCAGTTTTCGCACATCACAATTCGAGCAGTACCACGCCTATTCAGGTAGAGTAGACTTTGCTCGCCGCGCTGCAGGGCAGCTTGGACGGCCTCTATAAGCGGTTGGCTAATAAACGGCGAACGCGAAAACTGGGTGCGGTCCTTCATGTCAATCAACCGCACTCTGGTAGCTACCTTTAAGTCGCCCCGGGCCAGATGCGTCAGCGTAATAATGGGTCGATCCTTTTGGAGCGCCAAAAAATAATCGCTCACCGACGGCGTGGCCGACCCAAGCACTAATTTTGCCCCGGTAAGTACTGACATGTGTGCTGCCACTCGACCAGCTTGGTACTGCGGTGCCTGTTCTTGTTTGTAGGCGGATTCGTGTGCTTCGTCAAGCACAATCAGCCCCACCGATTTGAGCGGGCTAAACAGGGCTGAGCGTGGGCCAACGATCACCAGCGGGTCTTTGGCTGTCAGTATTTGTAGCCAAGCTGTTCGTCGTTGGGCCGGTGCCTGTTGGGAGTGCAGCACTACCACCCGCGTCCCAAAGACATTACGAAAATTTGTGGCCAGCTGGGAGGTAAGGCTAATTTCCGGCGTCAGCACAATGGCCGATTTGCCAGCCGCTACCGTCTGCAGGGCAAGCTCAATGTAGAGCCGGGTCTTACCACTGCCGGTTTTGCCGTGTAAAAGGTAGCTGTTGCGGTTAGCCATTGCCTTGAGCGCTGCAGCCTGTTCATCAGTTAGGGGCGGTAATTGCTCGGTCAGCGGCTGCGTAACGTCGCTAATCGGCTCGTGGACCATCTGTTTAATAGAAAAGTTAGCTGGTACAATCTGCTGGCTAATTATACCGAGCGGTGCCGGGTAGTAGGCTTGCAGCCAGAGCGCTGTCTGAATTAGATGGCTTGGCAGGGCAGGCAGGTCATATACCAAGTTGATGGGCTTGGTTTTAAATCGTGGTTGCACCGTCGCGCCGGTGATTACCCCCATTACTAGCTCTTTCTGGAGCTCGACTTCTACCAGGGCGCCGGTAGACAGCGCTTTCTCAGAGCTGTAAGTGAGGGCTTCTTTGCCGTGATAGCGATTGCTGCGCACCCATACGTAATAAAACTTCATACTCTCAGTGTATAGGCTTTGCTGGCGCACTCACAATAATTATGGCTAGAGTTAATAATTGTAGCTATATTTTGGTTCACCTGATGTCGCCTATGCTCGGAGCAAAATAGCCATTAAAGCCAGCGGACGTATCTGTTAAATTGAGCAAAATAATTGTACAGTAAGTTTTATAGGCATGGCTACAAAGTATTAAAAATGCTGGCCGCGCCGATGCTGCAAAAAATGATGTGCCGCCCAAAAGGACCAATTTTGGCCGTTCACATTTGTTGAACCATTCTGCTTGGGGTATACTACCGTTATATAAGACTATTGTTCTAAATATCTAATGTAAGAGGGAAGACATGCCACAAGTCGTTGAGCCAGCAATCGAAACATTCGCACAGATTAAAGTAGTCGGGGTGGGTGGTGCCGGTGGCGCTGCTATTAACCGAATGGTTGATGCCGGTATTGAAGGAGTGGAGTTTATTGCCGTTAACACCGATGCACAAGCGCTCCACCACTCAAAAGCCACTCGCAAAATCCACATTGGCAAGGACACTACTCGTGGTCTTGGCGCTGGTGCTGACCCAAGCGTCGGTGAACTGGCTGCCCAAGAATCCGGTGACGAAATCCGTAATGCCCTGCAGGGTGCCGACATGATCTTTGTGACCATTGGTGCCGGCGGTGGTACCGGTAGTGGTGCCGGACATGTTGTAGCCCAACTCGCTAAAGACATGGGTATCCTGGTAGTCGGTTTTGCCACCAAACCCTTTGCCTTCGAAGGCGAAAAACGCCGCAAAAACGCCGACATCGCTATTAATCGGCTTCGCCAAGCGGTTGATACGCTTATTATTATTCCAAACGACCGATTGCTACAAACCATCGATCGCCAGACCCCGCTCATGGAAGCCTTTAAGGTTGCCGATGACGTGCTTCGTCAGGGAGTGCAGGGTATTTCCGACCTTATTACTGTTCACGGACTTATTAACCTCGACTTTGCCGATGTCAAAGCCGTTATGAGCAATGCTGGCTCCGCCCTTATGGGCATTGGCCGCGCTGGTGGTGAGAACCGCGCCGTACTAGCTGCACAGCAGGCCATTGAGTCACCGCTACTCGAGGTATCAATTGATGGTGCCCGCGGCATTCTCTTTAATGTTATTGGCGGTAATGACCTGGCCATGCACGAAATTAACGCTGCTGCCGAAGCTATTACTACTGCTGCCGACCCGGATGCCAATATTATCTTTGGCGCCACTATTAGCCCGGACTTAGAGGGCGAAATCATCATTACCGTTGTAGCTACCGGATTTGACGCCTCTTACTATGGTAAGCGCGAACTCGAAGAAGCCGCCGTTACGGTCCCCGCCTTTGACCCTCCGGCAGTCACTACAACCGCCCAGGACGACCAGACTATGGCCAGTCTTGATATGAATCTCGACGACCAGTCTGCCGACACCAGCGACTTTAATAATGACGCACCCATGCCCAATATCTGGAGTATAGACGACAAGGACGCCGGCGAAGATGAGTCTGACAAGCAGTCGGCTCCAGCCTCAAGCTTTAGCCTCGACGCAACCGACGATGATAGCCATGAATCCTCACCCCGGATCATTAGTAGCAGTGTCGATGACGACCTCGAAAAACCTTCATTCTTACGCCGACTTGCTAAGCGCAACAAAGACGCTAAGCCATCCGACGACAAAGATTCAGACGAAAATTAGTCACTTTTTATAGGGTAAGCAACGGTCAGCGTGTATTAAATAATACAGCGTAAAATGCTTGCAAAGCGCTATAGCTAGGGTTATAGTTATTGGTCTAGACGCTATATGTGTGGAGGGTAAACCACAAGGGGTCAGTACATTTAACAATAGGAGGCAGCATGAAGTGCACCCAATGCCGCAGCGATGACATCAAGGTTATTGAGTCGCGCGATGTGAGCGATGGTCAAGCAATTCGCCGCCGCCGTATGTGTGTCGCTTGCGGTAATCGCTTTACGACTTACGAACGAATTGAGCGTCCCCAGCTCATCATTGTCAAAAATGATGGCACCCGGCAACTCTTTAATCGGGCTAAGTTGTTAGGCGGATTATATCGAGCGTGCGAAAAGACACCGGTTACCAGCTTGCAGCTCGAAAAGGTTATAAACCAGATTGAGCAAGATCTTTACGATTGCGGCGACACCGAAGTCCGATCGTCACGCATCGGCGAACTTGTCATGAACCAGCTGGCCGGACTTAACGAAGTTGCCTATGTGCGCTTTGCCAGTGTCTACCGCCGGTTCAAAGATATCGCTAGTTTTGAGCGTGAGCTCACAAACGTACGGAAAGGCAGGCATATCGCGGACGCCAACACCGAGGTTAGCATGGAGGTCAAAGATTAGACAAAATTAGGTCTTTGACAGTTTTCTCCGACTCTCATCACTAAAGCTATGAGATTCGTAGAGAGCTTACAGTCAATACCCCCGAGAGCAGTATTGACCAAAAACTCTAATAAACAATCAAAATCAAATAATAATAAACACCCTAATTAAACAGGGTATAGACAAGTGAGGGTAAAATTATGGGACAGGTATCAGCTTTAAGTGTTCAACGACTATTGACTCCTAAGAAGTCAAAGGCCTATGATCTCCTAAAATGGGAGTCACGCGACTCAGTTATTACAAACCCTATGACCGGTAAGGCTGTTTTTGAGCAGCTCGGCGTAGAATTTCCCGAGGGTTGGTCGCAGAACGCCGTCAACATCGTGGCCCAAAAGTACTTTTCCGGCACGCCGGGTACTCCCGACCGTGAAAGTTCACTCAAGCACTTAATTGACCGCGTGGCCGATACCATTACTCGCCAGGGTCTTCAGGAAGGCTACTTTACTTCAGAAGCCGAAGCCGAAGATTACCGCGAAGAGCTCAAATTTATCCTGGCCACCCAGCGCGCTGCCTTTAACTCACCGGTGTGGTTTAACATTGGCGCCAAGGACCGAGCCCAGCAGGCCAGCGCCTGCTTTATTCTCGGTATCGAAGACACCATGCCAGCCGTACTTAACTGGTACACCGAAGAAGGTATGATCTTTAAGGGCGGTTCGGGTTCCGGTATTAACATTAGCCCCATCCGTTCTTCTAAGGAGCCACTCGGCAAATCAGCCGGCTCTGCATCTGGTCCCCTGAGCTTTATGCGTGGCGCCGACGCCAGCGCCGGTGCCATTAAGAGCGGTGGCAAAACCCGCCGGGCCGCTAAAATGGTTATCTTGAACGCTAGCCACCCTGACATCGAAGAATTTATCTGGAGTAAGGCCATCGAAGAGCGCAAAGCTCGTGACCTGCAGAGCATGGGCTGGGATATGAGCCTCGACGGTAAGGACAGCTTTAGCATCCAGTACCAGAACGCTAACATCTCCATGCGTGTCACCGACGAATTTATGCAGGCCGTTAAAGATGACGGCGACTGGAACTTAACAGCGGTTACTACCGGTAAGACCGTTAAGACCCTTAAGGCTCGTGACCTCTTCCGCCAATTTGCCGAAGCTGCTTGGGAGTGTGCCGACCCAGGTATGCAGTTTGACACCACTATTAACGAGTGGCACACCACGCCCAAGGCTGGCCGCATTAACGGCTCCAACCCTTGTAGCGAATACATGCACCTCGACAACTCTGCCTGTAACCTAGCCAGTCTCAACTTGCTCAAGTACCTAAACGATGATGGCAGCTTTGACATTAAGTCATTCATCCACACCGTAGAAATTATTTTTACTGCTCAGGAAATCCTGGTCGGTTACAGTGAATACCCCACCGAAAGCATTGGCAAAAACGCCAAGGCCTACCGCGAGCTCGGTATTGGTTACGCCAACCTCGGTGCGCTCCTGATGGCCCTTGGTCTCCCGTACGACTCCGACGAAGGCCGCGCCATTGCTGCTGCCATCACCGCACTTTTAACTGGTCAGTCATATGCAACCAGCGCCAAAATTGCTGGTCGTGTCGGACCATTCTCCGGTTTCCACAAGGACCGCGAAGGTATGCTCCGTGTCCTCCGCAAGCACCGCGAAGAAGTTTCTAACATCGACGCCGGCCTTGTTGCCGAAGACCTGCTGAACGCTGCCGCCACTGCTTGGGACGAAGCCGTCGAGCTTGGTGAGCAATTTGGCGTCCGTAACAGCCAAGCCAGCGTGCTGGCCCCCACCGGTACCATCGGCCTGATGATGGACTGTGACACCACTGGTATTGAGCCAGATCTTGGTCTTGTTAAGGTCAAGAAGTTGGTTGGCGGCGGTACCATGAGTATCGTTAACCAAACCGTACCTCGCGCCCTCAAGATGCTCGGCTACACACCATCTCAGGTTAAGGACATCATTACCTACATCGATGTCGAAAAGAGTATTCTTGGCGCCCCACACCTAAAGCAAGAAGACATCGACGTCTTTGCCTGTTCCATGGGTGATAACTCCATTCACTACCTCGGTCACGTCAAAATGATGGCTGCCGTCCAGCCTTTCTTGTCAGGCGCCATTAGTAAGACCGTTAACATGCCAGAATCGGCATCCGTAGAAGATATTGAGCAGATCCACATCGACTCTTGGGAGATGGGCCTCAAGGCTGTCGCCATTTACCGCGACAACTGTAAGGTTGCTCAGCCCCTCAGCATGGCTAAAAAAGAGGGCAGCGACAAAGCTGCGCCAGCCGAAGCGGCAGCTGCTACCGACGATCGCATCGTCGTAAGGGGAGCTATGCGCCGCAAGCTGCCACGAGTCCGCGACAGCCGCACCTACAAGTTCCAGATTGCAGATCTTAAGGGATACTTTATTGTCGGCCAGTACGAAGACGGTACACCCGGTGAGCTCTTCATTAGTGTTAGCAAGCAGGGTTCAACCCTGTCCGGCCTGATGGACTCGTTCGCTATTAGTGTCAGTCATGGTTTACAGTACGGCGTGCCGCTAAAGAGTTACGTCAACAAGCTTCGCGGTACCAGCTTTGCCCCAAGCGGCATCACCGACGACCCGGACATTCGCACTGCCAGCTCAATCACTGACTACATCTTGCGCCGCCTGGCTCTCGACTATCTCAGTTTTGACGATCGCTTAGAGCTCGGCCTGGCATCATTCGATGACATGCCTCTCGAGGGTACACAGGTATCGCTTATTGAGGAGCTTGCACCAGTTGCAACCACCCCGGCAACACAGCCAGAACCAGTCGCACCATCCCCAGCGGTAAATGAAGCACCAGCACTCGCCAGTGCCGATGCCAAGCTTACGGTCGGCGATAGTACGGCACCACTCTGCTACAACTGCGGTAACCAAACCCAACGCTCCGGCAGCTGCTACGTTTGCACCAGCTGTGGCTCGACAACCGGCTGTAGCTAAGCAGCAGCCCTAGTCATTACACAAAAACAAGGAGGCCCACACCTCCTTGTTTTTTGTAACAGTTTAGGCTTAGCTCATATTATTGTTCACATAATGCGTCGTAAACGTGCCTGCAGGCCTAGGCCAAAACCGAGCGGCCACAATTATTAATGTGCGCAGATTATTGCCGTGCAATAGGCATATTTTGCACCACTAGCTAAGCGCGAGCGCCTAAAACTCCAAAACCAAACATAGGCAGGGCGCTTAAAAATCTGGTGCGTACGCACCACTTTAAGTTGTTTTAAACGATAACCGGCTTACAATGTATTGAGCGCCGACGCTAAATAAAAAACGCTAATAAAATCATCAGTCGTCTGTTGAGAATAGCCATGCGCTGCAGCTAGCCGTTGTAAGTCCGGTTGTTGCACCGGAAATGACTCAAATAAAATATACAACGGCTTTTTTTCAACGATTTTAATTTGGGCAAAAAGTTTCCGAAATAAATCGAGTCCATCCGGCCCGCCAAACAGAGCAATAGCGGGCTCGTACTTTGCAGCCTCGTTAATTTTATAATCATCTGGCACGTAGGGCAGGTTACACAGCAATATATCGTAATCTTTAGGGGACTGTGCTAATAGGTCACTTTTTATAATACGTGTACCTGTTGTGTGATTAATAACGTTCACTTTGGCAATCTGTATGGCATCATCATCTATCTCTAATAGGTCTACCGAGGCCTCCGGAACCTCTAATTGAGCGGTAATACCCAGTGCACCACTGCCTGCACCCACGTCTGCAATCCGCGGGCCAAATACGGCGTTAGGATCACTTTTAGGGGCAACAGACGGTGCATTTTTGAGGTTTATAGGCTGAGTACCATTTATGGCCTGTTTGGACACAACCGGCCAATTGGGCCTTTCGGACACAATTTTTAGAAGAGCTTCAATCATCGCCTCGCTTTCGGGTCGTGGTTGTAAGACTGCCGCCGAAATTACGAATTCACGGCCATAAAATTCGGCATGTCCGCGCAGCTGAGCGAGCGGAACGTGACGAGCCCGCCGGGCAACCAGTCCGTCGAGCACATTTTTATCATCATCAGAAATCTCATACTCCGGGTGTGCCAAAACCCAGCCCCGATCCTTACCGAGCCGGTCTTCCAGCAGCACCAAAGCGTCCAGCCGAGCCATCGGTATATCCACTAGTCGCAGTGTTTGTACGGCGGCATGAGTCCAGTCGTTAATATTCATAAGGCTAAACGTCTAATGCATTCATCGGCAACGGCGGTTAGCGGCTGCGTGGCATTGATTCCTATTACCCCAGGCGCTTGTAATAAGGACACTTGCATTCGGTCGTGATATTCCAGGATAGCTTTGAGCTCTTCCGGATGTTTCCCATAGCCATAAGGATTTGAGGTCCGGTTCAGTAACCTGTGGCGCTGTGTCTCTTTATCAATAGTAAGGACAATAAATTTGTCAAAGAGTTCATAAAAATCTTTAAGGTGGCTGTTAAGGTCGGCAATAAAAACGAGCTCATCGGATTCGAGCAAATCAATTAACTTTGCTCTGTCCCAGCTTGCCGAGTACACAGAATAGTTGACTGGAGCAGGGGGACGGTCAACGATCTCTCCTGTTGCCTTCACTATGTGTATATTTACACCAGGTAGCTCCTCCGTACTGTAAGCAGTATACCCGCGGTTCACTAACTCTTGTATTACAGCCGTTTTGCCAGAACCGGCATCACCTGAAATTAGAACTTTCATCAAGCTTCTTCGCTAAGAAGTTCGTGTTCGGCAGCCAGGAGGGCTTCTATGAGGTCGTCGATGTCGCCGGCGAGGGCGGCAGGGATGTTGGAGCGACTGTAGCCGATGCGGTGATCGGTGATGCGGTCCTGCGGAAAGTTGTAGGTCCGGATTTTTTCAGAGCGGTCACCGGTGCCGATTAGTTTTTTACGCGAATCCGACAGCTGCTGTTGCTCGGCGTCAATTTTTTGCTGCAGCAAGCGGGCCCGCAGTACTCCCATGGCCTTGGCCTTGTTTTTGATCTGCGACTTTTCATCCTGGTTTGATACCACCAGGCCCGAGGGCAGGTGCGTAATACGAACGGCGGAGTCGGTGGTGTTCACGGACTGGCCGCCGTGGCCGCCGGAGCGGTAGACATCAATGCGCAGGTCGTTAGGGTTAATCTCTATTTCGGATTCTTCGGCCTCGGGGAGGACGGCAACGGTAACAGTCGAGGTATGAATGCGGCCTTGGCTTTCGGTAGTCGGGACGCGCTGCACGCGGTGCACGCCGGCCTCAAACTTCATATATTTATAAACCTCCACGCCGTGCATGCCAAAAGTTAGGTCTTTGTAACCGCCAATTTCGTTGGCGCTCTCGGTCAAAATCTCAATTTTAAAGTTTTTGGTCTCGGCCCAGCGGGCGTACATGCGGTAGAGTTCGCCGGCAAACAGACTGGCTTCATCGCCGCCAGCGGCTGCTCGAATTTCTATTATCACGTCGCGTTCGTTGTTCGGGTCCTGAGGAGTTAGGGCAGTAATCAGCTTTTCTTCGTTTGCAGTAATTTTTGGCTCGAGCTCTTCAAGCTCTAGTTCAGCCATATCGTGCAGCTCGCTATCCGAGCTGGACCGTAGTTCAATTGCCTCGGTGCGGTCGCTCAGCAACTTGGCCTTTTCATCAAACAGCGCCAGGATGTCTTCTAGGTAGCTCTTGCGCTTGGCGAGCTTAGGGTAACTTTTGTCGCTATAGATGGCTGGGTCCTGGAGCTGGTTGTCCAGCTCCTGTAGCTCATCTCGAAACTTTTGTTCTTTTGCATCCATGCATATAGCCTATAGGGTTTAACGGTTAGCGTAAAGGTATAAAAAGACGTCACCCCGTGCGCCGAATAATCAGCAGGATGACGTCTTATAAAGTAGCTAGGCTGCTTTTTTAGCAGCTGGCGTAGCAGCGGCGACAGTTTCGGCTTTTTCGATCTTGGCAGCAGTTCGCTTGGCAGCCTTTTGAGCGGCAGCAGCGCGCTTGTCTTTGGCGGCTTCACCGGCAGCAGCACGGGCCTTGAATTTGTCCACGCGGCCTTCGATGTCGAGGATACGTTCTTCGCCCGTAAAGAATGGGTGAGAGGCGCTAGTGATGTGCACCTTAACGAGTGGATATTCGTTACCATCGTCCCACTTGGTTTTATCTTCGGTCGCAACCGTTGAGCGGGTGATAATGCGGGCGCCGTTGTTAAGGTCTTCGAAAACCACAAGCCGGTAGGTAGTTGGGTGTAAATCTTTTTTCATACTAGTCCTCATGCTCAATAATTGAGTTGGTTAGCGGTGAGCGACGCCGCAGTCAACATAATGTAATCTAAACAAGTATACACCTCTGTTAGCTCTCGGTCAACCGCTCAAGCAGGGAACTATAATTGACATTTAAGCATAACTATGATAGTATTTAGACATGACAACAAAACACGAAGATCTCTCATTACAAACCACAGAAACAGCTCCTAAGCTTAACCCTTTGCAACTTGCTGGAACAGTATTAGCGATTAGCCGTGTAAACCGGCAGCTCGAGGAAGGTCCTAACCACATTAGCCAAAACCCGAACGCAATCAGCAACTTCGTAGAAGCACAACGTGACGCCAGTGAACAAGCACATGGTGGTGCTATCGAAGTAACTCAGATCGAAGAAGTTGCCCAGCAGCTTCAGGTGCGCGTCGTTTCGCCAACTGATCTTCGCTAAATTTTTCTACCGCGCTGACTGAGCCAAGGGGTTGTAACTCCTTGGCTCATCTGTTATTATGGGCCTACAACTAATTAAGCAGTTTAGGGAATTATACCTCTCCAGCTCAACCCGTGCAGGGCAGCTGGAGCACCCTAGATCAAGAGAAAGGCATAAATTATGGCGACAGAAGTCGACATCAAACAACTATTAGAAGCCGGCGCGCACTTTGGTCACAAGACCAGTCGCTGGCACCCTAAGATGGCGCAGTACATCCACTCCAAGCGGAATGGTACGCACATCATTGATCTTACTAAGACGGTTACCAACCTCGAGACTGCACTGCATTTCTTGAGTGACACCGCAGCTGCCGGCAAGCAAATCTTGTTTGTAGGCACTAAGCGCCAAGCTCAGGACATCGTCAAGAAGCTGGCCGAAGACACTGGCATGCCATTTGTGACTGAGCGTTGGCTCGGCGGCATGATTACTAACTGGAACACCATCGGCGGCCGCGTAAAGCACCTGGTTGACCTCGAAACCAAGATGGCCAACGGCGAACTGGCCAACAAGTACAACAAGCTTGAGGTTCAGCGTTTTCAGGAAGAAATCGACGAACTCAACCGCCTGTACGGTGGCATCAAGGAAATGAACAGCCGTCCCGGCGCTGTGGTTATTATTGATATCACCCACGATGTTAATGCTGTCCGCGAAGCAACTAAGCTGAAGATCCCGATTGTAGCCCTTACCGACACCAACGCTGATCCCAGCCTGGTTAAATACCCGATTCCTGCCAACGATGACGCCATCAAAACTATTCAGCTAATGGCTGATTACTTTGCCAGCGCCGTTAACGAAGGCAAGAACAAGTCTAAGAAAAACCAAGATACACCCGATAAGACCGAAGTAGCTGCTGAAGCTGCACCAACCCCTATTGTTAATAGCGGCGAATAAACCCTCTACCAAAAGATAAGGAGACTTCCATGGCAGTTGATATTGAAACAATTAAGCGACTAAAAGACTTAACCGGCGTGGGGCTCACCGACGCTAAAAAAGCCCTCGACGAAAACAACGGCGACTTTGACACGGCCCTCGAAGCCATGCGCAAAAAGGGCCTCACCAAGGCCGACAAGCGTGGCGAACGCGAAGCCCGCGAAGGCCTGATTGGCACCTACAATCACGACGGCCGCATCGGTGTAGTGGTTGAAATCAACTCCGAGACCGACTTTGTGGCACGCGGCGAAATCTTTGGCGCACTTTTAAAGGACGTAGCTATGCACATTGCTGCCAGCGCGCCTTTGTACGTGAGCATTGAGGACATTCCAGCCGAAGAAGTTGCCAAGGTTAAGGCAGAGTTTAGCGAAAAAGCCCTTGCCGACGGCAAGCCAGCCGAGATGGTCGACAAAATTGTCGAAGGCCAGGTTAAGAAGCACTTTGCAGAGCGCTGCCTGCTTGAGCAGCCCTACATCAAGAATCCCGACATTACTGTTGGCGACTTGGTTAAGGACCACAATGCCCGCCTCAACGAGAACATCGTTGTGCGCCGGTTCTCCCGCATCGCCCTCGGCGAACGCGACGACTAGTCTAAGAAGGCACGAAGGGAATGATCAACAATAACCCTAGCTTCTTCTGGGCCGCTCTGAGCAATAACAGTTAATAACGACATGTCGTCTGCGTCCGGATTGGAGCTGCGCAGGAACGCGCGTGCCGTTTGTTCGTCATACACTTCGCTGACTCTTGCTGCAGCGTCGTAGAGCATTGAGACCCGTGGTTGGCTGTCTGCGGGGACGCTGCCGTCAGCCCAGGCTCTTACTACGCTTGCGTCAAGCTGTGCCGGATTTACGGCAACAGTGGTGATTCTTTGGCCTAAATTGCTTAAGCACCAACGTAACTTATCGGCAATGCTAAGCTCTGGGGCTCGTGGGTCGGTTTCTATTCCTGGCATACGTATTCCTCCTATAGCAGATAGTAAATACCTGCAAGTAGATTATTACAAGCCTGGATGAAAAAGAGCCGCTTGATAGCGGCTCTTTTTGCGGTTGGTGCGGTCGACCGCGGTCCGATTGCTAGTTGCGACCCCGAAGACGGCCGAATGAATGCTTCATTTTAGCCATCATACTTTCGTGCTGGACGCCGTCGTCCATAGTGTAACCACTGCCCGTGTGGCGACCGTTTAGTTTATCCATAATTTTGTCTGTCATTCCCATGGTGCACTCCTTTTTTAGTTGCTTCATAAGCATAAGGCGTATGATTAGATTGTGATGTAAGAATTCTAATAGATTATGCTTGAATAATGTATAGTTTAAATGTTATAATATACTTATTAGAGACGGTGGCATTACCAATAATCTTAAAATCATCGTTAGGTATTATGACAAACATCCCAGAAACAGAACCAGTAGGAACGCGGCATGAATTTGCAGACATGCCATTTTTTGAAACTGATGTCGTACTTGATATTGTCGAAAAATTAGAAGAAATGGACCTCAGCGGCCACGGAGTAGTTGTAAAGACTGATTTTGATACCGCCATGTACCAAACTTGGGAGAGGCGCACGAATTTAGAGGATTTATTACGGCCAAAAGATCTGCACGGCTCCATGCAGGATCTTCGGATTGAAGAGTTGGCAGACCCGTACAAGCTGCTCCTGAGCGCCACCGAGCGCGGACAAACTCGCGCCAACGGTTCAAGACTAGGTGCTAGACCTGCGTCCTTGGAAATAAACGAAATGGTGCTGGGAACTCTTACCAGGGGGTTTCGTATGCACAG
Source organism: Candidatus Saccharimonadota bacterium (assembly GCA_028286245.1). Lineage (GTDB taxonomy): Bacteria > Patescibacteriota > Saccharimonadia > Saccharimonadales > UBA4665 > UBA4729. The sequence continues at coordinate 180,972 of JAQBRY010000001.1, read as the reverse complement.
TGACCTGACGGTACGTGGCATGAGCGGTTTTGCTATTTCCAGTGAAGTTTACTACTGCCCGGTGCCGTTTAGTGTTAAGCATCGTGGCAAAGAAGTGCGATACGGGCAGCATCTCGAAAGTTATGGCGGGGTTTGTGTGGCGCGGATGGTGATGCAGCCGGAAGTCTGCCCGACAGCTCATACCCGTCACAAGAGCTCAGTAAAGGCATCTGCGGGATCGGCAGCCTTTGGCGTAGCTGGCAGCCGGTCAGGTATTCTTAGGACTACCTATAGTAATAAAGGCAAGCACTACTAGGTGCTGCCAGTAAAATGCTTTAAGATAGAGCTATGAATACAGATCAAATTGTCTCAAGTGCCCAAACTAAATTTCAGCAAGCCCTGGAACATTTTCAGAGTGATTTAAAAAGCCTCCGAACTGGCCGAGCCAGTGCGGCAATGCTTGATGGCGTCACTGCCGAAGCCTACGGCGTTCAGACGCCGCTTAATCAGCTGGCAACCATTACCACGCCAGAAGCCCAGCTGATCCAAATTTCACCGTTTGATCCAAGCAATCTGCAGGCAATCGTAACGTCGATTCGTAATAATCAACAGCTCGGGCTTAATCCAACCGACGACGGCCGCGTGATTCGACTGCCAATCCCGGCACTTACCGAAGACCGTCGCCGCGATATCGCCAAGCAAATTGGCCAAAAACAAGAAGAGGCTATGGTACGTCTTCGTAATGCCCGCCATGATGCCCTCGATGCCACTGGAAAGGCCAAAAAAGACAAAGAAATCGGCGAAGACGACGCTAAACGCATAGAAAAACAAGTCGACGAGACCATGAACAAGACACGAGCCGAAGTCGAAGCTGCTGCCAAGGCAAAAGAAGTCGAAGTAATGAGCCTCTAGCTGAGAGCCGGCTGCATATTTTTAGTAAATCTTAAATAATTCTTACGTTTTTAGTCATATCCCTTTGAAGTGGGGCGGATGCCCTATATACTTACTGGGAATGTCAGTAGTATTGTTAGTAATTGGGATAGTATTATTTATCGGCTTGATTGTTGTCCACGAGTTTGGGCACTTTATTGCTGCCCGGCGTAATGGTGTCAAAGTTGAAGAGTTCGGTATTTTCTTTCCGCCGCGCTTATTTAAGAAAAAGATGAAGGGCGGCTGGGACTTTACTATTAATTTGCTGCCACTTGGCGGTTTTGTGCGGCTGCACGGTGAGCACGATAGTGATACCGAGAAGGGTAGTTTTGGCGCAGCCAGCCTTTGGGCAAAGACCCAGATTATGGCTGCCGGTGTTGCCATGAACTTATTGATAGCCTTACTGCTACTCACGTTCTTAGCCCTCGTTGGTATGCCCAAGCTGCTTGATAATCAGTTTACGGTTGCCAGTGATACTAAGATCAGTAAGCAACAGCTCTACGTAGGTTTTGTAGAAAAGGATTCACCCGCCGCCAAAGCCGGCTTAAAGGCCCAGGATAAGCTACTTGCCTATAGGGGCGCACCTTGTGGTAGTGCCAGCTGTGTAAATACTGCTTTTACCACTACGCAGGCGCTCAAAAACGCCACCAAGACCCACGCCGGGTCTGCCTTTACTATCAAGTATGAGCGCGGTGGCAAGGTGCACGTGGCCACCGTACAGCTTCGCAGCCAGAAAGCAGTTGTGGCCAGCCAGAAGACCAACGACCCTAAGGGCTACCTTGGTATGGCCCCCAACGAAATCACGCTACAACGCTCAACTTGGTCGGCGCCAGTGGTGGCTGTTGGCCTTAGCACCCAGATGACCAAGCTGACGTTTGAAGGCCTGGGCAAGGCCGTGGGTGGTCTGGGCAGTATTATTGCCGGCACGGCAACCGGTAATTCGCAGGCCAGGGTACACGGCCAAACTTCGGCCAGCGAACAGGTATCCGGTCCGTATGGCATCTTTTTGGTTTTGCAGATAGGCAGTAGCTTCGGTTTGCAGTACATACTGTTTATTATTGCAATTATTTCCCTGACGCTGGCTATTATGAATATTCTGCCAATACCGGCGCTTGATGGCGGTAAGCTCTGGATTACCCTGGTGGCCCGCGGCATCTTTAAAAAGCCGCTCAAGCCAAAAACAGAAGAGCTCGTTAACGCCATTGGCTTTATAGTCCTCATAACGCTGATGATTGTCATAACAGTGGTCGACGTGCGCCGTAATGGATAGGGACGTGGACCACCAAGCTGCGCCAACCGTTCCCGGCGATACGGTAGTAACCAGTCGTCGCAAGATTGCTATCGTACCGTGGCATCCGGCACTGGCTGTACTGTATCTGGTGCTTATTTTCTTTGTATCACAGATTGTCGGCGGCATCTTAGCCTCGTTGTACGCAACGGCAATGTACGGCAGCAGTGCTAATATTTCTGATCTCATCAATAATTCCACATCGTTGCAGTTTGGCTATATTCTGGTAGTAGAGGCGGTGGCCGTCGGCGGCATTTTTGCTTTTTTAAAATGGTTCAAAACCAGTCTCAAGGCAATCGGACTGCGGCGGCCTAAATGGAGTGACCTCGGCTACGGACTGCTGGCACTACCGGCCTACTACATTATTTTTTATGTAGCGGTTATTGTCATCAAGTTGCTGTCACCGGGTCTGGATGTAAACCAAGAGCAGGCGGTTGGTTTTAATGATGTCAGCGGTGCCTTACCACTGATACTCACCTTTGTCAGCTTGGTGGTACTACCGCCCTTTGCCGAAGAAATCATGGTTAGGGGCTACTTGTACACCAGTTTACGTAAAAAATTATCGATTGTAGTGGCTGGGCTTATCTCTAGCGCCCTCTTTGCGGCTGCTCACTTGGCCGGCGCGGCTTCTGGCGGCCTGCTTTGGATTGCCGCTATTGATACCTTTACGCTGGCGCTGACGCTGGTATATCTGCGCGAGCGCACCGGTGGTCTCTGGGCCTGCATGACCCTCCATGCCGCCAAAAATAGCGTCGCCTTCTATCTACTGTTTATCCATTAGCGAATATAGCGTACAATAACGGCATGACGTACCTGTTACTGACTCCTACTACTATGCCGGCGACCTGCCGTATTTATTTTTGCGCATAATTTTATATACCAACAGACTAAACAGGGTACCCCATCATGAGACGATCACTACTTTTTACTAAGACAACTAAAAACGTTCCAGCCGACGAAACTGCCAAGAACGCTCAGCTGCTTATTCAGGCCGGCTACATTCACAAAGAAATGGCCGGCGTCTATGCCTATATGCCACTCGGGTTACGGGTACTGGAAAATATTAAACAGATCGTCCGCGACGAAATGAATGCCATTGGTGGCCAGGAACTTATGATGACCACGCTCCAGCCCCGCGATATTTGGGAAAAGACGGATCGCTGGGATGATAAAAAAGTTGATAACTGGTTTAAGACCAAACTGGCTAATGGCACCGAACTGGGCGTGGGCTTAACGCACGAAGAGCCGATTGTGGATGCCGTAAGCGGCTTTGCTACCTCTCATAAAGATTTCCCGATCTATGTCTATCAGATACAAAGTAAGTTCCGTAACGAGCTTCGTGCCAAGAGTGGGCTGCTCCGGGGCCGTGAATTTGTCATGAAGGATATGTATACCTTTTCGAGGACGCAGCAGGAGCATGAAGCAGTGTACGAAAGGGTCGTCGAGGCCTACCATCGGGTCTACAAGCGATTAGGGTTGGGTGCCAGCACTTACCGGACCTATGCCGACGGCGGCATCTTTACGCCCCGCTTTAGCGATGAGTTCCAGACGCTGAGTCCCATTGGCGAGGATACTATTTACGTTGACGAAGCCAAGCGCATCGCCATTAACCACGAAATTTATAGTGATGAAAATTTGGCTAAGCTCAACCTGAACAAAGCTGATTTGGTAGAGAAAAAGGGTGTGGAGGTAGGCAATACCTTTCATCTGGAGAGTAAGTATACCGACGCCCTAGGCATGTATTACACCGACGCTGATGGTAAACAGCAGCCGCTGATTATGGGGTGTTATGGAATTGGGGTCAGCCGATTGGTTGGTATGATTGCCGAACACTTTTCTGATGAGAACGGCTTGGTGTGGCCTGATGCCGTCGCACCGTTTAAGGTGTATTTGGCTCGGCTTGGCGACAGTGAGCAGGCCATTCAGCAAGCAGACAATTTGTATAACTACTTGACGGCACAAGGGGTTACTGTACTATATGATGACCGAGATGCTCGCCCCGGGCAGAAGTTTGCCGATGCAGAATTGATGGGCATGCCGTACCGTATCGTAGTCAGTGATAAGACGGTAGCATCCGGGACATACGAGCTTAAGCGCCGTACCGAAAGTGAATCAATACACGTTTCAGAAGATCAATTGTTAGAAAATTTAAGTAATACCGAAGAATAGTTTGCTATAATACCAGCGAAACTGGAATGGCAGTAACACACAACTCGATATTTTTGACGATATTTTTGATAAGGAGGAAATACCGACATGAAAAAACAATTTCGTTTAACCCAAGCAGGCGTAGATGAATTACAGACTGAACACGCCAGCCTGGTGGCTAAGCGCGGCGACCTCGCCGAGGCCATTCGTAGTGCCCGTGAACTGGGGGACCTCGCCGAGAACTCAGAGTACCAGACAGCCCGGGCCGAGCAGGAGCGCACCGAATCACGCATTAGCGAACTAGCAGCCATTTTGGCCAGCGTTGAGATCATTAAGAAGCCTACTGGTGACAGCAAGGTCCAACTCGGCTCCAGCGTTAAGCTGAAGTCTCAAGACGGCAAAGAACGCGAGTTCCAAGTGGTTGGCACTGTCGAAGCCGATCCGCTCAGCGGCAAGATTTCTGATGAATCACCTATTGGCCAGGCATTGCTCGGCAAAAAAGAGGGTGAAAGTGTAGAAATTAAGACCCCCGCCGATACTACCACTTACAAAGTCGTCGATATTTCTTAGCTACGCACATGCAGTGGCTTAACGCAGTTGTAGATTCTTTAATAGCCCGTCACCCGGACGGTGAGATTTTGATTGAATCTGGCGGATCGCCTTCGGGGACCTACCATTTTGGGCACATGCGTGAGCTGGTAACGGCCGACGCCATTATGCTCGAAGTGCGTCGCCGTGGCCGTAAGGCCCGGCACATTTACTTTGTAGATGATCTTGATGCTTTTAGAAAAGTGCCGGTCAATGTGTCTCCGGATTTTGAACAATACCTGGGCCTACCACTATGTGATGTTCCCGCACCAGATGGCTCAAACAAGTCGTACGCTGACTTTTTTCTGGATGGCATGATTAAAGCCTGCGCGGCGCTTAGCATTGAGGTTGAGTTTATTCGCTCCCATACCAAGTATCGTTCCGGCTGGTTTGTCCCGGCAATAGAGCGCGTGCTTACGCGCGTGCCGCAAGCCCGTAAAACCCTCGAGGAGGTCTCCGGGCGCAAGTTGGATGATCACTGGACGCCCATTCAGGTTATGGACCGTGGCCGGCTCAAGAACCGTACCTTTGTGAGCATGGATACCGATGCAAAAACAGTTCAGTACCGAGACGTAGAGGGAAGTCTCCAGATTGCCGGTTACGACAGAGGCGAGGTTAAGCTTGACTGGCGTCTCGATTGGCCGGCTCGCTGGTGGCTGCAAGAAGTTTTGTGTGAGCCGTCCGGCCAAGACCACGTTACTAAGGGCAGCTCCTACGATACCGGCGTCCACCTCATGAAGGACATTTTTGAGGCCGAGGCGCCTATATCGGTGCCCTATGAATTTATAAACATGGTGGGCGACAATAAAAAGATGAGCGCCAGTAAGGGCACCGGCCTAGACGCTATAGAGGGCGCAAAAATTATGCCTCCCGAGGTGCTGCGTTACTTTATCCTGCGATCTCCTCCCAGTAAGCGCCTGTATTTTGACCCGGTTAACAGCGTTATTCAAACCATTGATGAATTTGCCGCCCTGGCTGCCAAAACAGACCGCACGCCAAGCGAAGACCAACTGTTAGCCATTGCTACCCGCGGTATTGAGCAGAAAACTGTCAGCCGCGTGCCGTTTTCGCTGCTGGTAGCCAGTTACCAGGCTGCCTTAAAAGACACGGCGCGAACGTTAGAGATTATTCGCCGCACCGAATACGCGAGCGTTGTTGACGCCGACGCCGAGATTATTGCCAACGAACTCAGCTACATCGAGGCCTGGCTCGAGCAGCGGGCCCCAGAAGATGCCAGATTTGCCCCCAGCGACACGGTTGATCCGACGCAGTTTAATGATGTGCAGAAGCAGTTTATGGCCGACCTGGCTGCCAAAATTACCGACGCGCCTACCGACGCCGACGGTTCCTGGTTCCACAACGCCATTTATGAGTTCAAGGATAGCACTGGCATGGCCCCTAAAGAGCTATTCGCCACGCTCTATCAAGCCCTCATTGGCAAACAGTCCGGGCCGCGCGCCGGCTGGTTTTTGAGCATCCTGCCACGCGACTGGCTGATCACTCGACTCAAACTTGAGGCCTGAGCTACCAAGCACTTAATAAGTTATTTTACAGACGTGTTTGCTGCTTCCGTTTACGATAAACGGGATTAAGTTAGCAGTAATAGCAGGGAGCAACAGACATGTGGAAAATGATTAAACTAGCGATGGTAGTAATCCCTTGGATTATACGTTTTAACAAATCCAAAAAACAGTCGTCGCGCTAGGCAGCAACCTGCTGCAAGAAAAACCGCACACAGCCAGCGCCAATCTCAGCTACCCCGTGGCTGTAGAGGTCATTATTGAAGCCGCCGATACGCGTCAGTGCCAGGGTTTCATCTAGTAATGCCCGCAGTGTGGCGTCTTCTTGCACGCTGCAGACGTAACTTTCGGGTATACCGTCTAACTCAGCAATGCTCTTAGCCATCTCTAGTGTTTGTACATCGATGACTGTATCAAACCCGGATTCGGCATATGCCAAAAAGGCCAATGATGCTCCAATACTCATGAGCATTTTGGACGATGTCTGGCCGTCCTTACCGGCATGAGTATAAATATACTCATCTACATAGTGCGCCAGCGGTGCTTGCGTTTCTTGTAACCTGCTAAGACCAACCGCGGCGGTACGTACAATGCCATCTTCTTGTATCTGCAACGCGAGTTCTTGGCGCACGGTATCTGCAAGCTGAGGAGGAGTTTGTTCGGGGACCCACAGTTGCGCCATAATAATTTAGTGTATACCAAATGTTTGTTTTTGTGGATAGGGTATAATTCTAATGCTATACTTTATATATTAAGGAAAACCATGAGCTTATCTGTAAGCAACCAAACATTTCACGAACTTATAAATAATGCGTTAGTAAGTTTGCCCGGTGAACACGTTAAAAAAATAAAAAACGTCGCCATCCTTCTAGAAGACGATCCCACACCGGAGCAGCGAGTTAAATTAGCATTACGTAACGATCAAACATTGCTTGGTTTATACGAGGGTACGCCACTAAGCCAGCGTCAGGGCATGGAGCCAACCTTTCCAGACCGTATTACGCTCTTTAAAAACCCGCTTGAGTCCCGCTCAGCTTCACTGCAGAGCCTTCAGGAGGAAATCCGCCACACCCTATGGCACGAAATAGGCCACTACTATGGCCTGGATCATAAACGCATTGGCGAGCTTGAGCAATAAATTGTTTCTTTCGGATCGTAAAATTGCGTATAGTGTAGCTAATAAGTAACGCCTGTCAGGAGCGACTATGCCAGTACCCATTACCATTGCCGTCCTTGCCGGCACTACACGGGAACAGCGTGAATCTATTAAGGCTGCCCGGTTTATAGCTGACTACGCCCAGCAACTACCTGACGTGGAAGTTATTTTTGTTGATCCTAAGGACTTTAACTTTCCTGGTGACGGAAACGACCCTGAAGGTAAGGACCCGAAGTATAGCGCAATTACTGCCAAAGCAGATGCATTCTTTATAGTTGTTCCCGAATACAACCACAGTTTCCCGGGCTCGCTTAAGCGCATGCTGGATAGTGAGCTGCAAACCTATAATCATAAACCCGTTGCCTTTGCCGGTGCCAGCAGTGGTAACTGGGGCGGCGTCCGTGCCGTGGAGGCGCTGGTGCCGGCGGTCCGCGAAACCGGGCTGATCGTTGTCAGCTGGGATGTGTACTTTCCGCGAGTTCAAGATATCTTTAACGAACAAGGTGTGATAAAAGAAGAATACCTGGGTCGTTATGAAAGTGCACTGGAAAAATTGTTTACTGAGCTCACCTGGCTAGCTCGGCTTTTAAAGCAAGGTCGTCAGGACCTTGCAGATAGCTAATACTGTTATGGCCGAGCTTCCTTACCAACGATATGATGGGAGCCCGGACAGGGCCGAGCAGCCACTACAAGATAGCTTACTCGCTGAGCGTATTAATTTCTGGCGGCGCGAATTTTCGCTTATAAACCCTGCAACGCACGACGTAGTCGAACTGCGCCAAGATGCCGAAGAGGATTTGCAGCAGCACTGGGACAGCGATCAACTCTGTGCCTACCGGGGCTTTGCCATGGTTGTGCGTGCAGGCGGTCGTCGTATCCCAACAGATATAGATTACCAGGTAGGGAAGAGCGCAGACATGCGTATTGCCAAATTTGGCGAACCCGGTCATGAGGGCTGGGTAGTGTCCTACGCCTTTTCCACAATTGACCCGCTTTCGTCGCCCACTGAGCCCCGAGAGCAAATGGTATACCTAGCTGCTACCGACACCAGTGTAGTTGTCCCGTATCGCAGCGTAGACGCGGTTATCGAAGCACTGCCTTTGCGCCAAGAAATACTAAGTCAAAAGTCTGATAATCTAGCGGCGCTGTTAAATACTAAAAAATTCTTTAACCTGCGGCTAGAAGGCCAAGTAAACAAGATTAAGGGGGCGCTAGAAGACGCCGAAACTGCTGCCGAAATGTGCGGTGGTATATGGGGTAGCCCAATCAGCCTTGAGGCCGAGTACGTGTATGTAACCTCTGCTAGCTCCGATACTTCGTTCCAGAGAATATCTACCGACGACCATATACTTGCCGGCACCTGCGAAGGTCTGGACGTTCTTGGACTGCGACGAGTAATGTCTAAACGCCGCATCAGGCGGCCGGAGCATCTGGTAGACCCTGATGCCGGCCTATTCCTGGTCATTGTGCCTAGTGAGGTCACACGCTATCACGTGGGGATTGAGGCTTCTAGCAATGCGTATGTTCCCATCTCGGGACAAGACGTAGGAGCCTTATTTAGCTCTATGGCAGACGCCGACGAGTCTTTGCGCTAAACTATATACAGGAGGACTATCTATGAAAGCAATTTGGAATGATACCGTTATAGCCGAAGCCGATAAGGCCGACCTAATTTACATTGAGGGCAACTGGTACTTTCCGCCCGATGCGCTCAAGCGCGAATTTACCAGCCCGAGCGATACCCACACTACCTGCCACTGGAAGGGCGAAGCCAGTTATCTAAACGTGGCGATAGGCGATCAGATCAATCCGGATGCCATCTGGTTTTATCCGGTCGCTAAAGATGGCAGTATTGAACGGGTCAAAAAAGACTACACAAACTACGTCGCCTTTTGGCACGGCGTTGAGGTAACCGAATAAACATGTGAAGGGTAACTGATCTAGATAAGTTTTTCGGCAAACTTCTGCCGTAATTTCTGTATTTTGGGATCAATTACGGCTAGGCAGTAGCCTGAACTCGGGTTGTTATTGTAGAAATTCTGCATGTACTCGTCAGCAGGCCAGAGCACAATATAGGGATTTAACTGCGTGACAATTGGTTTGTCGTACAACTCGGGAGCAAAGTTGCTGATCATGTCCTCGGCAATGACTTTTTGGCCAGCATCATGATAAAAAATTGCCGATCGGTAGTGTTCGCCAATATCTGGACCTTGCCTATTTAACTGGGTAGGGTCGTGCATCACAAAGAAAATTTCTAATATTTCCTTATAGCTGATAATTGACGGATCATAAGTAACTTCCACTGCTTCTGCGTGCCCAGTTCCTCCCGCGTATACTTGTTCGGTGGTAGGATTCTTAAGCTGACCACCGGTATAACCTGAAACAACCTCAGATATGCCTCGTACGCGCTGATAAAACGCCTCAAGGCACCAGTAGCATCCTCCGGCAAGTGTAGCGACTTCATTCATACATACAGTATATCGGTTTATAGCTAGCACGTCTCATTATGATTATGTTGTACACTAGATGTAATGAAGACCCTCTTATTTGATTTCGACGGTACTATCGCCGATAGCTTTGAATTTGTCTTCGGCTTTTTAGTAAATGCCGGCAATGGCCGGACGTATAGCCTGGAAGAGCGCCAAGCTTTTCGTTACATGTCTATGCCATCAATTGCCCGCGAAGTTGGCGTGGCTGCCTGGCGCTTGCCGTTCTTGCTCTATAAGGGTCGTCGTCAGATGCGTAAGCAGCTCGATAGCGTACGGCCATTCAGTGATATTCCGCCACTCATCCGAGAGCTCAACGGACAGGGCTACCGCATGATGATTCTTAGCTCAAATATTGAACCAACTATTCGCTCATTTTTACTTAAGCACGACCTAGAAGAATATTTTGAAGACATTTATGGCGAGGTTGGATTGTTCGGCAAGGGGCCGGCGCTGCGAAAGCTCATTGCTAAGCACCATCTGAATGCGGAGGAATGCGTATACATAGGCGATGAGACGCGCGACGTCAAGGCATCTCAATCGGTGAATATTGATTGTATAGCCGTAACTTGGGGTTTTGCTAATCCTATGCGCCTGCGCGCTGCTAAACCCTATGCTGTGGTGAGCACTAGTCGTGAGCTTAGGAGCGAAATCGCCAAAACTAACGCCCAGCCATAATTTAGTTGCTCATACGCAATAAAGACGTTATGCTTATGCTAACATACGACAATTCATGGAGTGAGCATGGCATCCGGTGGGATCAAAAGACCAAAAAAAAGCGCTAAAAAAGTTGAAGCTGGGGCAGCACTGGTAAAACACGTGCCAAAAGCAGCTGCGCCAGTAACAGTAACTAAGCATCGACGTCATCGCAATAAGCCAATAGTTCTAAGAGCCCGTCATAGCCGCGCCTATCGTAAGCGCCAAATAACTTCGCTCATGATAGCGGTGTTTATATTAATTGCGCTGGCCTTACAAACGGGTATTATGATTGGCCGCACGCAGCCAGGTGCACCGCCAGTCAGCGATACGCCACGTGTTACTGGTAGTAGCGTGTCGGTAGTACGTTCTAGCTACGGCTACTCATTTACCGTCGATGCCAACGCTTTTGATGTTTCGGCAACCATGCTCGATGCATCGGGGGCTGCAAAAGCTGCTCCGCAGGAACAGTTACGCACCGGGCAGGCATTATCGCTTGCAACTGCCAAGCCTAAAGATGGCACCATCCCGCGTATCCAGGCAGCCTCGCAGTTTAGTGTGCAGGTTAATCCTAGCCCCGCAGCCTATACGCTTGCCCGTCAGAACCCTGTTAATAGCAGCTTGAGCGCCGCCCAGGTTGCCGCCCAATTATTCCCGGTTACTTCCACGAGTGAGCTCGATGTAAGTGTGCTCAGTAGTACCCCATCAACCCTCTCGACAGTGCCGGTACAAAAAACTGTTTATCAGTACACGCCAAAATTTAATGGCGGCACCAGTTATGCAGTTGTCTGGACGGGGGTCAGCCAGGGCAGGGCTTTTGCAGTTAAGATGCAGGGCCTGGTCGGATCGTCCAATATTCCGGCAGCATTTAATAGTATTTTTGACAGCCTAACTATTAGTGGCGACCAGAGTGTCCAGGGAGCTAACATCGACCTGTCTAAGCTACTATTTCCAAAGGCGAGTGCCGCTGACGTTGCGAGCGTGGACTCACGATACCTCTCGGATGCTTACAGCCCGGCAGTCGTAAAAATCTATAACATTACCTGTGGCACGCTGGTATTCTTTGATCAGAACCTGGGTGGTGGCGGCTGTGACGGCTCTTCGGGGAGCGGCTTTATTATGACCAGCGACGGTTACATTGCTACCAACGGGCACGTAGTCTCCTACACAGCCCAGGACGCCCTGGTAAAACTGCTCCTATCAGACGACACCGTCTTGGCTAGCTTTTTGGCGCAAGTGGCCGGCATGAATGATGCCCAGGTTAACCAAGTTCTCAGCGACCCCGCCGTGCTGGCCTCGGTGATTGCTAAGGTGTATGACATTCCCGACGCTAATTTGAACATTGCAGATGAGCAACAAGTGATTATGGTAGCTATCGGTGATGACGCCCCGGACTTAACAACCATTACCAAAGATCTTGACTTAACAAAATTCAGCACCGAATCGTCTTCGCTCAAATTGGCTAAGGTAGTTGGCGTCAACTATCAGGCTAAAGATCTGTATGAATCAGTAGCCGATCCTACCAAGGGTTTTAGCTCGAGCGATGTCGCCATTATTAAGGTAAACCTGCACAATGCGCCTACTATCAGCCTAGCGACTACGGCCGCCCGTCAAGATCAAAAAATTATTGTCGCCGGCTTCCCAGGCGATGCCGACAACAACCTAACCGACAATACTAAACTGAGTATCTCAGTTACCAATGGATCAATTAGTTCTATCCGTAAGGCCGCCGGCGGCAAGGGCAACCTCTACCAGTCTGACGTCGACGCTTCCCATGGCAACAGCGGTGGCCCGGCCATTGACGAAGACGGCAATGTTATCGGTCTGCTGACCTATCGCCTTGGTGATGGTTCGGATGGCAATGCGGCCAAGAGTTATATTCGTGATATTGCCGACGTTCAGGCCCTGGCGAGCAGCAAGGGTATCAAAATTAATGCCGAGAGTACCACTCGGACTAGCTGGGAAAAGGGCCTTAATGCCTACGCTACTAACCACTATTCGAAGGCCCTCAAAGATTTCGACCAAGTAAAAGCCGCCTATCCATCACAACGTCTGGTTAGTAGCTACATCGCCTCGTCACAAAAAGCGATTGCAGCCGGTAAAGATGTTAAAGACTTCCCAATTGCCGTCCTGATGGTAGGCGTGGTAGTAGCTATTATTGCCATCGGTGTGGCCGTCTTTGTAATCGTTCGTCAACACGGACACCACAAGGTTTACCAAGCCTACCAACCGGCAATGCCCGGTGGCGCGCCAGGGCCAAACGGTTACGTAGTTCACAATTATGGCGCCCCTCAGCCTCCACAGCCCCAGCAGGCAGTTCAACCTCAGTATGCACCCCCAGCTCAGCCACAATCCCAGCCGCAGTCCTCCGTCCAACCACCGGTCTATGCACAGCCACCCCAGCCGCCAGCCCCAGCTCAGCCAGTTTATCCGGCGCAACAGGTGCCTGTGGTGATTACACCCTCGCAGCCCGGACCAACTCCTCAGGCGTAATAGCGATTAGCTGTTACAATACTTAGATGCAAAAAAATACCGATATTCAAGATGTAACGCATGAGGTTACAATAGAAAAACTAGTGCACGGCGGCCAGGGGCTTGGTACGCTGCCGGATGGCCGTAGAGTGTTTGTGTGGAACGCGCTGCCGGGTGAAACCGTACAGGTCCGCATCATAAAAGCTAAGCGGTCCTACGCCGAAGCAATTGCCGAGCAAATTACTAAACCGTCAGCGGAACGTATTGCACCCCAAGAAGAGAACTACCTGTCTACCAGTCCGTGGCAAATTATGAGTTTTGCAGCAGAGAACCAACACAAAAAAGCCATCGTAGAAGAGTTATTCGGTCACGAAAAGGTAGTCTTACCAGCTATGCCCGAGACTATCCACGGCGATCAGGAGTGGCAGTATCGTAATAAAATGGAATACTCATTTTGGGGTGATGATGAGGGCTTGCACTTGGCTTTGCACCAACGGGGCAGCCACGGCAAGCAAATCGTTAGTGGCAGTAAGCTTGCCTTGCCCGCTATCGACGCTGCCGCCAATGCTATTGCTAAGCAGCTCAGCGACCTCAATACCCGTGCTGGCGACCTAAAAACTATCATGGTTCGTACCAGCGAAAACGGTAAAGCGGTCGGCGCACTTTTTACTAAGCTACCCAAGTTTTCTCAGCTAACGCTGCCACCGGAGCTAAAAGGCTTACGGGTGTATCATTCAAACCCAAAAAGTCCAGCCTCGGTACCAACGCAGTTGCTCTATGAGCTTGGCGATACAACGCTCAGTGACAAAATCCTCGATGCCACGCTCAGTTACGACCCAATTGGCTTCTTTCAAGCCAATCTGCCCGTCTTCCGCAGAGTAGTTGAGCGCATTAATAGTGTTATCGATACCAAAAATGATGTTATAGACTTTTATAGCGGCGTAGGTTCAATCGGGCTGTCAGTAAAGGGCACTACCGCACTGGTAGAAACCGACGCCGCGGCAGTCGCCATGGCTCGCCAAAACGTCGGAGACCAAGACATTAAAGTAGTAGAGGCCACTGCCGAGACGGCCCTAGACTATATTACGCCGGGCTGCACGCTAATAGTTGATCCTCCCCGTGCCGGATTACACCACAAGGTGGTGTCTCAAATCCTGGCCACTCGGCCGTCCCAGCTTATTTATCTTAGCTGTAACCCAGCTACGCAGGCCAGGGATTTGGCCCTGTTACAAGCGTCATACAGCATAGAGCTGTTTGAGGTGTATAACTTTTTCCCAAAAACTCCTCATATCGAAACATTAGCGGTACTGAAACTCAAATAGCTTGCTACAATGTAGGTAATGGCAAATTCTTACTTCAGGGAACGTTCTGCACCGTATGTGCCAGGCCAAGCAGCACCGTTTAAGGTATCTCGGTCCAAAATTGAGCTGTTTATGCAGTGTCCACGCTGTTTTTGGCTGGATGTGCGCAAAAAAATTACTCGTCCCAGCAGCCCGCCCTTCAATATCAATAAAGCCATAGACGAACTGTTCAAAAAAGAGTTTGATAGCTATCGAGCACAAAAAAAGCCGCACCCTATTATGGTGGAATACAGCATTGATGCTATTCCATTTGAACATGACCAACTAAATACCTGGAGAGAAAATTTTGTTGGTGTAATTGCCGTGCACGAGCCTACTAATCTACACGTTTTTGGCGCCGTGGATGACCTCTGGGTTGATCCGGCTGGTAATGTCAGTGTTGTTGACTACAAAGCCACCGCCAAGGACAGGGAAGTCAGTATTGATAGTGACTGGCAAATCAGCTACAAGCGGCAGATAGAGGTCTACCAGTGGTTACTACGCCAGAACGGCCTCCCGGTGAGCGATACGGGCTATTTTGTCTACACCAATGGCCGCATGGACCTAGACGGCTTTAACGATCGCCTTGATTTCCGCACAAAAGTCATCCCTTACAAGGGTAGCGATGCCTGGGTAGAGCCGACGCTCGGCCGCATGAAGGCCTGCATGGACAGCGATGACATGCCACCAATTGGCAATGCAGCTATGGGTGGCCCCTGCGACTACTGTAGTTATGCGCGCTCGCGTACCGAACTAACCCTAAAGGCACTTCAAAAATAGCTATGGCATACTACCATGCAGTTGAATGCCCACCCGTAGAATCCTTAGAGGCGAGGGTTGAGCCCATCTTGGATCTGGATTTTGACGTGGCTCAGCTGCAGCGAACAGTGCTTATGAGCGTGGTAGCGGATCCCCAAGTGCGTAACCTGGCTGGTCGTCTCCGCAATATTGACGAGCCAACGTATGAGCACTGTGAGCGGGTGAGTGGGCTGGTTATTGGAACTATGCTAGCCTCCGGAGCGGACCCTGCCGAAGCCTTCATCGGGGGTGTCGCCGGCATCTTACACGATATTGGCAAAGGGTCGCGTGTGGTTCAACTGGCAGTTAAGAGCTATAACAGTATTGCCGACAATCCAGAGCTTTATGACTTATTACGACTGCATCCCCGTATCGGCGCCGCAATTGCCCAGCATCAGGGCTTTGGCCCTAATGTTGTCCAGGCAATTGGATACCACCATGCTTTTCAGGGAAACGGTCGTCCGGCCTATGGTATGCAGGCCGGTATTATATCCTTGCCGGAAGCAGATGGTTTAGCCCCAGATACTCCTCGCTTAGCTCACACCCTGGCCGCCTGTGACTTAGTTGATGCCATGCTATTTGATCCGCAGCGTAATTACCGGTGTGGTAGCTGTTGCAGTCCCGAAGATACCGTTCAGGAAGTTAGGTCACTGCAAATCCCCGACGCCGTCATTGACCAGGTGCTGAGAGTAACCGGTATTACAAAGTTATAACAATGAAACCGCTCGACTTTTCGCCACTACAAAAGAAAAAACCTTCTGCGGGGGCCTACTCCGTAATCTATGCGCTCGTGTTACTCCCGTTCTGGCCAATCTTGCTGTGGCGGCACATCCCCGTAGGTCTCGAATACACCTTAGTTCTTACGGCATTCATAGGTTCAATAATCGTTGCAACACTCGTGCGCGGGCGTTTTAGAATAAAGACTATTACTGATTTTGGTCGAATTAATAACCTTGCTCCTTCGGCAACTACTGCCAAAGGCCTGGCGCCCCCTGCAATAGGAGGTACGCCATTCGATTATCGGGCCTACAATATACCAATGGCCGGAATTCCGAGCGAGTTATCTTTCCTTCGTTTTAAAGACGGAAAGGGTAATTATGACTATACTATTCTGCACCTTACTAATTCTGCGTCTTATCCGCACCTCTATCTAGCTAATAGCGTAGTCGGCGGCCCATACAGTATGGATCAGGTGGTTAGTCTTGAAGGTAATTTTGATGAACATTTTAAGCTGTATGTAGTGGACGGGACGCCAACTGATGCGCTATCAATAGTTACACCTGATATGATGCAGACCTTATTGCAAGGTGATCATGGCTACAGTGTCGAAATAAAGGGGACTGACCTATTTATTATTGGTTATGGAGACTTATTCACAGAAAAAGATTTAACGGCGCTATACGCGTTTGGAGCAGCCTTGCTCAGTGAGTTTAACCACCGTTCATTTAGCTGGGGTATGCAATTGATCCTAGATGACCAACCAGCCAATTCGCAACCTATGCTTAAACAAGGCAGTCAAGTAAGCTATGCCGCGATAATTTTGGCTGTTATCCTGCCGCTGTTGTATGGCATGTACCGGGCGTGGCTCCAAGTAAGAGGCCATTAGTTGATAATTAGAATCCGGAACATCACCCCGCCATCTGTTGTATACTAGTCGCATGTTAGATATTCAATTTATTCGGGACAATCCCGACTTCGTGACCGAAAAATCCGCCCAAAAGGGCTACCAGGTTGATGTGCGCCAATTATTAGAACTGGATGGCGAACGCAAAACCCGCCTAACCCAAATAGAAGAATTGCGTCGCCGCCGCAATGAACAGGCTAACAGTCTCAAGGCCAGCAGGCCGAGCGAAGAGCAGATTGCCAACGGCAAACAGCTCAAAGAAGAGCTGGCAATCCTCGAGGCCGACGTTACGAGCATAGAAGAAAAATTTTATCCCTTGCTTAAGGCCATACCAAATATGCCCTTAGATAACGTGCCACTCGGCAAGACCGAGGATGAGAATGTCGTTTCTAAGCAGATGGGTGACAAGCCGGCTTTTAATTTTACCCCAAAACACCATCACGAGCTGGCTGAACCAAAAGATTTGATAGACAAAGAGCGAGCCGCCAAAATTGCCGGCAGCCGTTTTGCCTATCTCAAAGGTGATTTAGTATTACTACAATTTGCAATTATACAGTTTGTTATGCAAACGCTTGGCGATGAATCCATCATCCAGATGTTGATCACTAAAAATAATTTATCGGTCAGCAGCAAACCATTTCGCCCCATATTACCGCCTGCCATGCTTCGCACGGAACCATATATCGCCAGTGCGCGTTTGAATGCCGAAGAAGTGACGTACAAGCTGGACCAGGATGATCTATGGCTCAATGCCAGTGCTGAACACACCCTTTGTACTATGTACTGGAACGAAGTGCTGCCAGAAGATGTATTCCCGATTCGTTACATTGGCTACAGTACGAGTTTTCGTCGTGAAGCCGGCACGTACGGCAAAGATACTGAAGGTATCTTCCGTATGCATCAGTTCGATAAACTCGAAATGGAAGTATTCAGTACTCCCGAGACCGGACATGATGAGCATCTCCTGATGGTTGCGATCCAAGAGTATCTAGTGCAGCAGATAGAGCTCCCATACCAGCTGCTACAAAAATGCACGGCCGACATTGGCAAGCCAAATGCTGTTGGAGTGGATATAGAAACGTGGTTCCCAGCCCAAGATGCCTATCGAGAGACACACACCGCAGACTATATGACGGACTATCAAGCCCGTGATCTTAAGATTAGAATCAAGCGGAACAGTGGCGAAACAGAGCTCGTGCACACCAACGATGCAACTGCCTTTGCGCTCGGCCGAATAATGGCTGCCATCATGGAAAATTACCAAACAGCCGACGGTAGCATAACTATCCCAGCCGTTCTTCGTCCCTACATGGGCGGACGAACTTCTCTTTAGTCAGCAATAATTCTTCCACTTGCTAGCAGCGCAGAGGCGTATACTAGAAGTAGTTTCTTGTAAGCCAAGCGAGCATAAACTAAAAGGAGGCATTCCCGATGCTTAAAAAATTTGAAATACGTGGCGTTCACATGGACATCGACGAAAACTTGCGTAAGTACGTCACAAAAAAAATTGGTAACCTTGATAAATATCTGTCCCCGGCAAGTCGGGCAAGCGCCCACATCGAAGTACAGCTCAAAGAAGATAAGGCCAAAAATAAGAAACACGCCATTTGCGAAGTAACGCTCTACCTTCCCGGTGACACTATTAACATTACCGAGAGTACCATGAATATGTTTGCCGCCGTTGACATTGTTGAGGCAAAGTTAAAGCAACGCCTTCAGAAGTACAAAGACCAGCACCAAAGCGGTAAAATGCACCGTCGGTTGTTCGCTCGTTTTGCGCGTAATCCGCGTCAGCAACCTGTTCCTGAAGTATAAGATACATCAGTGGTCGCTTTATAGATAAATAACGGCTATAATAGGCGTATAATTTGTTGAGTTTCTAAAAACTGGTAAAGAGGGAAGAGCACCACTGATGAATATTGTCTTGAAAAAAGTACTGGGTGATCCACAGGCCAAAACCGTTAAGCGTTTGCGCAAGCGAGTAGTCGCTGTTAATGCACTAGCTGATAAGTATAAGAAATTATCAGACACAGACCTTAAGTCACAAACGGCCGAGCTTAAAAAGCGTCTTAAAAAAGAATCCCTTGACGCCATTTTGCCTGATGCCTTTGCGGTTATCCGCGAGGCGGCCCACCGCTCAATTGGTCTGAGGCACTTCGACGTACAGCTTATTGGCGGCATGGTGCTTCACGAGGGCAATGTTGCCGAAATGAAGACTGGAGAAGGTAAAACCTTGGTGGCGACTGCTCCAGTCTACTTAAATGCACTCACCGAAAAGGGTGTCCACGTGGTAACAGTAAATGATTACCTGGCGCAGCGTGATGCCGGCTGGATGGGCGAGGTCTACGACTACATGGGCATGACCACTGGTGTCATCCTTGGTGAGCGTAGCTTTATTTACGACCCAAACTTTATCAACAAAGATCACGACGATGAGCGGCTCAAACACCTAAAGCCGTGCACTCGCCAAGAATCCTACGCCGCCGATATCACCTATGGCACCAATAACGAATACGGCTTTGACTACCTGCGCGACAACATGGTCCGCGAAGAGGATCAATTGCGTCAGCGTGACCTCCACTTTGCCATTGTGGACGAAGTTGACTCCATACTGGTGGACGAAGCCCGGACGCCGCTAATTATTAGCGCCCCAAGCGTTACCAGCGGCACTGCCTATGACCAATTTTCTAAAGTTGTTCGCCAGCTTAAAAAAGACAAGCACTTTGAAACTGACGAAAAGCGAAAAACCGTTATCTTGACTGATGACGGTGTCGAAAAGGTAGAAAAAATACTCGGTATCGATAATCTTTACGGTTCAAACAATATTCGGACTATCTACCACCTACAGCAGGCACTGCGGGCCCACGCCCTATTTACCCGTGACAAAGATTACGTGGTAACCGGCGAGGGTGAAGTCGTAATTGTTGATGAATTCACCGGCCGTTTACTGGCTGGACGCCGCTACAACGAAGGTTTACACCAAGCCATCGAAGCTAAGGAAGGGGTTGAAGTCCAGCAAGAAAGCATGACGCTGGCTACCATTTCCTTCCAGAACTACTTCCGCCTCTACGAAAAACTTGGCGGAATGACCGGTACGGCACTTACGGAAGCCGAGGAATTTCATCAAATTTACAAGCTAGACGTCGTGGAAATTCCTTCTAACCGTACCATTGCCCGTAAGGACCTCACTGACCGCATTTACCGCACCGAAAAGGGTAAGTTTAAAGCCATCATTAAGGAAGTTAAATCGCTCAATGCCAAGGGGCAGCCAGTCCTAATTGGTACCGTCTCTATCGAAAAGAATGAAACGCTCGGTAAGCTGCTCACCAAAGCCGGTGTGCCGCACGCTGTACTTAATGCCAAAAACAACGAACGCGAGGCCGCCATCGTGGCCAAAGCCGGTCAAAAGGGCGCCGTTACGCTGGCAACCAACATCGCCGGTCGTGGTACTGATATTGTCCTCGACGAGGAAACCAAGGAGCTGGGCGGACTATTTGTGCTCGGTAGTGAGCGCCACGAGTCTCGCCGCATTGATAACCAACTCCGTGGCCGCTCCGGTCGCCAGGGTGACCCCGGTGTTACCCAGTTCTTTGTTAGTACCGAGGACGACCTAATGCGTATCTTTGGCGGTGACCGGATTAGCAAAATTATGACTCGCCTAAGTGTGGACGACGAAGTGCCAATCGAAAACCGACTTATTAGTAAGTCACTCGAAGGTGCCCAGAAAAAGGTTGAGGGCTACCACTTTGACCAACGTAAAACAGTTGTTCAGTACGACGATGTTATGAATCGCCATCGTAAGGCAATTTACGCCATGCGCCGCGAGGTTTTGCGTTCTACCGACATTAGCAAGCGTATCAAAATCCTGATTGACGACGAAGTACACGCCCTGGTGCGTTCACCGCTCGCAACCACTGATAAATTCGAAGATTTAATTCGTGACGTGCTGCCATTCGACGAAGCAACCCTAGATCGTTTGTTTGATACCGATGCTACCAAGTTCGAAAAAGTGCTCCTTACCGAAGCGCAGGAACTCTACAGCAGCCGCGAAGCGGCCTTTACGCCGGAAATCATGCGCAAAGTTGAGCGGGATATTTACCTGCAAATTTTGGATGACCTTTGGATGCAACACCTTGAAAATATGGATCACCTCCGAGAAGGTATCCACTGGATGAGCGTTGGCCAACAGGACCCCTTAGTTGAATACCGTCGTCGCGGCCAAATGCTGTTCGAAGACATGCAGCTCACGCTGCGCAACCAAGCTGTCCGGGCGCTCTTTAACGCGCAGCCAATCGATCCCGAAGATCTTAACCGTGCTACCGAAACCGAGCTGACGCGCGCCGCCCGCAGCTCAGTCAGTAACGCTAATCAGATAGTAAACAGCGAAGTTGAGTTTGATGCTTCTGACTTTGCCGAGCAAAAAGCCCCAGTTGCCAAGAAAAAGCAGGCCACCGTCATCAAAAAGACGCGCAAAGTTGAACGCAAGCGCAAAACTGCGGCCAAACGGAGAAAAAAGTAATTATTCGGTTATGAAGCATACCGTAACCGAAATCACCCTAGCCACCGGCGCTAAAGGGCTCTTAATACACGTGCCACAGGCCTCGGTCATGACCTTTGATATTAATTTTAGAGCTGGCGAATACCTAGTAGATCCACTTATTTGGGAGGTGCCTCACCTCATGGAGCATGTGCTGCTTGGTGCCAATGATCTCCACCCCCGGGCCCGTGACTTCCAAGCCGAACTGGAAAAGAATGGTGCCTATAGCAACGCCACCACTGGTGTATACGACATCACCTACGAAGCTGAGTGTGCCGATTTTGAGTGGAAGCGCGTGCTCGAGCTGCTCCTGGTCGCTATTTCCAAGCCACTATTTTTAGAAGAAGAGTTTGCAGCCGAATATGGCAACGTCAAAGAAGAGATGGCCGCCAGAAGCAATAATCACTTCCGTCGCTTGAGCTTAGAAATGCGCCAAGCCCTTGGCTTAATAGCAAAAACTGATGCCGAACGCTTAGAACTAATGTCCAACGTAAAAATTGCCGATGTCCGGGAGCACTATCAGCGCACCCACCATGCCGGGAATATGCGGTTTGTTATTGCCGGCAATATAACCAGCTCTCGCCGCGAAGCAATTGAGAAATTGTTTACCAGTATGGCGCTGCCAGAGCAGGGCGAGCGGTTTGCTTTGCCGGCAGAAACTCCCCAGTTCCTCGAAAAGCCTGTCTATGTATCTAACGATACCGTAGAAAACCTGTATTTCTATATTGATACTTTTATGAATCAGCGGCTCACCGACCCCGAAACGGATGCCCTTAACCTGCTTAACACCATGCTTACCGAAACCCTTTACTCAAAAATTCTTGGTACTGCCCGAGAGCGTGGACTCGTCTACGGTATGAGTTCCGGCCTAAGTCAAACGCGCGATGCCAGTAACTGGTGGTTTGGGGCCCAGGTTTCCGAAAAAAACGCGCCGGCGCTGCTCTATATTGTTACCAAAGAACTCGAAAAGGTGCTAGCCGGAAAAATTAAACAGTCAGAGATTGCCGCTACCAAGCAGTATGCCTTAGGACGCTTCCAGCGAAGTGCCCAAACAGTGGGCGGCACGGCTGCCGGTTATGCCAGCCGTTACTTCTTTGACGAAGTTATCGACAGCTATTACGATGTACCGGCTCGCATTAAGGCGGTGACCAAGGAAGAGATTATTACGGTGGCTAAAGCCATGTTTGACCAAAAAATTTGGGGCTTCGGAGTACTAGGTAATTGTGGTGACGATTTTGCCGCGGATCTGCATACCCAAATTAAAGATCTGTGGAAATAACGCCTATTTAAGCAGAGCCCATATCACGCCTGTGGTATTATTGACGTAACAAGGAAAAGAAAACAAAAATGCCCCCACAAGAAAATCCCTACCAACCGCAGCCGCAACCTGCTCAACCCGAGCCTTCGGCTGCACAGCAACCGTATGCGCCCATAAACGCTAATCCTCCTGTACAGCCGCTCCAACAAGCTCCGCTACCACCGCTGCAACAGCCCAGCCAGCCGGCGTATTATCCGCAGCCTCAAGAAGTTTCACCACCAGAGTCCCAAGCACCCTCGCAGCCTATGTTTGCTCCAGCCCAGATTTTTGAGCAACCCCAACCCCAGGTGCAGCCCCCGGTACCACCCCAGCCCCAATTTTATACACCTCCTCAATCACAAATCCCGCAGCCAATTGTAGGCAGCCCGGCACCCAACCCGGCCCCATACGGCGTACAGCCTAGTTACGCCCAAGCTACTGCTCAGCCCACAAAGTCCGGCAGTAAACTCAAAAAGATACTACTAATAGCAGGTATAGTCCTTGTATTATTAATCGTTCTCAGCATCATTCTTAGCGTTGCACTCGGCGGCGCCAAAACGCCTACATATAAAGCCAGTGATGTTAAGACCCGATCAACTGATGGCTATACCATTAATTATCCGAGCGCATGGGAAGATTATACAAATAAAAGTATAGGCTTAGACGCCGAAACAAGTACGAGCACCAGTGATTATAAGGTCACCGTTTACGGGACTGGCTACAACAGTGCACACCATACAGCAAAAGGCTATTTTGCCATTATTGACTCCACTAAAAACTCCGTGGCGCTGAGCGACTTTAAGCTCTACCTGACTGACCCCACTAATAAACAGGCTTTTGAAAGCCAGTTAAGTTCGGCCACCGATGAGATTAAACACGGCTGCACTAATAGTGCTGCACTAAAAACTTTTTACGACTACAGCGATCCGGCCTACGCAGCCAAAGTAAGTTTTGCGATTGATTGTCAGCCAACCAAAGCCAGCGGCATTACCGGTGTAACGCATCAGCAGGGCTTTTATGCCTACGGTGGCAAGCACACCTATATCGTATTGCTGCAGGTTGCCGAAAAGGACTGGGTCAAGAACCGAACCTATTACGAATCCAATATTTTGAACAGTTTTGTATCTAAGGGATAGATTCTACGGCAGCTTTTGCAGCGTAAACGCCATCAGCAGGGTACAATATAACAGATGGAAGAACTACGTAACCAGCTCGCGCAGACGCGCTCCAAATTTGATGATCTTCTTGTGCAGATAGATTACGCACGTTTACTGCAAGAACTCTCCGTACTACGGAGTGCCAGTGAGCAACCGGATTTTTGGCAAACACCCGACAGCGCACAATCGCACATGCAAGAGCTTGCTAAGCTCGACGCTCGCATAAGCCCTTGGCAGCAACTCGATGATAAGCTACGTGAGCTACAAGAATTAGCTGCGCTTGATGACACCGAGATGCAGGCTGAACTTGCTGAGCAATACGATGCCTGGCAGCAGGAGTACCAGGCTATCCGTAAATTACTACGCTTTGCCGGTCCCTACGATACCAGCGATGCAATTCTTAGTATCCATGCCGGGGCAGGCGGCACCGATGCCCAAGACTGGGCCAGCATGTTACTCCGGATGTATATTCGCTACTGCGAAAAAAATAAATGGAAATGTAGCGTTGTTGATGAGTCCGCCGGCGAAGAGGCCGGCATTAAGAGCGTCACCCTCGCGATCAGCGGCAATTATGCCTACGGTAAGCTCAAATCCGAACACGGCGTGCATCGTTTAGTCCGCCTCAGCCCGTTTAACTCAGATAATTTACGGCAAACTAGTTTTGCTAAGGTAGAAGTCATGCCCAAAATAGATAAGCCTGATGATCTCGAAATTGACGAAAAGGAATTAAAAATAGATGTCTACCGCTCTGGCGGTCATGGTGGCCAGTCTGTAAATACCACTGACTCGGCTGTTCGGATAACCCATGTACCCACAAATATCGTGGTAGCCATTCAGAACGAACGCAGCCAGCTACAAAACCGCGAAACGGCCATGACAATACTTAGGTCCCGGTTGGCCCAGCTACAACTTGAGCAACATAAAGAGCAGCTCGGTGAGCTTAAGGGTCCGAATCAATCGGCCGAGTGGGGTAATCAAATCCGTAGCTACGTGCTGCATCCGTATAAACAAGTAAAAGATTTGCGTACCCGCTACGAAACATCGGATCCGGAGGCTGTACTAGATGGCGGCCTCGACGGCCTCATTGAGGCCTACCTAGAACATACGATGACTAGTTAGCGACAGTTATAATAGCGCCTCTTTCCGCCAGGTCGGCGCAGATCATCGTACCGTCTTTAGGAGTAAGCTCCTGGCGGTTAGTAAATTCGAGTGCCTTGGCATCACCATTCGGTATCGTATAGTATGTTTCTATGTCTGATTCTGGCTTTCTGCCACTAGCAAAATGCTTTTCAACGGGGTCGGCAGTAAGCGCAACTGTGCAGCCTGGAAGTTGCTGCACAAACACAACTGGATGTGCGAAATCCAGGTCATACCTAAAAGATCCAGCAACCGGAGTAAAACCATCGTCAGTCGCTAATTTTTGGAAGCTTCTAGTGAGACGGTCCTTAGCATCTGCAGCTTGGCCCTCCTTGTGCCGATGGTACACATCATCTCCAACCTTGACGCCTCCCGTCAGTGCAAGTATGCCCGCAATTGCTAAACAGGGTGCCACTTTTTTGATTTGCCGCTGACGTCTCTCGTGACGAGCTTGTTTGGCCCCAGCCCTGATTATGTGTTTATTAGTTTCCGCTTCAAATGTAAGAGCTGCGGCTCCTAATGCAGAGTCGGTTACTAAGTCTTGCTCTGCTTGATCGAGCCATTCAAGCTGACGCGAAGTCAGGGGCCGACCGTTGCCATAGAGGTCAATTTCAGACTCAATACTCGTTCTAGTTCGATTCCAGGGTCGAGGTACACGTGCCATAGAAGTGTAATTATAAACTTTTATATAGTTAATTGCAATACCTGGCTGCACCTCGTAAAACTGTCTTAAGCATAAGCTCGGCCATAGTTTGTTATAATAGTGGTAATGATTCTTCTTGACCGGGTAAGCAAAACATATAATAAGGCACTTGGCCCTTCGCTTGACCGCATAAGCCTGCACGTAGAACCAAAAGAGTTTGTAATTGTGGTGGGGCAGAGCGGCGCCGGCAAAACAACACTCCTCAGGCTTCTCACCAGAGAGGAACGGCCCACTAGTGGCAAAATTATCATTGGTGGTATCGATTACGACAAGCTTAAGGACAAGGATATCCCACTACTGCGCCGCAAGATTGGCGTTGTGTTCCAGGACTTTAAATTACTACCAAATAAAAACGTCTTCGAAAACGTAGCCTTTGCCCTAGAAATCGTTGGGGTTTCCAAAAAAGAAATTAAACACACTGTTCCAAAAGTGCTCGATATTGTTAATCTCACCGGCAAAGAAAAGCGGATGCCACAGGAGCTCTCCGGTGGGGAGCGCCAGCGCGTAGCCATTGCCCGCGCAATTGTCCGGCAGCCACGTATCCTGATTGCCGATGAGCCAACCGGGAACCTAGACCCCAAGCACGCTTGGGACGTTATAAAAGTCCTCGAAAAAATTAATCGCTACGGCACCACCGTGCTGCTTACTACGCATAACGTAGAAATCGTTAATAAGCTCAAGCGTCGCGTCGTTACGCTGCAACACGGCAAGGTAGCGAGCGATAGGGCAAACGCAGACTACAAGATTTAATTATGAAGTTAAAAATGAAGCGCAGATTTATTACCCTTGGCCGAATTATCCACACCGGTATTGTTAACTTTATCCGCAATGTTTCGCTCGGTGTTGCCGCCATTGCCGTTATGGTGGTAACGCTGACGATTATATTATTTTCAGTTATAGCCAACGCCACCTTTGCCAACACCATCACCCAGATTACTAACCGGGTAGATATCTCGATCTACCTTAAAGACGAGGTTACTCCCGCCCAGGCTAGTACCCTGGTAGCCCAAATAAAAGCTCTCCCAAATGCGCGGGATGTTCGTTACTTTTCCAAGCAAGCCGCGCTCGATCGTTATATTCAGCAAAGCGACAATAAGGAAAGCTTGCTGTCAGCCGTTAGCAAAACTACTAATCCAATTCCAGCTACCATCTTAGTAAAGCCGACCGATCTAAATAAGATCGGTAATATCATCACTTTTTTAAACAAGCCGGCTAATGCCGCGTTGCAGTCCGACCAGCCGAGCTACTCAGGGGACCGTAAAGAAGCTATCGATAACATTACGCATGCCACCAACGTCCTCCGACGCATCGGCGTGGTGGCCGTAGCTGTGTTCACCGTTATTTGTGCGCTGATTATCTTTAATACTATCCAAATGGCCATCTTTAATCGGCGCGATGAAATAACCATCATGCGCCTACTGGGAGCTAAGACTTCTTACATTAGAGGACCGTTTGTAGTTGAGAGCATTATTTACGGTATTTTGTCGGCGGTAGTGTCATTGCTCATTATTAATTCAGCGTTTCTTACCAGTAGTAATGCGCTCCAAGCCAGCAGCCTTGGCCTGCTTGATATCGGCTATGCCAGTGAATACTTTGCCGCTAATTTTTGGAAACTTTTGACCATGCAGTTGGCAGTCGGTATACTAATAGGCACTGTCTCTTCCGTTATTGCTACCAGACGGTACCTCAAATTCAAGGTCAGATAAATCCAAATAAATCCCAGATAACAGCCCGATAACTCAGTCATAACTCCCGTACTCCTTTCATTTTTTGTAAACAAATATTTTCTTTCAAACAATCTAGCGCGCCGGGGAGGGTAATTTACAAAAACTATGCAACATGCTATATTTAAGTCACGCATAAACCAAACAAAAACTATGCAAACAAAAACAACAAACAAATTTACTCCTTACCGCTTCAAGGCCGCTTTAATGGCCCTTTTAGTCATCGCCTCCTTCGGTGTTGCCACAGTCGCACACGCCGATATTTATGATGATCAGATAAACCAGCTCAATGCCCAAAATAATGACGCCAGCAACTCCTTAAATAGCCTTCTTTCTCAAGCTAGTAGCTTCCAGGCTGCCATCGATCAGCTCAATGCCCAAATTGCCGCCGTCCAAGCCCAAATTGCCGCTAACAGTGCAGAGCAGGTACGGATCCAAGGCGAGATTGTTGCCAATCAAGCCCAAATTGATCAAAAGAAAGTTTCCATTGCAGCCACCATAAAAGCCATGTATCTTGACGGCCAAACCTCTACCATTGAGCAGTTAGCTACCAGTAAAGACTTGAGCGAATATGTCGACAAAGAAGAATACCGTACAGCTGTCCAAAAGCAACTCGATGCATCTATAACCGAGATTAGCGCTTTACAGGAAAAGTTAAAGCAGCAAAAAACCGAGATAGATCAGCTAGTAGCCAGCCAAAAGCAGCAAAATGACCAACTCGGTGCTGCGCAAAGCGAGCAAAGCCGATTACTGGCGTACAATCAAGGCCAGCAGGATGCTTACAACAGTCAAATTGCTGCCAATTCCTCGCATATTCAGGAACTTCGCCGCCAGCAAATTATTGCCAATGCTCGCTTTATAGGCAACGCCGGCACCGGTCCGGCCTGTGGCGGCGGTTATCCTGCTAAATGGTGCGAAATCGGTCAAGACACTGTCATAGATGACTGGGGAATGTATAATCGTGAGTGCGTTAGCTACACGGCCTTCCGTGTGGCGGCTTCTGGGCGGCACATGCCCTATTGGGGTGGCGTCGGCAATGCTAACCAGTGGGATGATGATGCCCGAGCGGCTGGTATTCCCGTCGATACTTCACCTAGGGTAGGGGACGTCGCTATTAGTAACTCCGGCAGTTACGGCCACGCCATGTATGTGGAAGCGGTTAATTCCAACGGTACCATCTTTATAAGTCAGTACAATGCTGCCCTTAATGGTCGCTTCTCTACCAATACCATCAGCCCCAGCGGTCTCTACTTTATACACTTCTAGAGCTATGCAAATCTAAGCATTTGCTGAGTGATTTATAAAAATCTCGCTTATGGTGCAATGCTTTTGCTATAATACTTCCAATGAGTTTAAAACTAAAAAGAGGGGCTACTGGCGACACGCCTAAAAAACCCGGTACCCAAAAAGCCCTGCGAACTGCCGGTATCCTCGTTGCTGTGGTGGTAATATTTTTTGCCGGCGTCGGCTTTGGCAACGGGCGGCTGAGCCTTAATGGAAATACCAATGGCCACCAAGTCGTTTCCTCGTCCTTGCCGGATAAACTGGACTACTCGTCGCTTAATGAGGTCTATCAGTCACTCAAAGACAACTACAACGGCAACCTTACCCAGGCGCAGGTGATTGATGGCCTTAAACACGGACTTGCAGCTTCTGCCAAGGATCCCTACACCGTATACTTTAGTGCTAAAGAAGCTAAAGACTTTAATGACCAGCTCAACAACTCCTTTGCCGGCATTGGTGCCCGCTTAAGCCAAGACGATGACAAAAACCTGATTGTCGGCGAAGCGATTATGGGCTTCCCAGCCGACAAAGCCGGTATTAAGGCTAACGACATCATTACCCAGATAAACGGGACTGCTACCGGCACCCTCACGCTCGACGACGCCATTGCCAAAATCCGTGGCCCGGCTGGCACCAAAGTTACGCTACAGATTGTCCGTGACCGCTCGCAAACCCTCAACTTTACCGTGACCCGCCAAGTTATCACGCTCCCGAGCGTTACTAGCAAAACCCTAGACGGTAACATCGGCTACATTGCCCTCGGTAGTTTCTCGCCCGATACTATGTCGCTTACCAAAGCCGCTGCCCAAAAGTTCGTTGACGCCAAGGTAAAGGGTGTTGTGCTCGACATGCGTAACGATCCGGGCGGTCTGCTGGACCAAGCCATTAACGTGTCTAGCCTATGGTTACCGGAAGGCACCCGCGTTCTGCAAGAAAAGCGTGGCACCACTGTTACTCAGACCTACGAAGCACGCGGTGGCGACATCCTTAAGGGAGTGCCTACGGTAGTACTCGTCAACGAAGGCAGCGCCAGTGCAGCCGAAATTACCGCTGGTGCCCTCCACGACAACAAAGCAGCCCACCTTATCGGCACCAAAACCTACGGCAAGGGAGTCGTCCAACAGCTCATTAACCTGAGCGGTGGCGCCGAACTCAAAGTTACCGTAGCCAGCTGGTACCGACCTAACGGCGAAAACATCAATAAAAAGGGCATTACCCCCGACGATGTCGTCAAAATCTCCGATGCTGATGCCAAGGCCAAAACCGACACCCAACTACAAGCCGCCCAAGCCTACTTGAACAAGTAGGGCCACTCTGCTTGGCACATTTTGGGCGTAAGCTTGCGCTCCGCGCTTACCGTACTTTTAGTACGGCGCGCTTACGGTGCTCGGCTTCCACCCCAAACTGCACTCAAGCAGAGTGGCCCTTGGGCCCAGCGCAAAGTCGAGCGCATCAAATATTTGCACAAACGTATTAAAAGTACTACAGTAGCGCATAATTAAGGAGTTACGCCAATTATGGACGTCAAGGAATTATTTACTGGTATGACTGACGAAGTGCTGATCGAAGCGGCTGCCGCCGCTTTTGAAGTAGCCAAGGAGCGAGGACTTGAGCTACCATACGCAGCTGGCGTCCTAACCATGCGGGAAGTGGCAGAGCCACAAAAGGCAAATGAAACGTCCGCTGAGGTAACTCCGCTCAGCAAAGAATCTCTGGCAAAACAACTGAGCGCGGCCTATCAAGGCTATGCAGCGACCATCGATGGCATCAATGCCGGCGAGCACAAAAATAAGCACGCTGTTGCTAGCGAAGAGGCTCTTACGAACGAGTTTTATGCTTGGTTGACGTCAGACAAGCTCGTCGCCGCCAAGGCGCTCCTCGAAATGAATCCGGACGCGAAGTTTACACTTGTGGCTACTCCAAACATTGGAGCAAGCCGGGAAGCTATTATCAAGGCGGCTGAAGCTTTTGGTGAGACGCAGCCGCATAGGACATATGTGTATCGGACCCTTTATGATCGCTACACTGACGCCCAGCTGGCCGGTACTCAACCGGGCAACGGCAATGCCATTCAGTTCAGCCTCATCCCCAACACTAAGAACTCTGAGGCGCTCTACGGCACCGTTGAGCAGCAACGTAACCAGCTGGCCGAGCTTCAAAAAGCAAACTCGGATCTGAAAGTCCCCAGTGTTCTTGAAGCAATAACGTTCTCGCAAACCATGAAAGCTGCCGGTGAGTTCGATGGGGGCTACGATTTCAACCGTGCTTACATCCGTCACTTCGATTTGCGTGAGCAAAGGCTGGACGGCTGGTTGCGTGTCCCGCGCTTCTACGTGGACTATGCGGGTCAGATGGCCTTATGCGACTCTATCGTTGACACTGTGGATGATGCTCGGCTGGCGGTGGGGTAAAACCTAGATTCGGCTTGCGCAAAGCAGGCAAAATAGGGTAGCATTAGTACAAATAACGAGAGGGAAGTGAATAGTGGCGCAAACGGCGACGAAGTATGTGTTTGTAACGGGAGGTGTGCTTTCTGGACTCGGAAAGGGCATCACCGCCGCCTCCATCGCCAACCTCCTAAAGGCCCGCGGCCTAACCGTTAACCTCCAAAAGTGCGATCCTTACCTAAACGTTGATGCCGGGCTTCTCAACCCACGGGAGCATGGCGAGTGTTTTGTTACCAAAGACGGTGCCGAAACTGATCTGGACCTCGGCCACTACGAACGTTTTATTGACCAAGAACTCACCCAGGCCAGCTCACTCATGAGTGGCCGGGTGCTGCTTAAAGTAATTCAAGATGAGCGTGACGGTAAATACGAGGGCAAGTCGGTACAAATCATTCCGCAGGTTACCGGTGTTATTCAGGACTATATTGCTGAGGCCGGCAAGGGTGCCGACGTGCACATTGTAGAAATCGGCGGTACGGTCGGGGATTACGAAAGCCTCAGCTTTATAGAGGCCATCCGGGAATTTAGCATGCGCGTTGGCCGCGAAAACTGCCTTTACGTGCACCTGGTGTACCTGCCATATCTGGGGGCCAGCAAAGAAACCAAGACCAAGCCAGCCCAAAACTCGGTGCGGGAGCTTCGCGGTCTGGGCATTGCCCCCGATATCCTAATGGCTCGCAGCGAAGACGCGCCAAACGAGAGTGTTAAGAAAAAGTTAAGTCTCTTTTGCGGTGTGCCAGAAGAAGCCATCGCCCTACTGCCAAACGCCAGCAGCATTTATAATGTGCCGCTCACGCTCGAAGATTCCGGCATTACTAACGTTATTATTGATCGCCTCAAGCTCGATGCCGCCGAGCCCGACCTTACCACTTGGCGTGCCATGGTTAAGCAGGCTACCACAAAGTTCGACAAGACCATCACCGTTGGCATCGTTGCCAAATACCTCGACAACGCTGACACCTACCTCTGTGTCTTCGAAGCCCTCAAGGCTGCCGCCTGGTGGAATAACGTCAATATCAACATCGAATGGGTTGATGCGGCCGCTCTCGGTGAATCAAAGGACGTAGCAGCCGATCTGGCCGCTTACGACGGCGTGGTGGTTCCCGGCGGTTTTGGCACCCGGGGCGTTGATGGCAAAATCAAAGCCGCCCAGCATGCGCTTACTAACAAGTTACCGTATCTAGGACTGTGCTATGGCTTACACATGGCTGTTATTGCTGCCGCTCGTTTGCACGGTCTAGACAAGGCAAACACCACTGAGGTCGACCCAGCCACGCCCGACCCGCTCATCAGCACCATGGAAGGCCAGGCCGGCAAAGAAAACACCGGCGGCACCATGCGCCTCGGCAATTACGACTGTGAACTGGCGCCAGACAGCTTAGCGGCCAAAATTTACGGATCAACCAGCATTGTCGAACGCCACCGCCACCGCTACGAGTGTAACCCTAAATATGTTGACCAGTACCAGTCCTGGGGCATCAAAGCCGTCGGCACAAACCCTGCCACCAACCTTGTTGAGGTCATCGAAGCTATTGACCACCCATTCTTTTTGGCCAGCCAGTTCCACCCGGAGTTCAAGGGCCGCCCCACCAGCGCCCACCCAATGTTCGACGGCTTCATAAAAGCTACGCTCGCCTAGAGAGCGCATTTCGGGCGAACTACTGCGCTCCGCACGAGCCGTACCTTTAGTACGGCTCGCTTACGGTGCTCGTAGTTCATCCCGAACTGCATCACTCTACGCAAGCGTCGAACGCACAGTTACAGCTAGGCATTGATCAATTTGGCCGTATGCGCTACCATGAGCAGTATGGATCCCACTACACCCCCAGTAACGCCCCCCGCACCACACGTAGGTGATGCGCCCCAGCATCCTAAAAGAATCTTACTCGTAGAGGACGACGACGCCCTTGCCAGTGTATATGTAATGCGCCTGCAGGCCGAAGGCCTGGAAGTCCGTCGCGTCGCCAACGGCGAAGAGGCCCTGGCCGCTGCCCTCAGTTATCACCCGGATCTCGTACTCCTCGATGTTATGATGCCCAAAGTCAGCGGCTTTGACGTCCTAGACATCCTCCGCAACACCCCCGAGACTACTAACCTCAAAATTATCATGCTCACCGCCCTCAGCCAAGAAAGCGACAAGAGCCGCGCCGAAAGCCTCGGCGTAGACGATTATCTCGTAAAATCCCAAGTTGTCATTGCCGACGTAGTAGAGCGCATCAAGCACCACCTCGAACGCTAACTACTCCAACAAACAGAGCAGGGAGTGCAGGCCCCATTATTGACAAATAACAAAGCATATGCTAACATTTATGTATGCAATTCAACGAACAGAGCGGCCAAGTTATCGATCTTTTAGCTCGCGAATCAGAGCAAGCCAAGCAGCAACGCGCTGAACAGGACTTTTTGCAGGATATGACCGCCAACCCTCATACTGAGCAGAGTGAGGCATTCTTTGCCTCTCAAAACCCGGTCACTGGTGCTCGGCCTGAGCTTGCCGCTCCCGGCCAGACGGCAGCCGCCCAAGCCGAGGTTGCCAGGTACTTAGCAATGAAGCGAGCGCTCAAAGCGGGGCAGCCGCTCCCAGCTAGCGCCGAACCACCGTTGGCACCCGTCACGCCTACAGCCGAGGTCACGCCGGCCAAGATTATCGATGAAACCGAGGCCCGAGCCAGGCTCTACACACGCTCGCCCATTAGTAGTATCAGCCAAAAACTCTTCGGCATACGCCCCCACTAACAAAGTATAATTGACAATAAACAAAGCTTATGCTACAATCAAGATAAGTTAATCAAAACAAAAACGGAAAAATAAGAATATGTCACAAGAAATCCCCAAATTTGATCCAGCAGCCGCCAACCTCGCCCAAGGCGTAGAGACCGACCCGATCGTAGCAAAGTTGCAAGCACTTTTGGAAGCGCCAGCGATTGAAGGCATGCACCCAGAAGAACAGGGCGCAATGATTGCCGATCGTTTTATTGGTGCGGTTGTTGCTTCAGACGAAATGGTGAACGGCGCTGGCGAAGCAGTACCTCCAATGCAGATCTTAGGGCTTATTGATTCTGCTGCTAAAGCAGCTTTTGCAAATCCAGCGCAAGGCAATGAGATCTGGACCACGGGTGTAAAAGCGGTAACTCGAACTAATGGTATGCGTCAGGCTGCACAATTACTTTCACAAGATAGTCGCACCGGTAGTGTACTTGATAGTTTAAGTAGGCGCGTTAAGCAGGAAGAGGACGGAAAGCTCACGCTTACCTCGCTCCCGCAATTACAGGGTTACCTCGAAACTAAGTACGCAAAATCAAGTCGTTCTGAGTCCGGGTGGGTCGAAGGTATCCTTGCCGAAATTGAAGACCACGCCACCACCACCATCGCTAACCCTTACGGCCGTTGGCAGACTCGTGATAATCTTGGGTCAGACGTAAAGCTAGTTCGCGAAAACCAGCAACACTGGGAAAACAACGCAAGCAACGCTCGTGCTTCAGGAGTTGATATGGACCTCGTTCGCCGCTCGGCTGAATACATGCGTGAGCAGGCTGAGCGCTCACAGCCAATTGGCCACGCAATGCTTGAAGGCGCTGGCGTAGTCCAACCTAACTATGACCACTTGTTTCAACCCTAGTTGGCAGTAATTAAATAAAATAACCGGCAGAGATGCCGGTTATTTTTTTGGGTCGGGGCGCTTTAGAGGGCGTCGACGACGGTGACTTCGGTGCGAGGCACGGTGCGGCCGCTAAAGGTGCGGACTTTGCGGGTGGTGTACTTAACAATGCCGTCACGGTCGGCGTGGATGGTGTAGTTGCTGCTGACTTTGGTGCCTTTGCCGCCGCGCTTAGTCATGCCAACTTGGCGAACAATGACCATACCGACTTTGGCTTTTTGACCACCAAATAGTTTTACACCAAGGCGTTGGCCGGGGCTATCGTGGACGTTTTTGGCGGTACCGCCAGCTTTCACATGTGACATAGGGTCTCCTTAGGTGCGGTAGTAAGTACAGAAGTACGGTTATCGCTTTATTAACACTATGAGCTGTCTGGCTACGGTTTGGTCTGCTCGGTAGTAGAGGAGATCAGCGTTTGGGACATGCTCAAAACTTACTCGATTATAGCCCAAATCTTCTATCTGGTCAATAAGGGGTAGAAAACGGAAGTTTTTTTGGACGCTGGCGGGTGACAGCACGCGTTCGGGCATGCGGCGGGGGATGGCCTGGGCGTACTGGGTGCCACGACTTTTGTGAGCCGCATCGGGCCGGGGGCCGCTTAGGTAGGGCTTGGAGGTGGTGGATGCGTGAGTGGGGCTCATATTCCAGGCGGGAACGGCCAGGCAGAGGCGAGCGCCGGGCCTGAGCTGGGGCCAGAGGTTGTGCAGGAATTTTTTGATAATTAAGTTGCAGTCGCCGATGGTTTGGGCCAGGACCTGGGGGTCTGGGGTGCCGGTGAAGGGTTTGCCAAGGTAGGTTTCGCAGGCTACAAAGTCTATTGTGTGGGCCCACTGGTGATTGGTGGCGTCGCCAATTTCTAGGCTGACGGGGCCAGCGCTGACCGTATACATATCTTTGAGCCAGTCGAGGTTCTGAGTGGTGTAATCGACCATGCGCTTATCGATGTCGCTGCCGTAGGCGTCGTAGCCCATCAGGATGGCTTCTTGCAGGAGGACGCCGGTGCCGCAGAACGGATCGAGGACGGTTTTGTCCAGCTTGGGGCGGGGAATGGTGGCGTCGGCCGGAATATCACAGATGGACGACAGCTGGTCTTCGGGGATTTTGCCGGTGCTTAGGTTTAAAATGATTTGGGCAAGTTTGGGCGGCAGCATACCGACGCGGGCGTCGCGCTTAGGGCGTTCGCGGTCACGGACGGTGTAGGACGCGATGTCCTGGACTTTGACCGTTTGCGCGACGATGGTATTGTCGCCGTCGCGGATAAATACGAGTTCCCAACCGGTTTCGGTGGTGAGCTTATTGTGGTGCACCTGGGCGCTGCTGAGCTCGAGCTCTTTGTTGGGGACTAGACGCACCGAGCGGCCGGTTTTTCGGATAGCTTTTTTAATGTTGAGACCGGTGGCTTCCAGCTGGCGAATATTGGTTTCGATACCCTGGACGCTGAGGCCAAGATGCATTTTGCCTTCGGGCATCTGCTGGGAATGGCCGGGCGCCACTTTGATGACAAATTTTTCGATTTCTTTCCAATTGGTCGTTTCTAGGCTAGTCAGAATCTTACAGAATTTGATAGAGCCGCCCAGGCGGTCAAAGGCGAGCAAACAGGGGTCAACATCAACAACGGCGGCAGTAGCGCCGACTTTGCGGACTGCTTTTGAACCGTAGAGGCTTTCGAGTTCGGCCAGGCCGAGGGACGGCTGACGGCCGAGGAGTAATATACTTTGCATTACCCTAGTGTACCACTGTTATGGTTTCTGACCGCTCAGAGTGGCAGGGGTGTCCAACGGCGAAGACTTTCCCTATAATGATTGCTATGGCAAAACAATCTTTTTTTATGCGCCACTGGAAGCTCTTACTTAACCTGGCGACGCTGCTTGCGGTTGTACTGCTGGTATTTTTTAGCCGAGATCAATTAGAGGATACGCTAGGTAATCTCAAGCACATTAACCTCTGGATTTTAGCGCTTATTATCCCGATTGAGCTGCTTAATTACCACTCACAAACTATGCTCTATCAGCGTTTATTCAGAAGCATCGGCAACAATCTGTCATATAAATACTTATTTCGTACTTCGTTGGAACTTAACTTTGTTAATCATGTTTTTCCGAGTGGCGGAGCGGCTGGAATATCATACTTTGGACTGCGCCTGCGCCGCGGTGACCAAATAACGGGCGCTAAGGCAACGCTTGTGCAAGTAATGAAGCTGGCACTGACCTTTCTGTCGTTTGAGGTGCTTATTATTTTTGGAGTGATAGCGCTGAGCGTGGTGGGGAAAGTGAACGGGATACTGGTGTTAGTTGCGGCTTCGCTATCGACCTTATTGCTGGTAGGGAATGCGGTATTTATTTACGTGGTAGGTAGTAAGTCGCGTATTAACGGCTCATTTGTATTTGTAACGCGCGTGCTTAACCGCTTAATTCGAGTGGTGCGGCCGCACAGCCCGGAAGTTATCAACATTGATAACGCCAAGGGCGTGTTTAACGACTTTCATGATAACTATCAGCATCTGAGGTCCAATTGGCGACAGCTGGGCATGCCATTTGTGTACGCTTTTTTAATGAACTTAACAGAGGTACTGGCGGCATACGTGGTGTACCTGGCATTCCGTGAATCAGTCAACATCGGCGCCGTTATTATTGCCTATGCGGTGGCTAATTTTGCGGGACTAGTGTCGGTGCTACCGGGCGGCGTGGGTGTGTATGAGGCCCTGATGATTTCCGTGCTCGGCAGTGCCGGTATTCCGCCCGGTGTGAGCTTACCGGCAACGGTTATGTACCGAGTTGTAACGACGATTATTCAGGTGCCACCTGGCTATTACTTTTATCAAAAGACCTTGCGGCAAACCGGCAAGCCGGCAGTGGAAGAGGCCAGCCATGCTTGACGGACTGTATGATCAGGGCCGCGCTGAGGTAGCGGTGAGCGTGAGCGAATTTGTTGATATGGCCAATCAGGCGTTTGACTATGCCTTTATGGGTATTATCATCAGCGGCGAGCTGGCGAATCTGCGCGTTAGTAAAAATAAATGGGTCTATTTTGATCTAAAGGATGACAGCGCCAGTGTAAAGTTTTTTGGTACGGTCTATCAACTCCCCGGCCCGTTAGAAGACGGTATGCTGCTTAATGTGCGCGGTACGCCGCATATGCACCAGCTGTATGGCTTTAGCATATCGGTGCAGAGCATTAGCCTGGCCGGTGAGGGGACCATTAGACGGGCAGCCGAATTGCTGCAGGCTAAACTCCAGGCCGAAGGCTTGTTTGACTCGGCCCGCAAGCGGGCACTACCGTATCCTCCAAAAGTGATTGGTCTTGTTACATCCGGCCAGTCGGCGGCCTACGCCGATTTTATAAAAATTTTAAAGGCACGCTGGGGTGGTCTGGAAATAAGGCTGATTGATGTGCAGGTGCAGGGTGATGTTGCGCCGTCGCAGATTGTTTCGGCCATTGCCCAACATAACGCCGAGGCTTCACCTCCTGATGTGATCGCAGTCATTCGTGGCGGTGGCAGCGCTGATGATCTGGCTGCCTTTAGTAGTGAACAGGTAACACGGGCGGTGGCAGCCAGCCGCATACCAACCATTGTAGCTATTGGCCACGAGGTAGATCTAAGCCTGGCCGAGCTGGCAGCCGATATGCGCGCCAGTACTCCAAGCAATGCCGCCGAGCTATTGGTGCCCGACAGGGCGAGCGTGGTGGCCCAATTGGTTGATGCCCGTCGGCAGCTAGAAATGCAAGGCCTGGCCGCCATTAGGGCTGCCAGAAAGCAACTACAGTACGAAGTGCAGGGACTATCGGAGGCCACAAATCGAATAGTGCATACTAGTCAAAGCAGCCTGGTATCGGATCGACAACTACTGGAACTCCTCAATCCTGCGGCGGTCCTGCGGCGAGGCTACGCAATTGTTCGCCACAACGGCGCGGCACTCAGGAATGCGACCGGTTTGGGAAAGAACGATGGCTTGCAGATACAATTGGATGGCGATGCCATTACTGCCGTTGTCGTTACCGTTACACAACATGCAAGTGTAAAGAAAGGATAATTAACCATGGTCAGTAAAGATAGCAAGAAAGACAGCGAGCGTAATTATCAAACCATTCGGGCAGAGCTGGATGCCGTCCTGGATGAGTTACAGGATGAGCAGTTAGACGTTGATAGCGCTCTTAAGATGTATGAACAGGGTTTGGCGCTGGTAAATGAGCTTACTGGCTACTTGCAAGCTGCCGAAAACAAAGTAATTGCTGTTAAAGCTAAATTTGAATAGGCTATGTCACTAATATTCGGCATTATTATTGTACTGGTTGTTTGCTTTGGCGGCGTGCTGTTATTTGGTGCGCCCTATTTACCTAGCCTCTCCAAACAAACTCGGGCTGCCATACAGTTGGCAGGGCCAGCTAAGGGCGGCACGCTGCTAGAACTCGGCTGCGGTGATGGCAAGGTAGTAATAGCTGCCGCCGAAGCTGGCTGGCGGGTCGTTGGGTACGAGCTGAACCCGATTTTGGCGGCTATAACATGGCTAAGGACGCGGAAGTACAGGGACAGGGTTCGCGTTGTATACGGTAACTTCTGGACGGCGGAATGGCCGGAATGCCAAGTTATATTTACCTTTTTACTGCCAAAATATATGAATAAGCTGAGTAATAAAGTTATTCAAGAATGTGATGAATCTGTCAAATTAGTGAGCTTTGCATTTGTTGTGCCCAATACTCGGCCCAGTAAAGAACTCGACGGCGTGTTTGCGTATGAGGGCCGGCGCTTGCGTAGTCGCTAAAACTTCGCTACCATACAGGTATGAACAAGCATAACCAAGATGGTTCCATAAATGCCCTCCTACTGCCTTTAATTGTGGCGGTGGTGCTCCTGTTTGGTGCCCTTGGCTTTGGGGGTTGGGCCTATTCGAGCCGCCAGGATTATAAAAATAATACCGATCAAAAAATTGCCGATGCCGTTACGCTGGCGCGCCAGCAAGAAGATACGCTCAAAGACAAACAGTTTGCCGAAACCGAAAAGCAGCCCCTCAAGGATTATGCCGGACCGCAGGCCTACGGTAGTGTGGCCATTAAGTATCCTAAAACTTGGAGCAGCTTTGTAACCGATGCGGGCAGCAACGGGGCACAGCTCGATGGCTTTTTCTATCCAGGCACGGTTCCATCGGTAACCAGTCAGAGTTCTACCTTTGCGCTGCGTTTCCAAGTGATCGACCGTAGTTATAGTGATGTGCTCCAATCCGTCAACGATCAGCAGCAGTCCGGTAAAGTTCAGGTAAGCCCGTATTCTCTACCCAAGGTATCGAGCGCTATCGGCGTTCGTGTTGAGGGCCAAATTACGCCCACTCGCACCGGCATCATGATTATTCTGCCGCTACGCGATAAAACCGTGCAGGTATGGACGGAAGGAGATCAGTTTATAAATGATTTCAACAATAATATTTTGCCTAACCTCACATTTTCCCCGTAAGTCCTGAACGACGCTAGTGGCAAGCTAAAAATTGCTAAAATGCGTAAAAACATGGTTGCTAAAAAACATGCAGCTGGGTATACTTAAAACACGTTGTTTGAATAACAATAATGCTAATCAAGACACTTAAGAGGCAGACTAATAGAGGCATATGCTAGACATCTTTATCACATCAAGAGTTCGTCGCAAGATCATCGTGATCTACGCCAAATATCCAGACTTTAAAACCCACGTTCGTGGGCTCGCAAAGCTCATTAAAGAGGACGCTGGAAACATCCAACGCGAGCTAAAGCGGCTCGAAAAGGTTGGTTTCTTAATTAGCGAAAAGCAGGGTAACACCAAGGTCTATTCTACTAATAAGCAATTCCCAATCTTTAAAGAACTGCAGAGCATCGTGCTCAAGTCACAGCGCCCAACCCAAAAGCGCGTTACCGGCTAAAGTGTAGCGGTAATAAAAAGAAAGCGGCCTCTAGGGGTTGCAAAACTAACCTCTGTTGTATACAATATCTCCCGATGATACAAGTAACACGTAAAGACTCTAAAGAGTCATTAGAAAACTTACTCCGCCGCTTTAACCGCAAGGTGCAGCAATCGGGTGCTATCGCTGTAGTTAAGAGCGGTCAGTACTTTGAGAAGCCTATCAGCAAGCGTGAGCGTCGTAGTAAGGCTATTATTCGCCAGGAACGTAAGGCCATTAAGCTTCGCAAAATCAAGCTTGGCCAACGCTAAACTTTCGAGGTAGGCACATTTTAGGCGAATAGCTGCGCTCCGCGCTCACCGTACCAAAGTACGGATCGCTTTCGGTGCTCACTCTTCATCCTAAACTGCACTCTACCTCAAAAGTTTCGTGGGGCTTGCAGTGTTTTAATTAGGAGATGCTATGAGTATTGAAGAACAGTTGGAAGCGGATATAAAGACGGCAATGCTTGCCAGGGAAGCTACGACTGTGACAACTCTTCGCGGGCTAAAGGCAGCATTTTTGAGCGCTAAAGTCGCAGCTGGCACTAGAGACAGTGCCATGAGCGATGACGAGGCGATTGCCATTCTCAGTAAGGAAGCTAAAAAGCGCCAAGAGAGCGTTGATATGTATACGCAGGGTGGTCGTCCGGACAGCGCGGCAGCTGAAGCAGCCGAGAAAGCGCTTATTGAGACCTATTTGCCCGCTCGACTGACTGAGGATGAGGTGCGAGCTGTCGTTGATGAAGTGCTGGCCGCAACTGATGCGCCGGCTATGGGGCCAGTGATAGGCGCCGTAAAGCAACGAACAGCCGGGGCAGCCGATGGTGCAATGATTGCCAGGATAGTCAAAGAGAAGTTACAATAATACGGAAACCACTATTTGTAAGAAACATAAGGAATTATAGATGATTATTTTGATGGGTGTCGCCGGCGCAGGTAAGAGTATGCAGGGGCGGCTATTTGCCGACGAGCACGGCTACGCCTGGATTTCTACAGGAGAACTATTCCGCGTGCTTGTAACGGGCGAGCGTCGAGCGGAAATGCTTGAGGGCAAATTATTAAGCGATGATGAAGTAATTGAGTTGGTAGACAAGACACTCAAGCTAATCGATCTCCACGAGGAGTTCTTGCTGGATGGCTTTCCCCGAACCAAGGTGCAGACTGACTGGCTTATGAACGAAGTAAGTGCCGGTCGATTAAAACTGACAGCAGTCTTTAACTTAACGGCATCGCGCGACGTCGTTAAAAAGCGATTACTGGCCCGTGGCCGGCAAGATGATACCGAAAAGGCAATCGAAAAGCGCTTTACCGAATACGAAACCATGACGCTGCCAATTGTTGATTACCTAAAGGAAGCTGGCGCGCCGGTCTATCACATCGACGCCGACCAGGATCCAATCACGGTTCACGATCAAATTATGGAATACATCGACAAAAAGTGATGCTGACCAAAGTAAAAACTGCCGAAGAAATTGTAAATATGCGTGAGAGCGGGCGGATGCTCGCTACGGTGCTGGTTATTCTTGAGCAAAAAGTAGCCGTCGGCATGACCACCAAAGAGCTGGCCAATATTGCTGCCGAAGAGCTTAAAAAACTTGGCGGCCAGCCAAGCTTCCTAGGCTATCAAGGTTTCCCGGACGTGCTATGCGTGTCGCTTAACAATGAAGTCGTGCACGGCATACCAAATAAAGAACGCGTTATTAACGACGGCGATATTGTGAGCATGGATTTTGGTGTTACTTACAAGGGCATGATTACCGATGCTGCCCGCAGCGTCATTGTAGGCACCCCTAAACAGCGTGGCCACATAGAACTAGTTGAGCGCACTGAGCGCTCGCTAGAAGCCGGCATCGCCGCCGTCCACGACCAAGTCCGCACCGGCGACATCGGTTCCAGCGTAGAAAATTATCTTAAAAAATTCCCTTACGGCATAGTCCGAGACCTGGTAGGGCACGGCGTGGGGCATGAGCTGCACGAAGATCCTAATATCCCTAACTATGGCCGTGCTAACACCGGTCCATGGCTCCAAGAGGGCATGACAATAGCCATCGAACCCATGGTTACGCTCGGTACTGAGCGTGTTGTCATAGCCGAGGATAACTGGACCATTCTCACCGCCGATAAATCATGGGCGGCTCACTTTGAAGATACCATTCTCATTACCAAAACCGGCGCCGAAGTTCTTACTCGCCTCTAACCCCGCGATTCTAAACTAAACGTGTTCGAACCACTCAGTGAGGCGGGTAATCTTACGGTCCTGCGGGTCTGTGTTAAAACGGATGATGCCATTAATGGCATCGGGATTGCTCTTAGCTAAAAATCTAGCCTTAAAACTTGCCCACACTGCATTGTCGTAAGGGGTATGTCCAATGATGTGATGGTCAATGCGAATATTTTCCTGCGATAGTGGATTTTGGCGCCAATAGTTCTGTATCTGCTCCAATCCTACGAGCGGCGGCAAAATACCGGGCTTTTCATCGTATATAGCATCATCCGTAAAGATCTCAGAAATACTTGTAACGGATTGTTGTTTCCAGGCAGCAAAGTAGGCATCCACTAGCGCGGTCTTTCTTGCTTCCTCGCGTGATTCAGCAAGGTCGGGGGTATGTACGTCATAGTATCGGCATACCTTGAGAAGCTCGGGAACTTTGCTAAAGCGAGCGGCCATGCGAGACGGGCGCCCAGAATAACGAACATACTCACTGGGGTCGGCCAGCAGACCTTCAGGGGCAATTTTTTTAATTGGCCAACCAGTAGACATATTAAAGCCATGCCGATCAAGCGCATCAAATAAGTCGTGCGGATCGCGGTTAAAGAAGGGTACTTCGGTTCCCCATGGAGTTGCTATATTCAGCCATCGCCGCATTTTAGTTGGTTCGAACGACTCTGGGTAGCCATCCTGGTCAACTTCCAGGAAAAAATAGGCACCATCCGGCTTAAGAGCGGCATAAATGCGTTCCAGCATGGCTTCCATTTGTTCGTTGTCCAAGTGGTGAAGCATGGTGTTGGTAATAATCAGGTCGTAACTAGCTGGTTCGACCTCGAAGGATTCAGCCGAAGCTTGCACAAAGCGCGCCCCCGGAGTGAGTTGCTGCGCCTTATTTATCTGTCCGCTGCTTGGATCGACGCCAGTAATATTCTGCGGCAAAACGCCGTGCTCTATAAAGTGCCTTGCTACTAAGCCGTTACCGCACCCTATGTCCAGAATTCTGACGTCTGGTCGATAAAAATCGCTCAGATAGTGATCATAGGCGGGTGACTCTAAATACTTCCAAGCAAATCCATCTTCCGCAAAACCAGCGTAGGCATCAGCCTGCTGATTATACGCTTCCACGATAGACTCTTTTGACATATTCCACATTATAAAGCAACACCCCCAATACGCAACATGGTAAG
This sequence comes from Candidatus Saccharimonadota bacterium, assembly GCA_028286245.1. Taxonomy (GTDB): domain Bacteria; phylum Patescibacteriota; class Saccharimonadia; order Saccharimonadales; family UBA4665; genus UBA4729. The sequence goes on along the minus strand of JAQBRY010000001.1, from coordinate 136,702 downwards.
GTTTCATGCAAATAAAATAAGAGGGTAGGCTAGCGCCACAGGCGAGCTGTAAGCTCCCTGTAAAGCGCCCTCGCATTTTATTTGTATGAAACCTTACGGGTCAACTTGCTATTGGGGAAGCGAAAGCGCTATACTGATTGGAAGATGAAGCCCGAACATTTTATCGGACTGGATATCGGCACTAGCGTAGTACGCTGCGTCGTCGGTATGTATGATCCAAACGGTAGCAATGGACCATCAATAATTGGTCATGGCTCGGCACCCAATCAGGGTATGCGCCGAGGTGCCGTGGTGCACGTCGATGATGTGGCCGATGCCATTGTGCATGCTGTGACCGAAGCTGAGCGAATTGCCGGCGTTACTATTAAGCGCGCCACCGTCAACGTTAATGGTGCCCATGTAGAGGGTATTAACTCCCAAGGCGTGATCGCCATTAGTGCTGCCAACCGCGAAATCGCTGTTGATGACCGTATGCGCGTCGAAGAGGCAGCAACCATTGTAAATCTGCCAGCTAACCGCGAAATCGTTCAATTTTTTGCCAAAAACTACAGTCTGGACGGCCAGCGAAACATTAAAGACCCGGTTGGCATGCACGGTGTTCGCCTTGAGGTTGACGCTCATATTGTAACGGCGTCGTCGCCTAATCTCCGTAACCTCGATATGGCGCTCGAAAAGGCTGAGGTTCTACCGGCTCACCACACCGTATCGAGTTTGGCCGCCGCCGAAGCGGTCCTAACGCGGCAGCAAAAAGAAGCCGGCACAGCACTCATAGATATCGGCGCCGGCACGACCAATCTGATTGTCTTTGAAGATGGAGAAGTCCAACACATCGCCGTTCTGCCGATTGGCGGCCAGCATATCACCAATGACCTGGCAATTGGCCTCAAAACCGACCTTGATGTGGCAGAAGCAGTTAAATTGCAGCACGCCGACTTGCACACCATCCCTAAAAAGATGAATGCCATGATAAAAGTAGGTGACAAGGCCTATAGCTTCCAATTTGAGACTATCTCCTTAATTATTGAATCGCGCGTCGAAGAGCTTCTGGAATATGTCGACAAAGAGCTGCACAAGATCAAGCGCTCCCGCAAACTGCCCGGCGGCATTGTGCTTACCGGTGGTACGGCCAAGATTCCTGGCATCGAGGAATTTACCCGCGATAAGCTCGAATTATCATCTCGGATCGGAAAATTGCAGAATATCGGTGGACTGGTCGACACGGTAGAAGATCCACGCTTTACTGTGGTCGTAGGACTCATGCTGCTCGATATGTTGCTGTTACCAGCTATTCCTACTAGCCATCATAGCGGAGCCGGCGTCGAAGGCGTTCGAGGCTTAGTAAGCTCATTTATGAGCCGTTTTCGCTAAGGCCGTAGCTACACTCCTCACTCGACCAGCAATAAGCGTCAGCGGTTTGCAAAACGCATACATTTATGTGCCAAGAATGCTATACTGCCTGTAGATAAGTGAGAGGGAACTGAGTATGGTTGGCGATTCATTAGCGCCGGTTTTGTCGCAACAATTATTGTTAAGCGTTGCAGAACAGTTAAAAATTCCCTTACTCCAGATTGCCCGCCAGGCCGAGCATGGTCGGATCACGAACACTGCCGATTTAGAACGAATTCAGTCAACTGCTGACGCGGCTCTACGTTTAATTGATAACTACGCGCTTGGCGTACGCCTCAACTTAGAGCAAGACCTCTTACAACTCGAGCCGGTGTCGGTTTCGTCGGTATTGTACGACAGCGGCCAGGAATTAACAGCGTTAGCTCGCAATTATGGTGTTGACCTGGAACTGCACATCGGTGGTCGCTACAGCACGGTTATGGCCAACCGGCATGGCCTCCAGTCGGCGCTGGTGAGCCTCGGTGCCTCGCTCATAGAGGCCTTACCGGCGCTAGAGGTGCCCCAGCTCAAATTGCAGTTGGCGGCGCATCGCTGCCGTTATGGCATCGTAGCCGGCTTGTACTCAGAAACCGAACAGCTCACCGCCGAAGCGCTTCGGAACGGCCGAAAACTAGTGGGCGCCAGCCGTCAGCCGCTGGGTGCCGTTTCGCACACTGCCGGGGCTGGCGTGTTTGTAGCCGACGCCATCCTAAAGGCCATGAATCTGGAGCTCAAGGTATCACGTCATAACCGGCTGTATGGCCTAGGCACGGTTTTGCAAACAAATCATCAATTACAGCTTATCTGATGCATATTATTCTTTTAGAACCCGACCGCATGCTGGCTGATATCTATCGGCAGACCTTGCTGGCTGATGGTCACACGGTAACCATGTGCGCCAGCGCTCAGTCGGCAATATTTGCGGCTGATGAGCAGTGCCCGGATGCGGTTATTGTAGAGCTACAACTGATTGGACATTCAGGCATAGAATTTTTATACGAATTTAGATCCTATAACGACTGGCGTGCCGTGCCGGTAATTATTCATAGTCAGGTGCCGCCAGCTGAATTTAATGGCAGCAGTAAGCTGCTCCGCCAAGAACTGGGCGTAAAAGACTATCTGTACAAGCCCCGAACATCACTGGCAAGCTTGCTTAGGAGTGTTACGCTCCTAAATACGGCCACGCTATGAATCATATTCAGACCAAAGGTATTATCCTCAGCCGAACGGATTACGGTGAGGCTGACAAAATTATTACGCTCCTCACGCCCGATCACGGCAAACTGCGGATGATGGCCCGCGGCGTCAGGCGCATCAAAAGTAAATCAGCCGGCGGCATAGAATTATTTAGCGTTAGCGACATCAGCTACATAAAGGGCAGGGGAGAGCTCGGTACTCTAGTGAGCGCCCGCTTACTCCGGCATTACGGCGATATAGTCAAAGATGTTAACCGGACAATGCTCGGCTATGATCTCATAAAGCAGTTGCACCGGGCTACCGAAGACGAACCGGAACCGGAATACTTTGATCTGTTAGAGCGGGCGTTTATTTCCCTTAATAACCCCGATATCTCTCTTGATCTAATACGCGTTTGGTTCGAGGGTCAGCTCATAAAGCTCGGCGGCCACACGCCTAATTTGTTTACCGATATTAACGGCGAAAAACTTTCGCCGGATCAGACCTATAGCTTTGATTACGATGCCATGGCCTTTGACGCCAGCGAAACCGGCAGCCTGGGTGCCAATCATATTAAGTGCCTGCGCCTTTGCTTTGGCGTTAACGATCCGCAGATTTTGCACCAAGTGCAGGGAATCACGGCCATACTGCCCGAGCTTGCAACTATCATCAAGACAGCCTTAAATACTTTCATTCGAGTGTGACAAGGGGTAGGCCAAACGTCGCCTGTCAGGTATAATCAAGCCATTATGGCTGAACCAGTTCCTGACTTTGAAGTGTATGACTCGGATTTTACGATGCCAATACGAATTCTGCTGGACCGAACCGAGCGTGGCGACAGTCTTATGACGCGTGTTCTGCTCGACGGCGAAGTTGCCATCTTTGAGCGCACACCAGAACTACAGCGCCAGCAAGATACTATTGACGCCCAGCTACGAGGCACAGCATGAGTAACGTTAAACTAGAAGATATTGTTAGCCTGTGCAAGCGCCGTGGCTTTATTTATCCCGGCTCAGACGTGTATGGTGGCCTCAGCGGTACCTGGGATTACGGCCCGCTCGGTGTCGCGCTCAAGCGGAATATCATGCAGCTCTGGTGGAAGATGTTCGTTGACGACCGCGAAGACATGTTCGGCGTCGATGCCGCCATCCTCATGAACCAAAAAGTCTGGCAGGCCTCCGGCCACGTCGACACTTTTACCGATCCCCTCGTCGAATGTTCTAACTGTAAATCTCGCTTCCGCGCCGACAAAATTGATCTTAGCCGATGCCCAAACTGTGGTCAAAAAGATACTTTTGGCGAAGCCCGCGCCTTTAATATGATGTTCAAAACGAATGTTGGCCCAGTCGACGATGAAAGTTCGATTAGCTACCTGCGCCCGGAGACGGCCCAGGGTATTTTCACTAACTTCAAAAATGTCGTTGACTCGTTTTACCCGGATTTACCATTCGGTCTGGCGCAGCAGGGTAAGGCCTTTCGCAATGAGATTAGCCCACGCGACTTTATTTTTCGCTCGCGTGAGTTTGAACAGATGGAAATTGAGTATTTTGTGCACCCCGATAATTGGCAGCCCGAATTCGAAAAATGGGTGACGTTGGTGCACGAGTGGTGTGATGCTCTAGGCCTCCCGGCCGAAAGCATTCACGAACTAGAAGTACCGGATGACGACCGCGCTCACTACAGCAAGCGCACCATCGATTTTGAATTTGATTTCCCAATTGGCCGAGAAGAATTACTCGGTCTGGCTTACCGCACCGACTTTGACCTTGGTAACATCCAGCGCGAGAGCAAAAAGAGCATGGAATACCGTCCGAAGGACGGCTCCGCACCCTTTGTGCCGCATGTTATCGAGCCAAGCTTTGGTCTGGAGCGTGCTCTGATGGCTGTCTTAAGCGCTGCCTATACTACTGATGAAGTGAACAGCGAAGCTCGCAGCTATCTTAAGCTTCCCAGCCACTTGGCACCTGTAAAAGTTGCGGTTAGCCCGTTGCTAAAGAACAAGCCAGAACTAGTAGAGAAGGCCCGCGAAGTCTACCGCATGCTCAAAAAAGAATTTGGCGCAGTTATGTGGGACGACAATGGCAACATCGGTAAACGCTACCGCCGCCAGGATGAAATTGGCACACCGTACTGCGTCGTTATCGACTTTGAAACCCTAGAAGGTGACACCAAAGACACAGTGACCATCCGCAACCGCGACACTACCGAGCAAACCCGCGTCGCCATCGCTGACCTTACTAACCCGGGCGTGCTGAGCTTTTAATTTTTGTGCAAAGTGCTATATTTAGGTAAATAACAGTAAATGGGTGGAGCATAGGATTACACGTGTCAATAACTCCTGAGCAAAGTCCAGATCAAGCCCAAGCATCAGAGTATTTGGCTCCCGAAGAACTCGGTGAGCTTTGTAGTATGCTGACTGAAGAAGGCAGCCAACGATTTCGATCCGGTGATCTTTTAAGTATTGAGACAGGATTTGAATGCGTTGATAAGAGAGGCACCAGCTATAGCTATGGTATCCGGGCTGATCGCCTTGCCAAAGAGGACCTCGGCACCTTTATTACTATGTACGAACTCGGGCTTTCGGTGTGCCAGACAATTGATTTTGTGAATGACGAGCTAAGGCAGATTATGCTCGAAGAAAATGGAGAAATATTACCGGATCAAGCTGTTGATGAGGTATGTATTGACTATAACATTAGGGTTAATTTGAGTAGCGATGGCAGTGTCGGCTGGCGCGAAACCAGGACATACGCAGTTGCTATGGCTAGCCCGGAAACTGGTGACGTTGAAGTTGACGATGATGAAGACGCACCCGGACCTGAAGCAGAAGCTGTTCTATATACTGAATTCCAAAAGCAGCTAGGGTACCAGTGTATAGCCGAAGTAGTGGATGAGCTTGGTGTTCAAGGCGCACCCGAGAGGGAATCACTGCCTACTACTGAAAGTTCCGATCAGACCTTAAAAGACTTTTGGGACATGATGGTGGAGGCAGGTATATCTGAATCATTTGTTACGGCGGAGAGAAATCAGTATTTAGCCAAAGCCTACGCCGTATTTAATGCAATCCTGTGCAAAAACGACGCTGTATTTGATAGAAGCAACTATTTTCCACCGGATGTAGTGGCATATATCGAAGGAGAAGCCTAGAATTTAGGCGCGGGTGGTAAGATCTAGGTATGGAAATATTTGTTAACTATCTTTTGGCCGGCGTCATCTTTGCCGCACTTGATGCCGTATGGTTAGTGTTTGTGGCTAACAGGTTTTATAAATCGCAGCTCGACTCGATGCTACGACCTAAACCAAACTTTGTGCCGGCAGTTATTTTCTATTTACTCTACATCTTAGGGATCGTGATTTTTGCGCTCGATCCGGCCCTTGGGCAGCACTCCTTTAGCTACGCCCTCGGCCACGGCGCGCTGCTGGGACTTATTATGTATGCCACCTATGACTTAACTAACCACTCAACGCTCAAAAAATGGCCTGCCAAGGTAACCTATGTTGACCTTGTCTGGGGCACCTGCGCCACAGCTTTTACGACGGTGATCGCATTCTTAATCTTAAATTAGCCAATTGTTCTGCTCGCTGGCCGCGGCCTGTTAGAATAGGGTGATGATTACGTACTACACCGATGGCAGCTGTGAACCAAACCCAGGGCAGGGCGGCTATGCCGTTATAAAAGACATGCAGGTTTGTGTGCTCGGCGGCGAACCGAGCGGGGCGCTCACCACAAATATTCGCATGGAAGGCTTTGCCATTATTGCCGCCCTCAAGGATGCCAACGGCGCGGGGTGCGAAATATTTTCTGACAGTGAGTTCTGGATTAAAGTCATTACGATCTGGTCGATTCCATGGGAAAAAAACGGCTGGAAGAAAAAGGGCGGTGAAATTAAAAACCTCGATATAGTGCAAGAAGTCGTGCCACTCTACAAAAAGAGCAAAGCCAAGCTGACATGGGTGCGAGGCCACAACAACGATCCTGGTAACGAAATGGCTGACCAATGGGCCAACGAAGCTCGCAAGCAGCACGGCGGCAAGTAGCCGTTAGCCTCTGGGGGCTTATTTTACAGCAGATTTTTGACAAACCGTTTAGTACAATAGGTTTAATTAACTAATAAAAATAAACTGGAGTTTGTCATGGACGAAACCTTAGCTCAGCCTGAGCCCGCCACTCAGGAAGTCACAAAACCTGAGGCGTATCCGCAAGATATTTTGGCAGCTGGAAAGTTGCCGCCCTATGTGGAGACAGATGTATTTGCCTGGGCAAATAACCTCGTACAGTTTAAGGATGAGTTAAAAGTAGACCTGTTTCTGATTAACAAAAACTATGTGGTCTACAAGACTAACCTAGCCAAAGAGCTCGGCAAGCAGCTTGAGCCAATCTTTATTGATGAAATGCTGGAGTACGTCCTGAATGGCGCTGCCGAAGGTCTAATTGTCCGCGGCTTTGAAGAAGCTGAGGCCGAGGATAAGGTGCTGCAGCGAACCGTGCTCGACAACGTCGACAAGCTCAAAGAAGTCCTCAACTGGATAAACTCACAGGAACACCAGATAGAGCTGTTCGTAGAAGAAGAGCACGATTTTAAGCGTATTAAGGGCATCATGGCCCGGGTGAGCCACGAAGGGCTCAAAAAGCCGTTCTATATCTTTAAGGTGCTGCCGCAGTCAGCCATCATGAAAGGCAAAACTGGCTGGATGGTACGAAACGGTAAGTTTATGGCCTTTGACGCCGATGCCGCCGTCCGCATCCCAACCGATCCGCAGTTACTGTTGCTAGACCAGGATCTGTACGTATTTAATCAGACCAAGTTAAAACAGCTCTTTGGCTATGATGCCAAAGAGGCCAGTATTGCTCGCCAGAAAGTTGCCGAGATCCAGGAAAACTTCCGCCTGAGTTTTGATGAAGGTCAGGATATGAATGCGCTAGTTAAGGATAAAAAGGCAATTATCAAAAAACTGCAAAAAATTGAGCCGGGAATCGTAAGGCAAGAAGAGCTGATGAACCACGCCGAAGAGCTGGAGATCAACCTCATGCAAGACGAGTCTGGTGCCATAATCATTATGGATGACAAAGACATGGCAAAATTTGTTAATTTGCTGAACGACGACTATATCGAATCGCCGATGACAGGGCAACGCTACGAAATCATTAAAAAGAAGCTGCTCAAGCAAGAAGACGACGAAGAAACTAAGCTGCTCAAAGAAGTAATGTAGCCAATCCCACACTTCCTCGGAGCCGCTAATTGTATAATGAGAGCATGGATTATTAAATAATCAGCCGGCAAAATAGTAAATGTAGAGCAAAGTGATATAATCGAGACTCATGCGACAAAAACAGGCACTAAGGGTAATGATGGGTGGCGCACACGTCTTTTTGACGGGTGCGCCAGGCGCTGGCAAAACGTATGTCTTAAATGAGTACGTGCAACGGGCTAAAAAAACTGGCAAGGTTGTAGCGGTTACGGCCAGTACCGGAATTGCGGCCACTCATCTTAACGGTAATACCATTCATGCTTGGTCAGGTTTAGGTATCCGGGACTTCTTAACGCCCGACGATGAGCGTTGGTTGGCGGGTAACGAAAAACTTATTAAGCGCTATAACGGTACCGATGTGCTGGTGATAGACGAAGTTTCGATGTTGCACGGCGCCCGGCTTAACATGATCAACCAAGCTGCTAAGTTACTGCGCAAGAGTGACGCGCCATTTGGTGGTCTACAAGTTATTTTGGTTGGTGATCTCTACCAATTACCGCCAGTTAGTCGTTACGGCATGGCCGTTGATTTTGTACATGACTCCGCCGCCTGGCATGAGCTTGATCCGGAAGTTTGTTATATTACCGAGCAGCACCGCCAAGCCGACAGTGATCAACTGCTTAATTTGCTGCAGGCCATGCGCCGCGATCAAGTTGATACCGAACACTTTGAAATGCTACAAGAACGAACCGGGCTTAAGGCGAGTGACGGTGAGGCGGTAACGCGTTTGTTCGCTCACAATGTGGACGTAGAGGCTATTAATAACACGCATCTAGCCGCCCTGATGACTAAAAGCCGTACCTATACAATGACCACAAAAGGGGCCAAACAACGCGTAGAGCAGCTCACTAAAAGCCTGCTGGCGCCAGAAAAACTAGAACTAAAGATTGGTGCCGAAGTTATGTTTGTGGCCAATAACTTTGCCGAAGGCTATGTAAATGGTTCTCGGGGACGTGTCCTGGATTTTCGTGATGATGGCCCTCTTGTTGAGCTTTTAAATGGCCGCAAAATGGTAGTTGAGCCGTTTACCTGGAACTTAACCGAAGATGGCCGCTCAATTGCCGAAGCCCGTCAGCTGCCGCTTAGATTAGCCTGGGCAATCACCATCCATAAAAGCCAGGGCATGAGCCTTGATGCCGCCGAAATTGATTTGAGTAAGGCCTTTACACCGGGCATGGGGTACGTGGCACTCAGTCGTGTCCGCAGTTTGGACGGCTTGTATCTAAAGGGTATTAATAACATGGCGCTGGCCATGCATCCCCAAATCCACTCCTTTGACGGCTTGTTGCGCCAGGCCTCAGCTGAGCTGGCAGCCGTTACGGAGGATATTGAGGACCAGCCAGTTGTCGAAGAAACGGTCGCAGACGTTGTAATTGACGAAGCCCTGTTTGAAAAGCTCAAAGACTGGCGTTTTCAGCGAGCAAAAGCCGACGGCGTACCAGCCTTTATGATTGCGCACAACGCCACCCTCACGGCCGTGGTGCTCGAACGCCCCGTGTCTACCCAGCAGCTTCTCCAAGTACCGGGATTTGGCAGCCGTAAGGCTGAAGCTTATGGCGCTGACATTGTAAAAATTGTCGTTGATCACCAGTCGTAGCCTTTAAATCTTTATTTATTATTAATTATAGCCAGGTACTTTTGACCTGCGGCTGCCAGCCTGGCATGCTGACTCTACTATGTAAATAAGGAGTCGATTGTGAAGAAAAAGTTTATTGTCCACCCGCTCATGCGGGCCCTGACCGTCGTGGTTGCTGTCGCGGCGCTGGTGAGTGGTGTGACCTATGCGGCCTTGCAAAGCCAGTTGGCACTTGTGCAGGGGAATACCATCCAAACTGCCACGGCGGATCTACAGCTGAGCACCAATGGCGCTGTGTACGGGCGAACGGTGCAGGGTTTTAGTTTTGGTGCCTTGATTCCTGGTGGAGCGCCGTCGCCTACCACTGGCTATAATATTTACCTAAAAAATAATGGTACCACCCCGGTAATGCTTAAGCTTAGTGCCAATCCCACACTGGCTAACACCGATAACGTTGACCTTACCAAGGTAAAGGTACTCCTAACACCGGAGTCAGGGACACCAATGACCTTTACCCTCAAGGAGCTAATGGACGGCAGTGAAGCCGGTGGCGTACTCATGCCCAATGTGGCGCGGCTGATACCGGGCCAGGTTTTAAACTACAGCCTGCAGGTACAGCTCGACATTGATTCCGTAAACGGCTCGAGCGCAACCATTAGTAATGTTAACTTTATATTTAACGCCACGGCGGTGAGTTAGATTACGATGGGCCACGATCAGCGACGTGTTAGTGCGGTTCTAGTGTTAGTGACGGCGGCCACGGTCGTCGTCACGGCGCTAGTGATTGCTGCCTATGTATTACGTCATGGTGCAGTACTAACGGTACAATCAGATAGTATGTCACCGCTCATCCGAAGGGGTGACGCAGTTTTTGTCCGTGACGTGCCGGACTACATCCCGTCGGTTGGCGACATTGTAAGCTATCGTAGTCCTATTGATGGCCGGTTAATCACTCATAGGGTTATGTTGGTAACAGCGTCGGCCCGTACGGTAGTAACTAAAGGTGATAATCTACAAACAAATGACCCGGCGGTACCGATAGCCGAGTTAAAAGGACCCGTCAGTGCCGTGCTGCCGCTGGCCGGGAAGGGGTTAGACCTTTTCCGCCATCCAATTAGTATAGCTGTGCTTGTTTACACTCCAGCCGTACTGCTGTGCACGAGTGAGGTTCAAAAATTGGCCGCGCACTATCGAAGGCCGGTCTATCAATTAATCCCCTCGGCCCGTAATAGTGTATGATTGAGCCAGGAGATAGACACCACTATATGGCCACCCGTTTTAGAAGAAAAAAGAAACCAGAAGCAGTTACCTACGCTTTTGTAGATAGCCAGAACCTTAACCTGGGCATTCAACGCATGGGTTGGAAAATGGACTGGCGGAAATTCCGTGAATATTTGCGTACCACCCACAACGTTACGCACGCCTATTTATTTATTGGCTATATGAGCGAAAACGAATCGCTGTATGAGCACATGCACGAACTGGGCTACCTCGTAGTACTCAAGCCAACGGTTGACGTATCGGTGCAGGCTCAGGCACATAATGATACCCCTGCGACAGGTGTAAATCCCGCTAGCACCGACAAACCAGCCGAAGAAAAAGATAAGGATAAGTCGTTTATTAAAGGCAATGTTGATGCCGAGCTCGTGCTCTATGCCATGAAAGAAATGCCTCATTATGCGCAGGCCATTATTGTATCTGGTGACGGCGACTTTTTTAGCCTGGCTGAGTATCTTGAGCAACAGGGTAAGCTTGCTAACATCTTAACGCCAAACTGGCAGTATTCCAGCCTACTCAAAGTATTTGAGCCAAAGATTATTCGGCTTGATCAGCTGCGACGCCAACTCGCCTACTTTGACCGAAAAAAGAAATAGCGATTTATAGTAATCTAGAATTTTAAGTAGCAATGTTACTTTTCTTACAGCTTTGCACTGCTCATATTTGGTATAAAAAGTATACCAATCAAAAAGGAGTCTCCTATGAAAATTACAAAGTACAGCCACTCCTGTTTACTAGTGGAAATGCCAGATCCGGTTAATAGGACGACCCTGTTTGATCCGGGCATGATGAGCGAAGCACTGCTTGATATTTCCAAGCTTGACTACCTTGATGACATTATCATTACGCATAAGCATGGTGATCATTTTAGCCTTAAATTAATAAAACAACTTGTCGAAAAATTTCCTAATGTTGCCATTACTGCTCCTGCTGAAATTGTTGCCGAGCTGGCAAAAGAGGGAATTACTGCCAGCGACCAAGCCAGCGACGGTATTGTCCTTTTTGATGCCCCGCACGAGCCGGTCACCCCCTTATTTGAAACTCCCCAAGAAATAGGCGTGCATTACCTAGATACTTTGACGCATCCGGGCGATAGTCATTCGTTTTCCGAGACCAAAGCAGTGCTTGCCCTACCCGTAACGGCACCTTGGGGAAGTGCGGTGCAGGCCGTCCGACTCGCTCTGGAATTAAAACCTACCTATGTATTACCCATCCACGACTGGCACTGGAGCGAAGAAGCTCGTGCCCAAATGTATGGTGGTATTGAGCAGGCGCTGAACGTTGAGGGAATCAAATTTATAAAATTAGAAAATGGTGTACCAGTAGTGCTTGATGTCGCTGCCTGATTGCATAATCTATAGCATCATAAGGGAGGAGAACCTATGAATGAAGCCGCTCAAAAAGTCTCTGCGCTCCATGCGGGCACAGTAAAAATAGGAGATTTCCATATTAATCGTTTGGCCTACGGTGCCATGCGCCTCACCGGCCAGGGCATTTGGGGAGAACCCGATGATCCGGAAACTGCCAAAGCAGTGCTAAAACGAGCGGTAGGCTACGACGTAAACCTGATTGATACTGCTGATGCCTACGGACCGGAAGTGTCAGAAAATTTGATTGCCGAAACGCTCTACCCATACGAGGGAATTATTATTGCTACCAAAGGCGGCATAACGCGTCCTGGTCCCGGTAACTGGGTACCGGATTGTAGCCCTGAGCATCTGCGGCAAGCCTGCGATGCCAGTCTTAAACGGCTCAAGCTTGAGCGAATTGACCTATATCAACTGCATACCGTTGATCCGGAGGTGCCATTCCAAGATTCATTCCAGGCCATGTTGGATCTGCAATCAGAGGGCAAAATTCGGCACATCGGCCTCAGTAATATTAAACCTGAACATTTTGAGATTGCGCTGTCGATGGGTATGTTTGTGAGCGTGCAGAACAATTACAACCTCTTTAACCGTGAACACGAGGAAGTCCTAAAACTCTGTGAGCAGCATGACATTGCCTTTATTCCATACTTCCCGGTCGGAGGGGGACGCACGGACCTGCAACAACGAGTCGTGACTGATATAGCAGAAGCACACGACGCTACCGCCCACCAGATTGCGCTGGCGTGGCTGCTGGCTCACTCGCCAAACATGTTGCCCATACCGGGGACGTCGTCACTGGAGCACCTCGAAGAAAATATTGCTGCGGCCAGTATCGAACTGACCCAGGCAGAAATTGACGCCCTTGATACGTTAGCCTAGCCAGGGCTGCTATCATAAGAGCATGGCACAATCAAAAGTAGTTGTTATTGGCGGTGGCACGGGGAGTTATACGCTTCTTCAGTCGCTAAAATTCCGTAAGGAGCTATCCATTACGGCTCTGGTGGCAATGGCTGACGATGGCGGATCCACCGGTGTACTTCGCGACGAACTGGGCGTGCTGCCGCCCGGTGACATCAGGCAATGTCTGGTGGCACTCAGCGACGCTTCGCAGGAGCTCCGTGACCTTTTTAATTTCCGCTTTCCAACCGGTAGTTTCGAAGGCCATTCCTTTGGCAATATCTTCCTGAGCGCCGTCGAAACTATGACTAATAACTTCGAGGACGCGGTCCGCATGGCCGGTGACGTTCTTAACATACAGGGCCGCGTGCTGCCGATGACGCTCGACAACTGCAAACTCAGTATGCAAACTGAGGCGGGCGTGGTGCACGGTCAGCGCGCTATTGAGCTCACCATGCTGCCGCCCCACACCCACCCAGACATATTCTTTGACGGCCCAGCCACCATTAACACCGATGCAGCCAAAGCGATTGCCGAGGCGGATATGGTGGTAATCGCGCCCGGTAATCTCTACGGGTCGCTGGCCCCGGCCCTAACGGTCGACGGTGTGGCCGGGGCGCTCGCTGCCGCCAAAGCCCAAGTAATCTTTGTGTGTAACCTGGTCAATAAGCCCAATCATACCGCTGACTTTGACGTTAACGAGTACGTGGCCGAACTCGAGCGTTTAACAACCCCCGGCATAATCGATGCCGTTTTATACAACATCAACGTCCCCGACGAGGAATTACTTTCTAAGTACGCACTCGAACAAGAATACCCGGTCACCGTTATGCAGGCCGCCTTTAGCGGCGCCAGCTACCAGGCGATCGGCGGCAACTATCTGTCGACAGCACCCATTGCCAGAAATCAAAACGACACCTTTATACGCCGCTCACTCATCCGGCACGACGCCGAAGCCGTCGCCAACACTCTGGTTGATCTACTAGCCTAACGGTTCTAAAAGGGCAGATATGAGTGCCATACTATAAACGCACCTAAAGGGATAGGTTTATTAGCATAAGCTTGACAAAAGCGACACTATTTGCTAATGTAATTATGTATGGTTAATACAAAAAATAAAAAACTAATAAACATTGCTGAATACGCCGGTATCGCACTTATGACGACCGCTGCAGTCCTATGCTCAGTAGTTGTGCCAGAAGCCCAGACAGCGGTAACGCACGACCTAAGCTATAACGACCACCACCGCCGCGAGAAGGAAGAAGCTGAGTCACACTACATCAGCTACAACACCTCACAGCGCACCCCGTCGCGTTCAGCTAATTTTTAATCCGATATTTACAGAGGAGCATACTATGACACCACAAAAAACTAAATTACAGGAAGTAAAAGAGCGTTTCTTGTACCGAGCAGGGGTAAAAGAATTTGACTGGAACACTAATGGTGCAGACCAATCTGAAGTTCTAACTGCTGGTCGCCAGCGAACAATTCGCCACCTCGGCATAGCTGCCGCCACCGCGGTTACTGGTGTTGTGCTGACCGCAGGCCTTGTTGTAGGTGAGAGCAAATTGCCTGACGATTCAGGAGTTACTCCGCCCGATGCCGTGCTGCAAACAGAGCACTTTGGCGAGGCTGCTCGCCAGCAACAGGCAGAAGAGGCTCGCAAGGCGCTCGAACAGCAGGAAGGGGGCCCCGCCGGCTTGCCAGGTGGCCCCGTAGATAACGTAACTGTTTCTCCGCATCAGTAAACATAAGCGTAACAGATAGAGCCTAAGGGGTGGTGTCAAAAACACCACCTTTTTTGTGTTTTGTGTATTGCAGGGGGTGATCGTGGGTAGTATGCTCTTGTTAGTGGGTAACACGGGGTAGCCAAAAGAGCTACTCACAATAAAACAAAAACCACTAGCAACTTAAAGGGCACCAATGGCCATCGTAGATTATTTTGAACGGAAGCTTGACGACAAGCGGCGGTTAACCATACCTGCCGAACTTCGTGACAAGTTTGCGAACGGGGTAGTTGTAACGCGAGGCTTTGGTACGTATCTGCACCTCTATCCGTTAGATGTGTGGAACAATTTAGTCGAGCCACGATTGGCTGGCGATATTCTTGACGAAAAAATTGCTGATTTGAACGTACAGTTCAGAAAAGGCAAAGTCGAGGTGCGACCAGACGACAAGCAGGGACGAATCACGCTAGAACAGCATTTGCTGGACTACGCTAAGATCGAACGTGATGTTGTTGCAATCGGTGTTGGTCAGTATTGGCGCATTGTTGCTGCTGAACTCGCAGACTAGTCCGCAAAAAGCCCGCAAAATAGGTTGAGCTCCTTAACAATTCGAAAAAAAACGAATAGAACAATCGAAACGTAAGTAAAAGTTTCGAGCTCGGCTATTCGGCAGTCAACAGTGGCACCTTGGGGCAAACCACCAAAAAAACCCTTGCACATTTTAAAACACCTCCCAAAACTCCACCTCACACATAAGTCTCTCAAACTTGACTATCTATCCAGTAAACAGTTCGTTACGCTTTACGCGTAACTTACCTTTTTACACTAACGGCCAGGTAGTCACCCAAAAACAAAAACTACACAAAAAAACAAACAGTTGACTGCTGATTAGGTGATCTCGTATTCAAAAATAAAAACAAAGAATAGATGCACCAAAACAAAAACCAAAACCAGTTACATGTTCCGGTATTGCTCGACGATGTTGTCGCATGCCTCAGCCCACAAAAAGGGGATAGCTACCTTGATTTGACGGCCGGCTATGGCGGACACGCTTCGGCGATTATTTCTCATACCCAAAATCCTGACGCGGCAACCTTGGTTGACCGTGATGAGAACGCAATACAAGAACTACGCACCGTCTTTAAGAGCGGTACCCGCATTATAAACGACGACTTTTTGACCGCCAGCCAGCTACTGGTCGATGAATCACAAAAATTCGATATGATTTTGGCCGACCTTGGCGTATCATCACCGCACCTAAACCTTGCTGAGCGGGGTTTCATGTTCAGCGAGTCAGGCCCACTCGACATGCGCATGGATCAACGACAGCTATTAACCGCAGAAGTAATTGTTAATACATACAGCACGGACGCAATAACTGACATTCTGAAACGCTATGGCGAAGAGCCGAAAGCCGCGCGAATTGCGCAGGCAATCGCAGCAGCCAGGCCACTTACCACAACTGCTGAACTTGCCGCACTTGTAGCCAAAATATGGCCAGGTTACAGCCGGACCCATCCGGCGACGCGAACCTTCCAAGCATTGCGCATAGCCGTCAATGACGAACTTGGGCTCCTGGAACGCAGCCTGCCACTTTGGATTGACCTTCTTGCTCCCGGTGGACGCATAGCCGTTATAAGCTTCCATAGTCTGGAAGACCGGGTAGTAAAGCGGTTCCTAGCCGATCGAGCTGGTGAACGGTATGACGCTGACCTGCGATTACTTACCAAACGACCAATTTCCGCAGGTCCCACTGAATTAGTTTCCAATCCGCGAGCCCGTAGCGCCAAGTTACGTGCCGCAGTCAAAAAATAAAATAAAAAAAGAAAGGGATACGCATGCCAATCCAGGTCAAAAGCACATCCCGTGCCTACAAAGTCGTCGTTAAAGTAGTTTAATCTACCCATCGACACTAAAACCGTCGGTCTTCCGCTCAAAAATAGGGCGGGAGACTCGATACAATAAAAAATATAAAACAAAAAAGATTTACGTATGACATATTCAAGTAGTTTAAGCATGAATCGCAGTCGCTACGTGCCTCGCAATCAGAATACGGTGAGCTTTCGGCCATCGGTTCACGCCCTTGGTCCCGTCAGTAACACCATCATTTTGATAGTACTGGCATGTTTGCTCGGACTTTTGTACCTGACGCAGGTCACAAAGACCAATGCCTACGGCTACCAGATTAACGGTTTGCAACAGCGCCAAGCCCAGCTTAAGAGCGAACACGATGATCTAGAGGTTGCCTCGGCTCGTTTACAGTCGCTTGCTCGGGTGCAGGACAGTAGTGTTGCCAAAGGTTTGGTATCAGTTGCGCCTAGCGATTCATTACAAAATTAATAAATAGAAGCTAGCAATTGGAAAGTAGTCTTCGCTCTTGGTTCTAGAGCGCGGGGTTTGCTATTTCCCGGTTCCTAGTTTCTATTTAGTTTTAAGGGTATAATACCGCTAATGGCATTGCCAAATACACACACGCCAATCAAAGCAGTTAGTCGGGTTCGTTTGGGCTACGGGGTTCTGCTGGTTATTATCGCCATCTTTGGCGTGCGCTTATTTTACGTGCAGGTAATCCGCTATAACCACTACAAAACTGCGGCGCTGAGCGACCAGTTAAAGCAGTACGAAATTCCCGCAACGCGGGGGGTTATCAAGGCCAGCGACAACGGCCAGCTGGTGCCGATTGTGCTCAACCAAAAGCTCTACACGCTGTACGGGGATCCATCGTATATTAAAAACCTCGATAAAACCGCCAACCAACTGAGCGCCATTACCGGTGGTACGGCTACTAAGTACGCCGCGCTTTTAAAGACCAAAGATACGCGCTACGTGGTGCTTGCTAAAAAGTTGACACCCGAGCAAAAGGATAAAATCATCAAGCTTAAACTACCGGGGATCGGCACGGTTGCCCAAGATTACCGCACCTACCCGCAGGGCACATTGGCCGCCCAAATACTGGGCTTTGTGGACGATGGTGGTACGGGCCGCTATGGTCTGGAAGAGTATTTTAATAAACAGTTAACTGGCACACCGGGTTCACTCAAGGCGATTACTGACATTAATGGCATACCGCTGGCCTCGAGCCCGAGCAACACCGAAGTTCCGGCCAAAAAGGGCGATGATATTGTGACCACGCTTGATCTGGCAATGCAGCAACAGGTCGAAACCACACTTAAAAAGGGCGTGGAGCAGTCCAAGGCCAGTGGCGGCAGTGCTGTTATATTTGATCCCAAGACGGGAGCAGTCAAGGCAATGGCTAATTATCCTAGTTACGACCCTTCACAGTATTTTAACGTTGATAATGCCCAGCTTTTTCAGAATGCCGCGGTGAGTCAGCCGATTGAGGTCGGGTCAACCATGAAGACCTTGACGACGGCGGCTGCCCTCGACCAAGGAGTTATTACGCCAAACACCACCTACTACGACCCATCTCACTGGACGGTTGATCAGTTTAATATTACCAACATCGAAGAAGATGGGGGCGCCGGGACCAAGTCGATTGCCGATATTCTTAACTTGTCGCTGAACACCGGTGCCACCTGGGAGCTGATGCAAATGGGCGGCGGCCAAATTAATCTTAAGGCCCGCACTGCTTGGTACGATTACATGACCAATCACTATCGGCTCGGCAAAGCCACTGGTATAGAACAGGGCTATGAAGCCGACGGTTATATTCCGACTCCTAAAGACAACGGGGCAGGCATTAACCTGACCTATGCCAATACCGCGTTTGGCCAGGCACTGACGGCCACGCCGATTCAGATGGCTGCTGCCCTAGGAGCCGTGGTTAATGGCGGAACCTACTATCAGCCGACGCTTATTGCCCAGACCATCGATAGCAGCGGTAAGGTTAGCAATAGGGCACCAAAAGTTCTCGAAAAAAATGCTGTTTCGCCAGCGGTAACGCAGGCTATTCTGCCAATACTGGATTATGTGGTCCAAAAGCATAATTTTTATCCTGGTTTTGACCACAGCAAGTACCTGGTGGGCGGCAAGACGGGCACGGCCCAGATTGCCAAGCCGGGTGGAGGCTACTACGACGAGCTGTTTAACGGTACCTACGCCGGTGTAGTGGGTGGGGACAGCGCCCAGTATGTGATTGTAGTATTTATCGAAAAGCCAACCAATGCCGGTTATGCGGGCACGGCGGCCGCTCAGCCGGTCTTTGGGAGTATTGCTCACATGCTCATCGACGAATCATTGGTTACTCCTAAAACGCACTAAAGGCCCTCATAGAGCGATAGCGGTATCCGAGGCCAAAAGTGCTATAATAAGTGCAACTCTTTTAAAATGAACACTTTAACTATTGCCGTTACCAGCCACGACCTGATCAGAATTTTTCTGCTGGCATTTGCCGGCTTTGCTTTGAGCATGTTAGTAACCCCAATCTACACCACGGTAGCCTACAAAAAACAGTGGTGGAAGAAGGCGCGGACTGATTCTTGGTCGGGCGGGGCAGCCACTGTTTACAACAAGCTGCACGCTGCCAAGCATAAACGCAATATCCCGAATATGGCCGGCTTGATTTTTGTATTTTCTATTACGCTAGTAACGCTGTTTGGAAACTTAAGCCGCAGTCAGACATGGTTACCGCTCGCCGGCTTATTAGGGGCAGGGGCAATCGGTTTGATTGACGATATCATGAACATTCGGGGTACGAACAAAATAGCCGGTATGAAGTCGGCCGTAAAATTTGGCCTTTATAGCATAGTTGCTGCCCTCGGTGGTGCCTGGTTTTACTTTAAGCTGGACGTTCACTCAATTTACATCCCGGGTTTTGGCGCAGTGGCGGTGGGCGCCTTTATTATTGCTATTTTTTGGTTAGTTGTGATGGCCACTGCCAACTCGGTCAATATAACTGATGGTCTCGATGGCTTAGCTGGTGGTCTCCTGGCTTCGTCATTTACGGCCTATGCAATTATTGCCGCCATTCAAGGTAAGTACGCTCTAGCGGCCTTCTGTATGACCATTGTCGGCTCGCTTTTAAGCTATATCTGGTTCAATATTTATCCAGCGCGATTCTTTATGGGTGACGTTGGTGCCTTTGCCCTTGGCACTGCGCTGGGTGTAGTGGCTATGCTAACCGATACTATTTGGGTGCTGCCAATCATTGGTGCAGTCTATGTTATGGAAACAGGTTCAGTAATTATTAACCGGTTATCACGCAAATTACGTCACGGTAAAAAAGTCTTTTTATCCTCGCCGATCCACCATCACTTTGAAGCCATCGGCTGGCCAGAAACCAAAGTCACTATGCGTTTTTGGATTCTAGGGCAGGTTGCCAGCGTCTCCGGACTTATTCTGTACTTGCTAAGCAGGACGAGCTAACGCCATGCGGCCGCAAACGACGCGTCGCCGAGCCCGACCACAACCAACGGTCAAAACGACACTGGGCCGTAAGCATCGTCCCGATTATTTTTTGTTAGTTATCTGCGCCGCTTTGTTGGCAATAGGTCTGGTGGTCGTTTTTGCGATTAGCCCGGCGCTCAGCCAGGCGGCCAAGGTGAGCTCAAGCTACTTTGTGAGTCGTCAGCTGCTGGCCATCGGCCTGGCGATTATCGCCTTTATTGCGACGGCCCAGATTCCACTGCGTGTCTGGAAAGGGCTGGCTATACCAATGTTGCTGTTTGCCGGCTTTGCAACCATTGTGGCACTGCTGATGCCGGTTAACCCGGCCTATCCGGCACACCGTTGGGTGCGGCTTGGCAGTTTTTCGTTTCAGTCCGTAGAGCTTGTAAAGTTTGCGGCGCTTTTGGCGGTAGCCGGATTTTTTGCTAGCCGGATCGACGATGACAGCATTAACGATTGGCAAAAAACAATCAAACCACTCCTACTCGGGGTACTCATAGCCGGCGTACTGATTGCCGGGCCGCAAAAGCTGCATGCCCAAAGTGACCTTGGTTCTATGGCGGTCCTGATAGCTTTGGTGGGCGCTATGTGTTTTGTGGCGGGTTTTCAGATGAAGCGCATTCTTTTGGGTGCGGCTGTGCTGGCGATACTGGTGGTAATGGTGATTTTACCCTCAGCCTATCGCCGCGAGCGTCTGGCCACCTTTGTACACCCCGAATCAAATTGCCAGGATGCCGGTTATCAGGCCTGTCAGGCCCTTATTGCCGTTGGATCGGGTGGAATGGCGGGCTTAGGCCTGGGACGCAGCGTACAGGCCTACGGCTACCTACCGGAGGCAGCTAACGACTCGATCTTTGCTATTTATGCCGAGAAGTTCGGCTTTATAGGCAGTGTGATGCTGCTAGGGCTGCTGGCCGCGCTGTTTAGCCGCCTAAAAACTATAGCCGAACGAGCGCCAGATAACTTTAGTCGATTGCTGACCTGCGGGGTACTTGCCTGGCTGAGCGTGCAATCAATCATCAATATTGGTGCTATGCTGGGGCTACTGCCACTCAAGGGTATTACCTTACCGCTCGTGAGCTATGGCGGCACTAGCGTGGTGTTTGTAGCAGCTGCTATCGGCCTGGTATTCCAGGTTTCCAAGTATACGTCCTTTAGTGCGCCTCTGGCGGTTGATAATCAAGAACAAGGAAGGCAGAGCAATGACAATCGTCATGACGGGCGGCGGCTCCGGGGGGCATATCACCCCGATCTTAGCGGTCGCCGCTGAGCTCAAGAAGCTGCAGCCCGGAATTAAAATTATTTACATCGGCCAAAAGGGCGATGCGCTGGCTGATGTGCCGGCCGCTGACCCGAGCATTGACCAAGTCTACAGCGTAAGGGCAGGGAAGTTCCGCCGCTATCACGGGGAAGGATTACGCCAGCTGCTCGATGTGCCCACGCTCGTAAAAAATATGCGCGACAGTCTGTATGTTTTGATCGGTATGTGGCAGAGCTGGCGACTACTGCGGAAGCTTCGTCCATCGGTAATTTTTGTAAAAGGGGGCTTCGTAGGCGTGCCGGTGGGGTTAGCTGCTGCTCGCCTTGGCATTCCATACGTTACCCATGATTCAGATGCCATTCCTGGTTTGGCTAATCGGATTATTGCCAAATGGGCAGCGCTGCACACCGTGGCTCTTCCTAGGGAAGTCTACCGCTACCCCAAGGACAAGACGCTTACCGTCGGCATCCCACTCGTGGCACAATACAGCTTGGTGACTGCGGCGGTTAAGCAGCAATTCCGCGAAGAGCTGTCGATCCCAGCGCAGGCTAAAATGTTGTTTATTATTGGAGGTGGACTCGGGGCACAGCGCATAAACGATGCTGTAGTGGCAGTAATGCCGCATTTGCTGGCTGAGTTTAATGATTTGTATGTGGTGCATGGTGTTGGCCGTAATAACGAAACAGCTGTGCGCACAGCGTATGACGCCTCACTCAACGAGGTGAGTAATAAGCGCGTGCAGGTGCACGGATTTTTGGGGGACGTCTATCGATACAGTGGTGCCGCCGACGTGGTTATTACTCGCGCCGGCGCTACTAATCTGGCAGAATTTGCCGTGCAGGGCAAGGCCTGTATTGTTATACCGAGCCCTTTCCTAACAGGGGGTCACCAGCTTAAAAATGCGCAATATATGGCTGATAAAAATGCAGCGGTGATACTGGACGAAGCCGCGGTTCAGGCCGATCCGAACTACCTGGCGCGCGCTGTCAGTGAACTACTCAAAGATGCTGCCAAACGCCAGTCGCTCGGACAGGCACTACAGCAGTTCGGCCATCATGATGCCGCCCATAAGCTGGCAGTGGTATTATTAGAGCAAGCCAATAAATAAATAGACATGTTTAAGAAAAAACAAAAACAACCGGTTGGCCGTCAACGGCTAGAGCGCACCAATAATGTGGCGTCATTTTCGTATTACAATCGGCGCTCAGAACAGCTCAATCCTGCGGCCGGGCGGCAATCGGTTAATAAGGAGGCTGCCACCAGTGTTTCGCGCCACCGCAAACGCCTGAGCCGTAAGCGGCTACTGGTTACGAGCGGAGTAGTTATTGCAGTTCTGCTGGGGCTCTATGGGACTTCCTTAACCACTTCTCCTAAACTAGTAATAGAAGACGCGGCGCACGCCACCTCAGTTATTCAGAACCCCAATGACTATACGGCGGCTGCACAAAAAATCCTAGCTTCGTCGATCCTTAATCAAAATAAAGTCACCGTGGCTACGGCAAGCATTGGTAGTAGCTTACAGCGACAATTCCCAGAATTGGCCAGCGCTCGGCTGGTGCTGCCATTCTTTGGACGAACGCCTGTTCTCTATGTGGAGGCCAGCCAGCCGGTACTCCTCTTGGCGACACCGAGCGGCAGCTTTGCCCTCGACCGCTCCGGCACTGCGCTGGCCACTGGGGCGCGTCTGGCGCAGCTAAGCAAGCTCAATCTGCCTCTTATAACAGATGAGAGCGGCATCAAGGTCACGCTCCATAAGCAAGCGCTTTCTACAGGAAACGTTAGTTTTATTCGTAACGTAATTACCCAGTTAAATGCTAAGGGTCTCACCGTTAACACTTTGACGCTCCCCGCCGGCACCAGCCAGCTGAGCGTGCGGATTAGCGGTCAGCCCTACCTGATTAAGTTTAATCTCCAGAGTAATACCGCTGCCCAACAGGCAGGTACTTTTTTAGCGTTGCGTGAACGCTTGGAGTCGCAGGGAATTACCCCCGGTGAGTATGTGGACGTCCGGGTTGACGGCAGGGCATATTACAAGTAGCTAACAGGGGTAGGGGTCTGTAAACATATTTAGTGAAAAGTACAGGGAGCTACCGAGTTTTAACGGAGATTAACAGTGGTTCCCCTATACTGCTGCCCCGCTAGTTCGTATTTTGTTCGAGATTTATAATATCAGTGTAAAAGTCAAAAAACTATATAAACATACAAAAACTATTAAATGTCAAAACATTAGGGGTGGGGAAGGATAAATAGGGAATAGTTAATATTTGAAACAAAAGCCCTAAAAAGTAAAGTTTTCACGACATAACTGTGGATAAGTCAAATAGTGTGGCAAATCACAACCAGGCACTAGGCGTTTTGAGCATAGTAGCCGTGGAGGCATAGAGTGGCTGAGCGACTATTGTAACGGGAGTAAAAAGGCCACGATTTATAAAAAGTAAGCAGCTATAGTATGCGTATGCAGGCATTATTATAGACTGGTCCCCCGCAGCAGTGGCACAGGTTTACCTCTTTGTTTATTATTAGCGCGTCGTAAAAGATATATTGTGCGACGTCTAATATAGAATCATTTCGCGGCTGATTATGACTTGCCTGTCCCGCTCTACGGCTCGTAAATTCTCTGGCGCTAAAATTATTTTTGCTGCACTGCTCTAGTTTGTGCGTTTCACTGCGCTAAACGTGCTCTAGCTACTATGTGGCCGTGCTTGCTTACTCATTGGATTCTAGCTACTTTTAGCAATTATGTGTATTTTGAGGCCTTATATACCATAAATGTTCGGTATATGTTCATAGTTACATCTGTTACAAGGTGATCAAAAGAGGTGACCATGTAACAGGGGTCCATCAGGGGTGATAACTGGGTCTAGTTGTGTATGCCAAACACGTTGAGCGTGCTCTGGCGGTGCAGCCCGGATACGTAGCGGGACGCTGGGGCAGCCTCTGAAGGCTCACTCATATATTCGGGTTTGGCAATTTTGCGGTTGTGCTCAGCAGTCTTAGGCGTGCCATTTTGCAGATAGCGCTGGTAAATCCAGACACGAGTAGCGACCATGCCGGCGCCGACACGGCTAGAGGTTGGCATCTCGGCGGTCAGCGAGTAGCCAATAACATGCGTTGGAAGCCACTCAGGGTCCCGTAAGCCGGATTGGCTAACGATAGTGGCGTACTGGAGCGCAAATGCTTCGTAAGGCGCTGCAAGGGCTGTGACGCCGATATTTTTGAATTGCCCGTTAAAAGTTTTTGGACGAACCGCTTCGAGGGTTTGCTCACGGGTAAGCCATGGATCAACTCGCTCCTTTTTCTCGTAGTAATTAGGCGGCAACTCAGAGGGCAATATCATGGCAACCAGCTCATCTTCGAAGGCGTGGAGCGCCCTGCTATTTTCAAGGTTGACCTGCTGGCCGGTTAAATATGCCTGGAGGTTATCAGGTGTAGTCATAGGTTGCCTGGTCCTTTGGAATTATTGATAAGATTGGCGGATAATCGCTGGCACGCTCGGCTGCTGCCCGAGCAAATAGATTGGCCGGGGAGTCAAAGAGTCGTTGCTGCGCCCGGCGCATGCGGTAGGCTCCGACCACACCGATTGTCAGCATGCTTATACCTGGGCCATAACCAAAGGGAGCCTCGTTTAACAAAAGGGCATCCACTGAAGCTGCACTAACTCCTAATAGAATACCGCCGCCGTAGTTAAAGACCAGGGCATGGTTAATTATTCTGCGGCTGTATACATACTCTGCCATATGACGCTCGGGGTCGGTCTTCCCGTACACTGCTCGGTTTATGCAGTAGACGGCATTACGGTGCAGGCGCTGATTCACCTCTTGAATACTGATGCCGCCCGTCTGCGCTAAACGCTTTACAGATCGTTTGATACCCGTCTGGAGATCAATATCTAGAAAGTCGTTACCGGGGGTATAGGTATCATAATGAAAGATGCTGACATCAGAAACGCTAGCCGTTAAGCGCCCTGCTCCATCGTGGCCGGCGTCAATAAGCGTTTGGCGGGCAGCGGCCGGATCGTAATCGAGGTCGTAGGCCGCCAACGGGCCGTTTATTTCGAGTAATTGCTGTAGCTCAGGTCTGCGTTCGAGGGTAATAGTAGGCTGGATTCCTTGGGCTGCCACAGGGATACTACTCTGCTAGTTCGTAGGTGGCTTTGGCAACGCGCTTGAATTGGGATTTGCCCTGGAGGTTCAGAAGGATGGTAGTTTCTTTGACGTAGCGGCTTTCGAGAACGCGCTTGACGATTTCGTCGCGGTGAAGCGGCTCGTTAGCCTTTTTTAGGACTTCGGTGATGATGTCGGCGACAGTTCCCTTGGCGTAGCCCCACTCCTTGAGTGCATAGATACCGCGACCAATCAGGACGAAGCGCTTGTCTTTGATGAGCTCGTTGTGAATAGCCTGGGTGGTAACATCCTTGCGCTTGAACTCGCTGGCCTTGATAGCTTCGGCGATTTCGTTAAAGTGCAGGTGCTTGCCGTGCTCTTTTAAGATAACGTAGATTTTGTCGCGAATGTTCTTAGGGTTAACCATAGGCCACTTGATAAGTCCCCAACGGTTGTTGAGCGTTGCTAGGGCCTTTGAGGTGCTAGCTAAGGCCTCTGCCTGTTGAGCGTCGCTAATTTTAGCCTGCTCGGCTATTTTTTCGATAGACTCCGGTTCACCGATTTTTTTGATGGTTTCGATGATGTTGGCAACCGCAGCCTTGAGGGATTTTTCGTCATAGGCGCTTTTAATGGCGACGCTGTAGTAAAAGTGGTCGTCTTCGCTGATAACAATCAGTTCCGGGCATAGTTTTGCGAGGAATGCGGTACGAGCCTGCTCTACCCTGTTTGGGTCTTCGGCAATAAGGGCGGTCAAATTGCTAACGCGGGCGACCTTGCCGTGAGCGTTGAGCTGTTCAAGAAGTTTGGCTTGGAAATCACTAATATGAGGAAGCGTGCCCTGCTCCGCTGAGGTGCGAAGGCGTGTAACGACTGATTTTTCGAGCTGGCGAACGCGTTCACGGGTAATGCCAAGCATTTCGCCAATTTGTTCCAAAGTCTCTTTACGGTCGAATAACCCGAAGCGGCGGGCGACGATCTCTCGTTCGCGTTCGCGCTCAATAGTTGCCAGTATATCGCCCACCAATTGCTCGGTTGATAATGCAGCTACGGTTTCGGTCTCAATCATGTGAATATAATTTCCTGTTCTAGGTCTAGTAAGATGAATACTAGTATTATAAAACTTAAATTTTTAAAAGTCAAACGTTTTAGGTACTAAATATATAGTAGCACATTCGTGACGGTTCTGCGCATATAATGTTTAGGAATATTGTTATGTAATTCTCTCTGTTGCATAGCAATAATAAGCGTAAGCATAATACAACCAGTGGTCACCACTGTTCTTATGCTTAAAAGAGCACATTTATGCCCTGTCTGCTGCCATAGAGGGCATTTATTTTTTGGCGGGAGCTTTGCGTTTGAAGGAGCGTTTCTTAGCGGGCGCGGCCTTTAGGAGTGCCTTGGCATCCTTTTCGGTTAAACCCTTGGGATCGACATCTTTAGCGATTCGGGCATTCTTTTTGCCGTCAGTAACATAAGGACCGTAAGGACCATTTAAGATTTTGATGCCGCTGGCAAACTCATTAATGTGCTTGGCAGCATCCTTGGCGAGCTTTTCGGTGTAGAGGGTCGTTGCCTCCTCAAGAGTGATGGTGTGCGGATCGAGCGGCTTAATAGACACGAAGGTTTTGCCCACCTGAACGTAAGGCCCAAATCGACCGATGTTAGCTTTGATCTCCAGACCGTCTTCGGTGGTGCCGACCAAGCGTGGCAGCTGGAAGCTGACCAGAGCCTGCTCAAGCGTTACGGTGTCGATGGTCTGCCCTTTTGGCAGCGGTGCAAAGGTTGGTTTCTTATCTTCGTCTTCGGTGCGGCCCATTTGGAGCATGGCGCCGTAACGGCCAAAGCGGGCGTAGATTGGCTCACCAGACTTAGGGTCATCGCCAATCAGGCGCGCCTGGGAGACTTCTTGGCGGCTAATGTCGGCCGACTGCTCTACCAGTGGGTGAAAGGTCTTATAAAAGGTAGCGATCATTTTTTGCCATTCCAGGTCGCCCTCGGCAATATCGTCAAATTCGGCTTCTACCTTGGCGGTAAAATCAAAGTCCACAATACTTGGGAAATGTTTTACTAAGAAGTCGGTGGTCACTTCGGCAATACCGGTGGGCACTAGCTTGTTACGGTCGGCACCGGTGATTACTTTGTTGACGACACGTTGCACGGAACCATCAACCAGACTGAGCTCAATAACTTCTCGTTCGCTGCCCTCTAGATCGGTCTTTTCGACGTAGCCGCGGGTCTGGATGGTGGAAATAGTCGGCGCATAGGTACTTGGGCGGCCAATGCCTAGCTCTTCCAGTTTTTTAACCAGCATGGCTTCACTGTAGCGGGCGCTAGAACGGCTAAAGGTTTCGGTGGCGCTCACGGACTGGGCGGTGAGGGCCTGTCCTTTGGTAAGGGGTGGCAAAAGGGTGTCGTCTTTGCCGCCGCCATATACCTTCATAAATCCGTCAAATTTAAGGACTTCGCCTTTGGCTATAAACTGTTCCTTTTTGCCGCTAACGGCAATAGTAACTTCGGTGCGTTCAATTTTGGCTTCACTCATCTGTGAGGCGAGGGCCCGCTGCCAGATCAACTTGTACAGTTTAATCTGTTGATCATCGCCACCGAGAGAAGAAGCGTTAAAGTTGGTGGGGCGAATGGCCTCGTGGGCTTCCTGGGCGCTGGAGTTCTTGGTTTTGAACTGACGGAGCTTGTGGTACTGCTCGCCATGCTCTTTTAAGATGTAATCCTTGGCGGCACCGATGGCCAGCGATGACAGGATGGTGCTGTCGGTACGCATGTAGGTAATGTAGCCGGATTCGTACAGGCGTTGGGCTAACGTCATGGTTTGGCGCACAGAGTAGCCGAGCCGCCGAGAGGCTTCTTGCTGCAGGGTGCTGGTAGTAAATGGTGCGCCCGGGCTGCGGGTGCCGGGTTTTTGGGCAATGTCCTGGATGGTATAGCTGGCAGCGCCAATTGATTCGAGCCAGCTGGTTACTTCGGCTTCGCTATCGAATTTAACCGATAACTCGGCGGGTAATTCCACGCCGTCTACTAGGAAGACGGCAGTGACCTTAAAGGTGCTGATGGCGTTAAAGTCGCGGATTTCGCGCTCGCGCTCCACTATCAGGCGAACGGCCACCGACTGGACGCGGCCGGCGCTTAGGCCAGTGCGAACCTTTTTCCAGAGTACCGGGCTCAGCTCGTAGCCGACCAGGCGATCGAGTACGCGACGGGCCTGCTGGGCATCTACCAGTTTGATGTCGACAGTGCGCGGGTTGGCAATTGCTGCCTCGATAGCTGGTTTGGTAATTTCGTGGAAGACGATGCGTTTAGTTTTAGTAGGGTCCAGCTTGAGGGCGTGCGCCAAATGCCAGGCAATTGCCTCCCCTTCGCGGTCTTCATCGCTTGCCAGCCAAACTTCGGCGCCGGCAGCGGCTTTTTTAAGCTCGGCGACTACCTTGCGCTTGTCGGCGCTAATTTCATAATGGGGGCTGAAGTTTTTTTCCAAATCAATATTGAGACCTTTTTTAGGAAGGTCTCGGATGTGTCCAAAGCTACTCTTAACGATATAATCTTTACCTAAGAATTTTTCAATGGTTTTGGCCTTTGCGGGGCTCTCTACAATAACTAAATTTTTTGCCACGTACTCCATCTTAAGCGGAACCGCCCACTAAATGCAAACTATATATAAGAACAATGCCGTAAAATCCACCTGCTCTGGCTACTCCCGACCACTGTCGGAAAGTGCTATAAGTAATTTTTACCAACCCAGTAGCCGGCCCAGATGCCAAAGAACGATCCCACGACGCTCAAAACCAGTGACCAAGTGCCAAAGGCGCCCCCGCCCATGAGTGAGCCGAGCCAGCCGCCCAGTGAACTAAATATAAAAATACCGAGCGTAATCATAAGCTTCATAAAGCTAGTGTAACAGCTTTTATATATGCTATGCTGGATTCCATTAGTTATGGCAAAGTTTGAACTCCAACCCGGCCGAACAGGCTGGTCCGAACGGAAGGTCGCGGCTGCCTACTGTAGCCTGTTAGACGGTCTCTCTTTTGGTTTTGATATGGATAACGCCTGGGTGCCGGCAGTACTCGAGTCATTTTGTTCACCGTTTACAGAAGGAGTTTTAGAAACGGTGAGCCAGATGCAGCGGACCGGTAAGTTGCGTGCTATTCCCGAGGGAGGGGTGGACGCGGTGGTGGGAAGCGCTCTTCGTGCCTATGAGTATTCCGGGCTTCGGATTGATCCCGGCATTGTCACGGTGGCTGGTACGGTGGCTGGGTATGATCAGGAACAACTGAGAACCTTACTGCTACCTACCGATACGCTGCTGAGAGAAATACCGGGTGCTATTGATGACGTGTATCGTTACAAACACTATCGACGGCTGGGTGCCGAGGCGCTGTGGGACATGGGCTACGAACGAATGCTAGAAGACGAAAAGTACCTCCCCATCACGCAGCCCTAACGGAGCACCCACTGGTTGCCTCCGAGGGCTCTGACCTTGCCAGTTATCTCGAGCATGGTCAGCGTTTGATTAAAATGGCTGGCGCTCAGCCCACTCATGGTAATCAGTTCGTCGCCCGCCGAGACACCGCTCACCAACAGCTCTATCACCGTCTGCTCGGCTGGGTTGCGGCCTATAATAGTGGTCTGCGTATGTTGCGGTGCAATATTTAAGACATTGAGCACGTCGCGGGTGTGGGTGATAAAGTGGGCCTTTCCTGATCGCAGCAAGTTATTAGCGCCCCGAGACATGGGGCTAGTGACGTTACCGGGAACGACCATGAGCTCCTTGCCCTGATCGAGCGCAAACTCTGCCGTGTGCAGACTGCCGCTGTCGATGGCCGCCTCGGTAATGAGTACGGCGTCGGCTAAGCCCGAAATAAGTCGGTTGCGGGCGATAAAATTAGTTTTGTACACAAACTCCGCGCTGGCGTCATACTCAGATACCAGTGCCCCGCCCTGATCAAGAATGCGCTGGCCCAGCCGTGCATTGGTGGCTGGATATAGCTTGCCCAAATGCTGCGGCATAACGGCGATGGTAAGGCCGCCTGCCTCCAATGCTGCCTGGTGTGCTAGCCCATCCACGCCAAGCGCCAGTCCGCTAATGATTGTAATGCCCTGTGCTGCCAGTTCTCCGGCAATTTGCAGGGTAATCTGCCGCCCATAGGGCGTAACCCGGCGACTGCCTACAACAGCCACACACGGCCGTGCCAAGAGGTCGTTCAGCGGCGCCCCCAGGCGGTATAACTGCTCCGGCGGATCTGATATGTATGTCAAGCGGCGTGGAAAATCAGGGTCGTTCAGGGCTGTTTTACTAATAGGCATAGACCGAGTGTAGGCTGTGCGCTCCCCAATGTCATATTTATATGCAATAAGTTAATAATTATTTAAAAAATGTGCGGTAGTATCTATTTAGTCACCCCTGTTTAAAAACATAAGCTTATTGCCAAATGATAGTTAATGTTTTAAAGTATTGACAATATGTAATGCTTTTGCTAAAATAGCAAACTATGAGTTCTCTAAGTAGAATTCCGCACCTTTTACCCCAATCTAACGTTTAATCCGCAAGGGTTAAACATCGTTAGAGTGTTTTAGAGCGCTTATGAACTAGTTGTTACCCTCCACTTTTTCTTAAACGCCCCGGCATAAAGCCTGGGCACGCTCTAAAACATACTAACCCCTTTAACTAATCCCCACGCTTAGAGTGAGGTCCCGAATTCAAAGCGAGCCTAAATGGTAGACCTCCGG
This sequence comes from Candidatus Saccharimonadota bacterium, assembly GCA_028286245.1. Classification (GTDB taxonomy): domain Bacteria; phylum Patescibacteriota; class Saccharimonadia; order Saccharimonadales; family UBA4665; genus UBA4729. Next base: position 105,593 of record JAQBRY010000001.1, on the reverse strand, counting down.
GTCTGGCACGAGTCATTTGATTATAGACATCGATGCTTCGTTCGGGTGGGTTGAAGGGTATGAAGAGAATTCACTTCGGTGGATTCTCTTCTGAAATAGGCCGTCGAGCGGTGCCCACCCCCTCTCGATGGCCTTTTTTAGTGACTTTTTATAGCTGATAGTTAAAATTCGAGGAGATTTTTATGGTAGGTAGAAATGGTGATTTTATAATTAGTAATCCCACTGAAGTGTTACTGTATGGTGTAAAAGAAACCGCCCTCGTCAGCGATGCGCTCAAAAAGGCAGATGCCTTAAGCACCGATGCTGAAAATTTAGTAGCGGAAGCGGGCTATGAACTAGATCAAGAGACCAATCCAGTTGCGGCTGAGCACCGCCGCCAACAGTTATTGCAAGCAGCTTGGTTGAGCATATACAGTAGCACAGTCGATAAGCTCTGCGCGCCGGAAATTTCCGAGCGGTGGGCTCGCCTCGCTCGTCGCTAGAACTATACACTCTCCTAGATAAGGAAAGTGCGGGTGTCGGTAGGTAGCACGTCGCTGCCGTAGACGTACTCGCTTAAGATGGCGCTGACCTCTTTTTGGAGGTTGGGAAGCTGGGCCTGCTCGTCGGTGGAGAATTTCTGTAATACGTAGTCGGCGGCGGATATCCGGGCCGGCTTTTTTGGTCCAATGCCAATCCGGATGCGGCCGTAATCTTCGCCCAGCAGCTGACTAATGGATTTGATGCCATTATGCCCGGCGCTGCTGCCGCCAACCCGGAGGCGTATCTGGCCAAAGTCAATATCCAGCTCGTCGTATACCACCACAATGTGATCGAGTGGGATTTTATAAAAACCGGCTACGGCTTGCACGGCTTCGCCGCTGAGATTCATAAAAGTAGTGGGTTTAATGACATACACCCGTGTATCGCCAAAGCGGCCGCTGCTGATGTGGCATTTAAGGTCCTTTTTAGCGATCCAGCCGTCCATCTCGGGATTCTTTGCCACAAAGCTGTCTACTGCCTCAAAACCGACGTTATGACGCGTGAGATCGTACTCCTTGCCCGGGTTGCCGAGCCCAACAATAAGCACGTTGCGATTCATGCCGGCGCTGTAATACTGAAAGCTGTCGCTTACTTGGGGGCGTCTCTGGAATAATGCCATGCCACTAGTGTAGCAGAGGCCGGCTATTAGTAAACGCGGTCAGGTTTTTCTTGTTGCGGACGCGGGCGCTTAGGTTGCGCTATTAACCCTGGCTCTTCGCGTTGCTTGCCGTCAAAGGCAGCGCCGGGCGCCGTGTCTTGGGCGCGATTAGCAAAACGGCTGGGCTTTGGCCGCGTACGGTCGGGCGCGCTGTAAGAACGCTCCGGCTTAGTGGGTGAGTTGCCGTGTTTGTGGGCAATGTGCTTTTCGATAAACCACAGCTGAATGGGCGTGCCTTCGTAGCCGTAGGTTTTACGGAGACGAGTCTCTAGGAAACGGCGGTAGCTCCAGTGAACGTACTTGGTTTGAGAGCCAAAAATCTTAAAGGCCGGAATGTCGTTATCGTCTTCTTGGACGATGTAGTTAAGCTTTGGGCTGCGGTTTTTGAGGCCAGCTGGCGGATGGGCATCAATAGCTTGTTTGAGCCACTTGTTGAGGTCGTTGGTGGCAATACGCTTGTGGCGCTGGATGTCGATGTCAAAAGCGAGGTCAAATAGTTTGGTGACGTTCTGGCCGCTGATGGCGCTGGTAAAGATAAGGGGTGCCCAAGGCACAAAGTCGTAGTTGTGTGCAATTTGCGGAGCAAGCGCATCACGGGTAAAAGCATCTTTGTCTTCGGCGGCGTCCCATTTGCTGACTACAAGCACCAGGCCCCTGCCCGCTTCTTTGACCATGCCGGCAATTTTTTGATCAAGCTGGACGTTTAATTCGTTGACGTCCATGAGCATAAAGCAGACGTCGGCTTCTTCGATGGCGGCAAGGGCTCGGATAACGCTAAAGCGCTCAATACCGACCTCAATTTTGCCGGCTCGGCGGATGCCAGCCGTATCAAGGATTTCGACTTCCCGGCCCTGGTAGCGCACCACGGTGCGGTTAACGTCACGAGTGGTGCCTGCCCTATCGGCAACGATGGCCTGCTGCTTTTTAGCGAGGGTGTTAAATAACTGGGATTTGCCAACGTTTGGGCGGCCGAGGATGGCAATTTTGAGCCGGTCGTCTTCGTCGGTCTGGGTGGCCTTGGGGATGGCGGTCAGTAGTGTCGTTAACAGCTGATCAATGCCGGTACCGTGGGTGGTACTGGTCCGGATGATGGGTTTGATGCCGAGGCGGTCAAAGCCCGAGAGGTCGAGTTTACGGGCCTTATCGACCTTGTTGATAATTAAAAAGACCGGCTTTTTAGTTTTGAGCGCCATCTTGGCGACCTTACGGTCCTCTTCGGTAATTGGGATGTCAGCTTCTACCAGTACCCAGATTACATCGGCGCTATCGGCGGCCTGGGCAATTTGCTCCTGGATGGTAAATTCAAAGTCGTCCTCGGCTTCTTTAACTCCGGCGGTATCAACCATCCAAAAGTCTTGGCGCTCTTCGTCGGCACTAGCAGCTTCGCCGGTCAGGATTTCGGTGTGCGCCTGGCGCCCTTCGGTCTTATGTATGAGGACGCTGGCCTTAGCCATGATGCTGTCCCTGGTAGTGCCGGCCTCACGGGCCACAATCGCCTCTCGGCGATCGAGGATTGCGTTGAACAAGCTCGATTTGCCGACATTTGCGCGCCCAACAATTGCGATAATAGGAAGTTTTTTAGCCATTGACCCTATTATAACAGATAAGAGCCATTGACAAAAGCCCCAAATTTTATTCTAAATGAGTAGATGAAGCTTGACAAAACAGAATAAAACATATATAATACAATATAGTTATGAATTTTAAAAGATCTCATAAGGGCAACGCCGCTGAGCCGGCCCAACTGGCAAACGAAGCGGGCTTTCGTCGAGTACAGACCTATGCCCGAAAAGAGTTAATGGCCTCCAATCTTTTTGATATTATCACCTCTCATGTCGGCATAGAAGCTATTTTTAGCGATCCGCAGGACAGCGACGGACCTACTAGCACTGCGACCATTGATTACAGACCAATTAGAATGCACAGCTCGCTGTTTGACGGCATGGTAAATGTTTCTTTGTCCAAGACGGTTGCATACGATCCCCAGCACGATCTTAACCCTAGTACACCACATAAATTAGAGGGTGATGAAGCCCTACGCTTTGCTCGTAAGCTCAATCCCTTAATTACGGCGCGTCAGGCCGACGTGTATTTACAAATGGGTGTGACTGACGATAGCGGCACTGTGCTGCTAGAGTTCTTGCGTGAAGACGTGAGCCGAGCCCGTTCCGTGGTCGCTCACGGCCCAAACACCGTTGCCTATGAGGCAATGGCAGCCACTACTGCCGAGGATCCGGAGCAGATAATTAAACACCAAGAGCAAGATCTTTTTAGGACGTGGCTAGGCCGTGCTGCGGCTGGTCTTGGGCTAATGCCCGCTAGTGATCGTTAGCTGTCTCTACAGCCTTAACCTGCCCTACCGGCAGGTCGTGTAGGGCGTAATTGCCAAATTGAATACGGCGGAGACCTTTTACATAGTAGTTGAGCGATTCGAAGGTCCGGCGGATCTGGCGATTGCGGCCCTCGTGCATGGTGACCTGCCACTGGGTGTCATCACCGTCGTGCAGGCGCTGCAGCTGCAACTTACTATTGCCGTCCTCAAGCTGTAATCCGTGGTCGTTTATCATTTGGCGGTGGAGCGGTTCCAGCGGTTTGCCGAGGGTAACTTCGTACACCTTAACCTTAGCATAGCGCGGATGAGTGAGCTCATTGGCAAGCTGGCCGTCGTTTGTTAGGAGCAGTAAGCCCGAGGAGTCCTTATCGAGGCGCCCCACGGGCTTAAGGAGTCGATACGGCTGCGGCAGAATGTCGTAGATGGTGTTGCTGCCCTGTCCGTCACGGCTCACCACGTAGCCAGCCGGTTTATGAAAGATAATTGTGGTGGTCTGCTCTAAGGCTGTAACAATTCGGCCGTCGAGCCGTACCAAGCTGCCGGGACCGACGTCGGTACCCGGTTGCGCTGGCTGGCCATCAACGTCGACGCGGCCCGCCAGGACGGCCTTATCGGCCATCCGACGACTAATACCCGTGCTTTGGGCAAGATACTTATTAATACGCATGAGGCCAGTATACGGTAGTGGTTGCTAGAGTGCGATGCTGTTAGGGTCAAAGGGTTCTTGGCCGGGGGTGGCAGGCGGCGTGGGAGGGGTTGAAAGTGTTGCGGCCGATGGCTTGACGGGATCAGTGCCGTTCTCCTTAGCCTCTTCGATGGCTAAGAGTGCGGCTAGGTCGGGTTTACCTTCTGGGGTATCAAGCGGGGCAATAATTTTTTTACCACGGCCATCAGTGTTCGAAGGAGTGGCCAGTGTTGGCTCTACTGCTGGTTCTGGTGCGGCTATCGGCTCCGTGGGAGCAATCACAGTTGTGTCTACATTGGCATCTGATAGCGACTCAACAGCATTTGCCATAGTAGTGTCGTTGGCGGCGGTGTTAGCTGCTTCTGCTGGTTCTGGAGGCGTGACCACGGGTTCGGCTTCGGCGACGGGGATTGGCGTATCGCTGGGTTCTACTACAGCCGGTTCCGGTGCGGGAGCAACGGCAAATTCATTAATTTGGGCATCTACGGTGGCCTGCTCTTGCCCGGTTGTGAGGGCTTCGAGCTCGCTCAGGGTTGGTGAGGTTACTTCGGCTGTCGGTTCTGGGCTTGGTTCTGGCACTGGCGTTGCTGCGGGCGCTGGTGCTGTGACCACTGGTGGCGTAACGATCGGTTCGGGCTGCGGAGCTGGGGGAGTTACAACGGGAGGCGTGACCACGGGTTCGGGTACAGGAGTAACGGGAGCGGGCGCAACTGTGGCCGGCTGGCTTGGTTCTGGCACTGGCGTTGCTGCGGGCGCTGGTGCTGTGACCACTGGTGGCGTAACGATCGGTTCGGGCTGCGGAGCTGGCTGGGCCGGCTCGGCTGGCGCGACGGTAGGATCGGCAGTACCTATGGCGGCTATGGCTGCGGCACCGGTCACGTCGCCAATTGGCGCATCTGCTTGGAGCAAGTGCTGGGCGACCTTAACAATATCTTCGAGGGTAACCTGTGACTTAACCAGGTAGCGATCGGCACCGAGGCGGTCGGCGCGCTGCTGGTCGTCGCTCTGACCAAGAGCGGTAAGCATAATTACCTTTACGTCCTTAAGGCCATCAGTGTTACGCAGAATGTCGAGCATCTCAAAGCCACTGATTTTTGGCATCATAACATCAGAAATAATCAGGTCGGGCTTTTCGGCTTTGGCAACAACTAGAGCCTCTTCCCCATCGTGAGCAGCTACTATATCGTAGCCTTCGGCCTGCAAACGTGCTTCATAAATCTCACGTAGGTTATTATCATCTTCGACCAGCATTATCTTTGCCATTGGTTTACCCCTGTTATATATGTTTTATGCTTATGTTTGATTTCATTGTATCACGATGATGCGAGTGAGTTAATCGGTTGCAGCTCGGTGCTCTTAGCCTCGGCAGCCTGATGTTCGGCAGCTTGCTGGGTGGTCAGGCGTGGAAAATTGATAAAGAAGGTGCTGCCCTTGCCGACTTCACTCTCTACCCAAATGCGCCCATGATACAGCTCCACAATTTTTTGGCATATAAATAAGCCTAGCCCGGTGCCGCCAATAGTACGCGTAGCCGAGTTATCAACCCGGTAGAATTTTTGAAACAGGTGCGGGGCATCCTCGGCGGGAATACCGGGTCCGGTGTCGCGGACGTAAAACTGCACTACTTGGTCATCGCCGGTCAACCCAATTGATACTTTGCCCGAATCGGTATACTTAACGGCGTTATCGAACAAGTTGGTAACTACTTCGCGGACGCGGTCTGGGTCTACTAGCGTGTAATACAATGGCCGAACGACTCTTTCGCCGCCGGTGGCGCCGCCACTGGCATCCTTGTTGCGGCTGGACCCAACCACGAATTCCATAAATAGTCCCTTTTTCTCGGCAGCGAATTTAAGATCGCCGGTGAGCTGCTCCAAGTATGAGCCCATTTCCACGGCTACCGGCCGGCTGCTGAGGCGACCGTCTTCGGCCTTGGCACTGGTAAGTAAATCTTGGAACAGCTGCCCGAGGTGCTGCGTAGAGGCGTGGGCTTTCTCTAAATAATTACGGGCCCGGTTATCAATAGTGGTAACTTTATTGTTGAGTGCCAGTGCCAGGTAGCCTTCGATGGCGGCAACCGGCGTACGCATTTCGTGACTGGCAGTGCTTATAAAGTCGGCCCGGCGCTGCTCTTCGGCGCGTTCCTGCTCAACATCGCGGAATACCACCACGGCTGCCGTAACCGTATCATTAGTAACTAGGGGTGATATTTGGATGCTAACGGGCAGTTGGCTGCCGGATTTAGTGAGTAGCAAGGCGTCGTCATGCTTAGTTACTTCGCCGGTTTGGAAAACGGTCAAGAATGGATTGGCCTCATCGCTATAGAGCTGGTTTTTATTATCAACCAGCTTGAGCACGGATTTGCTGCTTAGGCCGCAGGCCTCATCCGGGTCCCAGCCGCTGATCTTACCCGCTCCAGGATTAAAGAGCTGGATAACGCCCTCAGCATCAAGTAAAACCACGCCGTCTTCGATAGTATTGACGATAAGCTCAAACTTTTGCTGTTCGTTTTTAAGGTTGGCAGCCAGTGCGGTGTTGTGGGCGTTTTTTTTGCCAAGCCCGCTAAGTTTGAACATGGCCACCACAAAGTTCCCGGATAGCATTCGCTACCCGTCCCACATTACAACTGAGCGGTACGGTTTTTGTCATATAACTATCCCTATTATCCCAATCTGGAGCGGATTATGCAACGGGCTTATGTTTAACGCACGGCGCGGTTAAAATAAAACAGCCCCAAAGGGCTGTTTAGAGCTGTAACGCTAACGGTTAGCTATTTCTAAGCGCACTTGCCCACTTACTGATAGCTCGTTGATCGTTATATGAATTTTTGATGGCAGCTTTTACTACCCGCATAGCTGATTTTGACGGTTTGGGCGAAACAATATCACTCATGGAGACCTTTTAGTACTAGTGCGTAATAAATTGAATTTGTTCATACTATAACTATATAACACAAATAGAGGGCCCGCTAGACGGTCGCTAACAGATATGGTAAGATATGCGGGCTCACGGCAACACGGCCCTATCTCTCCGAGATAGTAACCGCTCGTCGGAGTTGGCATAATTATGCAAGCATAATTTCTGCTATTCCTTCCTCACGGTCCCTTCGTCTAGTGGTCTAGGACACTTGGTTCTCATCCAAGAGATCGCGGGTTCGAATCCCGCAGGGATCACCAGAAAATAAAACACCACCCAAAGGGTGGCTTTTTATTGAGCGCCATGAGTGCTATAGACCGTGGGGAAACTTTGTTTTTTGGAGGCGGCTGACGAGCGCAGGGTCAAGGATTGGAAATAGTTGCTTGAGGTGCCTTGCGTAGCCGTAGGTGTGAGAATCGTGCGCAAAGCGATCAAGCCACGCTTCCATAAATGGGGTAACGCTACCCGTCTCTAGTACTTCTGCTGTGGTGGCAAACTGTGGTCTGGTCTGCTCAGAAAAGCCGGTAAGTAACTGTACTGGAGCGGCAACGAATTTTTGCCCACGAACAGTCTCGATATTTGTGGGCACATCCTCTTCGGTAAGTAACCATTGTGGCCCTGCCACATCTCCCTCAAATCGCTCGGGATGGCGCACCTGAATAACTACGCGCTGGTAAAATTCTACCCAGCTTAAGAGCGTGTTGTGACCGATTATACTGTCAGTCATTTGCTCCACGGTGGGTTCTGTGACGATTTTCTCGCGAACGGCGTTAAAAGCACCGTCGGCATAGACGTAGTAGGACTGGGCGACAAACTCATACTGGATTTTTTCAAGCGCTGGGTCGCTGTAAGTGATTGTTTCTGGCACGAAAGTTTCGAAGTCTGACACGGTAGCTCCTAGTTATATGGCTATTGTTGCGCACCAAAGGCGTTAGTGCAAGCATGAGCGTTTAGCGGAAAAGTCCGGTAGCTCTCGGCGATCAGTTGATAATTTAGTATGGATATTTTATAATTCGAAAATGCGAGAACCGTTATTTACTCCTGCTAATCGAGCACCGCAATTACTTGAAGTGGGAGGTGACCCTAATAGCGTGCAAGATGCACGGGAAGCTGCGGCGTTGCATCACGCCACGGCGTTAGCACTAGAAAGCGCTTTTACACATGGCATCGATATGCCAGTCGGCGCTGTGGCGCTTCGTGGTGCTGAGATTGTAGGCCGAGGTTTCGCTAGCGATCGGCGGTTAGGTCAGCCCATTCTTCATGCCGAAGTTATGTCTTTATTCGATACTAAATTTGACGTTGCAGGTGCCGTATCCGGTACGGTAGTAACAACGCTAGAACCGTGCACTCAGTGCCAGGACTATTTAGCCACGCAGCCCGGGTTAACAAGAGTGGCATTTGGATTATCACGTGCCGACGCCGCTTCCAGAGGGCTAGTAAACCATCATGATGAAACAATATTTGAGCGTGCCACAAGAGTCAGCTTGCCCTATGAGGTGGTACAAGTGGACGACGCACACCTGAGAGCGGTAGGATTAACGATACTCGATAATATATGGCGTGACACAGGTACCGGAGCCATTCGGGTTGACACGGCATCATTGTCTTTGGCCCTGGCAGATTACTAATAGCGGACGCCTACGTGTAGCGTAAGGCTTAAGCGCGCCGGTAAAGAAGATTAGGCAGCTTGTTTTCTAAAGAAGAAAGCGGTGTTGCCGTAGCTGGTCGGCACGAGCTCAACTGGATGCCGCACGACTGGGCCCTGCCCAAGCTTAGATATGGCTTTGTTCCCCGTCTCTAAAACTGCGAAATGTTCAAATCGAAGTGCTTCATCATCAGGAGCACGATCTCTTATGCGAGCGTAGGCCACAAGGTCACCGGGAGCGGAATCTATAACTTGTACAAAACCCTTTTGTTTAAGAAATTCTACCGGATCAGACCACAGCTCGGCTGGGAGTTCTGTGTGCGGCACGGCCCAGTCTTCGCCAAGCAACTTCCCGAAAGCAAAGTGCGCACAGCGATTATGATACCCAACACCGTAATCTGAGGGCACTAACAGCTCGATCTCTGGAATTTGGGACACGGAGTTAGCAATAGCGTTGGCGTCGGCCGTATATTTGTTGCTACCAAAGCCACCATACCATTCGCTGTACGCTTCTTTTTCTATTTTCTCGAGTATTTCTCTTTGCGGAGAATCCGGCAAAATTAATCCGGGCTGAAGCTCTTGAACTGGTGCTAACTCTGAAACTGGTATCAACTCAGGCATATAAGCACACAATACCATATTTTAAGCATAAAGCTAAGCACCCCCGCTCAGGTAAGCAGAAAATACGTTTTGCTTATGCTTGCGTGGCGTGAGCTGCTAAAGAATAATGAGGCTACATGAGTAGTAATAACGAGCTTCCCTTGCCTCTCCGTGGTTCAGAGTTTGCTGACGAATATATTGCTCATTTGCATACGACCGTGATTGGCGATGAGGCCGGTATTGCTACTATGCAGTTCGAAATGCAGCATTCCGAAGAGCTGTCAGTTGTGTATAGTGTGCTGACGGCGATGATTGATTCCAAGCGCCGAGGTGTAGATGCTAAATTAATCATTGACGGCCGCTACGTGGATACGATGACCAGAATTGGCAACAGAGACTACCCCGACATTCTGCCCCTGACTTCTAAATCCGCGCGCCGGGAGCGACGAGAAAGCCAACTCCGTACAGCGGGTTGGCTACAGACGCTCGACGGATACGGAATGCTTATTCGTGATGCGCCTAGTAAGCCAGTTCGAGGTTACGTGCCTCGACTGCGCCAAATCGGCAGCATCCACCTGGCACAGCAACTGTCCACTCGCCATATGAAAGCAGCCTACGTAGCTCGCACGCGCGGGGATGTGACAGCCTGGCTGGGGAGCGCCAATTTTACTGATTCTGATCTGACAGAACCGGATGGAGCCATGGCAGCAGGAATGCATAATTTACTAGTGCGCGTGCATGGGCAAGCGGCAGCGTTTGTAATGCGATCAGTTAGCGGCGGCTTTGGTGGCACTAGTGGTCTGCACGTATTCCCTGGAAGTGAAGATGTCCTGTTTGTACATGACATAGGTAATGCTGGTGAGCCTGCCCGGCTGCCAAGGATTTTATCCGAAGCTTTGTTAGCGATTGATCCGTTAAGTGACCCCGTCATTACTAATCCCTTTGAGAACCCTGTTAAACAGCCACGTAGCATTGTGCTTCTTTCGCAGTACCCGCCTGACGGCTTGTTGTACCGGGCTTTGGAACATGCAGATAGGGTGTACGGTGCCGATGTCCACACGCCGCTCGAACCGGTAAGTGATTACCGCGAAACAGCCTTCCCTTACAACATCCTAAATGCACGCTATCAGCGCCGCAAGCGAGCAGCCAGGATTAGCAGCCCACACCGAACTGAGCCCTCACATTCAAAAATTCTTATTGTGACCTATGACGATACTTCTGCGAAAGTTATTCTGGGCAGTGATAACTTTACGACGCATTTGCAAAAAGCCGTACGTAACGAAGAACTTGCGGTGGTCATACCTATCAAAGCTAAAGATGCCAGCACGAGCAGCTACTTTAGGAACTTGGTAACGCTATTATCTATGCAGAGTGAGATCTCCGATCCATTACGGGATCGATTACTGGCCGATGTCCCTGGATGTTAATTTATGACATTACTATTGTAAAAACAGAAAAATATGATATCATAATATTCTATGGCAGGCCCAGAAAGTTTTAGTGGTGGCGATAATGGCCCCGAAGTACGGCATGACCCAGAAGTTGCTGAGCTTCTGGAGTTTTTAGAGGCGTATAAACAGATTCAGGCTTTGATGGCCTGGCTCGCCGAAGCAGGGCCAGGAGCAAATCCAATGCTGCGGGGCGTCCGCCGCGGCCAAATGCATAGCTTAATGCTGCATATTGGCCTCGACCCCGAAAGTCCGGAATCGTTTCATCAACTTGAAGGCATTAAAGTCGATCTTAGTAGTAGGACTCTTCGCCCTCAGCCCCGATTTGAAGTGCCGGAAGTTGGCTTCTTTGCCACACGTATTAAAGAAATTACCAGTGAGCAAGAACGGTTTGGGGCGCCATATGCAAGCGGATACGCCTACAACGGTTCAGCGGACCTCGTAGATGTAGCGCGGTTGGGTCATACAGACTGGAGGCGCGTCCAGTCGCGCAGCGGGCGAGGTGCCGACGTTAGCAGCTGGATTCATGGCGTCGCTACCATAATGGCCGACCCTATCGCCTATAATGCGCAGTTTGCCGGTCTTAGTATTGACGCAGCTCATGCAGCGCCGGACCACCTGATGATAAGTGACGATTGGTCAATTCAAAACGGTAGGCACCGCGCCTTGGCTGTACGCAGTCTCGGCGAGGATTTTGTGGCCGAATCGGGCATGGCCCAATGGGTGCCAGTATCTGTTGAATAGCCCGGCTTTTAGGATCTACTCGTCTTCTAGCTCTTCTGCATTGCCACTCGCAGGCGATGTGTACACCCAGTAAGGTGGAATACCATCCTGGCCATCTTTTAGGCCTGTTGCAAAGATGACCGCGCCAACACCCTGCTCTTTCTGCTCATAACCGCCATAACCAATGCGTTCAAACAGGTAGGCGTAGGTTGGTTGTGAGCGGTCCAGCGGAATGGGATAACTTAGGGCCTCGATGTTTTCGAGAAAAAACTGCTCATCATCTTCGTCAGAATATTCTCGGAGCGAAGCGAAGAGTTTAAAGCCTTGTGGTACTTCCTTCACCCCCGCAAGCTCACTTAACATATCAGGGTACAATTCTGCCAGTGCGTTGAGCAGGCACGTTCTAAATAACGCTGCAGGCTCAAATGACTCTGGAAACTGAATAAGTGCCGCATCGTTAGTCTGTGCATAGGCATCGACAACTACGACGGCGTTCTTGTGGTCATGACTTAATACTGCACCGAAAATAAAATCTGCCTCGTCTAGGCTGACACGTCCACTGAGTATCTCACCTGGCTCGCTGTCGGGGAGTTCCTCGGCAAAATATCTTCTGCTGGCTTCTAGCTGTGGTGCCGGGTCGCCAGGAAATCCAAATTCAACGCTCATAGTATGTCGAGTATGCATTGCGGTACTAGTCGATGCAAGCATTAACGCTAATTTTGGACAGAAGAGTTAGGTGTCGAAGCGGCTGTCGGCCAGGGCGCCGAGGCCGCGCAGAATGCGCTGGCGGATGGCGTCTTCTCTCTGTACGTCAACCATGCGGTTCCTTCTTTGGCCGAACGGGTCGTTACGCTCTTGTACCTGACCGTCTTCTGGGGTAATAAAATATTTGCCGCAATCTCCTTTTAACCACTGCAATATTATAAAGTGAAACGATTGTGAAGCTGCAGCGGCGCGCTTCGCGTAGGAAAGCACTTCTATCCCATCCACTGGGCAGGCAGCATCGTAGTCGAATGCGGTATATATTCGTGTCGAGGCACCATGAATTATTACCTCAGGTGCAACTACTGATAGGCCTGCATAATTTTGACTGTCAGTTAGTGGCGCAAAATTATCCATGCCGTCATCAAATACCAGCTTTGCAGCGTCAATAATCTCAAGATTTCCAGGGGAGGCGACAGGCATAATCCTATTATGGCACTACTCGCTGCGGAGTCATAAACTCTAGGCAACAAAATCTTGGGGATCAGGCAAGAAACTTCGGAGGATTGAAAGACACTGACTAAAAGCGGCATTTCTGTCTCGATGGACGTGTCGCCGCAAGATGGATGGCAAGCATGAGCACGTAGCCCCTGGCGTAGATGTACTAGCCGGCAATTTTTTCAAAAAAAGTGTTGGCATGCTGGCTTGCGCGTAGGAACTTGGCTATATCGCTCGCCTTGGAGCTAATGCGCAGCATGGCAAGTTTTTCGCGGGTAGCGAGCTCTACATCGCTAGCGCTCACGTCGGCAGCAAAAAATAGCTTGCGTCGGCCATCCTGATCATAGGAGGCCAGCGGTGTCTGGCGCTGCCGTCCCCCAGCCAACTCATCTGAGGGTGCCACGTCGGATAATAATTCGAGATAGATCCTAGACATGTTATCAACTACGACGTTCTTAAGCGACTCACTCGGTGGTGTTACGTGTATCCACTGCCATTTCTGAACAGACGCTGTTAAGAATCGGGCGGCAAAACGCTGCTCGTCGGTCGTAAGGTGAGAGTCTAAAATATCTCCGGGTTTAGCCTCTGTTCCTAATCGTATCAACCCCTGTCCATACATAGGGGATGCAGGGTCAAATCTCTTCAACTCGCTAGCAACATCTTCCGCGGGTCCAGCTGGGAGCAGATCGATAGACAGGCTAGTTGGCTCCAGCCAGGGGTCAGGAAAACTGACATGTTCGCACGGCTGAACACTTACCTTTACGCCGTCGTTCAAATCAACGCTAATGAGACCCCCGTACGCTGTTTGATGCAAACGCCTAACCACTATGTCCTCCGCGCCCTTGCTTTCGTAAAGGCTAACCGTGCGTACACCGATTTCTGCGACAGTCCCCCGGCTGCGCTCGACATCCTCTTGGACTCGCTCAAAAACCTGGAAGCCGCTGTTTATTTTTGCCACCTTTTCGGGTATAGGGCCCCGCGAGAAATTGGCCAACACCTTAGTAGCGATTGCTTTTTGAGGTTCACTCAACACCTCGGCGTCGGCCGCATAAATGTCATCAACCAGCCTCACGGTAGCTTCGCGTTCAGCCAGATCAGCCTTTTCATACTTCGGTATATTGCGACGTTGTGCTGCCACGTCCATATTATTAAAAGTATTTAAACTATTAGTACGCAATCTGGCGGCCTCAAGGTTTTCAAGTTGTGTCTGAAATGGAGCGAGCTCTTGGACGTCGAGGGTCATAATTGATTATCCTGCTTAAATATAGTTTTATAATAGCACTTTTCCAAAATGCGTTAACGTAGCCAGCTTTGGCTAGGATTTTGCTGCGTCGGCCCGCGATAGAGAAAGGTAACCGACAATGGAGGCGATCAAAATCACTAAGACGATACTAACGGGCAAGTCGCCCCAGCCCAGCCCACCGCTACGCAGTGATTTGCCCGTCCAGTCGGCAAAGGACGCTCCAAGCGGACGGGTCATGATGTAGGCCGCCCAGAATGCGACGATTGGGTGTAGACGGAATCGCCACCAGGCCACGGCTGGCACAGCAAATATCACGGCAAAAAGGATGCCGGCAGAAAGGAAACCGAGCCCTGCACTATAGGCAGCTAGGTCGCCGGCAGCGGTACCGAGCGCAAAGGTAGTGAGCACCGTTGCCCAGTAAAATAGTTCCCGCCTCGGCGTGTTGATGCTGTGGATTGATAATGTTCTTTCGGTTTTATACCAAACGCTAAAAACTACCGCCAGTGCTGTGCCAAAGAACAGGACCGACGCAATGTATGGAACGCCGAGTGCGTTGTGGAGCACATCGGCAGCCATAGTGCCAAATACGGCAACCATGCTGACTGCCAGCCAGTATACCCATGCTATGTAGCGCCGGACGCGAAACTGAATAGCGATGGCAATAGCAAAGCACACCAGTCCAACGAGTACCGCCACGTACGGGTTGAGCCGCTGTACCAGATAGTCGGAGGTTGACTCTCCAAGCGCCGTGGTGAGCAGTTTAACTATCCAAAAGTAAATTGTCACTTCGGGCACTTTTCTGAGCAAAGGCCGCCGCAGGTAACTACTTATTGTCATCGCTCATCTTCCCTGTCTGCTTTGATTTACGGTACTGAAGTAGAACTGGTAGCACAGAGATAGCTGCAATCAGGACGATGATGGGCAATAAATATTTATCAATGCTTGGCACGGTCTTGCCCAGCGTATAGCCGAGGATCGGAACAGATATGCCCCAGAGAACGCCGCCGAGGCTGTTAAAGGTCAGAAATGACCGATATTCCATGTTGCCTACGCCGGCGATGATGGGCACAAAGCAGCGCACGGCGGGTATAAAGCGGGCCAGAACGAGGGACTGTGGCCCCTGCTTTTCGAAGAAGACGTGTGCCTCATTTACACGTTTTTGGGAAAACAGCAGCGAGCTTTTACGTGTAAAGAGTGTTGGTCCTAATTTTTTGCCCGTAAAGTATCCAGCGGTATTTCCAAGGATAGCAGCGATAACCGCCACCACAATTAACCCGGCAAGATTTAGATAATGTTGTGACGCCAGAAGCCCGGCGGCAAAGAGTAGGCTGTCGCCGGGGAGGAAAAATCCCACGATGATACCCGATTCCAGAAAAATGGTAATGAATATACCCAGATACCCAAAGTGCTTAATGAGATAGGTTGGGTCCAGCAAATTATGCATGTGTAATGGCCTCCGTTGCGTCTCGTCTAGTCAGTGTCAAATAAATAACGAGGCCAAGTATTGCTACCAGGAATATGGCGCTGGTAACGTTAGTTCCTAATCCCAACCCTCCGTCTGCCCTGCTCTGTGACAGGTAGTCGCCAATGGATGCGCCGAGTGGCCGGGTGAGAATGTAAGCTAACCAAAAGCTGAGTACGGCGTTGAGTTTAAATCGAAGATGCACGAAGGTGATCGCGGCAATAATACCGCCAAAAATGAGCACCGAAAGTAAGTAACCTAAATTGAGCCGTTCGGCTACAAGGTCGCCACTGGCAGTGCCGAGCGCAAAAGTGAATAAGATGGCGAGCCAGTAAAAAGCCTCTCGTCGGAGAGTCGTTATACTGTGAATCGAAAGGGTGTTTTCCTTTTTGAACCAGGCTATAAATGTAGCAGCTAGGGCAATACTAAATATGATAGTTGTCGTTACCAATGAAACATTAAAGTTATCGGTTAAGTTATCCGTAATCAGTGTACCTACCACGCTGAGTAACACCACGGCTAACCAGTATACGAAAGCGACATATCGGTTAAGCCGAAACTGAACTATCAGTGCAACTGCTAGTAGACTACCCATAAGATAGGTGGTGTTAGTCAGCCCATAATTGAGGTTGGTGTTTAAAAAATCGGCGGCTGTTTCGCCTACTGTAGTACACAGAATCTTAATTATCCAAAAGTAGAGTGTTATTTCGGGAACTTTATTCAGCATTTTTTGTTTCATAATTATGGACGCCTCCTTGAATCTATATCGTACTACGTTATATAATGGCAAATATGAAGAAACAATACAACCAGCTTCCACACGTTGCTTTCAGCATCCTCTTAGCTTTGAGTCTTAAGCCGCGTCACGGCTATGAAATCATGCAACAAGTAGCAGACGACTCGGGTGGCAAACTCAAATTAAGCCCCGGCGCATTGTATGGCAGTATCAAACAACTACGTGAGCAGCAACTCATAGAAGAGTACTCAAAGGAGCCAGAAGCCCGACGTCGCTACTACCGCCTTACCTCGACCGGTAAAGCGGCCCTTAATGCTGAACTCGAGCACTACGAGCGAAGTGTAGCACTGGCTCGGCACCGCCAGGCGTTGCAAATAGCTCGGGATACGGAGATATAAAGTGTTATTAAGAGCGTATCGAAAATTAATTACCTTGTTCCCTAAATCGTACAGAGGTGAATATGGCGAGCAGATGGTGCAAACATTAGCGGATATGCTGGCTGATCAACCTTCAAGGCTCGGCCGGGTTACCGTTTGGCTGCGGGCAGCAAGTGACCTGCTACGCAGCCTGCTACAGCAGAATTACGCCGTTGTCGGCCATGCCTATGCAAACACTACTCCCGAGTATGTCAGGCGCAACACACAGGTCAGTCTACTACTGTTGTTGCCCTTTATAATTGTTATAATAATGAACGAATTGCGGCCAGATGCGCTCCCGCAAAGTCGCCTTTCGGTGGACATACTGCAGTTTTTGGTGGCAGGGCTACCTGCCCTAGCATTTATTATTTGCGCAGCGACCCTTTCGGTATGGGTGCTGGCGCAGCATCGCCAGCAGCGTACCAGCCTGCTACGCAGCCTCCAAGACGTCAGCCATAACTGGCCGTTGATAGCGATTGGTACGTTTGGCTTGATGATGGCCGTCTTTATATTCGGTCACGATAGTGTCCACTGCTTTGCAGGCAATCCCGTCAAAGAAGTTAGAAATATTAGCACCACGCTCCAATGCTTAAGCCAAGACTGAATTAGTGAGGACTATCTTACACGCGCGCTTAGGGGCAGCTGTCATACTAGAGGTATTAAAAGGAGCAAGATTATGATTGTAGGTATTTTAGGGAGTGGAGCTGTGGGCACAACACTGGCCAAAGGATTTTTAGCTGAGGGCCACGAAGTATATATTGCTACCCGCGAACCGGATAGCGAAAAGGCGGCTAGCTTAAAGACAGATTTGGCCGGAGCGACGGTTACAGACTTTGCCACTGCCGCAAAGTCCGCCGAGCTGGCTGTGCTCTGCGTAAAATCGGACGGCGTGGAAGCTGCGCTGCAACTGGCCGGTGCAGAAAACTTAGCTGGCAAAGTAGTAATCGACACTACCAATGTAATCAAGCCTGTCGGCGATGCTCTGGTGTACGGCGGTGGTGAAGTTTCCATGGCGGAACAAATTCAGGAGTGGCTACCAGACAGCTCAGTGGTGAAAGCCTTTAATACCGTTGGTGCCGCCACCATGTTGAATCCGGATTTTGGCGATCAAAAGCCAACCATGTTTATTGCCGGTGATGACGCCGAAGCCAAGCAGAGCGTGAGCGTCATCGTCACCCTATTCGGTTGGGAACCGCTCGATAGCGGTGGTCTTATTCAATCGCGCTCACTGGAAGCAATGGCGCTGGTCTGGATTAACAACAGCATAGCCACCGGCCCGCACCACGCCTTCAAGATGCTCTAGACTGCGATAGTGTTGTATACTCGTGGTAATAGTTGCCTAATGTGAAAGGTCTACCATGCCCAACCCTCTAGAAGTCTATACCGAGCCAGCCGCGCTACAAGAAGCGATTCGAACTAACGGGTTAGAGCCACATAGGGATGCCGAGTTACTCCTGTGCAACCTTGGCGGCGGCTTACTGCGCTTTACTGATACCGTGTTTGCCGGTGTTGCCCCTGATAGACTTAGGGCGCAGAGATTCCAGCGTGAGCCCGAAGGTCACGGCCCTCACTTTGACGTCTATGATAGCTTAGTTGACCCCGAATTCCCTTATGCAGCCCTTTTTAACCTTGATGGTAGTACCGCTATTGCTACCACGCTACTTTCCCCGGATCTGACGAATTATTATCGAAAAACATTTATCGAACAAAACGAAGCAGCCAAAGCAGCGCGCCGTGATTTTGGTAGAATTGCGTTAAAAGACCCTACAGCCACGGTATATTCAGGGAGATTGGATGCCGGCAGCGGATTTGTACTTCCGCAGGCCCCATCCATCAAGCCAGTGGTGCATAATGTTGCTCCGTTAGATAGAGATTACCCCGGATCGTACGTTAAATTACTGGTGCCCACTAGAAAAGCTTCTGATATTAAGACGCTCCAGGCCGAAGGCTATGTGCCCTTCGATGACCTAGTGACACAAGCGCTCGGCGGTGTTGCGTGTCCGGAGGCGGAGCCCGATATGACCCGTAAGACTAAGTCATTACCTGCTAGGCCAATCTCACTTCCCCGATCAAGGCGCGAGCGTGGCGGCGGCTTGCTGGACTGAATTAGTGCTTGTGGTGTTCTAGGACGGTGACGCGGCTGTTTAGGTCGACGACGTCTTTGTTGGTATGCGGGAGGGCAAGCTGAATGGTATCAACTTTTACTTCGAGGCGATGAAGGTCGCCTTTGGTGGCCAGGGTTTTGATGGTTCCTTGCATTTGGCCGACAGCCTCAAGCACAACCTTATTCTGGTCGATAATTATTTCAAACATCTGCTCGGTCCTGATCATGCTTTTAGTATACTAACGTCGCCCAATGCATGCCAGAAACTCAAGGATTATTTAATAAGATTCTCGCAGCCACAATGGAGGGGGCTAACTTAGTGGAAAAATAGCATCCGGACCGCTGGTGAGTTCAGCGTGGATAACGGCGTTGGTAATAATATAATCGTGATCTTGGTAGTCATAAGTTGCTTTGCCTATGTTAGTAGCAACACCGCCGGCCTCGCTCACTAGTAAGGAGCCAGGAGCAAAATCCCAGTCCATGCCGTACGGATTCAGGCCAAGCCGACCGTCTAATTTGCCGGAGGCAATCATGGCGAACTCAAAGCCACAGTTAATGGTTGCAATGATGCTAGCCTGGTTTCTAACTGCTAAATATTTTTCATAATTTTGCGGATTTTCGACTCTGGTTTCAAAGGAAATTAAGCTTTGGGCCAGTGTCCGGTTACTCACCGAAATGGGAGTATCATTGCAGTAAGCGCCGCGCCCGCGAATGGCCCAGTAGGTGTCGTCACGTACAAAGTCGTGTATTACCGACATAACAACTACGCCGTTCTCTATGAGGGATACCATGGTGGTACAAAATGGCAGCCCGCGGATAAAATGGGCGGTACCGTCAATAGGGTCGACCAGCCATGTTGTGTCTGCATGGGATTGCACGCCAAATTCTTCGCCGCGGAACCCGATTTCTGAGGAGAATGCACCTAGTTTATCGGCCAGGAATTGCTCTGTTTTACGGTCTAGCTCGGTTACTACGCCGCCTACACTGCTACCGTCACCTTTACTGAGTGATTCGATATTGCCGTAAAACTTTTTAAGTTCAACACCTGCCTCCACCACGGCAGCACGGGTAATTTCTAAGGCTCTCTGAAGGTCAGTGTCGGTCATTGCCTTATTATAGCCTACCTATGTGCCGTGTAAGCAAACTTTGTATCCTTAAAATAAGCTATTGTCATTTAATAAATTGGGGATATAATTATGCGAAATGAGTAACCGCGACCCTCACCCTAGCCTACTCGAAGTTGGAGAAGTCCAGCAATCAGCAGAAACTGCGTTACTGCAACATGACGCTCTAGCTATGGCGCGTGATTTAGGCCAAGCCGCCACGCGTCAGTTATGGTACCCCGAGACCAGCGCTGCACTACATCCTCGGGAAGCCCGGTTTGCGTTTACCGAGCCCGTCGAAGATCATAAAGGTCATGAATGGGCGCTAGCGACTTCGCCGCTCTTTGGAAGCGGGGTCGTCAGCACCGCCGAACGATCCTTCCAGACTGGCTATCAATTACAGTTTTACGTTCCGAGCCTAGATACTTTTCGGGCCGTCAAGCGTTGCACGCGTCGCCACGAAGAGCGAGCTAATCGCGATATTGACTACTTCTCAATTTTTAGAACTGCCCGGAACTTAGCGCGCCCCGATGACGAGCGCACCCGCGAATGGTACGCCCTGTTCCCTACCGGTACCCCCGACAAGCTGCTCGAAGTATTTCCGCCTGCCCAGCCTCAGAACCGACTTTCCGCATACGCGCATGTGTATCAGCTCCTGCACACTGCTCGAGCTGAACTTAAACTCTAAATACTGCAAAACCGTTATGCTTGCAAAGCATGCTAATAACGAGTAATACTTATTTAATGAATACTCCATCGCCACAAGAAAACGCCATTCTCCCCGAACTTTCACCATCATTTGCCGCAGTGCTGCAGCAAGATCGGCATGAGCAGTTACAAGAGCGAGCTGTAAAAATAATCGTTGAGGTCGCGAATACCTACATTACCGATGAAGCTGAAGCCATGCGTCCGGCGCAAGCAGAACGGTGGCAGGCATGGTCCGATGAGGTAGTGCAGCCCCTAATAACGGCCGCGCCTGAAGCGCTCCTCTCAGACAGTGGTACCACTCAGAGTTATACACCGACCATCCAGTTCAAGGTCCCCGTGCAAAACCAGGATGTTATTACTCAGGCGGGTATACGGCTGGAGCTTATTGCTGCACCCGATAGTAAATCGCTTGCATTCTGCGGTGCGGTACGTGAGCATGGCATTGCAGCCCGCTTTAAAGATAGTCACCCCGATGAGGCCTTTGTTATACCGGTTGATAGGGACGGCCGGGATGCCGCCGAATTGGCACAACGCATTAACGCAGCAATGTTTTACACATCAGCTGGGCAAGGCAGATTCTGGCGATTCTGGCGGCGCCGGGCGGAGGCCGCCGTTGATCCCTTGGCGCTTGTTGATACTACCATGCAACGCCAGCAAGCCGCTCTGGCCGCGTTGACCATAAGAGGCGTACGCTACAGCCTAGCGAATAGAAACTTCAATTCCAGGCACAGCGAAACCGGCTCTGTTCTTAATCCCGAACCTCAGATAATTACGCCCTACGGCACTATTCCTTACCTGTACGCGCAGAACATAGTGAAATTACTGTCAAAAGAATCGGCAAAATTGGAAGCTGTAGCCCTCAGGCAAGACACATCTACTGGCTTTATTACTGACGCGATGAAGAGCGCGCACGCCCGTGCTGCTCAAGACGCCGAGCGCCAGGCACGTGTAGCCGATCTACTGCTGGAACTTATTACTGGATCAGAATCATTTAAGAAGTTGATCTCATAACAGAGGTCGGTACGAAGCTATCATTGACGTAGCTAATTATATATAGTATAATACTTAGTAATGATAGACAGGTTTAACAGGAATCTCGTTGCCCAAGTAGCCTTTGTGGCTGCCGCTGCCGCGGGCTCAGCCACACTGTCTGGCTGCGGAATTAGTGGTCCAGGCTCGTCCAGGCATGAGGCGCCCGTGGTTGTCGAGAGCGGCCTGCAGTCGGCTACCCCCGGAGCCTTACAAGAGGATTACACTGCCCTTGGTGTATCAGTTGACCCTACAGATAGCACGCGCTATGCCCTCCAAAATGTTCCAGACAAGTCTAGGGGTCGCTACACCATGGTGGCGGATGTTGCACCTACGGCAGCAGCGGTGGGACCGGTATTATTTAGCCCCGATCCAGCCATTGAGCAAGAATATGGTGTTGGCGGCGCTTTTGCCTTTAGGCCAACCTGGCAAATCAAAGTCGGCCCGGCCGACAGTGCACAGAAGACGTTCCTCCCAATCGCCACCGAAGAGGTGGATACTAAGGGCGGCCTAGTGGTGACCGACCAGCGCCCTCCCCAGGCGCGGACCAACCCGGCCTCTAATCAAACCTACGATACCCTATTGAGCTCCGTCGTTGTGCCAGAGGCTGCCTATGTGCGTGCCGCTATAGACGCCGGCGCCGTAAGCAAGGTGCACTTTGTGTATAATCCGGATAACTACAATGACGAGCTGAAGGACGGTATTGAGAGCCCGGAATTTAATGAAATAACGCACGAAGTAACGATTGTGATTGCCCGCCGCACACCAACCCCGGTTCAGCAGCTGATTGCAACGCAAACCCACGAGATTACGCATGGTGCTTTTGGTTTGACGGCACTATCAGAAAATACACCCCAAGCTGATACTTCTGCTAAAGCCACGGCGCTGAGGAATGGTTGCTTGGCTATTAAAGCCGTCATGCTTAAGCAGGCGCGGGCGAGCATCCCTGGATTAATTCCCTACTACCAAAACGTGGAGGCGCTGATCCCCGGACATACCACTGATATTAACTACATTATTACACAAATCCAAGCTGGTAAAATTGCTAATTTGCAGTATAGCTCCAAGGATCCAGATGCTGATCCAAACGACATAGACGAGTGTGCCATCACCACTCCCAACCAAATGATGGGGTTTGTGCGGAGCGAGGTGCTGCATAGTGCGCCCAACGATACTGCTGCGCACTACACGGATGAGCAAAAGGCTGCCGTCAACGCCCTTAATCAGGCCTTTGCCGACAGCATACGGCAAACGCAGATTTTGAGTGATATTTCGGAACATGGCTACCAAAACGACCCGCGGAGCGGTCATCCGGAAGTGAGTGTTGATGAGTTAGCCGCCTCACTGGTGGACATCGCTGTTAATTATCCTGATGAGTTTAAGGAGTATCTGGGTTACCTGGATCCTAAGGCTCGTGCCGCCGTCCAAACTTCTTACGGAGCTATCCGGACGGCCATTCTTGAAAATACTCCTCAAATGAGCAGTTTTGTCCCGAATATCTTTGCTCAGTAGCAAAATGCACATGCTTGCATACCCACCTTATCTGGGCTACCGTAGTAACAGATTATGATAAGTGAATTTCCTGCCAGTCGATATGCCGAAGGTGTTCAAGCTAGTTTTGAGAGCAGCCTGGTGGTTGTTCGCGGTGTGCTTTCAAGAAAGCGCGCCCATGAGCTAGCTGCCCTGACGCCCCGTATTGGCAGACAACGGCTTTTGACACACCCCCTACTTGCGTGGCAGTTTCGTAACGCGGTCGAGGCTATAACAGAGACCCGCTCCTCGGTGGGAAGAGTAATTACTGATACGCTTGGGCCATTAGCGACCATGGGCGGCGCCTATCTACAGCTACCCGATATGAGTCGTGCCGGACCGGTAAGGCCGCATATTGATGGGCGCAATATTATGCTCTCTACCTCTGTTAATTTAGCTACGGGCAGCCAAGCAACCATACTGTATGGTGAACGAATCGCGAGTCCGCTGGCGCCGTTTGACGCTATACATACCGCCTGGCAGCAAAGTGGTCTTAAGTCTCCCCGAGATTTTACTGACTGGGTTGAGTTAGAGGCTGGCGATGCCCTGATTGTAGGACGGGGTGTGCTGCACGGCAGTGTCAGTGATCCGGCCCGACAATCCGTGGTATATCGGACGCGCGGTATTATTACCTAATTATTTGGCGTGCTGCTTGGCAAACCAGGTGGCAACCACGGCAGCTGCAATCCAGTTGGGCACTATGTAGAGCACGGCGAGCGCCGGGCGAGCGTATTTAAAGCTCGCAAACGCCGTGTAGAGCAAGTAGGCAAAGTACGGCACGTAAATAATGAGTGACTGCCAAGTCTTTGGCAGATAACTGCCACGGGCAGCAGTAAACCAAGCGGCTGATTTCTTTTTTACTGGCTGCTTTTTCATATACAAAGTGTAGCATAAGCGTGATAGCCCTATTCGAAAAAAAGTATTAAAGATTAACTGTGGTGTTGTACAATATTTTATAAGGAGTGCAACCTATGAATTTTATTAATTATGTGGGGAGTGAACGAGACCAGACTATTGAGTCCGTAGTGTGTTATGAAGGCCAGACAAACCGCCAAGTCTGGGAGGGCCACGGTGCAGCCATAGAATTTACATCGGCAGAGGGACTACAGCATTTAAGCGCCTTTGTACTACAACGACTGGACGATGGCCCTGATAAGCCACGGAGCCGTCAGGATATAGTACGACCGACGGTACTACGTTGTATCGATCTATCAGCACCGGACCGCATTACCGACTATGTATTTTATGAGCATGAATCGCAGGCCCATAAAAGAATCGCTGAATATAAGTTGCCGCGGGTTATACCCAACTTTGGTACGTATCTGTTTTCGCCATGGTTGCAACCAGATGGTCACTTAACATCTTTACAGGCCGGCTGTATGCGTAGCATTGCTAGAACTACCCTAGCAAAGCCAGGCTCTAGGTTTAGCGAAACTCTCAAAGACAAAAGCGCTGTGCTTAATTTTACCTACGCCAATGTGGGCGCACTCCCCTTTGAGGATCTCGGCACACCACCCTATTACCCGGTAGAGATGGTACGGCAGTCGGTAAGAGCCTAATTGAGGATATGCCTTGGCTCATGGATGGCTGTATGGCTGGGATCGGGCATGCCCACGTCGCCGACATTAATTTAGTGGTGATGGGCGTGCGCCAGCGCGTGGCCCCGGCCTCTCTTAATTAAATAATTATTAACGGGTACGGCTGCAAAAAATGCAGCTGTTAAAGACGCGATCATAGCTACCCAAAAGACCGCATTACTGAGTCCGGCAGTGACGGCTCCCGGAATAATGAGCACTACCAATGTGTCGGTAAGTTCCATAGTTGTTATCGATAAGGTATCGGCTGCCAGCGCTATCTTTAGCGCTGAACGCCAACTTAGCCCGCTGCCGTGAATAGTACGAGTCGACAGCGCATAGCCAAATACAAAGGCCAGCACAATTGATACGACCGCGGTCACAAAATTGTTCCAGTGCGCCGCGGTGCCAATAATTAGTCCTAGGACTTCACCAATGGCGCAGCCCGTCAAGCAGTGCAGCGTCGCCCGGACGGCGATGGGATTTGTAAACCCGTAAGACATGATACCCCTTTATGCCTTAGTGTAGGAGTTTTGTGAGCTCATTTGGACCGCCTGATGTAGTGCAGCCACAAACGGATGTGTGCCCCGTACTTCGACGCCCGGTACAAAGGCGTAGCGGAACAATAGGCCGTCCGGACCGGTAACAGGAACTTCTGCTAGTACGGGCTCCTCGGCAATGTTCGCGGCAATCTGCATGGCGTATGGAAAGCCGATGCTATCAGGGCCTGGGTGCTGCACCGGCATAATCGGGCCGTCGCTATCGAGTGATGCAAAGTAGGCGCTAATAGCACCTTCGTACAGTCGAATACGCATGGCATCATAGTGTGTTTTTCTGATTTCGTTCTCCCGGGTGATAGCCCAGCTGGTTTTGCCCATGTCACGGGGTCCTACTTCGATACGAAATAACAGCTCATCCGCCCTGTAGGCAGCAATTTTTTCGAAAATAGCACTTCTCATATAATTATTATTACATAAAAAATATAAATTTACAATTATGGGCTCAGACGCCTTCATGACAGCAGGCAAAGAGCATGGCAACGATGAGGCTTTAGCTTAAGCGCAAAGCTTAATACTCCAATCGTAAGATCGTGGGAAGTTTATTATAGTAATCTTATGCACAACTTATCTAATCTGTTGTAAGGTGTTAGTATCTGTTGTTTATTTAGCAACTAGTTACACTTTGAAAATTTAACAGACAATTGTTGTACACAGGTCTATTTGACGTAAGCATTATTAGATGTCACAGTATTGACCTACGTATGTATAAGAGTGTATAATGTACTTGTGCTTGTTGAGCGTAAGCTCGCGTCTCTGCTAAGGTAACCCTCATGCAGGAAATGCAAGCACAACAATGCAGACCCTCCGGGGTCTGTTTTGATTTATTTACCGTATCTGACGCTATAGTAATGTAATCTTCCATTTCCTATTTTTCTTAAAACAACTATTACTGTTTTATTCTTGTTGAACCGACATACGAGTTCATAGAATATAAGCTCTTTAGATTCTCTGTTTCTTACATCGTTCTTCGGAATGAGTACAGGGGGTTTATTGAACCCAGTTGATTCTGTTATGACTCGATTAACAGATGGTAATAAATTAAGCCTCATTCTCGCATCGGCCTCATTGCGTATGCGGTTGCGACCATCATGAGTGGCGTGATGGAAACCTTGATTATTGAAATAGATAACTTCTTTTAGAAATGGACAGTATATATTTTGGGTAGTATTATAACTCTCTCGTCTAAGCTTTATGAGTTCTTTGATCGGTAAAGTATCAGTCATGCCTCTAATTATCTCATACGGTAAGCTTATCTAAGTTATGGCCTTAGCTCTCGCGTAGGCAGTGTACAATACTAGGCATGATTCTAATTTCTATTGCGCTCGGCTTACTTTCGATGGTGGCCTATGCACTGGCCAATGTTTATTCTAAGCCACTTTCACAGCGTCTGGGCGCGCCCCAGACCTTATTCCTGAGAGGCATTACCATAGCCGTCTTACTTGCTATCCCTTCGATGGCGAATGCCTCTAAGCTGGGTGACGCGAAAGTTGTGCTGGCCACCATAGCTCTCGGCATTGTTGGCTATCTGCCGGTGCTTGCCTTTACGCATGCTATTCGGGAGAGTCGGATAGGTATTGTGGCACCGATTGCTGGTACCTCACCCCTGGTGACTGTACTGCTGTCATTTATTTTTCTGGGAGTGCTTTTAAGTGGCGGCCAATGGGTGGCACTGGTGGTTATTGTGCTTGCTAACATAGTTGTGTCGATAGATTTCAAAAATCTTCGCAACTCGGATGTTATCAGCAAGGCCAGCGGTATTCCCTATGCACTTATTGCGGCGCTCGGCTGGGGTGTATTCTTCTTTGCATTAGTATATGCTGCTCGGGCTTTGAGTGCGTGGCAGGCAGCTTGGCTTTGTGAGGTGGGAGTTACGATTGCGGCCGGTGCTCACCTATTTATTACAAAACAGAAAATATTATTTAAAGAGGCGAGTAATAAGCTCGTAATGTTTAACGGCGCTTTGATTAGCGTGGGCACCGTTGCCTATACGATCGGTGCCAAAAATTACAACGTTGGTATTGTGGCGGCGCTCAGTAACTCGACTGCCCTTTTAGCCCTAATCTTGGGATTTTTATTGTACAAAGAGCGGTTTTCGCGGCGTGAGGTGGCGGCGCTGCTGACCATGGTTGTGGGTGTTGTTATACTGACTGTTTTGTAGCAGTTTTCTGTTGTTTTATTGTGGTTATGTTTGTGGTAAAATACCACTGTTATAACAGATGTGTCGTGAGAGGCGCAAAAAATTAAATATTTATGAAAAAAATAAACAGAATATTTGGCCAAAGCCGACTCGCCGTGCGATTGCCGGCGACGGCGCATGTTCTGGAACTTGTAATCGGAATTACGGTGTTTGCCGCCGGCCAGAATCTATGGGCTGTACTAGTGTCCGCCAATCCTGATATTTTGCCGCCCAGCGTACCGGCAAACTTACGTGTAGCCTCGCGCTCGGCCACCGATGTGGAAATGACATGGGACGCTGCCACCGATGACGTAGCAGTCACTTCTTACCAGCTCTTTCGGGATGGCACTGCGGTATACACCGGGTCGGCCACTGATTTTGATGATACCGGCCGGGCACCAAATACGGCCTATAGCTATACGGTGCTAGCCAGCGATGCCGCCAGCAATAATTCGGCCCAATCATCTGCGGTGGCCACGGCAACTCTAGCCGATACGTCGCCGCCAAGCGTGCCCTCCAACGTTCGACAAACCAGCCAAACTATTAGCAGTATCTCGGTGGCCTGGAACCCGTCGGCAGATAACGTCGGGGTCGCTAGTTACAATGTGTATCGTAACGGGCAACTTGTAAAAAACTTAGCTGGCACCAGCTTTACCGATACGGGCCTGGCCGTATTTACCGGCTACACCTACCATGTGACGGCGATTGACGCCGCCGGCAATGGCACAGTGCTGTCAGCGCCCCTGTACGGCTCAACTGCTCAGGATGTGACACCACCGAGCGTGCCAGATAACTTGCATCAAACTAGCCAGACTATTACCAGTGTCACACTTTCCTGGGATGCTGCCACCGATGACGTGAGCGTGACGGGCTACCGGGTGTACCGGGATGGGAACCTCGTTGGTTCGCCCAATGGCACTAGCTTTACTGATAGCGGGCTGGGCGTAAACAGTAATTACACCTACACGGTGCTGGCCCATGATGCTTCCGGAAATGACTCAGCCCAGTCATCGCCGCTGACCGGTAACAGCGCTCCGGATACAACGGCACCGACCAGCCCCACCAATATTCATCTTACCGATACCAAAGATACCTCACTGGCGCTTTCCTGGGATGCGTCTAGTGACGATGTAGCTGTAGTTGGCTACAAGCTGTACCGTGACGGCACACTCATAGCGTCGCCCACCACCACGTCCTTTACTGATACGGTGCTCACCCCTGTTACCGAGTATGCCTACACTATCAAGGCAGTCGATGCTGCCGGCAATGTTTCTAATACGTCTGCAACCTTTCGCGGAACAACGGCCTACGACACTACCAACCCGAGCGTGCCAGCTAATTTGACGAGTACCGGCCAGACCGATACCACCATAACGCTTAGCTGGGATGCTGCCACCGACAATGTTGGCGTGTCCGGCTATGATCTATATCGTGGCAGTACGCTTATTACGACTACCCTATCAACCAGTTTCACCGACAGCGGGCTGAGTGTTGCCACCTCCTACACCTATAAAGTTCGGGCTCACGATGCCTCAAGTAACAATTCGGCCCAGTCGGCCCCATACACTATCGCTACGCTGCCTGACGCCGTTGCGCCCTCAGTTCCCACTGGTCTAGCACTCAGTGTGATCACCAACGGTTCAATAACACTCGATTGGGACGCTGCCACCGATGACGTCGCGGTCACTAAGTACCGCCTTTACCGGGATGGCGTTGCTATCTACACCGGAACGAGTCTACACTACGTTGATACGGGCCTCCACTATGGCCAGCGCTACCACTACCAAGTGAGCGCACTCGATTTTGCCAACAACGAATCCGGCCTATCGCCGATTGCCTTTGCCGATACGCTGCCCGATACGGTTGCTCCAGTGGTGAGCCTGACTGCCCCGGCCCAAGGCGACGACATTAAATTTACCGTTCCCATCAGCGCCACCGCCAGTGATGATCTGGACCTGGCAAAGGTAGAGATCTACATTAATAGTTATATGATTTCGAGCATGACGACGGCTCCGTTTACCGTCAACTGGGATAGCTACGGCGTGGCTAACGGCACCCAGACCATCACGGCCAAAGCCTACGATGCCAGCGGTAATACCAGCTCGCAGGCCATCACCATTACTGTTTCTAATCCACCGCCACCGGTCTACGGCGACCTAAATGGCGACTACAAAGTAAATATCTATGACCTCAGTATTTTACTAGCACATTGGGGTAAAAGCGGTGCCGGGGACTATAATAACAACGGTAAAGTTGATATATTTGACTTAAGCGTTTTACTCGCCCGATTTGGAAAGCAGTAAAAACAAAAATATGAAGCAAAAAATACTTACCCTTATCCTAGCCCTCACACTTTTTAGCGGGGTAATTGGCCAATCGGCTGCGGTCTTTGCGGCTGGTGCCACCATGACCATGACCGCTAACAAAACCACGGTGGCCGCCGGGGGTAGCGTGATAGTAGCAGTCTACATGAATGGCGGCGGTGATAATGTTAACACCGTGCAGGCCAACATAAGCTATCCTGCAAGCAAACTACAGTACGTGGGGGTATCCTACACCGGTTCGGCCTTTAGTATTACCACCCCCGATAATGGCGGTAGTGGCGGTGTAGTTGTGCTGGCTAACGGCTCGATCACTCCTGTGACCGGCAGCGGTCTGGTGGCGACGCTCACCTTTAAGGCGCTGGCCGCTAGTGGTTCGGCTGCGCTTAGCTTTGCCGGTGGTACGGCGCTGGTATACGATAACGCTGAGGTTCTCTCTGCTAAAGGCGGTTTAACGCTTAATTTTGGTAGTACGGCCAGCCCTTCCTCTGCTAGTGGCTCGGGGTCGAGCGCTGCAAAATCGGTGGCCCCCGCTCCGCCCAAAGATACGACGGCTCCTATTATTTCGGCTATTAAGACCAAGGCCGTCACACCCTATGCCGCCTCTGTTACCTGGACCACTAACGAGGGTGGTGATTCGGCTGTAGAATACGGGCTTGATGCTACCTATGGCCTAACGGTGAGTAATACTACTCAGACGCTGACGCACGAAGTGGCGCTAGCCAGCAGCTTCCTAACGCCGCAAACCCTGCTCCACTACCGCGTAAAGAGTGCCGACGGCGCGGGGAATACCACCGTGAGCCCGGACCAAACCATACAGCTACCTGGTATTGCATTGACGGTAATAGTCCGGGGTGCTGATGGTAAACCCGAGGTGGGCGCCAGTGTTACGGTTGATAATAAAACAGTGGTAACAGATAGTAAGGGTCAGGCAGCCTTTACGGTTGGGCTGGGCAATAAGCAAGTAGTCACTAGTGTGGATGGCGTAACTATTAAGCGGTCCATCACTGTTAACAAGAGTGATAAGCCCTTGCCGCCCGTGCAACTGGCAACTAGCAAGCAACCCCAGGATCGCTGGCCGCTTATTTCCCTGTTACTGGCCATTATTATCCTTATCTTACTCACCATCGATGCCTTGATGTTCGGCTCTAAGTTCTTGAGCCGACTTGTTTACCGACACGCTTACGTGCTGCATCGTTCCAGCACTAGGGCGGATCGTCCGGCCTTTGCCGCTACGCCTGCACCTACACCTAGTGACCCGGCCCTGGCCGCAGTGCGAACCAAGCCAACTTCTTCCAGTGTGGTGTATTTTGACGACCAAGTACGTGGCCCCCTAGTGGATACGCCAAGTGAACTGGCTACACCCCCAGTTGTGCCAACCACCGCCGCTGTTCTAAACGACGTGACTCCCCCAAGTTTTGCCCCATATGGTGCTGCGGATATCGCCGTTCCCGAACCGCTCAATGTGCCACTACCGATTAGCATTAACGAACCCGCCGTAGTTGCACACACAGCTAAGTTGTCTACTCCCGTCTCTCAGGCGCACTCGCTAAAGACTCGCCCGGCTCACGCGGTGCACCATAGGGTCCAAAAAGCTCGTACCCCTAAGCCGTAACGCTGGCGCTAGTTAGAGACACTGAGGCCAGCGCCCGAGCTATTGCCATTTGAGGCATCGCCGGTACCGCTCCCTCCTACAGAGGTGTTCTGGCTACTTGAACTGTCACCGCTCGAAGCCGTTTGGTTATTGGCGTTGCTATAGCTGACCGTATTGTTGTTTGTTACGGTAGTATTTGTGGTAACAGAGGTGGTGATGGTATTAGCAGAATCGGCACCAGTTTTGGATATGCTTGGTGCACTCGCCATTGGAGCAGGTGTCGCGGGGTGCTCAACAGATGTGCTACCGCCCAGGCCACCACTGACGGTTGGAGTTGGAGCTGTACTAACGATAGTTGTCATTGCTGGGGCCGAGTGTTGGGCTGCAGGAGTTATAGCTCGGCTAATGGAGTGAGTACTGCCGCTAAAGCCGCTTCCATATCCCCCACCCCAGGTGTGAGGAGCTGTTACTGGGTTGAATGAGCCGTACCAGCCGCCACCCATACCACCTTGGCCTTGGCCAGGTGTTGGTGTGCTCGTGCTCGAACCGCCACCATGACCACAGTCTGCCCCATTGGTTGCGCTAGGGTGTGCCGCTGCCGGCAGCGCTAAGCTATTACTAATGTTGGCAAAGAATGCTGCCGTATTATCGTTGGAGGCGTCCCCCGTGCTGGTACTACCGCCGGCTTCGGTGTTCTCGGTAACATCTGCGTTGCCGCTGTTAGCCGTTTGATTATTAGTGTTGGTAACGTCAACAGTAGTGTTGTTTTCTACAGTGGTCGTAGTCGTTACCTCGTTGGTAATAGTGTTATCGGAATCTGCTCCGGTAGTAGTTATCGAAGCTGGTGCGATGGGTGGTACGGTAGCTGCCGAGCAGGCACAAACTGCTGAGTTGTTATCTACAGATACATCGGCCGAAACATCATTATTGTTACTAGCGTCACCGGTGCTGGTACTACCGGCTTCGGTGTTTTCTGCCACGTCCGAGTCGCCGCTGTTAGCTGTTTGATTATTCTTATTAGTGAGGTCAAGGTCATTGTTATTTTGGACGTTACAGTCATTTGTTACGGTATTTGTAATTGTATTACTGGAATCAGCGCCCGTTTCGTTGATAGTGGTAGCAGAAGCTAAACCAGTTACGCCAAAACAAGCCAAAACAACGGTCGATACAGCTATAGCTGCGCGCTGTTGCCACGATTTGATAGTCGTTTCCATTGCACCCTCCTCAGTTAGTTTACAAGGCATAGTATGCTGCCAAGCGTAAGGAGTAACTGTATAAATTTTTACAATTGCACAATTTTATGACAAAATAATACTGCTTATGCTAATTCCACCCCTGTTATTTGTGGTATGGAAGTCCAGCATTTATGCTGCTGGCTCGGTACAGCGCTTCGAGCAGGACTACCATAGCCAGGTCGTGCGGGAAGGTTAAACTGCTCAAACTAAGCAGGTAGTCGGCCTTGTCGATGACTGGCTGCGGTAAGCCTTCCGGACCGCCTATCATCAGGCTGACTTCTTTAGCCTCCAGCGCTTTCTTGGTAAGCAGATCAGCGAGCTGCTGACTAGATAGTTGCTTACCTTTGATTTCTAGCACTACTAGACTAGTGCCTGCCGCAGCCGCCAAGAGGTGCTCGGCCGTATTATATTTATCAGCAATGTGCGTAACGCGCACGGTGTGGCTGCGCTTTAGGCGCGCTAAATACTCCTCCCAGCCGAGCTTGGCATAGGGCAGCTTGGGCGCTCCCACGGTGATAATGTGCAGCTTCATACCGCTATTATGCAACGCTGCTTGTGCGTTTAGCCAGATATATTGCTAGCAGTTCGGCCAGCTCATCATCACTGTGCTCACTATCAGCAACGTAGCCCTCTAGGCATTTCATGGCTGCTTTGCGGGCGCGATGAACTCGGGTCCGGACCGTAAGTTCGCTCACATTTTCGATGGCGGCAACTTCGGCGATAGTTCTTTGCTCTATATATAAAGCCACGAATGTTGACAAGAATTGCTTAGGAATTGCTTCCAAAATCCTGGCGTAGTTGTCGCGGGAGTCAATTAGTTCGAAGGCACGCTCTTCTTCAACTAAGACTTGTTGGTGGCTTGGCTTAGTTTCGTCGAGCTGGCTTACGCGAACGCGAGATCTGCGGCGGGCGAGGTCTATATCCTGGTTACCGGCAACACGATAGAGCCATGCGTTTACGTTACTGGTTGCACTTTGACCATCAAACGCTCCAGTTATGGCCCGCATAAACGTTTCTTGTGCTAGATCCTCTGCTAAGTCTGGGTCACCGGTACTGCCGAGGTGTTTACCGTAGATGCCGGGCATATATCTTATGTATAGTTCTTCAAACGCGCCAGCGTCTTGCTCCTCGCGGAAGCGGACAAGCAGCTCGGTGTCGTGCCGTCGCTCTTGGGCACTTAGCGCAGCTCCAGTAAGTGCTATCGTAGGTTCGTCAGGGGTCATTTCAAAACTCATTAAAATATAGTACAATTATAATTGTAATTTAGCAATAGGCAGTTCAGCCCAGTCGGTAGTGTAGTGCGGGCTACGAAGCTGACGCTTGGGCTGCCAGGCGTGACTTAAGTCTTCGGCTGCAAAACGAATGGTTCGGCCGCCGTAGCGCTTGTTAATGGCATCAAGGGCCCGCATGCGGGCTTGGCTGAGGCTACTGCCGGCAATGTCCACCTGCCCCAGTAAGTCCGCCTGGAGGGCATCCTCAGGCTGTAGGTCGTATAGCAAAACATTAGCCCGGTGGTAACTGGCTCGCGGATTATGCATGGTTCCTAAGACTTCAATCAACTTGGCGGTAATAACCCCGGTGTCAGCCGTGGGAGTGGTAAGGGTGATGTATTGGCTGAGCTGTTGATAGCCCGGCTTGTGCCGGTTGGTACTGAGGCTGAGGCAGGCCCCGCGGCTAATGAGCCCAGACTTGCGAAGCCGAAGGCAGGCCCGGGCCGCTAGTCCGGCGATAGCTCCTTCCAGTACAAACAGCTCGTTGGTATCTTCACCAAACATCCGGCCATGCATCACGGTTTGCCGTGGTTTGCCAGCCTGCTCCAGCGGGTTGCAGCACACGCCGCTTAATTCGCTGGTAAGCCTCCGGCCATGAATACCCATTAGCTGCTGGGCGCGGCGTGGATTCATGTGAGCCAGGCCAAGGGCCGTAAAAACATTTTCAGCCTTGAGCTTAGGGGCCAGTCGCCTGCCTATTCCCCATACTTCCTGAATGGGCGTTTCTGCCAGGTAGCGCTCCCGCTCGGCTACTGGAGCTGTCGCAAGGTCGAGCACGCCGTCTAGCCTGTGGACTCGCTTGGCATGTTCACTGGCTAGTTTGGCCAGCGTTTTGGTGGGGGCAATGCCAATTGACACCGGAACGCCTACCTCGCGCCAGATACGTTGCCGAACAGCTGTTGCCCAGGCAGCGTAATCGGTAATATCCAACTGGCTCAAATCAAGAAATGACTCGTCTACGGAGTAAATTTCGATGCGTGGGGTCACCGCTGTGAGCAAGCGCGTAATCCGGTCGCTCATATCACCGTATAATTCAAAATTTGCCGAGAACTGTACTACCTTGTGGTCATTAAAGATCTGATGGTACTTAAAAGCCGGCGCTCCCATGGGGATGCCGAGTGCCTTGGCTTCGTTACTGCGGGCCACAGCGCAGCCATCGTTGCTGCTGAGCACCACTACCGGCTTGCCGTTAAGGTCTGGCCGAAACACTCGCTCGCAGCTTACAAAAAAGTTATTGCAATCAATCAGGGCAAAAACTGCTGGCGTGCTCATACTGACTGCCGCCGCCGGTGAATGGTGGTACTGACCACGCCCCACAGGCTGTCGAACTGTTTATTAAGATGACTGTAGGAACAGATGATAAAGCCAGCGGCCTGCCAGGCTAGCACCAGGTCATTGGCCCTAGGCTGGAGGCTGCGGTCTATAATGGCCACATCGCCGTCGTAGAGGCCATAGTTTTCGTGGCCATGTCCGGCAACCCGGAATAGGTAGGTACTACTGGGGTGCTGGATAAAGATTTGGTTTAGATCGAGCGCCAGTTTAGTTCCCTGACCTAGCCGGTCGAGTGCCGGATTAGGAAAGCCGCTATGCAGACTGACGGCGCCGCTATCGGCCAGCGCCTGTAAGTTGTCTTGGTCCATTAGAAACTCAAGTTCCGGGTGCCAATCAGTGTCCAGCGATTGTCTTCCAAGCGCAGGCGGTACTGGGTATTGCCATCAGAGACGTCGAAGAGTTTAATAAGCTGCTGACCTTTTTGGACCAGATAGTGCATGCCGGATTCTAAAAAGTTGTACTCGCGGCCCTCGTACACCATGCGGCGAGGGTAGCTTTCTAAGTGCTCCTTGCGGGTGCCGCGCGCGTTTCGGAAATAGAGGGCTGTTACCTCAACATCGTGCTCACCGTTAATAGTCGGGGTGTCTTGATCGTAATAAGAAATAGTCATATTCATTCTCCTTGAGGGGTAAACCTCACAATTGATAATAAAAGAGAGACTCTAGGGGTGTTGACCGAAAGAGTGAACGGATAGTGGAGAAGCTGACTGGATAAGTATCGGACGACCGTACACGTCGAGACCATGACCAGAAAACCGAATAAATATGAAGGGTTTTGCAGTGACGCTTAACGATTCCTAAGAGCCGCCAGTGAGTATACACCCTGTAAATAAGTCTGTGTGGTGGAAGTCCCGAAGGCCAGCCCGCACATGGCTAGACCCTTACTATAGTCCTGCCCGCGGTGGCTTGCCAAGACTTGTTTTTGTGGGTAATTGTGTTGGTGTTCCGCTAACGCTTGAGCTATGGAGCAGTAACAATATTGTTGACGAACTCGGCTAGTTCGCGGGGGGTCAGTTCGGCCTTAACTACGTAGCCGTCGGCCTGCTGTTCAATATCGGCTCGGACATCTTCCCGCTGTTCCAGGTTGGTAGTAATAATAATCTTGGCCTTAAAGTGGGGTGTTTGCGCCGGATCACGGAGGGCTCGAAGGATCTCTATACCGGTAAGTGTCGGCACCATCAGATCTAGTAGTAGAATGTCGTACTTGTCGGTTTGGGCAGCAGCCAGACCCTGCCGACCATCCATAATAACGGTAACTTCGTAACCGGCCTTACTGAGGGCTCGTGAGTAGAGTTCAGCAATAAAATGCTCATCTTCGATACAGAGTATACGGCGGAACGTCGCGGGAGCTGCCGTAATGGGTTGTGGGGCCGGTATGTCGCCGAGCTGTGTTTGCGGAAGGGGTGTTGGTTCTGAGGGCATATGCTTATTCTAGCAGAATTTATTAAGAGCAGTTAATCCTTGTTAGCGGCGGTACATGGAGTGGTTTTTGATCCAGCCGTGAGCCGTCCGGACGATTTCTTTATTGCCGGCTTTATCCTCGGCGCTGAGCGCGCCGTAAGGTTGAAGCGTAAAGCCAAAGGTACTGCCCTGACCCTCTTTACTGCTCACCGAAAGATTACCGCCGTGGGCAGTAACAATCGCCTTGGACAGGTACAATCCCAGGCCGGTCCCGCCAATCTGAGCCCGGTTACGGTGATCGCGGTAGAATTTGGTAAACAAGTTGGGCATGACGCTGCTTGAGATACCGACGCCGTAATCTTGAATGGTGGTTTCTATCATATTGTCTTTGGTAAGGTGGGCCTCGATTTTTATGACTTCGCTCGAGCCGCTGTACTTGATGGCATTGTCGACCAAGTTATTAATAACTTCGTAGATACTCAGACGATCGATTCCGACGGTTGGTAGGTCGGGCGCTACGGTACACTCCAGGTTAATGCCGCGGACTTTGGCGCGGAGCGCAACATTGCTGATTGCTTCGTTGAGCACGTCTGCCCAGTTTTCTTCGTGGAGTTGCAGCTGTAGCTGATCGGCGTCTACTCGGGCAACATTTAAGATATTGTTCACAAAGGCCATCAATTGTTGGGCAGTGGCGTTCATCTTTTGCATAAAGCTGGCCAGCTCCGGGTCCTTGGTGTCGGCTAATTCTTCTTCGAAGACCTCTATGTAGCCTCGTAACAGGGTGAGTGGCGTGCGCAGCTCGTGGACGCTGAGGGCAATAAAGCTGACAGCTTGCTCGTCCTGGCTATATTGCTTGGTGTGGTCAAAGAGGACCAGCATAGTTTCGGCGCCGAGCGCATTGTCCTTATTATAGTAGCTTGCCAGATCAAACAACCGGGTCGGGTGATTGTCTCGAACATTCAGCCGAACTCGTTCCCAAGCTCCGGTGGCGGTGGCGTTATTTTGTTTGGCACCTTTGAGCCAGCTATCAAAGGTGTCATTACTCGGGAATGACATGTCGAGTACCATGTAGACGTTCTTACCAATCAGATCTTGGCTGGGCGAGCCAATGTAGCGGGCAGCGGCCTCGTTGGCAAACTGTACCGTCTCGGTGGCATCGAGCACTAGCAGCGGTAGCGGCAAGTTATTGGCCACAAAATTATGATGCATATCAATGCTGTCTTTGCGGGCGGCGCTGGCAATGCCTTCGGCAACGCTGCTTATTTGGTAGATCTGACCAGCTAGATTGGTGACAAGCTCCCGGCCCACCCTAAGACCTTTAATATTAGGTGGTACCGAGGACTGTTGATCGGGACTCAAGTGTACAATTAACTGCCAAAGCGCCTTGAGCGGCACGGTGCTGATAATTGCTGCCAGCTTACTAACGGCAACGGCAAGACCAATTGCTGCCAGTGCCACAATTATGGCAATGAACCAAGGTGCTAAGCCGGTCAGGCTGTCTAGCAGATACCAGCCGCCAATAATGACGATGTTTTCCAGTAGCACTAACAAAAACGTTTTACTCTGTATTTGTTTGAAGGTTTGCTGGAAATGGTCCATGGGTTTGCGGGGTTAGGTTAGGGTGCGGCGGTTATTTTGTTAGCGGCACTCACGGCCGTCAACCAGGTAGGACCGGCGTTAAGCGCAATAACTTTTCCGGCAGCATCAGTAAATACGAACTGGCTCGTTCGGGTAGCCTTAGACCAGGTACCGATGGTCAGCTTGCCGTCCTGAAACACGTAGGCCTGACCTGATGCTCCAGCTGTGGTGTATTCCGAGTGTTTGCCATCGCTCTGGATGGCGTATGGAATGACTAAGCCTATAACTACCTTGGCCCTGATCTGTGTATTGGTAGAGGCGTCCATGTGCGGAGCACCACCCTCACTACGCAGGTAAGAGTTTGAGGTAGCGTCGTAGTCGTAGTGTGCGTTGTAATCTGGCCCGGAGATGGCAAAATTAATGGACTTTTCGGTTGGTGCAACTTTTGTAGGCTGATCGGCCTTACGTGGAAAGCCGGTAAATGTGCTCTTGGTAAATCCCTTGCTTGCCGAGAGCTGTAATAAATTATCGAGCGAGGTGTAAACATTGTGTGGTGCGGCCCGGCTGGTAATACGGTGATAGGCTCCGGCGTTAAAGAACTGATCCAGGTCTTTTGCGCCCCAGGTTTTGATGTCGGCTAAGGCCTCCGGGCTGCCACCCACATGGGCGATTGGCGCGTCAAAACTCGTAGCCCATTCCAGGTAGTACGGCCGGACGCTACGAACCGGTCCGAGATCAGTTGGCGTGGTGTCTTGGAATAGGGTTAAGAACCGGGTGATGCCGCCTTCGGCGATGGCTTCAAAAACCACGCTCGCCTGCCCTAGTCCGGACTGTGGCCGGGCGTCGGTACTGTTCTCGATCATAACGGCAGTAACGGGACGAGCATTAAGGGATGGGTCTACTTGGAGCCCACTGAGCGTTGATGCAACGGTGGTAGGCGCCGGTGGCGCTACTTTTTTGGCGATGGTTTTGGGTACGGCGGCAACCGGGGCGGGTCCTTGCCGGGTGAGGATAAAGCCGCCCAGCCCGCTACCTACAACCACTATTACGGCCAGCATCACCAAAGCTTCTTTTTTACTCGGTGGCCAAGTCAGCTTGAGCCTGCTGGCAAACGACTTTTTGGCGTCACTTTTGACCGGCTCGGGCGCGTCAAACTGCACTGGCTGCGGCGAGCTTAGCTGTGTTTCTTCAACTGCCGGCACGGCGTCACTAGCAGCGACCTGTTCAGGCGTTTTAAAGCTTTCTGGTGTTGATTTGGGCGTTTCGACTTTGGATGGGGTGTTTGTTTGTGCTTCCAAAGACTTCTTCCGGGGCCTAACCGGCTTAAAGTCATCAATCATATGGCTATTATAGCATAAGCAACATTCATGGATTGGCAAGATTTATGGGGGTGAGGTAGTATGAGAAGATGAGCTTTGTCTATACGCAGCCCTATATTGTTGTTGGTGCCTTTATTGTCCGAGACGGTAAAATTTTATTGGTTAAAGAAAACCACCTGCCCGACAAGGGTAAGTGGAATATCCCAGCCGGTAAGCTCGACTACGGCGAAGATCCGGCTAGCGCGGCAGCCCGCGAAGCGTTCGAAGAATCTGGCCTTGCATTTACGCCTACTGCTATTTTGGGGTTACACTCTGTCCTCCGTCATGATGTGCCGGGTAGCAATCCCGACACTCACGTTATCCGCATCGTGTACTTGGGTGAGGTAAACGGTGATACCACGACTGCAAATAGCGGGATAGTAGATGGTCAGCTGGAAATTGCTGAGTGTATGTGGGTAACACCAGAAGAGCTCCTGCAAATGGATATTTCCCTGATCCGTTACCATGACCTTAAGGATTACGTCCGTGACTATCTGCAGGGCGTTGCCTATCCGCTGCAGCTAATTCCACACACTGTTCAAAACAAAATCTCCAACTCCAACTAGTATTGGCTTACGAGAGGGCGGCGAGCTGGGCGTTTAGGCGGGCGAGGCTGCGGTCTTTGCCGAGGACGGCGAGGGTGTCGGCTAGGGCCGGACTGGCTGGCGCTTGAGTGGTGGCAATCCGGATGAGACTAAACAGGATGCCCGGCTTTTGGCCAGTTGCTTCTAAGAGCAGATTGAGCCGCTCAGTGATATCGGGAACGCTAAAATCGCTTTCCGTAAGGCTGACTTGGGCCTGCTCTAGTAGGCTCCGAATTTCGGCTGTATCCAGTTTTTTAAGCTGTTTGTTACCGCTAATAAGCTCAGAGTTAATCGGTAGGTCGGTAAAGAAAAATTCGGTGAGCATGGGCAGTTCGCTAAAGAATTTCAGGCGCTCTTGGGCGAGCCCCAGCACTCGCAGTTTGTAATCATCGTCATAGGCCTCGGCCGACGCTGGCCAGAAGCCCCGCACCTTGTCATATAGCGTATCGAGCGCCAGCTGGCGGATGTAAGCACCATTCATCCACTCAAGGCGCTTCTCATCAAAACGGGCGCCGCTGCGCTGCACGTGATCCAGGCTGAACTTTTCGATTAGTTCCTGGGTGGTAAATAATTCCTGCTCGGTGCCGTCATTCCAGCCCAGTGAGGCAATAAAGTTCACCAGAGCTTCCGGCAGGTAGCCGTCGCGAATGTAGTCTAGGACGTCTTTGGCACCGTCGCGCTTGCTAAGTTTTTTGTTGCCGTTCTCGGCCATAATGTGCGGCATGGTGGCAAGCACAGGGCGTTCGAGCCCAAGGGCTTCGTAAAGATTTAAGTAATTGGGTGTGCTGGCTAAAAATTCCTGGCCGCGCATAACATGGCTAATTTGCATTTCGGCATCATCAACAATGTGGGCAAAATTATAGGTGGGGTAGCCATCCGATTTAATGAGAATAAAGTCATCAATCACTTCCGGGCCGGTCGATAAATCGCCCATCACGGCGTCGTGCCAGGCATAGGCCTTTGGCTCGGACTTAAACCGCAGCGGTTGGCTGCCGTCCCACTCTGGTGGGTTTTCGGGGCGGCTGTTACGGTATAAAAACGGCTGCTTAGCTCGTTGGGCAGCTTCACGGAAGCCCTGTACCTCTTCTGGCGTGTATGGGTCGGCATAGGCGCGGCCGGCCTCAACTAGTTGTCGGGCGTACTTTTGGTAGCTGTCGAGCCGTTCGCTTTGGACGTAAGGAGCGTACGGGCCACCAATATCCGGGCCCTCGTCGTAGGTAAGGCCAAGTTCTCGCAGGCTTTGCACCAGGTGCTCGCGGGCACCGGCAACCTCGCGTTTTTTGTCTGTATCCTCAAATCGTAAGATAAATTGGCCGCCCTGTTGCCTTGCTACTAACCATGCAAACAAAGCTGTGCGGATACCGCCAACGTGGAGAAAGCCGGTAGGGCTGGGTGCAAATCGCGTACGAACTGGTTTCATAGCGATGTATTATAAGGGAAAAGTGCTAATTAAAACAGGGGTATCCCCGCAGTCGGTTATCGATCGGCTGGCGTCAGTAGGGGCGTTTGTAGTAAGTCGTAGGCACCAGCTTTATCAGCGGGAGCAAGCGTGAGCATAACATTGTACTGTCTCGTAAAGAATGAGCTATAGGCCGGCCCGGAAGCCGTCAGGCTGTGCGCGTTGGAATTATCGTAATCAAAGATAACCTGCTTACTGCCGCTGACGTAAGTAATCCGGTTGCCGTCCATCCAGCTGGCATGGAGCTGCGGCGCGTCGAGCGATGGTTTAGTAACGTAATTATAGCCACTACCAACTTTTATGTCGTAGACGGCAAACTCATTGCCGTTTTCTACCATGACGTACTGGGTATTGCTGGAAAAGCTGATGTAGTTGGCCTGCTTAACGCGCAGGACTTGCAGCGGCGTGGCGGCTTTATTAGTCGTGGCATTTACTTGGCCGAGCGGATCCTTATATATAAATACCCGGTTATCACTGCTGGCACCGGCTACCACGTACAATTTGTTTTCGAATTTAGTAAGATCCAGTAGGTATGTGGTCCCCGCCGGTTCGGTTCGAATATTGTAAGTAGTGTCGCCGTCCAGAACCTTTATAGCCACAAGACCTTTATCGGACACAGACGGGGTGGCATAGAGGACGGTGTTATCCGAGTATGAGTGGTAGGCGAGAACTTTGGTGAGATAGGGTTTTGGTGTGGGCTCTTTGAGCGTTGCTTTTGACAGTGTTTGGCCGGTGCTATCGTACACGTAGTACTGGTCGTATTTTCGGTCAATGAGGGTCAGTTCGCTAAAGGGTGTCCCAATCGCCTGCGTTAAGTTTTGCGATTGCTCAGGCTGTTCTCTGTCGAGCAGTATGTACTCGGTTTTAGTATCGTAGTGATGCTTGAGAATAAGGTGGCTATTATCGGCTGACCATTCACTGAGTTCTAAACTTTGACTGGTAGTTGCTGCGGTAAGTATGCCGGCCGGGAGGCTGATGGTAACGGGGGCTTTAGCAATATCACGGGTGTCATAAACATCAAATTCCGCCAGCGAACCCGCCTTAGCGACGACAATCCAACGCCTATCGGGGCTCTGAGTTGCTAGTGAAGGCGCGCTGTCATATGTTGCCAGCTTGGTGGTAGTAAGTTTGCTGGGAATTAAGAGCGGATAGTCAAAGCTCAGTATCTTGCCGCCCTCGACGTTAATGGTCCGTTTCCAGCTATCATAACCTGTTCGCTGTAGTTCCACATTGTATATGTTTGAAGGCAGTGACAGGCGAGTATTTGTTTTAGATTTGTTTAACTTGCCGTTGATATAGATGTTTGCCGAACTGGGTTGGCTCGAAAAGAATACAATGCCGTTTTGAATGACCGTACCATTTTTGTCGACGCCAAACCCATAGGCTTGGTACACCAAAACGATGGTGCCAATCAGGATTGCAATGCCAATTAATACGTAACCTATGTACAGGATAATAGTGTGCTGAAGACGTTTTTTAGGGTCAAGGTAGTCCATAAACGTTTTTTATTATAGGCTAGCGAGCGGTATAAGCGAAAAAATCTGCTTGCAGTGGTCGCCTAGAGACGGTACTATACATATAAATCGCTTATGCTGCGACGTGGCACTTATAAGGAATAAACAAAATCGTGAACAAAAACACCAACACCATCATAATAAACGGGCAAACCTATAATGCCCTGACGGGTGTTTTAGAGGCTGGATCGGCGCGCACGATGGACGGAGTCGTTGGCCATGGTACCAGTCCAGCCGTTGCCTTGGCAGCTCCCCGGCCTGCTGCAGCTCCTCAGCCGCTTGTTAGCCAGGTGACCGCTCCTGTTATGGATATTGCTCGTCATCCGGCGCCACACGCTGTTGCACATGGTACGCAGGCTGGTAGGACATTAATGCGCAGCGCCGTTCCTAAGCCTGGCGCCAGCCTTAAGCGCAGCGTAAAAGCAGTCGGCCCCGCTAACCGAAGCGATGTTGTCTCGGCAGCCTTGGTACAAAAGTCTTCTGTGCACGCTATTAACCCGGACCGCGCCCGCCGTGCTTCCAGTGCCATTAAAAGCAGTTTTATTGATCGCTTTGGTGGTACGGTCCGTACTGCCCAAGTACAGACTGCCATGCAGCAAAAAGCCCGCGCTGCTGCCCAGGAAGTGTCGCAGGCCACTCGTCCGACGCTGGACATTTTTGAACGAGCAATTGCTGCCGCCTCTGCTACCACCCAGCCGCCTCTTAAGAATGTTAAGCTTTCCAAGTCAACGCGCCGCAAACGGACGGCCGGTCTGGCTACGGTGGGTCTCGCCCTGGTACTGCTCGGCGGCTTTATCACTTATCAAAATGTTCCAAATATAAAATTACAGATGGCCTCTAGCCGCGCCGGCTTTAAGGCGGCTCTACCAGAAAAGCGACCTCCCGGCTTTTCTATGGCTGCGCTTAGCTACAAGCCGGGGACTGTAGATGTACAGTTTAATAGTAATAGCGATACGCGGTCTTTTGCTATTAAGCAAACCGCTTCAAGCTGGGATAGCCAAGCGCTCCGCGACGTCTTTTTGACCGCTGCCGCAGGTCAAGCCGGCTATCACACCGTTGAAACGAATGGTCAAACCGTGTATTTGTATGGCAATAATGCTACCTGGGTTAACGGTGGCATTTGGTACCAAGTTAAAACAAACGGCAGTCTCAGCGATCGGCAGCTGGTTGATCTCGCCGCTTCTATGTAATTATTCTAGACATCTGTTAGGGCAATAGCCAGTCGGCTTATGAGCGCCACATCGTCATGGGTAATTATTTGCATATCTCGGCGCATATTGGCCTCAAATATCTTATCGCTGTCGCTTAGGCTGGACGAGTTATTGGCTGCAGTGCCTGCCGATTCTGAGCCCACGTCATCGGTGAGAGTTGGCACTAGCTTTGTTAGCTCGTATGTATAGGTGGGGTTTGCAAACGTGGGCACCTTTTTTATGAATCTATAGTCTTGCACAATTCGCAGGCCACTATCTATTTCGCCGCTTCGGAGCACCACATGAATAAGGGTTGGGCGTTGCATGGGATCGTCGTAAGTTCTTGAATTAACGTAGCAGTAACGGGTTGTATTATCGGCTCCAACTTCTTGGGCTAGAAGTGGTGATAGCAGCACCGAGTGCGAAGTATCGCCATTACCGGTTATGATCTGGGT
Organism: Candidatus Saccharimonadota bacterium; assembly: GCA_028286245.1. Lineage (GTDB taxonomy): Bacteria > Patescibacteriota > Saccharimonadia > Saccharimonadales > UBA4665 > UBA4729. The sequence continues at coordinate 60,932 of JAQBRY010000001.1, read as the reverse complement.
ATTAAGTTGTGCCGGAGAGGTAAGCCCGGCATGAATAGTCTCGTAGGTAGCTTTGAGTTCGTCCTGACTAACTTGGTACTGGGGGATAGCTTCACGACCTGCCATATTCTTAACAATAGTGCGGATGGCCGCACTATGCAAGTATTATCAGCTTATCGCTGGGCAGGCGACTATTTGCGGCGAGGCTTGTTGGTCCAGCGCATGAGGGCAAAGAAGGCTCCTACTATAATAAGTACGGCAACCGTTTTTCCCACCTTGGTGGCCAAAATATTACTCATAAGTGACGGTCCGTTACCGGGCAGCGCGTCGGCAGCATTTGCAACTACTGGTGCGGCTGCGGCCACATTACCACTCGGGTCGGGCGAAATTTGCTCGCCGATGACGGCCAGCCGGTGCAGTGTGGTCCCGGGAGGATCACAGGTGATAAGCGTGGCGGTGGCGACCTTACCAGGTATAGGGTCAAGGATACTGACGTCTGACGGATCAATCACCTTTTTATCGATTACTTTATAAACATACATTTTACTCTGATACGAAAGGTAGAACGTGTCGCCTGGCACCATGGTGTGCAGCAGCACAAAGGCAAACTTGTACTTGCCCTTATTAAAGATGTTGTTACTGGAGTGACCAAAAATAGCGGTATTGCCCTGTTCACCGGGTTTAACGGTAGAGGCGTAGTGCGTAACACCGCTCTCCAGGGAATTCTGGATATCTTCTTCGTTAGTGGTGGTCTGGGTGTAGTCCACAGGGATCTGGACGTTAATTTTAGGAATAATCACCTGCGGATCAGCGCTCACCGAAGTGTCGTTGGCGTCCACGATGATTGGCGTAGAAGCTGACGCCCGGCTGGGTTGAATAAAAGGAGCAATAATAACTTCATTAAAAAAGCTAAACAAAAATATAAAGATCACTAGCGAACCCATGCCGAGTCCAAATAGCAGTGATTGCAGGTGGTGCTTGGCTTTGAGCTTGCCGTTGGCGGTAACCGTATCACGCACAGCCGCCCGAATAGCTTGCGGAGAGCGCAAATCGCGTTTAGGTCGCGGCCGGGCCGCCGCCTTGGCGCGCTGCGACTTGTGCCGCTGGCTGGTAAGCACCGCATGTTTATGCTCAGCCTCAGCGTGAGCAGCCTGGGCCCCTGCCGGTGCGGCCGGTAGCGATAAAACATTCGCGTTACTGGAATAAAATTCCTGCCAAACCTCGTGCTTTTCCTGGTCGTTGAGCCCCACATAGTATTGGTGCCACTCGGTTTGGATAGTCGCCAGGTCTTTGCCGGAGTTATTAAGCTCGTGCATAAACAGCTGGTGCTTACTACGATGGGTAGCAGCTTCGGCTTCCTGCATTTCTTGGCCAGCGTTCGGCTCGGTGGTGTAGAGGCGGGCCACTTTTTCTCGGATGATTTGGGCGGCTGCTAAACGCTCGTCCTGAGCCGTCCGCTCAGGATCGGGAGGCAAAAAGCCCGCCGGTGGTTGCGGGTCTGGAGTTGCTGGTGTCGGTGTTTGCTGATCAGTCATACGTATCAAAGAACTAATGCTAGCCCTGTGCAGTCAATTATAGTACAATGACCCCTTGTAACCTACGTATTATTCGTAAAACATGCGTAAACATTAACATCAGCTGGCTCGCCAGTGACCAGTACCTGGGCGAGTGGCGGAATTGGTATACGCGCGCGACTCAAAATCGCGTTCTTCGGATTGAGGGTTCAAGTCCCTCCTCGCCCACCAAACAGCGTAAGCTAGTTCCCGAGTTACCGAATTGCCAATTTATGCAAGAAGGTGCTTGACAATGACCCACCCGATATTCACAATGGCCAACAGAAAGATGCATCGCGACTCCGCGACTGTACAAGATAATCCAGTAGATTCACAAGACATGAGTAGGCACGAACAAAACGAGCGACCAGTTGATCCCGAGTACGAAGCAGCCATCAAGTTCCTCCGCGAGCAGGATCCTGAAGGTTTCCGCGACCCACGTAACCACTTTGTTCCAATTCCTGGCGCATACGTTATCGGTGTAGGCTACTTTAATGATCAACCTAAAGAGTCTGTCGATGAGATTGAAGTTCAGGAATGGAATGAGGCTATTCGCCAGGTCGTCGCAGAGCAGTTTGCCAGAATCGACACAGATCACGATGACCGCTCCTAGGAGAAGTCTTCCACGGCTCTCGACTGAAGCAAACGTCTTCTGCTGAATTGTCCACGCATCGCCTAACATTCTCGTGTTTGGACTGCTTGTCTTTACTATTACGCAGGTTACCAATACTGGCCTGTACTACTACGCGACTACGCAGCAGATTTCGCCATCGTTTAGCCCGGAATTGCTGCAGTCATTACTGATCCAGAAGTCGGCCAAAATGGGGCTTTTTGGTCGTCTTAAAAAATAAATTGTAATAGGGTTTAGGCTACTATCGAAGTGCTGAGTGCTTCGAAAGGTTTTTGGGGATTTTGGAGCCACCATACGCTGGCGCTGGCGGCAGTGGTGATACGCCAAACGGGCTTGTCGATAATCTTGGTCGTGCTTACCTGTCCGCCGCTGGCTACAAAGATATTGTCGCTGTGCTTGGTAATGATACTTAGGGGGTACTCTGTGGTGACGCCGTGCAGCATTTCGACTAAGCGGAGCAAGTCCATGCTCGACGTAAAGGCTTGTGGAAAGCGGGCGTTTAACCCGAATTTTTGCAGCTGTTTAAAGCCAACAACTAGCAGCGTGTTCGGCCGCTTTAAAACGATATGTGGAGCGTTGACGGCATAGTCGGCGGCGTCGCAGGTGAGCGTCAGCTGGCCGCTGTACTTACCGGCAAACGACTCTAGCAAGATGGCTGTTTCGCTGTTGCGGCCCATGTCACCGGCTAGCAGTACGCCATCGGCCCACATGGCCTGGCTGAGTAGCTCACCGAGTGCTTCGCGCGCAAAGCTGCCACTCGGTGTGCTCGGCAAAAAGTCGGCTTCCATGAAGCCCTTTGGCAGAGTTTTTTGCAGGGCGTCCGGCAGCACCGCTCGACCGGATCCAACGCCAGCTACGCTTGCCGCCTGATAGGCCTGGGCCGGGTGGGCAAAACCCTGGGAGCTGCCACCTACAACCAGTAATTTTCCGGCGTAGGCTCGATTTTCCGGCCGGCTCCATAGCATGGCGTCGTACAGCGGTGTTTCGAGCGTTTGTTTATGCCAGTAATCCATTACGCCCATAGTAGCACGCGCGGCTAGCTGAGCTGGTAAGCCCCGGTTTCGCCCGGTGAAAGCTGGTAGATAACACTCTTACGTTCAACCACTACTTTCCAGCCCTGGGACTGGGCGTGCTCAAACAATTCCTGTGTTGGATTAAATGCAATCGGCTGCTCCACGCTCGCCAGCATGGGGATGTCGCCCTCGCTGTCGCCGACGGCAATACTGCCTTCTCGGCTGGCGCCGTGTTTTACGATTAACTGCTCAATGGCCAGCGGCTTTTGCTCGCTCCGCAAAAGCAGTTTTTGCCCGGTATAAAATCCGTCCTTGGTTTGGTAATCCGAACCGCGATAATCATCAAACTCGTAATATTCGGCAAGTAATTTTACGATTTCTGATTGCGATGCCGAAACAATAAACAATAAATAACCCTTTGCACGTAAGTCGGTGATTAAGTCGCGGGTGAAGGTGTACACCTGATCTTTGTACTCTTTAATAACTGCTTCACTAGCAGCCATCAGGTCGGCCACGGCTATGCCGCTGATGGCGGCGTCAATAAGGTTTATGAGCGTTTGCTCGTACTGATTAAAGGATGTCTGGTGCTGGCGTTGCTTCCAGGCGATACGGGCATCCCGCACCGCTTGGTACTGGATGCCGTCTAGGTGGCCCCGGCGAGCAAGCTCGTCGGCGATGGCGTGATAGAGTTGCCAGCGAATGAGGGTGCCGTCAATATCAAAGGCAGCGTAGTGTCGAGGTGCTTGCATAGGTTTAGTGTATCAGAGACGGCTAGGGCTTAGGTAATAATGCGATGTACCTGCTTGGATGGCGCCAACAATCGTCGTGCTCGCCGCTTAAATGGTGGATGCTAATAGCTGGCTGGCTCTCTTTGACGGCTTCCAGCTCCGGGCTAAGCCAAGTGTCGTCATGGTTTCGGACAACTAGAACATTTTTGTGATGCGCCACAGCTTTCGGCAATGTAAAATGAAGCGCCATTATAACGAGCCGCCAGTTTCGTTTAAAACGGCTGAGTCCGTAATACACATTAAGGCAGTTTTTATAGGCCCAAAACCAGATTTTAGTTGGACGGATCCCATGCTTGAGGTCCACAAAAAAGCGCTCCACGGCACGCTTCCTCAAGGTCTTTCCTGGCCAGTAGGGCGGGTTAATCAGCATCACAAAGGTGGCTTTTTTATAGTCTTTAGTAAAAAAGCAGCCAGCCGAGTGAGCAATGAGTATATCGGCATCGTCAGGGTGCCGCACCACTCGGTAACCAGCTTTCCGGAGCGCTTTTCGCATCCGGTGACCATGCCGCCTTCCCTCTGTAAAACCGTACAATATGGCCACACTCTTCATTAAATATCGAGCGTTACGCTAACCGGGCAATGGTCGGAACCAAGGACGTCGGCATGGATGGCTGCCGCTTTTACTTTGTCTTTAATAGAATCAGACACTAAGAAATAATCGATCCGCCAACCAACGTTACGTTCCCTGGCTTTGGCAAAGTGGCTCCACCAGCTATAGTGGCCATTGCCCTGTTCGAAGATTCGAAGCGTGTCGATAAATCCGCCGTCCACAAACTTTTGAAAGCCGCTTCGCTCCTGGTCCGTAAAGCCCTTTTTGCCGCGGTTAGGCTTGGGATTGGCCAGATCATCTTCGGTGTGGGCCACATTTAGGTCGCCACAAAATACCACCGGCTTTGACTGCTCAAGCTGCTTACAATACGCGAGGAATGCCGGATCCCAGTGCTTTTCACGGAGCGGTATCCGGCTCAAATCATCTTTAGCATTCGGCGTATAAACGGTTACTACCCAGAACTTCTCGAATTCGGCAGCAACCACTCGCCCCTCAAGGTTAGGATCGCCATACGTGTCGCCGGTGACGTTAAAGGTTTCGATAATGTCTTTAGGAAAGCCGGTTACCACCTGCAGTGGCGGCGTTTTAGAAAGTATAGCTGTACCCGAATAGCCGGGCTTTTCGGCGGAGTTCCAGACGGCCGTATAATCACCCAAACTGATGTCAATTTGATCGGGTTTAGCTTTTATTTCTTGAAGGCAGAGTATGTCCGGCTGCTCCTTGGCAATAAAGGGATCCCAGAGGCCTTTTTTTTGAACGGCCCGGATGCCATTAACGTTCCACGAGTAAATTTTAACCATGTAAGCATGCTCCTTGCAGTTGCCTGCTGATTGATTTTATAGCAACTTTTACGATTTTCATGTCCTGCTTCAGGCCGTATATGTCGTGCGCCATTGGCTCAATCATAGCAGTACGATCTATAAAAGGAGACAAGCTTTCCGAGAAAAGTTGCAGCCTATTGTCGACATGCTCTACAAAAAAAGCTGCAGTGTCTTCGAATCTCGTATTCATTTCGGTTCTAAATTCTTGCAGGTCAGTTTTTGTAGCCATGTTGCCGACGATGCCAGAAATGAGGTCCGTCATAGCTGCGAATTTTTTATCAGAAGCCTGCTCAGCCGCAGCAAAACGCTTATCGAGGTGTTTCTCGAAAAAGTCTCTAGTTAGTGGCTCTGTCGCTGTCATGTAGATAGTATATTCTCTGGCCCGCTATTTTCGAAAGTCTTTATAACGACATTTAAGTATTGCTTAATGTTTGCTAGACTATACCCTAATGCAGAAACAATCCGCGACTTCAAACACACCCTACACGCGAGTATTGCTCAAGCTTTCGGGCGAACAGTTATCCGGTAAGTTCGAAAGCGGTATTGATGCCGAGTTTGGCGCCTGGCTCGCTGCCGAAGTTAAAAAAGTCGTCGATAATGGCACGCAAGTGGTAATAATGGTTGGCGGCGGCAACTACGCCCGCGGTGCCCAACTGGCTGGTCATGGCATCAGGCGGGTTACTGCTGATCAGATTGGCATGCTGGCTACCATGATGAATGCCATGGCTTTAACTGATATCTTCGAATCCTGCGGTATCCGCACTCGCTGCTTGACACAGATTTTTGCGGAACAAGTGGCCGAGCCCTTTGTACACCGCTTAGCTAATAACCACCTTAAAAAAGGTCGCGTAGTCATAGTCGGCGGCGGTAGCGGTCGACCCTATATGACCACTGATACAGCCGCTCTGGTGCTAGCCCTCGAACTTGACTGCCAGGTTGTACTTAAGGCTACAAAAGTCGATGGCGTGTATGACCGCGATCCAGTCAAATTCAAAGATGCCAGGCATATTAAGGCTATTTCTTTCCAGGACGCCGTCGCTAACGATAATATAAAAGTCATGGACAAAGCGGCGCTCGGGATGGCCATGGAACACAACCTCCCGATCATAATTTTTAACGGCACCCAGGCCGACAATATACTGCGCGCTACCGAAGGTACCGGCGGCACTACCATTAGTTAAAAAATCAAAATATGTATGGCGGAGAGGATGGGATTCGAACCCACGATAACGTTGCCGCTATACACACTTTCCAGGCGTGCTCCTTCGACCACTCGGACACCTCTCCATGTGTCATGTCTTTGACCTCCACCATTATACATAACCCACGGCAATCGTCGGTCTCTAAAATAGCTAACTTTATGGTAAAACTTGCGATTTCATTAAGCTTATGCTGAAGTATGGAGCAAATTACTACAGATTTCGCTTGCCGTGGTAGCAAACACAGAGGTACACTAGGGCATAGTAATGGCATTAATAGAATTAAAAGACGTCAGTAAACTGTACGGCTTCGGCGACGCAACCACTTTAGCGCTCGACGAGGTCAGTGTTACTATTGAGCGCGGCGAGTTTGTGGCGGTGATGGGACCGAGTGGTTGCGGCAAAAGTAGCCTTATGAACGTCATTGGACTCCTTGACCGCCCCAGCCACGGCAACTACAAGCTCGATGGCCGCAAGGTCGCCAAGCTGCGCGCTAACCGAGCAGCTCGCGTTCGCCGCGATACTATCGGATTTATATTTCAGTCGTATAACTTGCTGCCACGGCTTTCGATCTTAGAAAATGTTGCCCTTCCGCTTGCTTACAAAGGCGTCTCAGTCAAAAAGCGCATCAGACAGGCCAGCACCATGCTGGAACGTGTTGGCATCCAGAACCGCGAATACTTTATGCCCAGCCAGCTCAGCGGCGGCCAGCTGCAGTGTGCGGCCATAGCTCGAGCGCTCGTTAACAACCCTAAACTTATTATTGCCGACGAGCCAACCGGTAATCTAGACAGTGAATCATCGCGCCTGGTTATGGAGCTGCTCTCGGAAATTCACAAAACCGGCAACACCGTATTATTTGTGACCCACAACCCAGAGCTCACCCGCTACGCCACCCGTGTGCTCTACATGCACGACGGCAATATTATTCATGATGAGCAGACTGCCATTGGCCAGGTTGCCGCCACCGCTCGTAAGGTGCTCTACACTCTGCCTACCACCAACGAAGAAGATGATCTGGCTGGCGTTTCGGCCCTCATGCGGGCGCGCCCGGACGTGCCCTCAGTTGGTCGAAAGGTGACGCGACCAAAGTCGCGCAGTACTAAAAAAGCAGCCTCTAAGCGTAAAACGTCAGTTCGTCGTAAAAAGGCAGACGTATGAAGCCCGCCCGCGGACAGCTAAAAACCGGTTTTGACTCAGTACGTGGCGCTAAGTGGCGAAACTTCTGGACAATGCTTGGAATTATTATTGGCGTCTCGTCGGTGATTACCGTGGTTGGGATTGGCCAGGGCATCAAGAATCAAATTAGCGGCCAGATCAACTACCTGGGCAAAGACTTAATCACTATCCGGCCGAGCTCTCTGCGCACTGGGGGTGATCAGAGCTTGGATACCTATAATGTGTTATCTGGCCTCAGTATTACCGGCTCTTTGCAAGATAAAGACGTTCAGGCGGTCTCAAAGGCTCCTGGCGTGCGGGCTTCGGCGCCGCTCAGTGCTATCTCCACCACTGTTAAAAGTGAAAAAGGCCAGTACAAAAAAGGCTTAGTTATTGGTACTTCAGCTAGCTTGCCCAATTTGCTCAACCAACCCCTAGAATTCGGTACTTTCCTCGATCCCGATGATCCGGGCGCTCGGGCTGCCGTTCTCGGCAAGGCTGCGGCCGAGGCAATGTTTGAGAGTGATGTGCCGCTGGGCTTTACCTTTAGCATTAACGGTCAGGATTTTATTGTCCGCGGCATCTTTGATCAGTTCAAAAATACCCCTCTGTCTGACGAAGCCAACTTTAATACGGCTATTTTTATACCCTATGATGTTTCGCAGGAGCTAACTAAAAATTCTGGCGCCATCTACGAGATTTTAGCCAAGCCAGCAACCTCGAGTCCCGTCGATACTACTATTGCCTCAATTAAGACACAACTTAATCAAACGCATGGCAATCAAGATAACTTTACCGTCCTCCGCCAGGACGAAAACATTGCCGCTCGCAGCGAGGTCTTGGACCTCCTGACTCGGCTTATTACCGGCGTGGCGGCTATCTCGTTGCTGGTCGGTGGCATTGGAATTATGAACGTGATGCTGGTATCCGTTACCGAGCGCATGCACGAAATCGGTATCCGTAAAGCCATCGGTGCCACCAACCGCCAAATCCTGAGCCAGTTTGTTATTGAGTCGGCTTTGCTGAGCTTTGTCGGCGGTATTATCGGTGTTGCCTTAGCATTTATTGTGAACGGCCTACTACGGTTCTTTACCAACCTGCGACCGGACATCAGCTGGCAGATCGTCCTGATAGCCAGTGGCGTATCCCTAGCAGTCGGCATTATCTTTGGCTCCGTTCCTGCCCTCAAAGCCGCCCGCAAAGACCCCATCGAAGCCCTCCGCACCATTATTTAGCCAGGCTCCTCACGCTAGGCGGCGGCGGCCCCTTGCATAGGGAAAGGAGCCGCTTCCCAGATTGCCGAAAGACGACTGTAGGCATTGTCGTAGCTAGTGGGCCATAGGTATGCGCCACCACAAAGCATTCTTGCTCGGTGTTCTATGTCGACGCTGATGCCGGAGCGTTTAAGGTGATTAAACTGTGGCTTTATGGCCGCAAGCTCTTCTTCTAAGCGAAACGTCCGGCTAAAGAAGTAGTGCCGATACCAATTGACTATGCCAAGCTCTTGAATACGGGTAATATGTTCCTGCTCATGCAGCACGAGCGCTACATTGGACTGGTCGGGCTCGTCACTCAATAAATTCTCGTATGCCCTTCTGCCAACGTATATGTAAGGATACATCGCAGTGCCAGAATTTGGTGATATACCAGGCAATCTGTCGATGAACGGAGGGCGTGGTCGAACCCTATCAAGGAGCGCCTTGGCATTTAACATGCCCTCATCATACCAAAAAAACATTCCTATGGCCGTAACTAACCCCTACTACAAGCTTCTGATTACTCGGTTGTGCAACTACCGGTGCCGACGGCCTGCTTTTGCGTGCTAGCCTGGGTAATGGAGCTGGAAACCTGGGCGGCGGTGAGTGCGTAGCCGGTCTGCTCGTAGGTGGTGGACTGCGCAAATACCACAGCAATCACCTTACCGGCGGCATTTACAATTGGACCACCGGAGTTGCCGGGAATAATGTCAGAGCGCACCTCGTACACTTCGCGGAGCGTGACGCCGCGGCCGTAGATATCGCGTCCGCGGGCATCAAAGCGGTCAAGGATAACGGCAGATTTGGCGGTAAAGCCACCGCCACCTGGGTAACCCAGGGTTGCGGCTGCCGTGCCGCTGGTAGCTAGCGACGTATCGAGCGCCAGCGATTTGCCGCTTAAGTTGGGTACTCGGAGGACGGCAAAGTCCAGATTGGGGTTAAACAAAATGGGCGTGGCGCTGTGCGTACCGTTGGCATCGACGACGTAGGGTTTTTTGATGCCGGCAATAACATGGGCGTTGGTGGCGATGAGGCCTGGCGCGATAATAAAGCCGGAGCCGTCAACAATGCCGCCGCAGCCCTGCCCTTCGAGCTTTACTACCGACGGCCGAGCGGCCAGTACGGCTGGGCGGAGCGGTCCCAGGTCGGGCAGCGGCACATCCTTTTGCGAGCGCGGCTCTTGGCCAATAAACACGTCCGGGAAGCCATTAGGGTTTACCAGCTGGCTGATGTCGGCAATAACATTAGGCGCAGACGGTAACACGTTATTGAGCTCTCGTATGATTCGCGATTCACTGAGTGACTGGTGTACGCTTGGATACGGCAACGAGCTCAGGATGCTAGCGCCCAACCAGACAGTAGCCAGCAAGGTGACAATACCAATTACACCGCCAAAGCCGTTATCAACGGAATTTATAGGGCGGCGCATGGCCCGTCGCTTAACGTAAACGCCCACATACTCACCAATTACCAAGAACACCAAAGCCAGGCCAAGCGTGGTTAGTAGCGTTACCATTGATTGGCTAAATGGTGTGCTGGTCCAGTGCACCGTCAGGGGCTGCAACCGACTGCCCAGTAATAGGCCAGCAAAAAAACCAATCGAAGAAAAGGCTTGGCGAACAAAGCCGATCTCGCGCCCGCGAAAAAACGAGCTGATGGTAAAAAGAACAATTAATATATCAACTAACATGTCGGTGTTTCTTTGTGGTGAGGCGGTAAGCGGGCATGAGCATAAGTATATTGTACGCTGTTATTAGGTGATTACCTTGGCGATCTCAGGGACCAGGCGGCTATCGCCAACTGGCGGGATAATCGTCTCGCGCGTGGGGCTTTCGACCAGGCTGGCTATTACTTCTGCAGCTTTAATTTTATGAGTGTTAGTAATGGAGCGAACTCGGTTGTCGAGTGCTCCCCGGAAAATACCTGGAAAGGCCAAGGCGTTGTTAACTTGGTTTGGAAAGTCGCTTCGGCCGGTGGCAATCACGGCTGCACCGGCGGCCAGCGCAATGTCGGGCATAATTTCCGGCACCGGATTAGAAAGCGCAAAAATAATGGGGTCTTTGGCCATGGTTTTAACCATTTCGGCTGTTAAAAGTCCTGGCTGCGAAACACCAATAAATACGTCGGCGCCAGTAAGTGCGTCTTCTAGGCTGCCTTCGACATTGTGCGGATTTGTGTAGGCCAGTAGCTTTTCTTTTTCGCTGTTGATGCCCTCGCGCCCCTTGTACAGAATACCTTTGCTGTCCACGCAAATAATCTCGGGATGTGCGTACTCGTTTAGGAGGTGGGCGATGGCTGTGCCGGCTGCACCGGAACCAACGAGTACAATTTTGCAATCGGATAGTTTGCGATCGGTAATTTTGCAGGAGTTGATCAGGCCGGCCAACGTCACTATGGCCGTGCCGTGCTGGTCGTCGTGCATGATAGGAATCGGCAGCGTTGCCTTAAGGCGTTCTTCTATCTCAAAGCACTGCGGCGCGGCGATATCTTCTAGGTTAATGCCGCCAAAACTTTTGGCAATGGCGGTGACTGCGGCCACGATCTCATCGGGAGTGTGGACGTCGAGAATAATCGGCACGGCATCAATGCCGGCAAAGTGCTTAAACAACATGGCCTTGCCCTCCATAACTGGCATGGCACCTTCCGGCCCGATGTTGCCGAGCCCCAGGACGGCCGAACCATCGCTGATGACGGCCACCAGGTTATTGGTCCAAGTATAGTCGCGTAATTCGTCCGGATGCTCCGCCACGTAACTACTGACAGCCCCGACGCCGGGCGAATAGTAGGTGCTCAGCTGCTCTTTGGTATCCAGGCCGTCTTTATTGACGGTGGAGATTTTCCCCCTCAGTTCTTTATGTTTTTGTAGGGCAAGTTTGGCGTAATCAATCATGCTTATAGTATACCCCTCTACCCCTGTGTATGCCAGCTCCGGCGGCCGAGTAATATATTGCAAATAAGTTTTAAGTATGCTATAATATATATAATTATGACTCAGCCAGATGCGTCCTCACATGAACTTGTTGTACGGCCACAGCCGGACGAAGTTGCTACTCGCCTTGCTAACAATGCTCAGCTCCGGAATGAGCTTGTGCATCAGGCACTGCGTGATCAAGTACCGACGCCGGAAAGCGGCGCTGAGCTGGAGGCGCGACTAACCGAACGTGTCGCGATCGCCGAGAGCCGTGCTAACTCCGACTATATCTTCTCTGTTATTGGTGATCTACCGTTAGCCGGATATTCTGGTAGGAGTAAATTTGATGAACACGGTGCTAATTATAGTGCTACGATTACCGCTGCAAACAAGTATCAGCAGATATTACTCCTGACACATGTTTTATGGATGCCCGGCTTTAGCACTGGTAGCAGTGATTTACCATGGTATGTTGTTGGTGAACATGAGAGTGTAAAAACCACAGAATTATTACTTGCAAGTGCTGCCGCAGACCCTGAAAAGCCAGGTGGTCAGTGGCATGAAATACTTCGCGGCGGTGGCGTCAGGCGGGGTGTCACACCAGGGCTCAACTACCAGCCACGATGCGCAGCAGTCGCCGTGGATACACCGGTATGGCAAAATTATAAAGATCAACAAGAGGCTCGCAAGCTGGCGTTAATGGCCGGCTCGTCTAGTCTAGAAGGTGCCAGAATTATTAATGACCGTACCGAGGGTAGACTCGTGCGGACAGCAAGTCGCTTCCGTCATGCCGGCCATAAGGATGACTTTAGTGATGGCAAGACCGTAAAACTTAGAATGCAAGGGTTAGCTTCCTACCGACCACAGTTTGATCAAGACTCCTCAGCTGATCCAGAAAAAGCGTGGTATGTTGCCGGACTAAGTAATGACTTACTGAAAGAGTACGACGTCGAAAATCACTTGCTTGGATTGGCACTTGAGTTCTTGGATTCCGACGAGCTTTAAACGTTGCCTGTAGCTTCAGGTACTGCTCCCATAGGATAAAAGGTTAGGCCGTCGCTGTTATTTTCCCAGGCGTCGAGGATGGGTTGCAATACTCTCCACGTCGCCATGACTTCGGTGGCGCTGGCAAAAAGTGCGTGGTCGGCACGCATAGCGTCCATTATTACGCGTTCGTAGGCGTCAATATGCTTATCATCCCCGAACGATGTTTCGTAAGTAAGGTCGAGCATTGTTTTTTGCATGGTATTGTCAAAGCCCGGCTTTTTAACGAATAGATCTAAACTTATCCCCTCATCTGGCTGAACCTGAAACACTAATCGGTTAGCCGGTTGCCCGGCGTGGGCTTTGAATTCCACGATAATTCGAGTGTGTTTTTCTGGTAAGGCCTTACCGGTTTCTAGAATGATGTCCACGCCCTGCCAGCGCTCGGCGCTGTGTTTTAGATGCACTAGGGCGTAGGTTTCGGTTGGGCTGGCCGGATTGCCAACGGCATCACGGTAGCCATCATACTGGGCTCTTAAGGCCTGCTTGGGATCGGCCGGCATTAGTTGTTCAAGAAAGTATTGCTTGCTCAGGTGAATTTCATGACTCTTTAAATGGCTGGGGATATCCATGAGCGTGAGGGCCAACAGCTGCATGAGGTGACTCTGGATAAGGTCACGCAGCGCACCGGTTTTATCATAAAAATCAGCCCGGTTTTCTATGCCGAGCTTTTCGGCGGCTTCGATGTGTACACGTTCGATATGATCACTATTCCAGAGCGCGGTAAAAATCGGATTGTGCAAACGGAAGGTCAGCAGGTTCTGAGCAGTTTCCTTAGCTAGGTAGTGGTCAATTCGATAGATTTGATCTTCGTGGTAGTGCTCGCTTACCAGGTCGATGAGCTCCTGGGCCGAATTTTCATCGTAACCGAATGGCTTTTCCAGCAGTATTCGGCTGCGGCTATCATTGAGGCCATGCTTGGAGAGGCGCTCAATAATCGGGGCGTAGGCTACCGGCGGCAGCGACATGTAAAAAATGCGCTCGTGGGCCTCAAGTGAGTCGAGGTGCTGGCTGAGCGCGGTGTAGTTGTCGTCACTTACCGGGTCGAGCTTAAAGACCTCCATAGCTGCCCGTAGCTTGGCTATTCCGGCCGGGTCGCAGACATTGTCCTCTTCTAGCACACAGAGCTCTACGTTGCTCAGTAGTTCGTCCAGTGAGATTTCCCGGCGGCTGGTACCAATAATTTTAACGTCTTTTGGCAGTAGGTCCTGGCTCAGCAAGTGATAAATGGCTGGCAAAAGCTTGCGCTTACTAAGATCGCCGGTAATGCCAAAAATAATTAGGACGGGTGCGCTGTCGATCATTTGTTTAGCTCGTGGCCGCCAAATTTATTGCGCATGGCAGCTAACATTTTGGTGGCAAAGTTTTGCTCACCGTTTTGGGAGGCAATCCGGACGTCAAAGGCCGCCTGGATGCTTTGCATGGGGATACCGAGTTCTTTGGCTGTTTCGAGGGTCCAGCGGGCTTCGCCGCTCTCGGCCACGTAGCCATCAATGCCTTCCAGTTCAGGATTCTCGGCCAGTGCTGACTGGGACAGCTCGTTAAGCCACGAAGTAACCACGCTGTGGTGTTGCCAAACCTCACCGGCGGCAGCCAGGTCAAGGCCGGGATACGGCCCTTCTTTGAGGATACGGTAGCCCTCAGCCAAGCTCTCCATCATGCCGTACTCGATGGCGTTATGCGTCATTTTAACAAAGTGGCCGGAACCGGATGGGCCAAAGTAGTTGTAGGCCCCTTCTGGAGCAGCTAGCGTCTTGAGTATTGGCTCTACGCCGTCAAAAGCCTGCTTATTATTGGCGCCGGACATCATAGAGAAGCCGTTTTGGTAGCCCCAAACGCCGCCACTGGTGCCGACGTCTACCAAATGGCTGCCGCTAGCTTCAATCTTGTCTGATAATTTGCGGGTTAAACGGTAGTCCGAATTGCCGCCATCAATAAATATACTTCCCTGCGGAACCAGTGTTAGCCACTCGTCAACCTGGTCATCCACGATGTTGGCCGGTAGCATCAGCCACAGCACAACTTGATCGCTGCCAAAAGCGTCGAGCACGTCCTGCTTTTCGTAGGCGCTAATGGCACCAAACGTAACTGCTTCATCAATTTTGTCTTTGCTGCGGTTGTGAGCAATAACAGTGTGCTCGCTGTCGGCAATTTTGTGGACAATTTGCATGCCCATTCGGCCAAGGCCCTGTACGGCTATCTTCATATTTTATCTCCTATTAGGTCGTTAAATATATATACTTCGGGAAGCTCTTTTAAAATTTGGGCCGGCTGCTCACTATAGGGTAGCGTCTCGTTCTCTAGGCGTTCAAGGGTGGCTGTCTTGTCGTCGCCAAACGCAAATACATAGGCTGCATTTAAACGTTTGATGGCGTGGGAAGTCAGTGTGAGCCGGGCGTATTCATCGGTGGTGTAAGCAGCCACAAAATCCGTAGAATCTAAGGCAATCGAGCCGGGCAAAATGCCGGCTATGTGGCCGTCTACCCCTATTCCCATCTGACCAATCACTATGTCGGCATCAGTAAAGGCCATCCTGGCGGCGGTGTCATAGGACTCCCGGGTTTCTTCTAGCGTTCGATCGCCCACCAGCACCGGCACTATGTGTGCCTGTTTATGGTCAAAGCCGGCAATTAACAATTGACTGCCATTAGAGTCAGCGTGTCCAACCGGACCGTGCCGTTCGTCTATGAGCATAATGGTGAGCTTGCTCGTGAGTGCTTCCGGGAGGGTGTTCATGACGGCAACGCTGAGTGGAATATTAGAGCCACCCGATACCAGCCATAGTACTTTGAGACCTTCGTTGAGTTCTTTGATAAGTCGAGTTCGGAGGGCAGCTGCACCCAGTGATCGGTCCGTGGTCTGTATAAACTGCATATACTAACTATAGTATATTAACGTCGCTTAACGTAATCACTTAGTTAGCTAAGACGTATTCGAACTGTGGCAGGTAATCTCGAGGACACTGTACTTGTTCGACCTGTACTTCCTTTTGTATAAAAAAGCCCCGCTTTACGAGCTGTATTCCTCGAACTTCTCCCGGACAATGTTCGCTCTCGTCTACATCAAAGGCGACATGTTGATCCCAGGCATCACCTACTCCGATATCATCTGCGTAGCCGTGGACATTTAAGGGCGGCTTTGTGCCGTCTCTGCGCTCACGCTCGCTGAGCGCTTTTAGAATTTTAGGGCAGTTATCTCTGCAACTTTCAGCCATCGTCCTATTATATAAACGCGCCAAATTTTTGCAAGCATGAGTAGATTCTTTCAAATAAAAAACCTCCCGATTGCTCGGGAGGTTTTTACATCACAAGGATGGATTAGTAGCGGTTACCGCCACCACCACCGCCGCCGCCACCGAATGAACGGTTTTCGCGTGGTGCCTGTGGGCGAGCTTCGCTCAGCGCAACTGGGCGACCGTTAAGGTCCTTGCCGTTGAGCTGGTCAACAGCGGCCTTAGCTTCGTCGTCAGTGCTCATCTCAACAAAACCAAAGCCCTTAGAGCGGTTGGTTTCGCGATCGATGATGACCTTAGCTGATACAACAGTACCAACCTGAGCAAAAAATTGCTGCAAGTCATCGTCGGTGGCTGTGTATGCCAGTGAGCCTACGAATAATTTATTTGCCATTAATACTTACCTCTTTCTTCGTACTAGAGGTAAGGTCGATAATTCTCACTTAGCTGCTCCCCGACTGACGAAACTTGTTTATATACTCTAGAATTCCAAGGAATTTAGCAGCTTGTACTAGCCCCATCATTATTGCACAAATACGCAATTAGTAAAGGCTTTTCGTAAATCTCACCGAATATCGATTCTGTTGAACGACTCAGCGTACTCGTAGCCGCTGCCTTTTGCGGCTTTGCGGGCAAATTCTCGTAGCAACTCAGCAGTGCTTTTAATATCGGGGATCTGGCTGGGATGGGCGGCTAGCGCCGCTATTTTTTGATCAATAGTCGTACTGATATCTACCAGGTAATTACCTGGTCCACCAAAAGCCGTCAGAAGAACAGTTGGGGTTTTGTGCGGCTCAAAACCTTCGGCGAGTAGTTCAGGAAAGCTGAGATGATCCCGGGCCAGCGGAAAGACGGCGTCAAGTGTGGCCTGCCCAGCCGCTCGGTGGTCAGGATGATTTATAAAGCCCCGCTCGGCCATGTAAATAATAGATGGGTCCAGGGTAACCACGACATCGGGTTTGATGGTGCGAATGTGGCGCACGATGTCACGCTTAACGGCCTGCGTAACCTCTAACGTGCCATCCGGATAGCCTAAAAAGGCGACATCGTTCGGATTGCCACCAATGGCCTTAAGGGCATTACGCTCCTCGGTTTGTCGCTGCGCTACTAGATCGGCACTAGTTATGGTACGGTCCTCTGTTCCCTTGCCGCCGTCGGTTACAAGCAAGTAGTACACCCGGGCGCCACCGGCTATAAACTTTGCCATGGTTCCGGCGGCCCCAAAATCTAAGTCATCCGGATGGGCGGCTACACCTAGGACAATCTTTGGCTGTAGCAGCAAAGGATTTTCGTTCATATCTTTATTGTAGCAGCCGACTGCTACAATAAAATGATGCGTCTGTTTAACACTGCCAGTCAACAGTATCAGGAGTTTAATCCCGGCCACGTCGTCGGTCTCTATACCTGCGGCATCACGCCCTATGACTCGGCTCACCTAGGCCACATCACCACTTTTATGACCTACGACCTATTGCAGCGCCGCTTAGAAGACCTGGGCCACGAAGTGCGTTTGGTGCGTAATATTACCGATGTTGATGATCCGATATTTAAGCGGGCCACTGAACTCGGCCTCGACTATACCCAATTGGCTTCCGAAGAGACGGCCTCGTTTCAATCCGTTATGGAACTACTGCACTTTCGGCCGGCCTATGCCGAGCCACTGGCGTCGAGTTATATCGATCAGATGGCTGCCGCTGTCCAAAAATTACTCGACGTGGGGGTAGCCTACAGTCTGGAAGATGATATTTACTTTGATGTCAGTAGTGATCCTGCCTTTGGAACGTTTAGCGGTTTTAGTGAACGGTTGCAGCTGGCCTTTATGAAGCGTCGTGGCGGCGACCCGGCACGTCCCGGCAAGCGCGCACCACTCGATTTTTTGTTATGGCACGGCGTTACTGACCCGGCCGACCCGGCGGTTTGGGAAAGCGTCGTTGGCCGCGGCCGGCCGGGTTGGCACATCGAGTGCTCGGTTATGGCTCACGAACTCCTAGGAACACCGTTCGACATCCATGGTGGCGGCGATGACCTGATATTCCCGCACCACGAGTGTGAAGTTGCTCAGTCAAAAGCCCTCGGGCAGCCGCAACTAGCCAAGCACTGGATGCATGTAGCGCCGCTATTGTATCTAGGAGAAAAGATGAGTAAGTCGCTGGGTAATTTAATTTTTGCAAAAGACTTGCTCGATAATCATGCGCCAAATGTTATTCGCCTGGCGCTACTCAGGTACCACTATCGCACGGGTGGCGAGTGGCAGCCGGAATTTTTAGAAGAAGCCGCCGAGCTACATGCCGGGCTACAAAAGGCGCTGCTTACCTGTAGCGAATCGGCTGCTAGCGAACTGTTAGAAAGTATTCGCCGGGCTCTCGACGACGATTTGGATACGCATCAAATTTATCACGCGCTCCATAATTTTGCCGCCTCGGCTCAGCCTGCCGTGCCGGATGCCAAGCACTACTGTTCTCCCGCAAAGACGGCGCTCAACCTCCTCGGCCTTGGCTAATGTACAAATAAGAACAACCATTGTAATAATTTTGACAGCGTGGCTAATCAGCACAGGCTACGCTAGAGGCATACATTATTCAGTTCTTGTAGACGGAGGGTCGCTTATGCAGTCAGTAGTTGGTTTTTTAAGTACAGCAGTCGGAGTTATTAGCGCCTCATACATTCTCTTTCAGCAAAATATGTCCAGCTTAATCCGTCTGGATCTACCGATCGCTATCGTTGGGTTAGGATTGAGTCTCCTCTCCTTTTTATGGTTGTACGGCTGGCTCCGTTCGCCGGTTTTTGCCTTTGTGCTGCGTGCAGTAGGCTTTGCCGCGCTCGCTACAGCCGTGTACAGCATATTCTCACCAACCTTTGGTGGCCTGCGAGGAACCTACATTCCTATTTTTGACACCATTATCATATTCGAAGCCGGCATTATCTGCCTGCTCCTAGGCGACCAAGAACCCAAGCCGGTACCTATCGATCCGTTGGCCCTCTTGCTGCTGAGTAGTTACGAGGCCTTGCCTAAAAAGTCAAAAACTGCCGCGGTTTAATACGCTAAATTAGCATTAGGTTAGCCCTGACCACTGTTTTCAGGTACAATATAGGGCTATGCTACTTGCAATTGACATTACCGAAAAATCTTTTGGAGATAAACAACTTTACGACAACCTGTCGTTTAGTATTGAGCCCGGTGAAAAAATTGGCCTAATCGGCCGTAATGGTACCGGCAAGTCCACCCTGTTTAATATGATTACCGGTGATGACACCGATTTTCAGGGCGAAATAAAACTTAAGCGTGGTACCACCATTATCGCCAGTCGGCAGGAGCACCACGGCCATGAATCCAAAACAGTACTTGAATACGTGCAGGGCGACCTGCCTGAGTTTGCTGAGCTCCAAAAAATTATTACCACCTACCCGGAGCACATGGCCAGTAACGAACGAAAGCTGCAGCGTTACAGTGATGCCCTCGACCGTTTTAGCCAACTCGGCTACTTCCAGATAGAGGACGAGCTCGAACAGGCTCTGCAGGATTACCAATTGGACCCTAGCAAGCTGCAGGCAAAACTAGAGGATTTGAGCGGCGGCCAAAAGCGCATGGTCGAGCTTATAAAGGTGCAGCGCGCCCGTGGCAACCTGGCCCTGATTGACGAGCCTACCAACCACATGGACTACGTTGCTAAGCAGGCCTTTATCCGCTGGCTAGAAGCAGCCCAAGAAGCTGTGCTGGTTATTACCCATGACCGTGATGTGCTGCAAACGGTCGACAAGATTGTTGAAATCCGTGATGGCCGGGCCTTTACCTTTAAAGGAAATTACAAGCAGTACTTAAGTATTAATAAAAACCAGATCACTTCGCAGGTAAATGAGTACGATTTAACGCAGCGCCGCATCGATAACCTTAAAAACGACGTGATTCGCTTCCGTAAAATGAAGGAACGCTCGCACGACCCGGGTACTATTAAGCGTTTTAAATCATCCGAAAATAAAGCGGCAGCCGAGCTGGAGCGTTTGCAGCAAACCGAAAAGCCATCGTTCTGGATCGACCAAGAATCTGCCCAGGATCTGGGTACTAAAATGACGACTGCCTACCAAAAGTACAAGGCACAGAATATCAAAGTTGATACTGCCTCTAACGTGGAGGGTGCTGACCGACTGCTGGTACAAGTTGATAAGCTCAGCTTAGGCTACGATAAGCCGCTGTTTGAGGACGTGAGCTTTAGCCTGCGCGAAGGCGAGCGCGTGCGCCTGCACGGTCGTAACGGTGCCGGTAAGACCACTCTTGTAGACGCCATTGTGGCTAACATGAAGAACGTCCCGGCTGCCGCCGAACGCTACAGTGGCCGAATTATGGTTGAACGCGAGCTTAATTACGGTTTGTACCAACAAGAAATTGCCGACCGCTACCTGGACTTTACACTGCACGACGCGCTCGAGCAGGTGCTATCGGAAAACAACCTGCCCGTGAACGATCAAAAAATTAAGCAGCTCCTCAGCGACTATTTGTTTAACCCCCAGACCGATGGAGCGGTTATGATTAGCCGCTTAAGCGGTGGCCAGAAGGCCCGCTTTCAGCTAATCCGCATGCTCATAAATGATCCTAAGCTGCTGATCCTCGATGAGCCAACCAACCACCTTGACCTGCCGAGTATCGAAGAGCTCGAAAACGCACTCATTGACTTTACCGGCGCCGTCATCTACATCTCTCACGACAGCTACTTTGCCGACAAGCTCGGCGGCCAAACCGTCGCCATCGGCCAACAATACGCAAACAAGTAATCGCGATTTAGTAGCCGGTAAAGGTGTCGGTTTTGATGGCGGAGCGCTTGATGCCCTGTTCGTGGAGGTAGCCGGTAAAAGTTTCTACCATGGCCGGCGGACCAGAAATATAAAAGGTTGCATTTGGGTGCTTGGCAATGCCTAGCGTGGTGGCGTGTTGCAGCTGCTCAGTGCGGCTACCGACTACCAATTTAGTAACGATGCCGTGTTCAGCTGCCAAGTCCAACGTAGCTTGATCAAAGACTTGTGTGGTGGCCGTCAAAAAGTAGTAGAGCGTGACCGGACGTTTATCGTTGGTGGCCATAAGATAGCGCAGCATACTTATAAATGGTGTAATGCCAATGCCACCGGCCAGAAAAACCAGCGGCTGCTTGGCATTAAATGGTAGTGTAAACTCCCCTGCCACGTAGCCGCCCTGAATGACATCGCCGGTATTAAGCCCAAGCAGTGCCTTTTTAAAACTGCTGCGCGGCACACCAGTTTTGATACCCAGCACAATTTCGTCGTCGGTTGGCGACGAGGCAATGGTAAAGGTGCGGCGGTTGCCATGGCCGTCATTGTCCTTGCTGGCAAGCGTCCACTGCATGTATTGCCCGGCTTTAAAGATGAGCTTTTTATGCGGGCTAAAAGTCAGTCGAAAGATATCCGGTGCTACCTCAGTTATTTTTTTGAGCGTTAGTGTAACATTTTGCTTGGGATTGAGTGCGTAGCTAAATACATTCCCCAGTAACAGCGCAATAGCTGGCGCTAAGAAAGTCCCAAATATGCGTACGTGAATGGTAAAGAGCAGGCCGACCAGGCCGGCGTACACCAGCTGCATACTCTTTTGCACTGGTAAGGTTGTTGGTTCGGTGAGCATAACGCCGCCCAGGAAAAATAACGGTGAGGAAATAATTAAGACGTGCAGCGCATCTCCCAAGGTTGTGACGTTGCGGTCTGTAACGAGCAATGTTATGGCCACGCTCACGAGCACAAAGGTTACAAATAGCGCAGTGTGGCGTAGCTTGTATACGACGGTTAGGGCCAAAATAATCACATAGGGTACCATGACCTGACTGCCAATCCACCAGGTAGTCGCAGTGAGCCCCATCAGGCTGACGGCTACCGCTCCGACAGCCGCCGGGTTTAACAGATGGCGTTGATTCCTGGCAATAATATATTTGGAGGCCATGGCAAGCACACCGGCGAGAGCGCTGGCAAAGGCAATCTTTACAGAGGTAGATGGCGCCATTATGCAATACAAAATAAGGGCTGTAATCAGCCATGAACCCCGCGCCGGTATGACGTGCCAAGCTCGTGCCAGGAGACTGTTTGTAAGGTAACAAACCAACAGCAGGAGGGCGAGTGAATAGATCAGACTACTAAAGCTCAGCGTTAGGTAGCCGGTGGCACTAAAAATCAGACTCAGTGCCGCCAGGATGCTCAGCCCATAGATAAGGAGCTGATACATGGTAATAAGGTTAAGTTTTTTGGCGATATATGTCATGAGTGAGTTTCAAAGAATTCGGCGGGAAAGTTAGCTGAGTAGCGTAATGAACCGTCTGTGCTTAGTATGGCATAGCTGAAGGCAAAATGCTCCTGTAGAAGCTCCGGCTTGGCAAAATAGAGCGCGGTGGTGAGGGCGTCGGCTACTAAGCCAGTTGGGGCTACCACCCATACGGCCTTGATGTCGGTGGGACTAACCAGTGAGTGTGGATTAATAATGTGCTGGTAGCCTGCCCAGCTGCGCCGATTGCCGGCTGATCCGCAGATACTGCCGTTTGTAATGCTGACAACGCCAATAACCTGCGTAAGGTCGTCCGGGTTCTCGAGGCCGATCGTCAGGGCGTTGGGGTTTTGGATTAAAATATCGCCACCGGCGTCAAGGCAAAAAGCAGTAACCCCCGCTCCGCGTAGCAGTTCGCCAATAATGTCTAGTAAATACCCCTTACCGGCCGCACCGACGTCAATAGTTACCGACTGGAGGGTGGTGAGCGTCTGCCCTTTTAGCCGCAAAGCCTTGTCCCAGGTGGGTGGCACATGAAGCTCACCGGGCTCTAAGGAGTACTCAGCGTCGTAGCCAGCCTGCTCAAGCACACTGCCGATGAGCGGTGTCATGCTGCCCTCGGTGAGGTCGTAGAGGCGACGATACAAGTTAAAAAGAGGAAGGCTGTCGGCTGGCAGCTGGTAGGTGCCTGGCCGCTGTTTGATGGTTGTTATGAGCGAGTCCGCTCTAAAGCGGGAATATGCTTTGTCGAACTCGGCTATGCGGTCTAGGATCTTTTGCTGCAGGCCGGCCGGAGCGGGCTGATATAGGTCAATTGTCCAGGACGTACCAATGGCATCAAACCGGAATTGGCTGGGTGCTACTGCCGACTTAGGATTGGGCGTCGGTTTTGATTTTGGTGAGTGCTGCATTAAAGCCTATGGGCGTCAGAGATGAGCCGGAAACCTTGGAGAGCTTAATATCGCTAATCTTTTTACCAACAACTAGTGATTTGTAGTTGTCGATAAATTGGCCGGCGTAAAAGGTAGAGTCATCGCTCCTTTTGCTGCCAACTGCCGAGGTGTCTGTAACCACGCCGCCGGCGAGTGTAACGGTCACTTTGAGTGATTCGGTGCCGCCAGGCGAGGTGTAGGTGCCGGTTTCTGTATACGTACCGTCTTTGTAGGCGGTGCTGGTGCTGTTAGCGTTATCCGAGGTGGCTGTGCTGCTGGCCGATTGCTGCGAAGTGCTAGAATCAACCGGATCGGCGGCGGCAGTCTGTTTAGAGCCCCCCTTACTGAGCGCAATAACGGCCGCTATCACCACTAGGGCAACTATGCCGGCTATGGCTATAAACTTTGGCTTATTATTTGATGATGGCTCCATAGTGCTCCCCGCTTAGTGCTTACTGTCTAGTAGTATACAGCTAGTATCGCCACTCAGACTTAAAGATTGCTTAAGGGTTGCAAAGAATGTCTATTTTTTAGCAAGGCGGTACTTGCTGCTCAGCCGGCGGATTCCGAGGCTAATAGGTGGAACACTCAACAGCGTCGTGGTTCCGGATCCTACCTCAAGGCCCGGCAGTGTCACCGTGGGATCGTCCGGATTGGTGGTAATGGGAGGATCTACTGGGGTGACCGGTGGGGTGTCAACAGGAAGATCCGGCACGGTAATAACTGATTCCGGCGGTGTTGCGTCGCTGCCGGTAGGTGTTGTGGGCCCGGTAGTCGTTGCCGGTGCGTTTGAACTGGTCGGTTGCATAGTTTGTGAGGCGCTGCCAGACCAATTGCTGGCGCTGTAGGACCCGGCGCTGTTACCAGTGGTAACGGCGGGGCTATCACTAGTATTCTGGGCAGTGGTATCCGGCTGAGTAGTGCTGGCGGCTTTTTGGCTGCCAGGTTCTACCACGCGCACACTCTGTTGCACACCGGAATGGTCGCTGCCCGCTCCCAGATTATTACCAGTGCCACCCAGGTGGATATTCTGAGCCGAAAACAAGGTAATCGCTAAAATAGCCACAGCAGTAGTACTGTACTTGGTAACGCTAATTAGTTTGTCGGGGATTGTCTGTCTAAACCCATCGTCCAGCGTGTAGACCATATCGCTCCTTGCTTTACTAGATACTACTAGTGTAGAAGAAACAGTCTAACAGATCAGTGAGTTATTTTACATAACATTTATTATTAAATGTCTATACGCTTGTGCTTATTGTTCGGTAGTGGGGTCGCTCTCGGTATTGGAGGGGCCGCCCATAGTTGGGTTAAGAGCAATGGAAGTAGCTTCCGTAGAATCGGCGCTGGCAGTTCGCACTATAACGTTGTCGCCTACGGCAATGTCGCTGGCCGTTGCCGCTGCTCCGTTGTTAGTAATAGTAGTACTGCTAGTAATACTGTAGGTTTTAGCGGTGCTAGAACGCCGGTCTTGGACCGAAAGACTGGTAGTACTTATAGCGGTAACGGCGCCAAACGAACCATTCATGGCCCGCCCGTTCATGCCACCACTAAAGCCGTGGCTAAAGTTACTGGCAGCCGTGGCTACACCGGGGCCGGTTTTGCCTTTTTGAAATTGCATACCACCTATAAAGCCACCAATGCCCACCACGAGCACGATTGCTATCCCCACCAGAAGTGTGCCAGTAGTTAGTAGTGATGACTTTTTAGCTGAATCTTTAGATGAGGTAGTTTTTTCTTCGTCCATGATGGTTATGCCTTTCCTTTCTGTGAGCCCTTTGCTAATTTGCCGTCATCCAGCCGAAAGGTGGTGTCGGTTTTGCCGGCAATCTCCAGGTCGTGCGTCACGGCAATGATGGTGGTGTTTTCACTGCGTGCCAGATCGTGTAAGAGGTCAAAAATCATTTTGCCCGTGGTGCTGTCGAGATTCCCGGTTGGCTCGTCGGCGAGGATTAACTTTGGCTTGTTGGCGAGCGCCCGGGCAATGGCCACGCGCTGCTGCTGTCCACCACTGAGTTTGCCGGGTTTACGATCCATTTGATCGTCGCTAAAGCCGACTTGTTTTAGTAGCGACAGGGCTCGTTCCAGGCGCTGAGCCTTGGCAAGTCCGGCAAATTCCATAGGCAGCATAACGTTTTCGACTGCTGTTAAGTTTGGTACTAGGTTGTAGCCCTGGAAAATAAAGCCGATCTTCTCGCAGCGATATGCAATGAGCGCATGGTCGTGGAGCTTGGTAATATCCTTGCCATCTACGGAAATACTACCGCTGGTTGGCTTATCAAGGGCTCCCAGCAGACTGAGCAGTGTGCTCTTGCCGCTGCCGCTGCGGCCAACAATACTGGCGAACTGGCCATTGGGTACGGTAAAGCTGATGTCGTTGACGGCGGTGACGGTGGTGTCACCGGATTTAAATGATCGTTTGAGGTTGGTAACTTGTAACATGGTAACTCCTTATTCCGCCCGCATTACTTCGGCAGGCCGGATTTTTGCAATAAAGAACGAGGCGAGTGCACTGCCCACGAGGGCAATGATGATGGCGGCAGCTAATCCGTAGAGGATGATGCTCCAGCCAACTGCGCCGTGAATGTTAGTAACACTGTTTTGGAGGCCGCCAAAGCCACGCCCGGCTCCGCGTTCAAAGCTTCGCCCTGCCCTCATCCCCATTTGGGTCGTGGTGCTATTTGTACTGTTGTTGACGAGTAGTTTAGTAATAGGGTTGCCTGCTACTACGCCGATAACAATACCGACTACAGAACCGAGTAGTGTTAGGGTGATGGCTTCGGCCATAAACTGGTACATAATCTTTAGATTACTAGCCCCAATGGCCTTTAGGACGCCAATTTCTCGGCGGCGCTCGCGGACAATCATTATCATGGTAAGCAAGATGATGATGGCACCGGCAGCAACTGCTCCGATGAGGCTGTACAAGGAAATTGTTTGAATATTTTCGAGTGGCGCAATGGTCGTTTCGGCCTGTGCAGCGGCGTTAGTAACGTCGGCAGCGGTGCCGAGGGCTTTCTTAGCGGCTGTGGTGACTGATTCAACGTTTGTAATCGAATCTACATTAACGGTGGCACTGGTGATGGCTCCTGCCTGGGCAGATAGCGTCTGGACTGTTTTGAGTGGCATAATCAGCTGATTGTTCCCAAAGGTGCTACCGCTATCAAAAATCCCGGCAACCGTGATGGTGGTACCATACGCAGTAAAGGTAGAACCGACCGTAAGGTTGTTCTTGGCGGCGAGACTGGTGCCCAGCAGCGCCACATTGTCACTGCTATCAGAAGCAAACGTTTTGCCGCTCTTTAGGGTAAAGGTACCACCTTGGGCGCTGGCGCTGGGATTAGTGGTGCCTACCACAGTAACAGGCGGTGTAAAGGTGCGCGTGACCGTGCCAGTACTATTACTATTGCCAATAGTATCCCCTGCACCACCCGGAGGCATACCACCACCCTGAAAACTAAAGCTCTGGCCGCTATTGCCAGCATTGCGCTGACCAAGGCTGCCAGCCTCGACTGCTGAAACTAGGTTGGTGTTACTAGTAGTTAAACGGTCGCTCAGTGTTTCGGTTACCGACGACACGTGGGCTAATTTGCTGACACTCATCAGCTGGGTTTCGGTAAGGGCGTTGCCGCCGCCTTCAAAGCCGCGAACACCGGCTGGAGAAACTGACACCGTATTCCCGACTGACGATTTAACACTGTCGATTTTTTTGCCAACGGCTTGGTAAGCCACCAGCATGGCGAGCGAGAGCCCGACGCTGAGACCAAGTATTACTACCAAGGAAAATGTGCGGATCACATTCCGAAAGGCATTGCGTATACCTCGGGTTAGTACATTCATTATAAGTTCCTTTTTAATTAGTGTTGCTGCCATCATAGTCCGGCAACCTTGAAAGAATGCTTAAAGCTGCGCTAAAGTAAGTAGCAATGTAAAAGTGCTGCCCGTACCTGGGGTGCTTATAACTGTAATGTTGCCGTTTTGATTGGTCATAATTTGCTTGGCTATGGCCAAGCCTAGGCCATAGCCGCTCTGCTCGCCGGCAGTGCGCGCATTGTCGGCCCGATAAAAGCGCCTAAATAAATGCGGCATGTCGGAGGCTCGAATGCCCATGCCCTCGTCACGGACCATCAGCATGGCCTGCTTGCCCTTGACCTGCGTTTCCAGGTAGACGGTGCCACCCGGATTGCTGTACTTGACGGCATTATCGAGTAGTATCACCAAGACCTGGGCCAGGCCTGGCTTATCCGCCAGAACAGTAAGGTTTTCGGTAGTATCTTCGACGGCGATATTTTTAGCAGTGGCTTGTTGCACAACTTGGGTCATAGCTTCGCTGGTAATATCCTGCAGCTGCACGGCCACTAATGTGGCGATCGTTTTATTGTGCTGTGCCAGGTTTAGCAACCCGTCCGACAATTCCTTGAGCCGCCGTACGTCCTCGGTATTGTGCCCTATGAGCTGCTTGGCCTGTGCAAGCGTGAGCCGAGGATTACGCAGGGCAACTTCGTTACTGGTCTGGATGGCAGTCAGGGGGGTGCGCAACTCGTGTGAGGCATCCGATACAAACTGTACTTGGGCTTCCATGGCCTCTTCTATTGGCTCTAGCGTTCGGCGGGCTAGCAGGTAGCTCACTACGCTGCCCGCTAGCAGAGCGCCGATATTTAACAGTACTAATCGAGTCAGCAATACCTTACGACCCTCGTCGGCACGATCGTGCAGAAAGCTCTCGACTGTTTGTGGTGAGGCAGCGTCATTGCGGATTCTATTTGGATTATCGTCTAGTGTGGTGCCTTGGTAAAAGGAGTGCGGCGGCACCTGTCGGTACAAGGCATGGGACGAGGCATTATAAAATACCAGGCTGAAGCCAATGCTCAGTATCATGATGATGGCCAGATAGGTCGCTGCTAATCCGGCTGTCGGCGAGGCGACAAATGTTTTTAGTTTAGATGTGCGCATATGTTTAGCTGCCTATTTTATACCCAAAACCGCGAACGGTTTGTATTAGTCCCGGCCCCTTAAAGGGCTTGTCGACTTTTGCACGCAAGTAGGCTATAAAAACCTCGACGGTATTGGGCAGAATATCAGCATCAAAATCCCATACATGGGTCATAATATTGTTTTTGCTCAGCACCTTGTTTTGATTACGAAGCAAGTACTCCAGTAGGGCGTATTCTTTAGACGACAGAGCAATACTTTTGCCGCCCCGCTCTACGGACTTGGCGCTTGGATCAAGCGTTAAATCGGCGGCCTGGAGTACTTCGCGGGCGGTTTCATGCGGACGGCGTAGCAGCGCTCGTACGCGGGCCAGTAGCACCTCAAAGGGAAAGGGTTTGGCCAGATAGTCATCGGCGCCGGTATCGAGACCTTTTACCACGTCGCGGCTTTGGTCTTTTGCCGTCAGCATTAAAATGGGCGTGTGAATGCCGTCGGCTCGCAGTTTTTGGCACACCGTGTAGCCATCCATGCTAGGAAGCATGACGTCTAGTAAAATTAAATCGTATTCATCGGCTGTGGCGCTGTTGTAGCCGTCTTCGCCGTCATACGCTACATCAACGGCGTAGGATTCTTGTTCCAGACCCTCTTTAACAGCTTGAGCAATCCGGTGCTCATCTTCGACAACTAATATTCTCATAAGCTCAGTGTAGCCTGCCCTAGCTTAAAGTTCGCTTAAATATTTTACAGACTGTAGCCAAAGGCAGGTTACCCAAAACGTAAAATTAGTTACTTACAGCCGAGCGATATGCCGCTACACTGTCACTAAATACCTAACCCATAGGAGATGTCTATGAATCCAGTACCTATCCTTACTCTTAATGACGGCAGCACTATTCCGCAGCTCGGCTTTGGCGTGTTCCAGGTGCCACCTGAGCAAACCGCCCAGACGGTGGCAAAGGCCCTCCAGGTGGGCTACCGGCATATCGATACAGCCGAGATGTATCGTAATGAGCAGCAGGTTGGTGAAGCCATTAGGGATTCACAAATTCCCCGCTCAGAAGTATTTATTACCAGCAAATTAAATAACGGCTTTCATGAGCCCATCAAGGCGCAAGCCGCCTTTGCCGAAACCCTATCCAAGCTGGACGTAGATTACATTGATCTGTTTTTGATCCACTGGCCGTTACCCACTCGCTATGATGGCGATTTTGTAAGCACCTGGAAGGCGCTAGAAGAATTCAAAAAAGCCGGCCTGGCCAGGTCTATTGGTGTTTCGAACTTTCAGGTTGATCATCTCAAAAAGCTTTTGGCCGAAACCGACATTGTTCCTGCCGTAAATCAAATTGAACTGCACCCGTACTTTCAGAATGTGCAGGTCGCGGAATTTAATAAGCAACACGGCATAATTACCGAAGCTTGGTCGCCGATCGCGCAGGGCGGCGTGCTGGAAGATCCGATAATAATGGACATTGCCCGGCAGCACGGCAAGACGACGGCGCAGGTAGTGTTACGCTGGCATATTCAAAAGGGCTACGTGATTTTTCCCAAATCTTCCACGCCCGAACGCATCCAGGAAAATTTTGAAATCTTTGACTTTGAGCTTGACGTTACCCAAATGGAAAAGATTGACAAGCTCGATAAGGGCGAAGCCGGCCGTACTGGCCCAAACCCCGTGACCTTTGACCGCATTCCCCCGCAATAATTATTTTTTAGTGGTGTCTAGGATGGCCTTAATAATATTTTCTAGATCGTCGTGTGACAGGTTGGCTTTGAGTGCGTAGCCCTCAATACCGAGTGATCGCAGGCCCTCAGGCGCATCGGATTCGTCTATATTGGAAATGACTAACACTTTTGTGGCCTTGCCCCAGTCGCTGATACGCATGGCTTTTAAAACTTGGTCGCCGGAAATCTTAGGAATCATTAAGTCCAGTAATACCAAATCCGGTTGTTCTTTTTCTATCAATTCTAGGGCGTGGGCACCATCGTAGGCAGACAGCGGCGTGTAGCCCATAATTTCCATTTTGATTCGATACAGTTCGGCCAGGCTGTAATCGTCTTCTACTATGAGTATTTTTTGTGGAGCTGTACCGTTAGGTTTCATGGCTTAATTCTACAATATGCGGACGCGTTGTGCTATTTATTTGTACTTAGGAAATATTGTCGGTGGCTGGCACGGCGGCAAGCGGTATCCGAATGGTAAAGGTTGTGCCCTTACCGAGTGTGCTATCCACACTAATGGTCCCCTTGTGCCCTACAACAACTAGCTTAGTAATGTAGAGGCCGATGCCCGTGCCCTCGTAGTCGTAGTCGAGCGTGCTGGTGCCACGATGGAATTTGGTGAACAGCTTAGGTACCTCTTGCGGGCTAATGCCGATACCATTGTCGCGGACCGTAATTTCTAAGGAGTTATCAAAGATAACGGTGGCAAATTCAATGCTGCCGCCGGCTTTGTTAAAGACCAGTGCGTTTTCTAGCAGATTCCAAACGGCGCTGCGCAGATGCGTGGCACTCCCCAGGATGGTAGCATCGCTGCTCACTAGGCTCACGTTAAAGGCAATATTCTTTTGGGCAGCCAAGACCTTAAACTCTTCAATCAGCGTGCTAAACAGCGAGTCGATGGCAATTGGCTGGGCGTAAAACTTCTCGGCACCGGATTCCATGCTGGCAATAATCAGGATGTCTTCGGCAAATAAGTTGAGGCGCTGGGTGTTGGCAGAAATATTATCAATCATTTTGCGCATGACTTCTGTCATGTCCTGGGTTTTTATGGTGTCCACATAGCCGCTAATAATACTGATGGGCGTACGTAAATTGTGTGAGGCAATCATCATGAACTCACTCTTGAGCTGATCGAGTTCTTTTAACTTTTGGATGTCGGCCTTGAGGCTGTCGGCCATTTGATTGATGCTGGTGGCTAAGTCGCCAATTTCGTCGTGCTGGCTGAGGGCTATCTGCTGGGTATAGTCCCCCGTGGAAATAAGCAGAGCGCTGTCGCGGACCTTTTTAACCGGAGCCAGCAGTAAACGGTTAATAAGCAAATAAATAGTAACGGCGCTAAAGAGCAGCCCAAAGACGGCAAAACCAACAATCGAGTAAATCAGGTTGCGGACAGCCCGGTCTACACCGGCACTGGATACGTCGTACACTACTGCGTAGCTGTGTGCCCCGGAATCATCAATGTAGGGGTAGATAATGCGGGTAACCGTACCAGATGGGCTTTTAAGGAAAATAGGGTCAAAAGTAGCGGCCTGGGCCATGGTAATAGGGGCAACAGAACTGTGCTGAGTGTACTCAAAGGTGCCGTCAACATTTACCACGGCTACGTTAGTAATGTTATGGTCCAGTTCGGTAAAATGAGTTACCTGTTGATCGACTAAAAACTTGCCAGAATTGTTATAGATAACAAAGGTGTTGCCTATGGGCTTGGTAGCCAGGGTTGCAAACGCCTTGGAGCGTTCCTGCAGATCGGTACGCAACGAACTGGCATTGGTGCGGATCATATAGCTGGCAATCAGGCAAAATATAGCCGTTAGTATCACCAGTATCAGGGTAATGAACTTAGCACGGATACCAAACTTAAGACGAGGCATGGCAGTTTTTACTTAGCGTAGACCTTCCAGAAGTACACGCCGTTAACCGGACCGGGCACGTCCCTGGTGACTACAAAGCTCGGATTAAAAGCATCCTGGTAGGCATCAACATTGTAGAGCGGTAGGACGGCTATGTCGTCGCTGCCAATCTTGGATGCCTGTTGCAGATACTTTAGGCGCTGTGATTGGTTTTGGGTGTCGCCGGCTTGCTTGAGCAATTTGTCGATTTGGTCGTTCTGGTAGTTGGCACTGTGGTAGAACTGGCCAAACACGTCGCTGGCGTCGGAAATATCACTGTTGTTGGCAACCGAGAAAATATCGGCTTGGCCGCCGTTGACCTTTTTGACCAGCGTGTCGATCACACTAATAGGGTCTGGGTTAAGGGTGACGCCGATGGGCAGGAGCTGCTTTTGGAGTTCCTGGGCTACTGCCTGATTGCGGGGCGTATTAAAGAACGTAAACTGAACACTAAAGCCATTAGGATAGCCGGCGTCCTTAATGAGCTGCGTAGCTTTAGCTATATCCTGGGCGGGCCGGGTAATGGCTGGGTTGTAGCCGGGCGTGCTTACCGTAACAATCTGCGAAGCCGGTGTGCCGGTTTCTTCGCGGACTTTCTGAATAGGTGCTGGATCGATTGCTAGGTAGAGGGCTTGTCGAACCGCCTTCTTTTGTAGTGGTGATCCAGCCTTGAGACTGTTAATGGGTAGCATCTGGACGGCAACGGACTGGCGCTTTAGAGTAGTGTGCGGTGCCTTTATGCTGGCCAGTGAACTCTTGGTGTCGGCAACAAAGTTGACAGTTCCCTTTTCGTAAGCCGCGCGGGCCTCAGAATTTTCGAGAGCTGTAAACGTGAGCGCACGGGTGTAGATGTGTCCACCGTAGTACTTATCATAGGCCACCAGCTCCAGCTTGGTAGCGGTAGGCGTAGTACCAGGTTTTACTACATAGGGACCGGTGCCATTAACAGGGTCATCGGTTTTGCCGGAGGTAGTATCAAATATAAAGCTTTCGGTGAGCTTGTTGAGCAGTACGGGATCAGGTGTGGTGGTAACTATTTTGACAGTGTATTTATCGACAGCAGTTACCGTTTGAATGGTGTCGTTTACAATTTTGCCAATATCGGTGTCTTTGGTGGCCTCTATGCTGGCCTTAACATCGGCGGCCGTCATTTCGCGACCGGTGTGAAATAGCACACCGTGACGGAGCGTAAATACCCAGGTGGAACTATTCGGGTTAGTCCAGCCGGTGGCCAGCAACGGAACGATTTTGTTGGTGTTCTGGTAGCGAACCAGACCTTCAAACATATTACGATTGGCATCCACCACGGTGTTGGTGGTGTCTATATCCGGAACTATCGCCGTAAAGTCTGAGTCTGGGCCGCCATTGTACGTAATGAGCGGTATATCCTTTTTTTGTACCACCATTACGGCACTGTCAGCCGGATCATCGGACGAATTAAGATAAAAGACGCTGGCCGCGGCCGCGACGGCAATTAACAGTACTAAGGCACCGGCGACAACTCGTTTGCGCAGGCGTTTTGGCGGTGCCACTGGCAGGACTGTGGGTGCGGGTTCGCTTATCTGGGGTGCAGCTACGGCCTCCGGTACTGCCGGTGGCTCTGACGTCTCTGGCGTGTCTTCCTGTAATTCTGGTGCCGTCGGGGCGGTATCTAGATCGCCGGTTTCATTAATTTCAATATTCTTAGGATCTTTTGATGGTGTTGACTGGTCGTCCATTTGGCTTCTCCGCTCTCTAGAATGATAGTTACTTTAACGTAAGCGTAAAGGGGTTTCAGGAGGCTGTCAACGTTGTATTATCCCCAATAGGTTTCACTGTTAACCTTTAAAATTTAAAAACGCACCCTTTTGCGAGTATTAATAAAAAAATCAGGATCACGCTGGAATACTAAAACATGTGATGGACTTCACGTTATTTACTAGCAGCTACATCTGTAAATGTGGTATGACACGTCTAAAGAAAGCAAAAAATAAGAGTTCGCACAATTTGAGGCATTTATCCTTAGCCACACTTAGCTGTTTATAGATCTTTTGGTCCAACCCATTCACCTTTTCGAAGGTGATACTTAATGTCTGTGACCGGCACCGTGAAGGTAGCCCCCGCCACGCTCTGCGGGTTAGTGATGATGTACTGCCAGCCTTTATCTTTGATGTCTCTATAGCCGCCTACGATCTGGCCAAAATAAAAGTCTTGTTCGATCTCGAAGACGACCCAATCGAGTGGCTTAAGTTGCGGTGGTTGCATGAGATTCTCCATTGGTTACTGATAGCGGCAGTATAGTCTCAAAAAGTTAAATAAATATTAACTCTTACGCAATGCTTCTGGAACAATCCTCTTGGCTTAGGATGTCACCCAGCGCTTTATAGGAATATTGACAATATTTAGAAAAAAGAGTATAATAATTCTATTATGACTCGAGAAACCGCACCTCAGCTCGCCGAACTTCGCCGCTTTGACGAAGAACAGTTTGACCTAAGTAAAGGTCCGGCCGATATATTCCTTGGTGATCACCACCTGCGAGTGGTAAATCCGAGTCGTGACTTAAGCCCGGAGCAGTCACGATTTATAAGCCTGGAAGTACCCTGTGTAATCATCGATCCCGCTACGGTGGGCCAAGGGTCAGGCCTAGGGTATAAGGGTGTTCACGAGGACGAAGCAGCGGTTAAGCTTGGTACAGAGAGCACTTACGGCCGTTTTACATTTGAGACCGGTGTCGAAGCCATTCACGCTTCTTTTAGCCTTACCGGCAACATCGTCACCGTTAAAGACCTAGGAACTGCTAAAGGTACCTATACGCCAGACGACGCACCCAGCGAGCCGGCGTATGATCGCCACCGCACCGGCGCCTACGTAGTTGATGCCTTCCGGGCTGCTTCCCACCCTATTCTTACTACTGTTCGTGAGGTTTCAGCGCCTAAGGCCGAAGTTCGTTACGAACGATCAGACATAACCGGCGGAGCTAGCACCGAGCCTGCTGAATACCGCCGCGCCGAAGGCTCGCCTAACGAAGATGCCTACTTCCTAGATAAGGTACGCCCGGCTGCAGGTGTGTTTGATGGCGTGGGCTCAGACGATGCGTCGCACGAAGCATCACAGCTTGCTGCCCGGCAAAACGAATACCGCCTTTCACTCATGCCGGAAGTAATGGATCCTGCTGTCAGCAGTAAAGCGCTCGGCCGCTCGTTGGCCCTTTCGAATAAAGAAATTTTGGATCTTGCTAAAGACTTAGATATGGATATATCCACCACAGCTGTTATGGCCAAACTATTCAAAAATGAGGAAGGTCGCCCCTACGTTAGCTTTGCCGCTGCCGGCGATAGCCGCCTGTACCAGATGCGTAACGGCGCTATTAGGATAGTGACGCTAGACGATATGGCCTCATGGGACGAAGAGCGCGGCATTTTAGATATCAGTGAGGCCGAACGACGTGCTATGCAAGAGACGTTGTCCAATGTTCAAGATCTGCGGAGTCTCAATAATGCCCAGCTGGCAGCCTTCCATGGGCGCAACCGCATAACAAGTGCCCTCGGCGGCTATGACAAGCCGCACACTGCGCACGGTCACTTCCCTGTTAGGCCAGGCGATCGCCTCCTTTTAGTAACCGACGGAGTGAGCGATAATCTGACGACTGATGAAATCAAATTTATGCTTAAATCATACGAGGACGACGACCGGGCTGCAATGCAGCTGGTTCACATGGCCCGCGACCGCAGCCGTGACATGGGTCGCAAAAGAAATCCACGGGCCAAGCAAGATGACATGACCGCCGTTGTAATGACCTACCACGGCGAGTAGCTTGTAGCGCCATATGAGTACACTAAACTATGAGGATAATCTCGGTATAGAAGAGTACCCCAAATGGGAGTATGCGCCGGACGTTTCTGGTGTTCATGAAGCAGCTCCGGCGCTGGCGCAGGCACTCACGCATATACGCTTAGAGGATATGCAGTATGACGGTACTTTTGGCGAAGTCGTTTCTACCATAGAGCGTAGCCTCGAATGGCGCGACGATGCTCCAGCCGTACTCTCGGTTGCAAGACTCATCCGTTCGCTTCTTGATACCAAAGCCGACACTGCATACACAGGCGTAACGTTTGAGGGCGTACGCGCAGTAACTAAATTTGCTCTTAGCGTTTTTGACGGTACTACAACGCCCGCTACAATCTATGACCTTTTGAGCGACAATCCTGGTAGCAGACTTGCCTTTGACACTCCTGTTCACCAAACCAAGGACATTACGACGTTTGATTCTACTAGCCTAGAAAAAATTACCGATGCGGCCGCTCGTTTAGCGGAGCTGGTTGGTAAGGAAGACGTACTCTTTTTAAGCCTCTGCCACGGCGGACTCATTGCAGGCGCCGGCACATTCATGACGAGAGAACAGGCTCGCCCGCAAGGTGATTCCCTCTTTTATCCCGTTAGGTTTTCCCGCTATAAGCATGGTGACGCGGCACCCATGCTTAGTCATGATGAAGTGCAGCGGTTGCGTTCGGAATCGGTTGGCAGAGCGCTCGTAGTCTTTGATGAAGACATGTGCTCCGGCAACACCTTAGAGTATGCGCAAGAGCATTTTGCCAGACTTTTCGGCCGGCCGGTAGCAGTCCTTACCACCAATAATCTGCGAGACAAATTTGCTTTATACGCTAAGTCTCGCAAAAACTACGATGAGTTTAAGCTACATGAAAGTTACAAACAATATCAGTACGAAATCGATACGTCGAGTCCTTACAACAGCCTTTTTATGACTGAGGGCAAGCTAATTAACTCTCCACA
Organism: Candidatus Saccharimonadota bacterium; assembly: GCA_028286245.1. Lineage (GTDB taxonomy): Bacteria > Patescibacteriota > Saccharimonadia > Saccharimonadales > UBA4665 > UBA4729. The sequence continues at coordinate 24,302 of JAQBRY010000001.1, read as the reverse complement.
CCATCTAAGCAATCCCGAGAACGATAGTATTAAACCAAAGTATCTCCCTCTAAACGAAACTATGCCGGAAGAGTCGAACAATTGGAAGGACGATTCGGATTATATAATTAACGTAAAACCGGATAATTCGTACAAGCTGTAATTAGGCCGATTGTCAGTGCGCTAGCTCGTTTGCTTGTTGTGGTGTTCGCCCTCAAAGCCTTCGGCTTGAGCCATTTCACGGGTAGAGTTACGGAGCGGGGTCTCACGTAAGAAAAGCGAGACAATAAAGGCGGCTACGGTGAATGGAATTGCCAGTAAGAACATGTCATGGAAGGAGTTAACGTAAGCACCGAGGACTTGGTGCTTTAAGTTGTCTGGCAGTTTGCTGACGCCGGTATGTAGCACGCCATTGGCGACTCCGGAGACATTTGGTAGTACCTGCTGAATGTGGTGGGTTAGACGAGCAGTCAGGATGGTGCCAAAGACGGCGCCTCCCAGGCTGCTACCAATGCTCCGGAAGAAGATTACTGTACTGGTGGCGGTACCGAGCATTTCGCGCTTGGTTGAGTTTTGTACAGCCAGGGTGGCAACTTGCATAAACATACCGAGGCCGGCACCGATGATCAGCATCCAAATGGAGAGTACAAAGTGACTGGTAGTAAGTGTTAGGTGGCTAAAGAGCCATATGCCAAAGGTGAGGAGCGCGGTACCAATAATTGGCATCTTACGGTAGTGCCCTGACTTACTGACGTAACGACCGGATAGGGTGGAAGCGAGCAGCAGTCCAAGTACCAACGGCAGCATGAGTAGTCCGGATTCGGTTGGCGTGTTGCCGCGCACAATTTGTTGGTACTGCGGGATGTAAAGGATGCTGGCAAACATGGCGATACCTGACAGTAGCGACAGTAGGACGGACACTACAAATATGTCGCTTCTAAAGAGGCCAAGTGGAATGATTGGTTCGGCAGCGTGCTTTTCTCGGACAATAAAGGCGCCGGTAAAGATAACGGCGGTAGCAATCAGGCTCATGATAGTGCCTGAGCCCCAGGCGTACTGTGTACCACCCCAAACTGAAACTAACAGAATAGTCGTAATGGCTATGGCCAGTAGGGCTGCGCCCAGGTAGTCAATTTTGCGCTTAAGACGAACTGCCGGCAGGTGCAATTTAGCACCTACGGCACTGAGAGCAATCAAACCGAGCGGGATGTTTATGTAGAAAATCCAGCGCCAGGAAAGGTGCTCCGTGAACAGGCCACCTAGTAGAGGACCGGCTACGCTTGATACGGCAAAGACGGCTCCAAAGTAACCCTGGTAACGGCCACGTTGGCGCGGTGGTACAATGTCGCCAATGATTGCTAAAATAAGCGCCATTAGTCCACCACCACCAATTCCCTGCAGGGCCCGGAAGAATACTAACTGATCAATGTTTTGACTTAGTCCACAAAGAGCCGAACCAATCAAAAATATAATAATGGCAATTTGGAAGATTTTTTTACGGCCAAACAGGTCACCGAGTTTACCGTAAATAGGCGTGACGATGGCGCTGCTCAGCAGATAGGCAGTGGCTACCCAGGAGAGCTTACTCAGCCCATTCAAATCTACGGCGATGGTTGGCAAGGCCGTAGAAACAATGGTTTGATCGAGAGCAGAAAGCAGCATGGCGAGCATCAGGGCGCCCACTACCACTAAGATCTCGGCGTGGCTGCGGTCTTGGGGGCCGTCTGCCGGGTGAGCGGCTGTGGCAGCATCAACGCTGCCTCGCTCATCGAGAGCCACTACTGCCAACGGCTTCTTTTTAAACATATTTAATAGATTCATTATTGTTCCTTTCATGTCGTAGGCTATGCCTTAGCTATATTTTCGGGTTTTTTAGTAGGACGGTGTGATGGCCACCAGATAGCGTATCCCAGCAGGGCCGAAACGCTCGGTATTAGGAAGGGTGCAATTACAAAGGCCGAGAGTGCCACGCCAATGGCGATGGACGCGCCCATCTGTGATAGGAAACTAATGCCACCCAGGATAAGCGAGGCAAAAGTTGCTGCTAGGATAAACCCGGCCGAAACTACTGTAGCGCTACTGTGCTCTACCGTTAGATCGGCTGCGGTTCGCGGATCATTGCCTTCACTAATTTCTTCGCGCAGTCGGGTAACCGTCAAAATGTTATAGTCGGTGCCAATTGCCACCACAAAGATATACATAAAGAGCGGAATGAAGGATATCAAACCGGCGTTGCCGCCAATAGTCTGAAAAATCAAGGTCGTTGCACCCAAGGTTGCCGCGTAGCCGAGACTTACGCAGATCAACAAAATAATCGGCGCCACCAGGCTGCGCAACAGGACGGCTAGAATAACAAAAATAAAGATCGCGGCAATGGGAAAAATGACTCTTAGGTCACGCTCAGTTACTGCCTGAACATCGGCAATCGCACCGGTAGCACCACCGACGTAAACTTTAGTTGTAGCAGTGTTGTAGCTGTGCGCAACGTCCCGGATCGGACCACTAATAGCGTTAATAGAAGTACTGCTGTATGGGTCGCTCTTTAGAACTACGGATACTATGGCAGTCTTTTTATCGGCGGTAAGTACAGTTGGAAGGACTTTAGAAACGTCGTCGGAACCGGCAAGCTTATCACTAAGCGGCTTAACGTCTGCAGTGGTAAGCGGTGTGGTGCTAGTGACGTAAATAGGAGTCGGATTAAGGGTACCGGCCGGGAAGGCAGAGGTAAGGTCGGTGTAGGCTGCGGCTGAGGCAGTTCCCTTTGGCGGCTGACTAAAGGAGCTAAAGTCCGGCTTAAAGTTAAAGGCAAAGAAGCTAAGTACTAAGAGCGCCACAACCACAACTCCCGTAATAAAGCCGGGACGCTTGCTGATTTGGCCACCTACTTTTTTAGAAATAGTAGGTTTTTCTGACTGGACCATCCAAGCTTTGCTTGGCCAGAAGACTTTTTCGCCAATAATGGCTACCAAAGCCGGCACTAGTGTCAGGGCGGCAATCATCATTACCAGTACACATATAACGAGGCCCGGTGCCAGGGACGAAAAGATGCCAAAGTCTGCAAAGAACAAGGCAGCAAAGGAGGTGAGCACCACCAGCGCGGCCGACAGAATGGCTTCTCCAGCTCGGCCGAGTGCAAAACTGACTGCCTCACGGGTGTGATCACCACTGCGAAGGCGCTCACGGTAGCGGAAGAGCAAGAATAATATGTAATCGGTACCAATACCAAACAGAACAACGGTAAAGAGCACGCTTAACTGCTGGCTCATTGTAAAGTTAAACAAGTGTCCGGCGTCAGAAATAAGGGCGTTACTTATAGAGTACACAATACCGACTGCAACCACTGGCAGAATACCGGCGAGCGGACTTTTAAAAATAAAGGCCGGCAGCAAGAGGACAAGTAGGATCGTTCCAATGCCTACAATAGCCAGTGCCTTTTCGGCGGAATCTTGCGTGTCGTAAGAAATGGCTTCGCCACCAGTTACACCGCCCTTTAGGTTGGTACCGGCAAGCTGCTTATTAACGGCATCACGAACTTTTTGCACGGCAGCAATAGTATCTTTGTTGTCGGCCGTACCTTTGTAAGTAACGGTTGCAAGCTGGGCCTTTTTGGTAGGAGCCAGCTGCTGGTCACTGGTAACAATGCTCTCAACCTGGCTGATGTGCTGCTTGGAGAGGGCGTCGACTGCACTGCTGACAGTGGCTTGTTGGCTGCTCGTAAGGACGCTGCCATCTTTGTTCTTAAAGACGATAATATCGGTGGGAGCGTCGCTAAGTTTGGAAACTTTTTGAGCAACCTTTTGGGCCTGCACCGATTCATATTTTTCCGGCAAGAAGCTGCTCTGGTCATTACTTTGAATAGTACTGATAGCGGGCGAAAGACCAACGATGAGCACGGCGGCAACGATCCAGGTTATAAGTACCCACCAACGTCGCTTAATTATAAAGTCACCGAGTTTTTGCATCATGTTTTTATCTCCTTATTAGATATATTCTGGCTTGCCTTTGTTATCAAATCTACCATTAACGTAAGCTCTTTGTCATCTAAACCACTAAAAATCTCTTGCAACAGCTGTAAACGATAGGTTTTGATCCTTTCGTAAGCTTCCTTGCCCTTTTGCGTTAGGTGAAGAATGACTTCGCGTCTATCATCCGGATTAGCAACACGAACAATTGCCTCCTCCTTTTCCAGGGCGGCAATGTGCTGCGTAGCTGCACCGGAGGTGATGCTCAAAAAGGCAGCGATGTGCTTGACGTTGATAGTTTCGTCGTCGCCGATAATAGTTAGCACCTTATCAAGCGCTGGGGTAAAGCAGGTGTAATCCTGGCCGTGCTGCAGCTTAATTTCTTTAGCAATTGACGAAAAGCTTTCGCCAAGACGGACTAGGAGTTGAATATGTGTATCAGTGGAATGCATTAGTTACTTAATAGTTTAGCTGCTAATACATTAACTGTCAATGCCCAGATCAATGTATTCTCTCCTGGAGTCTATTTTGTAAGCCCGGCGTCTTTGAGGGCTTGTGCCGATAATGGTGACGGAGCACCCATAAGCAAATCACGGCTGTCGCCGGTCTTTGGAAAAGCCATAACGTCGCGGATGCTTGGTTCGTTTTGGAGGAGCATTACTAGCCGTTCCAAGCCCCAGGCAATACCGCCGTGCGGTGGTGCGCCAAAGTCAAAGGCGCGTAAAACATGGCCAAAGTTCGCTTCAATTTCGGCAGGGCTGTAGCCAATGATTTCTAGCACGCTGCGCAGCGCGGCCGGACGATGGTTGCGGATACTACCGCCACCGATTTCGTAACCGTTAAGCACGATGTCGTACTGGGCGGCAATAATATTTTCGAGGTTAGTCTTGCTGGCCAGGTCCTCGGCAAATTCGGGCCTAGTAGCGCTGAAGGGGTTGTGCGTAAAGGTCCAGCCGCCCTGCTCTGTTTTTTCAAACATTGGAAAGTCCACTACCCAGCAGAACGCTAAGAGGTTGGGATCCTCTTTGTCTTCGCGGATGTCCGGACGGTCGTTGCCGTATTTTTCCATAGCTTCGGCGTAGGGAATGCGCGGGAATGGCACCTGCTGAATGCGCTTTTCTGGGTATAATTTCTCGACAATTTTAATGAGCAGCGCTTCATTAAGTGCCATGACGTCTTCTTGCTCAACAAAACTCATTTCTAAGTCCATCTGGGTAAACTCGGCCTGACGGTCGCCGCGGGTGTCTTCGTCTCTAAAGCAGCGGGCTATCTGAAAGTAGCGCTCGGTGCCGCCAATCATGAGCAGCTGTTTAAACTGCTGCGGCGATTGCGGCAAGACGTAAAAGCTTCCGGGGCTCAAGCGGGCCGGAACTATAAATTCGCGGGCGCCTTCTGGCGTCCCTTTGGTAAGATAGGGTGTTTCGATTTCCCAAAAATCTTGAGCGTCCAGCTCGTCACGAATGAGTTTAATAACTTTGTGGCGCATGCCGATGTTATTGCGCATGCGTTCGGAGCGCAGGTCCATGTAGCGGTACTGCATGCGAAGCTCTTCGCTGGTTTCGGCGGCTTTTTCAACTTCGAATACGGGTGTTTCCGACTCGTTTAAAATTTGCATATCGGTTGCTAGCAGCTCAATGGTACCGGTGGCGAGGTCGGGGTTAATTTGGCGCTCGCCGCGTTTTTGGACGGTAGCGGTAATGGCGACTACAAACTCGCTGCGAAGCGTCGAGGCTTTTTCAAACAGTTCAGGATTATCGTTAGCCCGGAAAACAACCTGTGCAAATCCGCTGCGGTCGCGCACATCAATAAAGATTAATTTTCCGTGGTCGCGGCGAGTTTGCACCCAGCCCTTTACCAGGACGGTCTCGTCGACCTTACTAACGGTGTCGGTAATCCAGCTTCTGTTCATGTGAGTCCTGACGATTTTATCTGTTAACTTCTATAAATAGTATCATTTATGCATCGTATCTTCTAGCACGCGAATAAGAAGCCTGGCTTACCACCAGCGCTGATCAAGCGGGATATTGAAATAGTTCGTGCTGAGGGCATTATTAACACTGTCAATCATGTATTGTGGAGCGCCCAGGTGGGTCAGCGTGTCGGCCTGCACTGCTAAACAGGTAGCTTCAGCGTCTTGACCGGTCCAAATATCATTTGGTATTAGCACGCCGGGGTGCTGTGCCATGTAATCTTCGTACAGTTTGGCGTGTTCGGTATCGTGGGCAATGGTACCGGCATACCAAATAGTGCCGGCGGTTCTTGTTGCGTCGCCTACATGGTAGGTGGGTGGCTGTTCGTAGGCGTGCATACCCGATTGGTCCTTTTGACATACGACCCTGCCAACGTAGTGGCTAACGCTCTGATATACAAGCGGATCTTTTTGCTTAAGTAAATCAATAGCCGCCGTAGTGTCGCGTTGACAGTCGGCGTTGCCAACAATTTGCAGTCCTGTTTGATATGGCGCTTCGGCAGGCGGCGTCGCACTAGGAGTAGGGCTAGCGGTTGCAACCGGCGGGGCGGCTGCAGTGGGGGCTTCGCTTGGCGCGGCTTTGCTGCTGCCGCAGGCTGCCAGCATACACAGCAGTGTTGAGGCGGCAAAAAGTTTAGGGCCTAATTTCCGCGGCGCCCGTCCTCCTACCTCAGACTGATTGGCATAATTTGCAACACGTCTCATACTTTAATTATAGCACATTAAAGCATAAATGTAAATATTACCCCTAGACTAAAATCACTCCGGGGTAGTCGCGGGCAACCGCGTCAACGGGCACAATGGGCTCCACGACGCGCACGCTTTCTGCTCCCACGTACAGGCGCTCACTCGGGACCCAGATGCCCATAGTAACTTCCAGCGGGCCTTTGCCAAGGCGCATTGCTATGGCGCGCTCGGCCGGAATGGTAATTTCGTCATCCGGATTTTCGGCGTAGACGCCAAACAGCGCTTCGCTACTATCCGGCAGTATGCCAACATGTGCCGTACCGTCTGCTATGTAGGCAACCGCATCCTGGAACTTAAACTGCGCGTACTCGGTCCTAATGTTGTCCAGTAGGACCACCTCAGAAGCTATGATGGCGGCAATATTCCAGTTGCGTGCCAGTAAGGCGGAATTTGGGTTGCCGGCAACATGTACTGTCTCCACATCCTGATCTTCTAGCAGCACACCTCTAGACTGCCATACCACCTGACGATAGGCCGGTGACCGCGAACCCGTCAGTGTCCGTACCACGGATTTGCTAAGGGCAGACTGGCCTATGGCGTGCTGGGCCTGCTCGCCGATGTGTAGTAATCTTTCTGAAAAATGCGGTCTTTCGTTAGTAGCCATAGGGTGCCTTCCTGACAGTATCTTATTATTGATCAATCGTGGTAGGAATTTCAATCGCCGCCCCCGTAAGCTGCTGATCGGCTGCGAGCCTACCAATTGTAAACATAAATGCACTATGGACAGATGACATGCCACTTTTCATGACGTCGTTGCGCGACGTTTGTTCGTACCATCGCCCGGCAATTGGAATAACTTCAGCGTTAGACGTTGCAGTACGAGCTATAACCTGCGCTTGGTTGAGGGTGATGCCTGTATTTTTGAACTGATCTACTACGACTACGCGCTTCGCTCCCTTTAATTCTCTACGAAGCCGAGCTGCTTCTTGCACAACATGCCTAATTCGCGGCACAGTGCTTAATCGACTGGTTTTGCGATTTGCTGCAACATACCCCAAATACGGCAAGTCTTCATCTAGTACTTCATAATAGCCTCTAACGGCGTCAGCTACGGGGATTGCAGAGTCTGCAGTAAACAAGAAGGCATCAACTGGCTCTGAGGTAACCTCAGCCATGCGGGTCGCAAATAGCGATGACCCCACCGGGCGGTCATCAACTAGTAAGTTTTCGCCGTGGAGCAGCATTTTTTCTTCTATACGTAAATAATTTGGCTCTGCTAGCATTGCTGCGGCCGCATGAATATAGGGACGAGGCATCTATATATAGTATCATTAAACTAACTTTAAGTCAAGTTTATTAACTACTTATTAACTTCGTAGAGAGCAGCCACGTACATGCTCTCGGACCAACCGAGCGGCGTGTTTTCGTTGGCCTCATCTGAATGGGACATGTAGAGTTCGGGGATTTTGCCGTCCTTGGTGACGGTTTCGGCGGCTTTTTGTAGGTAGTGCTCTGCCTCATCGTTGTTGCCGAGCATTTTGTAGGCAATGGCCAGCCACGATAGCCCAAAGCACCATTCGGCTTCTTCGGAGTAGCCGTCGACGTTTTTGTTGTAGTAGGCATCAAACTTGTAGCGCATAACGCCCTTTTCTTTGGTGAGATGGTATACCAGGTTATCGACAATTTGCTGAGCCATGTCTGGGCTTACGACGTTGTAGGGATAAATAAGGGAGAGTAAGGCTAAATCGGTAAACTTGGCTTCGGATTCGCGCGGCAGGAGGGCAAGCAGCGCGGCTTCGCCGCGGTCAATGGCGTCTTGATCCACATCCATGCCGCCGACTTCTTTCCACTTTTTGAGGGCGGCCACTACTGCTCCAATGGAGCTGGCGTGGACTTCTTCGTTCTCTTCCCACATGCCGGAGTCGGCATCATGCCAGTATTCGACGTTACAAATGTAGTAAATCAAGGTTTGGACGGTGCGGCGATCGGTATCGTCGCGCAGTACGCTGCGGCCCTTGGCTTCAAAGTCAGCTAACTTAAATAAGACGGCGCCAACAGCATCGTGTTGCTTATTGCCCCAGGATTCCCAAAACTCTTCGAGGGTTTCGGGGTTGTAACGGGCGTGGATAAACTGCCAACTCTCGAAGGGCTTGTTGGTAGTGGCCCAATTAATCTTATCGATGTGCTTGTCAAAGATGTCCAGCAGCGTGTGGTAGGCCTTAGCTACCACGTCCCACTCACCGGCGTATTCAAAGGCCAGCGCCTCGTACACGTTGTCGCGCAGCCAAGCTTTGTCGTAGCCGGTTTCAACATTTTTCGATGATGCTAAAAAAAGCCCGGTAGGCGTAATGAGCTTGCGCAGGTTATCGAGGTGTCGCTGTATAATCTGATCTTGCTGCATCTTATTTTCCCTGGTGGTGGCTATGTTGATAATCGTCGTAGATGGCTCGTTGATGCTGAAACCCGAGTAGTACGTTCAAGATGGGCTCGGTGCCAATACCATTATGAAATTCGGCTCGCACCACGGCAGCGTCGGCCTCAAGCCGTAGCAGTTCTGCTGCCAATTTTATATGCTCCACAATAACCGGGTCGTCTATTTCGGCCGCCTTTTTTTCTAAAGCTTTGCTGGCCTGCTGAGCTTCGGCGATCGGACCGGTACAGGTAGTACAGACGTCGTAGTCACCGAGTTGCAAAATGTGTCCGCCATAGTCATAGGTGGTGGCTTTTGAAAGCTCGGCTAGTACGGACTGCACTATTGCCAGGGCGTCTTTAGCTGCCTCGGCAACATTGGGGTCATCGGACTGTTGTTTGATCATAGGTAGCCTGTTGTTATGGTTTAGGCTCATTATAGCATTAGCAGTATGGTCTAAGAAACAGATTGAGTAGGCACTAGCGTATAATATTTGTATGACACGTCATCGGGGCCGGTATGAAAGCTAAAATTATCACTAAAGTCACTATTTCATCGCCCTCCTCAGAAGTCTTCAAATACCTCACGGACCTAAAGTATATGCACTTGTGGAATCCTCAAGTTAAAGAGGTGTCATCTAAAAAAGTTCTGGAGCTTCACAGCACTTATCAAACGGTGAGCCAGGTGCTCGGTGTAGTCATTAAAGCTAATAATTCAGTAACCAAATACTCAAATGATCAAGAATTACAGATAGAAAACACTACAGGCACGGTTAACTACGTGGCCAATTTTAAACTTACCCCGACAGATAATGGCACCACGCTTCTGATCTGCAACACTACAGTTTCGTCCGAAAGTAAGGCCTTTGCCTTCACCGCGCCAGTTCTCAAATTGCTTGCTCGGCGCGAGCTCCAATCAGATCTACAAGCGCTCAAAATTGCCGTCGAAAACCAGATCCCTCACGCCTAACGATTTATACCAGACAGTTGATGGCGCGGGGCTCAATGGTCACGGTGGTTGTTGCATTGCCGTCAATGGTCGTAATTTCGCCGTCGAGCTGCACCAGGGCCGGCCCGATGGTTTTAAAAGTAAACTTCCGTGTTTGATGGCTGCCCTTGAGCCCGCGCGTCGATGCCTTTAACAGAGTCATAAATAGTCTGATCTTATTGCGCCGCTTAAACATTGTCACTTCAAATCGGCCGTCGTTTACGCGCGCCTTATCGGATAAATGTATAATCTTGGACATTTTGCTGATATTACTAAACACAATGCTGTCGTATGCCTGGACCTTACCTCGGTAATATATTTTGATCGGGGTAAGCAGCAGCATAGCTTTGAATACTAGCCACGATTCCATAAAATGGTTTAAATTGTGGCGGTTGAGCTCGCGGCCAGCTTGCGGGGTGATGCCCAGCCCAATGTATGAATGCGCATAGCGTTCGTGCGACTGGCCGTGGCGCACATAGGTCAGCTTGAGAACATCGATGGTTTTTTCGTTGTGTGCAACAATTTCTTCTACGAGTTCTGCTTCGTGCAGATGGTGAAAATGATCGTTGGCATTCCCTGCCGGCAATAGCCCGGCTACCGGCTGGGCGCCTTCCTTTTGAGCGCGTAATAGGCCGTTAATAACTTCGTGATAGCCACCGTCGCCGCTCGATGAAATAACCAGCGGGTGCGCCAGCTTACGGGCGTGGTTGTAGGCGAGCTCCTCGGCGTGACCGGCCCGGTCGGTTGGAATAATGGTAATTTTTTGTTTTGGAAGCCGTTCGAGCAGCTCTTTTTGCAGCTGAAGGGCCAGCTTTTTCCCTGATCCGGTGCTTTTTGGGTTATAAATAATAATAATTGCAGTGTATCCTGGCATGTGTTCAGTATACTGGAGTCAGAATGCTCCATAGCTTTTTTATTGCATTTTGGTTTATGGTTCCGGCTGCCGTTGCTAATGTAGTCCCTATTTTAAGTGCCGCCGCCCCTGGGCTGCGGCATCTGAGCGCCCCAATTGACGGCGGCATTCAGTTCCGTGGCCGATCGCTCCTGGGGCATCACAAGACCTGGCGCGGGCTCATTAGTGGTGTGGTTGCCGGGGCGCTCATCTATTGGCTTCAGCAATTATTAGTTCGGCACTATACCTCTGGCCCGGTTGATGCCGGTGACCTAGGCTATATGTACGGCTATCCTTATCTGGGTGCCTTGCTCGGCTTTGGCGCACTGGCCGGTGATGCCATTAAAAGCTTTTTTAAGCGACAACGTGGTATCGATTCTGGTAAAACCTGGCTGCCTTTTGACCAGTTGGATTACATTATTGGGGCCATACTTATTAGTCTGCCGTTTGTAACCCTAACAGTCGGGCAATATGCCTGGATATTTATTATTTGGTTTGTAATGCACTTAGTGATGAGCTACGTCGGTTACCTGCTGCATCTAAAAGACAGTCCTATTTAAGCAAACTACGTTTTGTGGTTGCAGCTGCTGTTAGTGCCATGCCGGCGCCAATAATAGCCAGTGCGTACAGTATGTCTGTAGCGATGCCACTATAAGTATTTGTTGCTCTAAGAATAATAAAGCCTACCAAGCAAAGCCAGGTAAGAGCCATGCCGAGTTTGCCTGTACGCGTAGGATGTATGGGCCTGTTGCGCAGTTTACTTACTAGCGCCAGTAGAGACATGATTATGTGCGGTAATATGATTACAATTAGTAACCAAATATGTATCAAGTGACTCGTAAGGAATACGATTAAAATGGCGAGTATACCAAGCTTATCGGCAACCGCATCAAGGCTTTCGCCTAGACGGCTCTTAGTACCTGTTTTTTGAGCCAGCCAACCGTCTAATATATCAAAAAGCCGGCCAACTGCGATGAGGCTCAGCCCCAGCCAGTAGTGATGCCAACCGATGTGTAGAAGTCCGTAAAGTACAAGACCAAAACCGATGATTGTAGCAGCGTTTGCGGGGGTAACTATACCTTTAGTAGTAGCAGCTCGTTTTTGCCAGTGATTACGGTCTTTTACAGCGACTGCTTCCCAGTCCGGTTGATCTGAAGATTGGTGGAGGTCCATTATAATAGCTGCCGTGTCATACACGTAGTGTAGCAAATTAACTACTGTCTAGCTGAGTTTACGATTGTCAACGATGAGCATTTCCCAGGCTTCATTGTTGGAGCCCTTGTCGTCATATCGTAAACTTTGGCGTCGTACGTTATGCATCGGCACGCCGAGGTCTTCGGTGAGTACGCCGTATATATCGTCGCTGGTTTGCTTGCGGTGAAATGTTACCAAGCAACCATCTTGGGCAACAAAGAGCGCTTCTTTAAGTCCTAGTAGCTTGGCCCTTTCAAAACGCTCAAGCAGTGCCACGCGATCTTCAGCGGTCAGGACTATCTCACCGCGCCTATCTGCAGCCCAGCGAGCCGTGTCTCCGGGTCCCAGTTCGAGTTGCACATTCTTCATAAGTACAAGATCGGCTGGTGGCACTAGTGTGGAAAGCTTGGTGGCGTTGCCGGCAATTAACTCTGCTCGCATGCCGCCCATATCCTTGGCCAGCTCAAAGTTACCTGCTGCATACTCGATAAACTCCGGTGTGCTTACCATGGTGTAATTTTCGCAGGCATTGCTGAGGTCCATAGCGTCGCGATACTGCACATCAGGCCCGACCTCTACGACCCGTTTTGCACGCAGTTGATAGAGAATACTACGCATGTAGTCACTAAATGTTGTGGATGGGTCAGCTTCAACCAGCGACTGCCTCGGTGTATCTGCGCCGGCTTCCGGCTGAGCTGACGTAAACCATTTTACGGCTTTGATCATCATGTCTAGATGCGCCGGATTACCAGAACTATGATTGAGGTTACCGATATAGGTAGGACTGAGGGTAATGTCGGGTAGCACCTGCTCTTCTTTTTCTACTGCAAGCTGTACTAAATCAACTTCGTCTCTATCACCTAGATGCTCCAAGCCCCGACTGATAAGGAGCCGCAGCTGTACCTGCCGACCATTACGAGCGGTATATGTGCGGGCGGGCGACATACTACTGGTATATTCAATGCTTCCGCGTCGTGTGGCGATTACACCGTCGTTACACACGGTGCGGGCCTCAGCTACAGCCCAGCTGTGCGCCTGCTGAATGTCGGCCGGGGCAATGCCCCTTTCACCCAGTAATTCTTCAACAGCAAATAGTACTGGCTGAGCACCAGTCACCTCTTCAAACGATCTATCTCTCTCACTCATAAAGCTATATTACAATATTATAGCTAAATAATATATAAAGTTGCAGAACCGCTTATAGTTGACGGCCTACATGCCGCGGTGGATCGTAGCAAAAAACTCACACTGCAGTGTAACTGCGTCCCGCGGAACAGTCGCTGTAGTTTCGGTAAGTACCACATTACTTGCGTTCAGGGCTGTATCACTAATAAACACGCGAGTGCCAGGACATACCCTATCTGCCCGTTCTACAAATTCTGACCCATCTACTGTGACTAGTTCGTCTCGGACTACGTCGTGACCTATTGGGACAATAGTGTCTGGATCTGTGACGCATTCGCGGTATGTGTCACAGAAACATTTGTTGGGATCAGCCATATATTTTTACAGTAGCATGTATTGCTCATAATAACGAGCAATACATGCTACTGTGGCGTTATTTCTACCGCGTTTGGGTTTGAAGAGTCGTTAAGTTACGATTAGCAAGGTTTAAGGCGTCAGTGGCCTTATTCATTGCCGTTAATGCCACTGCTAAAGCAATTGCCGCACCAATAAGTGCTAGCGTTGCCAGTAGTCTGGCCACGTGTGAATTTGTGTGTGCGTCGCGCATTCGTTCGTATTCTCGGTCTCTAGAACTATAATCGTCAGCCATACTGCCCTCCTAGTTAATAGTACTGGCATCATAGGCCCGTAAAATTAGGCTTTCAGTGAAAATTTTAACATTAGCTTAACAACAGCTTAAAGATTATTTATGATTGTTTCGTTCAAGTCTTTGCCAGGTTCGGGGGTGGAATTATTCTTTTTAACCACGCTGTATTCGGCTTCGGTTCGAATTATTTTTTCAATAGGATCGACTTGGTGGTTAATTTTGATAACGAAGGTATCTCTGTCTTTGTGAATTTCCTGGTACTCGCTCAGCTTAAGGGCAATGCGAGTGTCGCAATTTTCGTCCGAGCATTCGCATCTAAAACTCAGTAGAATGTCTTCGTCTCTTATGAGTTGCGGATTGCCGTCCTCGATGTGCATCGCGTCTAATTCGCCCAGGTCGTCGCCGACTTTTTCGTTCATGCGGCGAAAGATCATTTCGTTTTCTATCTGGCGCCGTTCGGCAGTGGAAATACTCATAAATGTATATAAGCACATTCATGATGATAAGTATGTAGGAATATTCGTCTGTTAACGAAAGAGAAAAATTTTACAGATCAACTGTTGTAGCCCATGCATACTTAGCGGTAGTAATAACGAAAGGATACAAAATGATTAATATTATTTCTTGGATAATCTTTGGGGCCTTAGCTGGCTGGATTGCTTCAATAATTATGAAGACCAACGCTCAGCAAGGTGCCTTAGGCAACATTGTGGTTGGTATTTTAGGAGCCATTATTGGTGGTTTCTTGGTACGTGCGCTTACCGATACCGATGTGAGCGGCTTTAACCTTACCAGCCTGATTGTCGCCATAGTGGGCGCAGTTATTTTACTGGCCGTCTTGCGGATGTTCCGCCGTCCTGCCACCCACGTTTAAATAAAATGTACACTATAGAATAAGGCGCTCATCGAGCGCCTTATTCTATACGTCGGTCTAGCCAGCGTTTTTTAATGACCGAGAGTGTAAGCGTGGATAATGTAAATCCGATTACGGGCACAAAGGCGTTAATCCATGGATTAATATGGACTACAAAGCGTAAGTAAAAGACTACCACGATATACGTTAGTATCATGATACTTCCCCGGCGTGCCCAGCTTGTTTCCCAGGCTTTGTCGCTCTCCACGCGCGCGTTCCGTGCTTCGAGTTTTTCTAGCCGCCTGTTGAGCTCATTATCATTCATGCTTACTACAGTATCATAGAAGTTATTATTTGTGGCCCATACATACCTTCGTAAAGCGCTGCTGGTTACGGAGCAATTACGTTGATGCTATACTTTATATATGAAAGTAGATATTTGGTCCGACATTGTGTGCCCATTTTGCTACATTGGCAGTACCCAGTTTAATAGCGCCCTAAAAAACTTCAGTCACAAAGATGATATAACCGTTGTGTATCACAGCTTTGAACTCGATCCGTCGGCGCCAAAACATTCGGAGGATACACTGCACCAAATGCTTGCCAAGAAAAAAGGTATGACCGTGCAGCAAGCCAAAAGTTTAAACCAGCAAGTTACCGCTAGCGCCGCCGCCGAAGGTTTACACTACGACCTGGACCATGCCAAACCCATCAACTCTTTTGACGCGCACCGTTTAATTCATTTTGCGGCGGCGCATGGCAAACAGGTTCAAATGTTTGAACGACTCTATGCAGCCTATTTTACTGAGGCGCAAAATATTGCTGACGTTGACACATTGTGCAGATTGGCAAAAGAAGTTGGCCTAGACACCAAGAAAGCTCGCGCTGTACTTGTAGGTGATGATTATAGTCAGGAAGTTCATGCTGACATTGCAAAGGCTGCAGGCTATGGCATACAGGGCGTGCCCTTTTTTGTAATTGATGATACCTACGGTATTTCTGGTGCTCAGGGTGTGCCAATTTTCAGCCAGGCTCTGCAAGCGGCTTGGCACGAAACGCATCCTATCAAGATGATGGGTGATCAAACCGTTAACGTCTGCCAAGACGGCGTCTGCTAGCTAGCACTCGCAAGTAATTTTACAGATTAGCGACGGATGACTATTTGTCCGGTGCGGGAAGCGTTGAATGAAATTGCACTGGTAACGGGTGCCGGCTCGGCCGTCTTGCGAGTGATAAGTTCACAGATGGTGGGTATTAGGACTGCATTCGCCTGGAGATAGTCACGCTTAACAGCTCTTGTGGCCATACCTTCTTCGTCCCGTAATATTTGCCAATTGCTGCCGTACATACCGCGTAACATACCACGGGGGAATAGCTGTTTGAGGTTTCTTGGTGGCATCATCTCTTGAGGAGGGTTATCTTCTCCATAAACAGTAAAAACATTGAGGCCGCCGCTACGGGTGGCATTTTGAATGCCACTAACGGTTAAACTAATATCCGCAGCATCAAAAAAGTGCAGCAGGCTGAGCGCCATGACAACGTCAAACTTTTCTGTACTCGGGATCTTACGTGCATCTCCCGTAAAAGCTCTGTAGTTATTCTGAATGCCGAGCTCCTGAGCCCAATTGTTGCTGTATGCAGCATTGGAGGGACTATCTATAGCCGTAACATCGTGCCCAAGTGTCGCTAGGTAAATACCTTGCGTGCCTTCGCCGCTACCGAGGTCTAGGATTCGTTTTGGGGCAGCGCCGATGTGGCCTACTGCTTCCAGTACAGGTGCTGATATGGATGGTCTATGGCCGTCGGGCAGCGTGGGAATATCAAAAGTCTGCGGAAATTCTTTCATGACTGCAGCTGCCGCAGGGTGTGTTAACAATTCCGTTTCCGCTGAAGCCAAAATTATATCAGCGTATTCGGAAGTAACGTAAGTTTTCATTATACTATAATAACATATACTAATGATAAATACGAGTTTGGTATATAAGGTATACTATTTAGAAATATAGGGTGACAAATACCAGTCTAGATAACAAATATTAACTGGCGTACAGTTGTAAATATAACACAAGTGAGTACGCCATGAGTAAGCCTTCTCTCGATACTAAAACTATTTTCAGTTCTTTACCTACAGCACTTTTAGTTTTGACTCCTGACTTAACAATCGTGGCAGCCACCGACTACTATTATGAACTTACTTTTAGTGAACCGTCAGATCTCGTAGGACGAAATATTGCAGAAGTATTTCCGGAAAATCCGGTTACAGCAAAAGCCAAGGGCATTAATAATATGAGAGAATCGTTTGACTATGTTCTCCGTCATGGAGCGTCTCATACTATTCCTGTGCAGCGATATGACATCAAACTGCCACCTAACCACAAAGGAAAGTATATGGAGCGATGGTGGCGAATTACGAATTCTCCAGTTTTTAACGCCAAAGGTGAACTACTGTACGTAGTACATGCAACTGAAGATGTTTCGCAAATAGTGGACACACTCATAGAAGCCCAGAACATCATTGCCAAAAAACGTTCTTAGAGCACCCACTCAGCGTCTGTTCAAATAATTAATTATTATTTTACAAAGTGGTGCTTATTTTTATAACTTACCATGAAGACCATAGCCTGCAACGCTGGCTACATGACCTCTTGCATATACGTAGACGCGTGTTTTAGGGTTGACGGCTAGCACGGCGTCGGCCATCTCCTGCTGATAGCGTGCCGGTATAACTTTGTCGGTGCCGGATATATACATAGTAACTTCTTTGCCGGCAAGCGCTGCTACATGGCTCGAAGGTGCTAAATTGGCCCAGGCTTTGCTAAGCATTGATTCGGTTATTCCTGTAGCTTCAAATTGCTGCCTAATAATCCCTGTTCGACTACCCTCCCACATGTCACGCGCCAAGGTACTGCCGGACACTATTAACGTTGCCTTTCGGAAATCAGGATACGTACTGGCCACCAACAAGAGTGCAACATTACCCAGGCTACAAGCCGTGAGGTCCACGTACTGATAACTATATTTTTCTACGAGTTCGTGAATTTTGTTAGTAACTGTTTTTTGGATATGTTCGTAAGATTTGATAACCATTTGGACGTCGGGTTGCAAGATTTGACCATGAAACTTGTAGGCAAGCACGGCCGAACCATTTTTTACTAAGCGCCGTGTTAGTTTGTCGTATACGGCGACACCGCCGTGCCATGGTGGGAATAATACGGTTAGATAGGCACCGCCCGGGTTTGTGATTTTGCTGCTGGTAATAGCATCTACAGGCGTGTAGTTAACGTTAACCGTACGGTTTTTAACAATTGAATACTTACCTACAATTTTGTCGAGCATGCTTACATAGTAACAAATAACCCGGTTAGGGCTGTACTTGTCGCATCTGCCTAGCTTCATCATTAAGCTCAAGTCTAAATATAGCCCAGCTCGTTAAATTGACTGTTGTACCTACGAACTTATCTTTAGCATGCGCGAGCAGTTCTCCATGGAGTGGAACGCCCAAACGTATGGTAATGTGCGCTAGGAAGCTATCTAGTTCAGCCTGCTCTATAAAAAAGCCGTGTTCCTGCAGGCTGCTGGTCAGCCTGCGACGAAAGACAGTCAGCGCCGCTTCTGGTTCAAGGAGAAGCCCGCTCGAAGAGCTGTACAGATGGTTACTTTTGTTTGCTACGTCACTGACGGTAGCAACCATTGGCAGCGTGCTTTCAATCCTAGTTATACTTTGTATGGCCTGAATTAGCTCGGTATCGTCGAGCGGCATAGGGGCTGTGATACCGCGAAGTAGGGTCATGTGTGGAGGATCATCTCGGTAGGGCGAGTCCGCGAGCTGGGACCGAAATGCGAGTAGTTTATTTGACCAGTCTGCTTCGGGAAAAAGACAGAGCGAAAATTCTTGTGTTTGCTTGACGACAGTCATTTAGCTAATACCTGCTGCTTTTAATTCTGCTATTAATTTTTGTGTATCGGTAAATAAAAAGCTTTTTATGCCGCATGCCTCGGCTGCTTCCGTATTCACTGCCCTGTCGTCAACAAAAACAGCCTGGCTGGCCGTAACGCCCAGCCGCTTCAGGGTGACCTTGTAAATTGCCGGGCTTGGTTTAATTACACCAACATCTCCGGATATCACGGTTTGATCAAAAAGTTCGGTGAGCCCATTGTCATCAATTACTTTTTGCGTCCATTCCACTGTGCCGTTAGACAGACAGGCAATTTTGTAGCCACTACTGCGCAGTTGCTGCACAAACGACACGAGGTCTTGTTTAATAATAATGTTACCCTGAATACTACTGGCTATATCGGCAGCCGGGATGCCCGATAATTTCGAGAGGCCATCAGTAAAATCTGCCCTGCTAATCAGGCCGTAATCACTCTTAGCGCAGAGTGCCTTATATTCGGGAAGTATTGCCTGATAATCGGGGACTGATTGCTTAAGCCAGTCAAATGAAATATCTGGGCAAAATACTCCAAAAAAATCAAAAATGAGGGCTTTATACATGCGGTAAGTATAACAAAAGTCTAGAACTTAAGCTCGAGGACTTGGCGCAGGATACTGACGGCGTAGTCGGTGTCGGCTTCGGTACGGACGCTGAGTATACTTTCCGGCGTGTTCTTGTTTTCGAAACTATTCTTTTTATATTCAATAGCGCCAAGCGGATCGTTAACATCCTCAGGCCGGATACGCGGGATAATCAGCTTTATAGCGCCAACTTGAATCTGTGTATACACAAAAGTGTCATTGCCGTTTTCGCGGAGAGAAAACCCTATGTAATTTCCGCGTGGATTTTCGTGCACACTTGGTGCTAGTGCCAGTACCTTGTCGCGTAATAACTCATAGAGTTCGTAGGTACTACTTTTAGCACCGGTAAAATGATCGGCCACGTTGTATACCTTAACCTCATTGCTCACGGATTGAACCGTTGAGTCACGGGTGACGGTTTTTATGGATTCGGTTTTGTCGCTGGCTTTGAGTTGGTTAAATAATATTGTGTGATTGTCGTACCATTTGACCTGCCACAGTTCGATGGGCATGTCCTTAAAATTAATGGCCTGTTGCTGATGAATGGTAAAGTTCTGAGCCACAAAAATTACGCGTGACTGGGTCCAGTCAACGGCTGCTTTCGTGAGCTGTCGCCCGGTGTTTTCGTTGTAGAGCAAAATAAATTCGGCCTTGTTGTTGAGTAGCAGCGCCAAGTAAGCATAGCCTTGATCTACCACGCTAAAACTTTTATCGCGTTTGTACTCGATGATGACAAACGAATTTGTACTGCGGTCAAACGCCACCGAATCAAGCCGCAGCCCATTGTGCTCAAATTCTGTGGCTACAAATTCAAGGCCAAAAATTGCATCAAGGTTTTGCTCGCTCAGCCGTTGAATATCACGCTCAAGCTCAATCCTGACTTCGTTAATGGCAGTGAGGGCGCCTGCATTGTTTTTGTAGAGTGCCATATGGCAGGAATTATACTACTTTCCGACAGCTATGACGACTTACGGCGTATTTTAGATGATGCAGGTGTGGTTGGTTAAACTTCTATGTCCCCTATTTTAGTTATGTTTGCAGTTTTTAGGCGGTCTACAACGACAATCATACCTATGCCCGGGAGAGATGCACCAAGGGCGCGTTCGTCCTGGAGCAGGTAGGGGATTGCTTCGTTACCGGCTTGGTAGGCTCCCGCGACTGCTGTACCGATCTCATACCTTAGGGCATTTGCAAAATCCTGGGCAACTACTGATGTATCTGTTCCCTCTGCGCTACTCTCGCCGAGTGAGGCAACCAGACGCAAAACATCAAAAAACAGTTCTGCACGACGTTCATGTACTGCATCTGGCAATGTCTGACTAACAGAGCCATCGTCACCGTACGCTTGTGTATTAGCCAGGCTTTCTTCTCTGTTTATGACGCCGCTGCGGAGGAGCGCCTCCTGCATAGTCTGCGCAAATGATTCTCTAAAAGCTGGGTCAGCATGTAGTTTTTCGCGCAGCCCCAACACGCCTTCTAGGATCATAAATTCCGTTCCCATGGGCGCATCGACTCCAATACCGTCCTTATTTTGATAGTTTGATTTTGAAGAAAATAGTCTAGGTCGACGCATTACAAATGATTGTAATCGCATGTCGATGTATTGCAAGCAGAAGCGTTTATTAGTTAAGAGTTATGGTGATTGGGCTCGTTACGACTACTGGCTTACCGTCAGAGTCGACACTTTGGCCCGGTATGGTTGCAGGCACGGGCGTGGTGACGCCGGGAATGCCAGCGGGCACATCGCTACTGACCGGTGCGCCACCACCGTACCCACCGACTGCCGGTGTCTGGGTCGAGGGCAGTGTAGTCGTTGTAGTCGGCTGGTGTGTTGCCGCCTGAGCGCTGCTCGAATTGCTGGATGTGGTGCCACCATTAGTGCCGTGGGTAGAGGTGTTGCCAGCAGATGAGTTCTTGGGCTGGCCACTACCGGCTGTAGACGATGAATTAGTAGTCATTAGATTCGCCGGTGTTGGCTTGCGGTTTATTTTTGGTGCAATGGCCGTACTGTAAAGCCCGAGTAGCACCAGTAGGAATAGTGCTGATGCAGCAACAATTGCTCTCGGTCCCCGGCTCGTCCCGGTGTAGAGGGCTCGTTTGCAACTTGCGAGTGTCAAAAAATAATATTTTTTTACAAACTTGATGATACTTCTATATGTCTGTGCAATCATGCCGCTAAAAACCTTGGCTAGCTCATTATGCGTCGCTAGGTTATCATCCTCGTCGGTTTTGACAGTAATCTTGCGTGATTGCGGCTTGTTGCGCCGATTCAAAAAATCGGCAAAAGAAAAACCAGGCGCAAAAACTGGCTGACGCGGTGGCTGCACGTAACTCTGAAAGGTCGGACCGCTAGTGACGTTTGTCTCAGCTTTGTCCGACAGTGCGCCTACCTTGGTAAAAGGCGAGATAGTAATGTCATCCGACTCGTAGTACGAGTCCGGCGCTGCGTGAAAATCTTGGATGAGCTTACTGGGCTGGTATACATCGTACTTGCTCTTCATAAGGCTCAGTGTACAGTACCCTAAACTTATTATGAGTAAGATTTGTCACATCGAACAATATAGTATAAAGCAGGCAAACCGGTACTGCTTATAATCTCAAGTATGAGTTAATATCCGCCAATGTCTTGTGCGGCTGGCATAATGCGTACGCTTTTGTTCTTAAATAAGAATATGAATATCGATGCGCGCTTCTCAAGCTTCTACGCGGTATTCTGGCAGCGCGTTTTGGGCGTAATCGAGAAGTATCTCTTCAATAGGATATGCGGTAAATGTGAATATAGGTGATCCGTTTCCAGTCCTGCTGTCACTATCAACGTAGCCCTCATTCCATCCAGAGTATTCGTATTTGCCAGTTTCGATAAGACCAGGCTGGAGGGGTTGGACTACTCGTGTAGTGCCAGCAAGAGTGTGCGTATCTTGAACGTGCTCGCGTAGCGTCTTATCAGAGCATAAGTACACGTCCCTCGTAGATTTGTTATCAGTGCGTTGGGGATCTGGTACTCGTCGTCCTATTTTATACCCGCGTAGACGACTATTGATTACAATACCGCCAAATTTACTTTGGTTAGTCAGCATGTCAACAAATTCTTCAACAATGACTGATTGCTCACCGAAAATATCATTTAGATTTCTCCCGTCAGGATAGGGGAGCAAATTTATAGTTGCTTCAGTCACAGCTTTCGTAGCTAGCTCGGCTGCTTTCTCCACAGCAAGTTGCATTTGCTGCTCTCTCCTTCGAGAAAGTAATTGCTCAAATTTATTCATATAATGACAATATCATAAAAATAGTTTTTAGTATACTCAGCTGCGTGCCATGTGTACGCAGTCTTAGTCCAGGGCTTTCATTTAGTCTGTAGAAAACTTAGGTGTTCTAATACGGCTGCAGTGGGAGGTCCTAACATCAGGGTTTCAATTTCTTCAGGACTGAACCAGGTAGCATCAGTAAAATCATCTTCGCTGCGGAGAGGCAGCTTGGATGCCACGAACGGTAGGCTAACCTTAAAGTCATAAAACGTCATAACGACAATAACACGTTCACCGGTACCCCGGAGGATTTTTTCGCTTTGGCCCTTACTAACATGCGTTAGCTGTTCGATACCCGCCTTGCGAATATCGAGGCCGACCTCTTCTTGGATTTCTCTGATGAGTGCTTCGAGTTTAGTTTCGCCATCCTCGATACCGCCACCGGGTACCACCCACAGATTCTGGTATACGCCGCCTTTAATGCTCTGCCCCAGAAGTACTTTGTTATCCCTCGAAAAAATAAAGGCACCGACTATGTCTCTGTGTATAGTTCTCATGCCATTACTATATCAAAATAAGTGGAGGGGCCGTTAAGTAGCTTTATCGGTAAATATTACCAGCCGCTCTAGGAAGTGACGGCTGCTCGAATCCCAGTCTCCGGCACAGGTGATTAAATTGAGGTGTGCGCCGGAGCTACTGTTAAAAACTTCTTGAGGTTTTTCGTTCTGTTCGTATACTTTTGATCCTGTCACTACAAATGAGGTCGCTCTGCCGGCGCTGTCGACTACCGACAATGTGTCGCCGGCTTGTAGCTTTGATATGTTAGCAAAAATCGCCGGTTGCCCCTTGGGTCCATCAATGTGTCCAGCCATTACGGCGGTACCGGTGTTACCCGGAAGGGCGCCATACTTGTACCAGCCTACATCGACAATAGTGGTTGGTACCTCCATTTCGCCTGAGGCTGTAGTGCCCATGTATTTAACCGAGGCATCGATCTGTAGTTTTGGAATAACTAACCGTGAAGGCAGCCCGATGTTGGGCACGGTAGAAACTGGGGGTGCTAAGGCTGCAGGTTTAGTACTCTCGGACGGTGGTCGGCTTGCGACCGAAGTTTGTGTGCCATGTAGCGCAATAACTACTGAAAGCCCCAGGCAGCTGGCTAGCAACAGCCCTATACCTAACACATGGCGGGTAAACGCGTTCTTTCGCTTTTTAGGCGCGCCCAATGAGTGACTGTAACTCTCTACGGTTTAAGTAGATTGCCAGGACCGTAGCCAGTGCAATCGCAGATACGCTTACCATTAGCGTATTGTCATGGTGGACGGCAGCGCTTCCCGTATTGGGAAGTGTTGGAGTGGTGGCTACATTTGCGCCATTTGCGCCTGCCAGTGGGTTGGCTACAGAAGCGGCCGAGCAGCTAGGGACGGTATTTACTGTGTCGCGGGTTGTGGAGACGGTGCCTCCAAAGGCCAGCGCGCGCCCATTCCAAGCAACGGTATCGCCGATAGTTACCCCGGAAGGGTCGATAACGGTGCCAATAAAGGTGGAGTTTGCTCCCAAGGTTGTAGCCGAAGTTGGCGTCCACCATACATTACAGGCTGATGCGCCACTAGCAGTAACGATTGAGTTTGCAGATGACGTGAGGGCTCCATCCATTCGGAATATGTAAGTTCCACCTCCGGTTAAGGTGATGGTTCCACCACCTCCTATTGAGGCCGCGCCGGTCATACAATAAACGCCAGGCGTATAAACACCGACTGTACCGTGAGTGGTATCGGTGGCTAGATCTACTACGCCGGGAGCAAAGTTAAACGTACAGGGTTGACTGTTTAGTGCG